>JAFSVF010000021.1 GCA_017450205.1 Bacilli bacterium | reverse complement strand
TTATTATTATTTATAATTTCGTGTATATCCATATTCATTACCTCTTTTTACATAATATAATGGCATCATTAGAATCACTATAATTATAGTTAAATCCAGCTATCTTATTTACAATACCTCTTTCACCTAAAAAATATTTAATTTCAGGATTATATTCTTTTAACTCTTCTAGAATCTTTTTAGTATTATAAACAAGTTGCCAATCTGAATGATATTCTTGATTCAAATTAAATCTATAAAGATAAGCAGCTTGTAACAATCCATTATCATTTAATAAGTTATACATATTCTTAATTGATAACTTAATATCTTCATATGAATTTAACCATGATGTAATATTTGAAAGCCAAATGTTATCAAATGTTTTAGTAGTATGTGGAGATAAAACATTATCATTAATAAATGTAGGAATATTATTTTCTAAAATTTCTCTTACTCTCATATAATTCTCATCATTACTTAAATATAAATTATAGTATTCAAGTTCATCAGTTCTTGGTTCATCACTTTGAAATAAATTTATTCTTATTTCATGGGATTCATAATTAGAATATAGTTTATCCCAAAACATATATGATTTAAAATCTAATATTCTTAATTCACCTTTTATTCTATTAAACATATCAACATTAAAAGAATTATAATTAGTTTTAAATACTTTGGGATGGTCACAATATTTTAAATAATTAAAGAATTCTTCACGAGTAAAGCAATTAATACAAGCAAGTTTTAAAAAATAATAGTATTTAAAAAAATCATTTGTATCTAATATAGAAACATCTCTACATCCACTAAGAAATGCATTAATAGCTTGATCACAAGAAGAACCAACAGTTAAAAGAGATGATTCTTTTAAATCAAAAAAATCTATATAACCACTTATATTTTCTGTAGTAAAAGGATAAATTCTCTCAAAACTTGAATTTGCCACCATTCCATCAACTAATTTTTTAGCTTTTTCTAGATCATAACTATACATAATAATTCTCCAATAAACTTTTAATACTATATCACAAAAGAAATTTTATTCAAGAAAAAAACTAGGAAATATTGATGTCTACTAAACAGGGTCTCTAATGATTTTTTTTTATCTACAACCATCCTTTCCCCTATAATTGATTACAGTTTTTATTTATGCAAAAAGAATACAAAAAATCGACATTTACACACAAAAAAGAGTTAAACTAACTCTTTTCTTTGATATTTAATAAATGATGCTATTATAAATACTATTGAAATAACAAAGCTAACTAGTATAAGTACTGGATTAATCTTCACATTAGTAATTACATTTCTTATATCAGAAAGTGTATACATACTTAAATACTTTAAGCCTTCTGACCTTTCTGATATTTCACTTAATACATTAAGTATATAAAATATAAATACTAATCCAATAGAAAAACCAATAGTCTTCTTATTTCTTTTAAGTAATGTAGAAATAAATAAATTAATACTAAATAATGGTATTGCAGAAAATAATGGTGTCATACTTAATAATAAGTATTGCTTTTGATCAAATTTACCAAGTAAAAGAAGTGCTATATAATTAAAAATTCCAATTATTAGTACCATAGCAATAATATACAATAAAGCTACTATTATTTTATTTAAAACTATCTTAGATCTTTTAATAGGAAGTGAATATAAGTATTCTATTGTTTTATCTTTCTCTTCTTTTAAAAGAATTGTAGAACCTAAATAAGCTGAATAGAATCCAGTTATTAAAAGTAAAAACATAAATCCTTCAGATTTTAACCATCCATATGCAGTAGCAATTGATGACATATCCATATTAAACGCTTTAGTAACTTCAGGAGGAAGTACTTTTACAAATTCATCAATACTTTTCATAGTTTCATCTGAAATAATAAATGGATAAATAATATAAACAAATCCAAACATAATTATAAGTACTAACATCCATATTAAGAAACTTTTAAAATTAACTTTTAATTCTCTTTTTATCATAATATCACCTATCTATAATACTTATCGAATAAATCTTCTAAAGATAATTCTTCGATTAATAATTTATCTATATCATATTTAGATAATTTTTTTAATAACGTATTAGTATCTAAATCATTAAAGAATACTACTTCTTTATCATTTTCTTCTTTAACTTTTAATCCTAATTCTTTCTTAATATCATTAATATATTCAGATGATATTTTTAAATATGTATAATTATTATTCTTAATATTAGCAAGTTCATCTTCTTTAATTATTACACCATCTTTAATAAATCCAATTCTATCACATAGATTAGATACTTCACTTAATATATGTGATGAATAAAGAATTGTAGTTCCAAGTTCTTTTTCAGCTTTTAAAATATCATGGAATACTTTTTGCATAATCGGATCTAATCCACTTGTAGGTTCATCTAGAATTAATAATTTAGGACTATGCATTAAAGCAAGAACAATACCTACCTTTTTTAGATTTCCAAAAGATAAATCTTCTATTAATTTATTTTCATCTATCTTTAATAACTTAACTAATTTACTTCTTTTTTTATGTATATCTTTTTTATAGAATGTTTCATGATAATCAAGCATTTCTTTAACTTTCATATCCCCATAAAGATTTACTTCACTAGGAAGATATCCAATAAGTTCTTTAACTTTAGGAGCATTACTATTAAGTTCTAATCCATTAAAAAATATTTTACCTTCAGTCTTATTTATAAGTCCCATTATAGTTCTTATAGTAGTAGATTTACCAGCACCATTAGGTCCAATAAAACCATATATTTCACCACTCTTAAGTGTTAGAGTAACATCTTCAACACCCATAGACTCACCATAATACTTTTTTAAATGTTTTACTTCTAATATATTACTCACGCTAATTACCTCTATTCATCATAATAATAGTCATCACTATCTAAATAGTCGCCTTCATCTCTTTCACTGAATTGTGATGGCTTATATCTTCCTTTTCTAACTTCTTCTTTTTCATACTTAGTTAAACCAAATAGTTTTTCTGGTGATGTTCTATAAAAACCTTTCTTCTTTAAATCATCTTCAGTGAATCCTCTAACTATTGCATAAAATATCATTATAGGAAAAACAATAATAAATACCAGAATCTTAATTATATTCCACAAAACTCTTAAAAATTTCTTCATAACTATCCTCTTTACTAGATTATAACACAAAAAGGACTAAGATAAACTTAGTCTCTACATTTTTCAAATTTTAAAAAAATAAAAAAAACGTCTAAAATTAGATATTTGCTTTCTTACTCTATTTCCAGTAGTAATTTAAATACTTTTAGTAACTACTAATATCCTCTTTAATTAATAAATTGTTTGCTACTTTAGCAATAAATCTAAAAAGTCAAAAAGGACTAGTATTAACTAATCCCATTTATAGCCTAAATGCTTTCCCCTAGTAACAGCAGCTGATACAGGAACATCAAAATAATCTGCTATTTTATTTAAAGATACCATACCATTTTCGCTAAAATTATTTACTGTATTTTTAAAATTATCTTTAGGCATTAATAACCCAAAAGCAAATTCATTAGACATATCTACTTGAGATACTATCCCAGTATTAGGTTTATAAATCATTTTATCATTATCTAAATACGCATAATGGTCGGACAAATAATTAGTATGTAATATAACATCACCTAATCTAGCTAAAGCATAAATTTTTCTTACACGCGGTTTATCCCATTGAGAAACATAAATGTTAAAAGTATCTCTACCTGTTTTTTCGGGTTTATCAAATAAATTACCATTAACTATAGTACCACCAAATAATGATACTAAATAATCAATATCTTTAAGCGGTATATCTACTTCATATTTCCTTATAATATCATCAGTAATGTCATTAATTAGACTATAAAGTCTTTTAATCTTTTGTAATCTTATTATTTCCTCATCAATCGACATATTATCACCTTCACTATTCAAATTATAGCATAAATAATTAAGTAAAAGTTTTAATATAATCCCCATTCAGCTAATTTTTCAAAACCACCTATTTTTTTAATATACTTTCTTGCAATTTCAACTATCTCTGAATATGCTTTACCATCAATAGTTTCATCTCCAATCGCACAACTTAATTCAATAACTTTTCTTTCTTTTTGTGCTTTTAAGAACGCATAAATATTAACTGATACATCAGCTTTAGAAAGATCTTTTCCATGTAATCCTCCTCCAGTAACAGATAAGGCCATATCACTTCCTAACTTTCTATTTGTTGCACCACTATCAACAGATGAACCTCCAGTCCATTCACCAAGTGGATTTATAATTGCACTCTTATAAGTTTTTCTTAATTCTTCGCTAGATGCATTACTTTGACAAATAATTAATTTCTTATTATCTAAAACATATTTGCCATCAGTTGGATATTTAGAATATATTTCTCTTGCTATCTTAGATAATTTAACATCTACTCTTCTTAATGGTACACCTTTAAATATTCCATTATCACCGCATCTAATTAATCCAACTTGATTATCACTTAAATGCTCATCTTGTTTGACCACTTGTAAATCAAGTTTTAGATTTCCTCCGATTCTCTTAACAATTAAATCAACTTCCTTACCACTAAACTCTTCACTAGTTTCAATGATAATATGACAATTACCATGACCTAAAAGTACTTCAACTGCTACTTTAGGATTTTCACTTTTTTCATAGGCTAAGTCTACAATTGCACCCGCAATTCTATCAGCAACTTTGTCAGGATGACCTGGATTAACTTTTTCTATCATTTTATTTTCCTCCTTTATAAAAAAGTTAATATTACATCTTATAAAGGTAAAAAAATACTCAAGATAACCTTGAGTATTTAAGTTATCTTATCGATCTAGCATTACCACCTAACTAAATAGGTTGGTGTGACTTCATAGGGCTAGTCCCTCCATCACTCTTTATAAGATGTGTATTAAATATAACACTAAAACTTTCTTTTTTAAAGTATTAAATAACAATTTTTTTATCTTTTATTTTTCTAGTTAAACTTTTATTAACTCTTTTAGATATATGTTCATATATTGGTTCTAATTTTGAATAACACTCAACTTCAGGTCCATTTTCTCTTACATTACAACCAAATGTATAAGCACCAATTGTAACTCTATATTTATCAAATATCTCTTTATAATAGTCTTTAAGTAATAAAAGATTAGAAAACTCCTTCTCAGTTATTTCAGTTGGAAAGAACATTCCTATTATTTTAAAATATGGACAGTTCCAATACTTAAGTTGTATAAGTTTGCTTAAATAAGAATCATAATATGAAATATTATTACCATACATATCTCTAAGTAATTCTTCAAATTTATCAAGATGATCTCCTAACCCTAAATAGTACTTATTATCTTGCTTACATAATTTATAATCATTATATACATTAACTATTTGGTTTTCGGTAACTATTCCCACTCCACCTATTCCTTCTGAATAGTTTACTTTAGAATATTCATCTTTAAAGAATTCATTTAAATCTAAATTATTATACATAACATCACCTGATTAATCTTAAGTTATTTTATCACACTAATTAAAAAAGAAACTATTTTTTAGTTTCTTCTTCATTTTCTTCATCAATAATTTTAAGAATCTTTCTTTGATTTTTTAATATTTCTTCCATCTTATTATGTAAGTCTTCAAGTATAAGTTCACTCTTTAAATCTGTTCTATAATCATTTTGATTTCTTAATGAGTCTTTTGCTGCTTGTCTATTTTGGCTCATCATAATAACTGGTGCTTGAAGTGCTGCTAAACAAGAAAGTAAAAGATTTAATAAAATAAATGGATGTGGATCAATACTCTTATTATCTTTTAAAATGAATGTATTAAGTACCATCCATCCAATTAAGAAAAGAGTAAATCCTAAAATAAATCCCCAAGAACCTGCTATTTCAGATACTTTATCGGCTATTTTATCTCCCTTAGTCATTTTTGCTTCTTCTTGTTTATCAATATCAATACCAATTGGTTGATTAATTAATAAATCAATAAGTTCTTCTTCACTTTGTTCATCTAGTTCATTATTCTTAAGTAGCATTTTAACAATTTCTTTTTTTGTTTTCCTAGTTTCCATATCATCACCATTATAATTATATCACTTTATCATAAAGTCTTACTCTTTTTTTTGTATTTTTAGATTCATTTAAGTATTTTCTATAACTATTTAATTCATTATTATCTATTGGAATAGATATACCATCTTCAAAATAATTACCTTGTATAATCTCATTTTTATAATTAAAAGTAAGTATTCTAAGTTTATTATCTAGTATTTCTACTAACGGACTATGACTTGAATCATTTAAGTCTTTTAAAACATCTTCATCATATTCACTAAAAGGAATATTAACATTAATAATATCTTCATCAGTATACTTTCTTTTATATAAATAATTCGTATTATAAAATCCAAATAATGCTGATGCTCCATCAATATTTAATATATTATCATCTCTATCATAAGAATAACCACATTCATCATATATCGGAGTATGTCCTACGATAGTAAAGAAATTATCATTACCAAGCTTAGTTCTAGTATTAAATCCTTCTTTTCTAGTATAAAGAGCTACTACTATTCGAGGTAAGTCTTCATTTATTTTAATTGGTTTTCTTTTTAACATATCCATAACAAAACATGCATGAGTAAGTAATATATTTTTATCATTAATCTTTTCATCAAATATATGATATACATCTAAATTGCTAATATAATCCATTAGTTTATCAATATCATCAATAGATAAATACTTTAACAAATATCTAGAAGTAGTAAATCCAGCATTATAATTAATCCAATCATTAGACATACTACTATTATTTACATCAAAAAGATTCTTATCTCTACTTTTTAAATAAGCATGATACATTAAATGTTCATGATTACCTCCAAGTAAACATATTTTAATTCCAATATTATTAGTAACTCTCTCGTAAAGATCTACTAACATACTTCCAGAATCTAATCCTCTATCTATTAAATCACCATTAATATAAAGAGTTATATCATCATTTCCATATTCTAATTCATTTTGTAAATAGTTTAATACTGAATCATAAATATAACCATTTCCATGTAAATCACTTATTATAAAGTTTCTCATTTTATTATTTATCCTTATTGAATTTCTTATATAATCTTTTTACATCATATGGAGAATCATATTTCATCAAAACATTTTCCATTTTAATTTGCATATCATCAACATCAGTTTCAGGATTATAATAAAAATCATAATTAAAATATACTTCATTTCTAATATCACTATATAATTCTTTACTTGTATAAAGAGATAAATCAGGAAGTGGAATTATTCTTGATGACTTAAATGGAGAATTCATTATATCAACACTATGAATGCACTCAATTGTTTGTCCACAAGCAGGACAAAAATAATCACCATCTATAATCATCATTCTTGGATGATCATTATTATATTTAAAGACAATCTCATGATTACATTCATTCCAAAGTTCAGTACACTTTTTAGCATAATTTTCCATTTCTTTTCTTAATTGTTTTATTTTATTACCATATTCACTTGATTTTTCAAATACTTCTTTCGTTTCCATATACACCACCTAGTTTAATTATAGCATAAAAAAAGTTAGGAATTATCCTAACTTTCTAATCTCTTATAAGGATATAATCCTGAAATACTTAATACTAGTATTAAGATATACGCATATATCTTATCACCTGTTTTTGGATTCTTTATTTCATCTTCATATACTACATAGAATTCAGAAAATTTATCATTATAGATTGTAATTAAATCATCAATATCATCTTCATCTGCGATTATTTCCCATGTAGTTGGTGAAACTGTATCATGTTTTCTTACAATATAGAATTTTCTTCCTGATTTAACAAAATCTTTATTAATTTCAACAGATATTGAAATCTTTTTAGTTAAGTCTGTTATTTCACCAATATATTCTGAATCTATATATAACTTGATTTGAACATCAAATGCATGTTCAAACTTTTTACCATCAAAATGTTTTTCAGCTTCTTCGCTATTTTCTATTTTAACTACGTCAAAAACTATTTTTACATCTTTACCAGCATCTACTGCTGCTTTAACTTCTTCTATATCTTTGACAGCTTCATATAATTCACCTTTATTAAAATATATTGCTGGAACAGCATCTACTATTTTAGTATCTACAATTACATTTGTTGCATCATCTAAAGCAGATGCTACATGTTTAGATGTTTTAATTACAATTGGTTCTGATACTTCACTACCCATGTCTGAATAAGTTTCTTCTAGTTTACCAATTATTGTATATTCTTTATCTGAATATAATCCAGTAAATGTTTCATCTGATTGCCAATGTGCACCATTATCAATTGAATAAAGATAACCATGTTCTGCTTTAACTGTTATTGAATCTTCAGTTATAACTACTGCTTTAACCTCTTTAGCAGCTACTTTAGCACCTTTTGTACTAACAACTAATTCTTCTTCATTAGAACCATCTGCGGCTACTCTTGATTTAATAGTATATTCAGTTGATGCATTTAAACCAGTGAATACACCAGTAGTATTTTTAGTTATCCAATTATCAATTGAATATTCATATCCTGAAACTGGCTCAATTTCAATTTTTGAATCAGTTCTTACTTTTACCGAACTCATTCTAGCTTCTAGTACATCACTTAAACTACCATTAACGTCATTATCAAGCGAAGTATAGAATTCAGTGGTAGCAGTACCAAATGCTGCTATTGTTCCAAGTTTTGTTGACAATGCTATTGGATGTTCACATAGTTCATAACCATTTTCTTCATTTCCTTCATAGAAAATAGATACACTATCATTAGTAGCAGCAGTTGGAAGACCAGCTGTAGTGCTTGACCAATGCGTATTAACATAAACAGGATCTGCAAAATCTTCTTCCCAGTCAAAATAATCTTCTAGAAGCTTAACTTTTGATCTATTATCAAATGATAGATAAAAGAATCCATCTAATGTAACTGGCCCTCTTGATACAATCATAGCAAAGTTATTATTTCCTCCAGCTTTATTAAGATTTGGATTACTAATCTCTTTATTATATGTTTTATTTTTATTAGATGATGATGCATTAATATTTGCATCTGGTGTTACATTTGTAATTTTAGTGAATTGAACATCACTGATTTCATTATCTGTGTCTAGATTTTTTACCTTAACTTCAGTTAAGAAATATTTATCATTTTCGCCAAATGAAACAATCATTTCTAATTCTACATTTTCTTTTGTTACACCACTTATTTTTGCTTTCAATTTACCATTAGTTTTATCTGATTGATCAGTAACAGATATTGCTGTTATCGCATCATTACCCCAATCAAAAAAATCACCATCTCCACGACCACCATGAATATAATATGTTCCATTTTTCTTATAAGAAATACTAAATGAATCCATATCATTAACTAATAAGAATTCTCCAGTAGTTGGTTCTTCACCTAGTCCCCAACCATATCTATTGATTCTAAAACCTAATCTTCCTTGTGTTCTATGAAATGATGTAAATTCATCTCCACTAGCATCTTTAAAATCAGATGAAGAAGCAAATGCACCGTCTTTATTTATACCAATTTCAATAAAATTTCCACCAAGAAGTAGATTACCGTTTTTAGTATAACTTCTTGCTCCTGGTGCTGCTGCGCTTGCTAATATTGGTGCAAACAAAAACAATACGAATATAAATATAATTCTTTTTAAATTTTTAAAATACACTTTTTATCACCTTCCTATACAACTATATTCACTATCCTAAAATAAATATATCAACTTATATTTTTTATTTCAATAATTTTTTTTATTTTACAAAATAAAATAGACTTTAGAATTCTCTAAAGTCTATTTATTCTTGTTTCTAATTAATTGTTTAGGCATATTTTTAGCCATTTCATAATTTTTATAAATTTTATTATCAGTAACTTCTTTATAAATATTTATAAAATCTGGAATTTTTATTTCTTGATTTTCATCACTTAATTCAATTTCCATAATGGCTTGATTATCCCATTCAGGATAGATATCAATTTCAAAGTATTCATTATCACTTGATAAACAATATCTTGTTTTATGAATAGTATGAAGAGAATTATCTTGTTCCATTAATAGTTTAAGATATTCATTTTGAGTAAGTCTTTTTTCTACTTCAATTCTTTTTAAATTATTAATATTCTTTTTCTCAGTTAAATAATACATATAGTTTCCATCTATTCCTCTTGCTCTAACTCTTCTTTCAACATCATCATTACTTTTTAAATAAGTTTGAGCTATTTCTACTTTAGTACAATTAGGCATAGACTCTAATGCTTTTATATCTGGATAATATATTAAATACTTTCTTTCGATTTCCATAGGTTCAGGTTCTCCAAGGAAGCTTGCAATTTCTTTTAATAATCTTTCAAGTTTTTCTTCAAACTCAGTACTGTTATCAATTATTCTAAAATGAGGATGTCCTGTCCAAGCAGAAATAATCTTATCATCTAATATTCTTGCTTCTTCAATAGTTTCTGTTCTTGCATTATTATTTTCAAGAGTATAAAACTTTTCTTTTCCTTTTGCAGCACTAACTAAATGAAATACAGCATCATAAGAATCTCTTTCTTCTACTTCAGTTGTATTAAACTCTTTCATTAATCTTTTAAATTCATTATTCTTCATATATGCTTTATTATCAAGCATACCTCTATCACAAACAATTAAGATCTTTTCAGCATTCATTCCTTTAGCTACTCTTTCAAATATCATTTCTTTAGTCTTTTGAAGAGTTGCTTGTGCAACTTGATAATCATAATTTGATTTAGCTTCCCAAGGAGTTAATCCATTAGGAATCAATTCAGTAGCAGTTTCAGGAACAAATAATACTTTATAACCTCTATCTCTAAAATAATTATTAATCCAAGTTAACGCAGTTGTTTTACCTGCACAAGGTCCACCAGTTAACACTATTTTTGAAATATTCACTTGTTTTTCATTACTATCTAACTTCTCAATTAAATCAGTTAGAGAAACATCATAGAGATTTGCTAATTTCTTAAGTTCATCTAAATTAGGTTTTGACTTTCCATTTTCCCATTTACTAATTGCTTTATCACTTACATCTAATTCATAAGCAACATATCTTTGAGTAAAATCATTATTTCTTCTTAACTCAGTTAAATAATTTCCAAATTTAATACTATCCATATATCCTCCACACACGACTATTATACACTATAACTAATCTTTTTTTACTAATATTTTTACCTTAGATTTTTCTAAGTTTTCTTTCATTAATTGAACAATATATTTATCATCTAAATCATCATACTTACTCTTTAATTCTTCGTATATCTTTTTAGCATTTAAGAATTGATCATAAGAACCAAAATAAAGACCAGAATTATTATACGGAACTACTGAATGATTTCTTAAATAATAAACATAAGCTTCATCATCTAATGAATAATTTCTATCATAAGCACCTGTATCTAAACCACACTTTAAGCATCCATATTCATAATACATTCTTCCTTCAAAACGATCTTCATCAGTTTTTGAAACAGCAAATAAGTGCTTACAACTATTACATTTGCATTCTATATAATTGATATATTCTTTTTTGTATTCTCTTTCAATTTCAGCAAAATCATTTTTTAATTCTAAATACTTTTTAACTTTAGAATCACTTTCTAACTTTTTTATTTTTTCTTGAATAGTACTCCTTCCTATTTGAATCTTTTTAAGATTTTCTTCATACTCAATATTTTTCATAACTCCTCCTTACATCTTAATTATAAGTGTAAATAAGTCTACCTGTTACAAACTTCACTCTACTTTTGGTAGAACTTAAAAAGAGGCTAAATTTAGCCTCTTATGAATTTAAAGTGTTTTCGTTTTCATAAAGTTTTCTATAAGTTTCAGAATTTTTAAGTAATCCTTTGTGTTTTCCTTTTGCACTTATTTTACCCTTATCAATAACATATATAATATCTGCATCAATAATAGTAGATAATCTATGTGCTACTATAATAATAGTATGTGTTTTTACTAATTCATCAATAGTCATCTTAATATATTCTTGAGAGTTATTATCTAAAGCACTTGTAGCTTCATCAAACAATAATACTTTAGATTTCTTAGATAAACTTCTTGCAATAGATAATCTTTGTTTTTGACCACCAGATAAATTTACTCCACCTTCTCCAAGTAAAGTATCATATCCATTTGGAAGACTCATAATATAATCATCAATATAAGCTTTCTTACAATACTTTCTTACTTCATCTAAAGTAATATTTTTATCAATCATTTTAAAATTATCTAGAATTGTTCTATTAAAAATAAATGGTTCTTGTCTAATAATTGAAATATGTTTTCTTAAATTATCTTCACTTAATTTTTTAATATCTACATCATCTAAAGTAATTGTACCTTTAACTGGATCAAATACTCTTGTTAATAGATTAAATATAGTAGATTTTCCTTGTCCACTTCTACCAACTATAGCAATCTTTTTATTTGGTTTTATTTCCAAATTAAAATCATTTAAGATTGTATCTTCATTTGGATAATTAAATGTAACATCATTAAATCTAATAATACCATTTACTTTCTTTATTTCTTTTCTTCCAAAATTTTCATCACTATATATTTTATTTAATAATATTTCATTAACTCTAGTTAAAGAAACATAAGTCTTTTGGAATGTTTCCATAAAAGTATTAATATTATCTATTAATCTCATATAACGATATACATAATATGTCATCGCTATAAAGAATGCTAAACTAATCATATTAAAATATAATAGAATTACACAAGTAATAAATACTACTACTTCTAAGAATGATCTTAAAGTAGAAATAATTATTCTAGATTCTTTATATAGTTTAATTTCTTCAAATGATTTATCTAATATTCTCTCATTAATATTTAAAGATTCCCCTTTTAATTCTTTCTTAATTCCTAATGTTTTTACTTCTCTTATACCCCTAATAGATTCATTTATTAAAGTTGTATGTTTATCTTGATGCTTTTTCCTTTCTTTATGTACCTTTATTAGTAATGGATTATAATGTTTAATTACAAAATATAAAGCAATTAAGAATAAAATAATTTCAATTGCAATAATATAAGAATTAAATACAATATATACAAGTATAATAATAGAACCAATAATAGAAGAAATAAGTTCAAGTATATGCAGGAATGCAAAACTTAAACTATTTGCATCACTATTAATTCTGTTAATTACTTCTCCACTACTAGTTTGTTCATATGCATAAGCTGGTAAATCTAAAGCTTTAACATATGTGTTATAACCTAACTTTCTTGTTATTTCACTTTCTACTTTTTGTAAGGATGCATTCGCACATTGACGCATGAATACATCAAATATTAAAGAAATTACTAAGTAAACTGCCAAATAAATTAAAGCAAGTTTTAAATTATTCTTTGTAATTTCTTCAACAGCCATACCGTTTAAATATCCAGTTGAAAGTCCAGCTAGTTCAATTAAAAATATACATATACTAGCAAATATAATTTTAAACTTTTTCTCTTTAACAAAGTTTATTAGAGGTATAAATTCTTTTAATTTCTTCATATATACCTCCATTTTTAAAAATAAAAACTACCATAAAATTATGGTAGCCTAAAAGTTATTTAAGTTGTGAGCTAAAAGAACCAAGAAGTTCTATTAACTCTAGTTAAAATATTTTTATCTACCACACTTAAATCTAAAACTTTGAATTCAAACTTCTTCATTCTTTTCACTCCTTTCACTTCAAATTCACCTTCAATATATCATTATTAATTATTTGTGTCAACTAAATTTAGTTAACTAAAAAAATCTCAAGATTATTTTCTCTTGAGACTTTTTTCTTTATTTTTCTATACGCAAGTATATCCACCATCAATTGGTAACGTAATACCAGTTACATAACTTGCTTCATCACTAGCAAGGAATATAGCTCCTGCGTTTAATTCTCCTTCACTACCATACCTTTTCATTGGTACATGAGTTTTAGCAAATTCTTGGAATCTATCAGTATCAAGTACTTGAGTAGTTAATTCAGTATAGAAGTATCCAGGACAAATACAATTAACTGTAATATTATATTTAGCAAGTTCAGCTGCTGCTGCTCTTGTAAAGTTAACTACTCCACCTTTAGATGAATGATATGCAATTGTAGGTATTTCATCATTACCAACAAGTCCATACATAGAAGCAATATTAATTACTCTACCATAATTATTCTTTTTCATTATATTACCAAAAGCACGAGTTACTTTAAATACAGATGTAAGATCGGTTGCAATAGTGAAATCCCATTCATCATCTTGCATCTCAAGTACACCTTTATCTTTTGAAGAACCAGCGCAGTTAACTAATATATCAACTTTACCAAATGTTTCTTCAGCAAGTCTAGCAGCATTATTAATATCTTCACTACTAGTAACATCACATTTAATTGGAAGTACTCTAACACCTTTAGCTTCTAATTCTTGTTTTATTTCTTCTAATCTTTCTACTCTTCTAGCAAGTAATACAAGATCAGCTCCACTTTCAGCAAAGGCATAAGACATTTGTTTTCCTAAACCACTGGATGCTCCTGTAATAACTGCTACTCTATTTTTTAAATTAAACATAATAATCCTCCCTTTTTATAAATTATTTATATATTTAACAGCATTAGTTGCTGCAACAGCACCATCACCAGTTGCTGTTACTAATTGTCTAACTTCTTTAATACGATTATCTCCAGCTGTAAAAATTCCCTTACAAGTTGTTTTACAATCTTCACCTGCTTTAACATAACCTGCATTATCAAGTTCAATTAATTTAGCAAAGTTTTGATTTTCTGGAATTCTTCCAACTGCAACAAATAATCCATTTACTTCAATTGTTCTAACTGAACCATCTTTATTAGTAACCTCAATACTTTCAAGTCTTTCACTCGCATTAAGTTTAGTTACAGTACTATTATATATAAATTCTACATTTTCTTTTTTCTTTAATTGTTCAACAGTAGTTTCTTCTGCTCTAAATTCATCTCTTCTATGAATTAAATAAACTTTAGATGCAATATCAGATAAATATAAAGCATCTTCTAAAGCAGTATTTCCACCACCCACTACTGCAACTGTTTTACCTTTATAAAAGGCACCATCACATGTTGCACAATAAGAAATACCTTTACCAACTAATTCATCTTCATTAGATAAACCTAATTTTCTATCTTCAGAACCAGTTGCAATAATTACAGCTTTACAACTATATTTATTCTTAGTTGTAACTACTTCTTTAGTATTTCCTAAATCATTAATATCAACAACTTTTTCAAAAACAATCTCAGCACCTAAAGCTTTAGTTTGTTTATATAACTTAGTAGCAAAATCAAATCCAGAAATATGTTCTTCAACTGGATAGTTTTCAATATCTAAAGTATTGATGATTTGACCACCATAACTTTTAGCTTCAAGAACTAAAACACTTTTTTGAGCTCTACGAGCATAAATTGCTGCAGTTAATCCTGCAGGACCCGCTCCAACTATAATAATATCGTACATTATTCACCTATAATATTTTCAATTTCTTCTTTAGGAATTAGTCCAATACTTCTTCTAGATTCTTCTCCATTTTCAAATAATACTAGACAAGGTATTGATGAAACATTATATTTTTCCGCTAATTCATCTTCGTTATCGATATTAATAGATACTATTTTTACATTATCTTTTTCTTCAGCTAATTCATCAATGATTGGTCTTAACATTTTACATGGTCCACACCAATCAGCATTGAAATCAGCTAATACTTTCTTATCACTTTTTAAAACTTCTGTTTCAAAATTATCTTTTGTTACTTCAATTACTGACATTTTATTTTTCCTCCTTTTGTGTATTTACTATAATCTTATACATAAGTTTATATAAAATTTTTGCTTCTTCTTCTGTTATATCAATACATTTTTCTACTCTCTTAGGAACAGTTAAAGCTTTATCTTCTAACTCTTTTCCTTTTGTTGTTAACTCTATTTCTAGATTTCTTTCATCAACTGTAGATCTTACTCTTGTAAGATAACCTTTCTTTTCAAGTTTCTTTACAAGTGGTGTTAATGTACTTGGGTCAAGTAAAAGTGTCTTACCTATATCTTTTAAGTTACTTTTACCAGTTTCCCAAAAATACATCATTACAATATATTGTGTATAAGTCAAATCTAGTTCTTCTAGAATTGGTGTATATTTACGTATTATTTCTTTTGAACATAAATATATTGGAAAACATAATTGATTCTTTAATGCTAGTGACTCATATTTATTTTCCATTTCATCACACTCCTTATAACAATTTTAATAAATCTTCTTCAATTTTAATAGGATCAAATGTAGGATCATATCTTTTTACAGCATTACCATCTTTATCAACTAAGAATTTAGTGAAGTTCCAAGCAATATCTCCTTTTTTAGTACAAGTCTTGCTTATCTTCATAATTCCTTTCATAGCTACTTTATTTTTAAATCCAACTGGTTTTTCATCAGGTTGTTGTGATTTTAAAACTGTAAATACTTTATCTTCATTTTCTCCATTAACTTCAATTTTTGCAAATTGATCAAATTGAGTTTTATACTTAGCAGTACAGAACTCATGAATTTCATCGTTATCACCAGGTGCTTGATGGCCAAATTGGTCACATGGGAAGTCTAAAACTTCAAATCCTTTATCATGGTATTTTTCATATAGTTTCTCTATTGCTTCATATTGTGGTGTAAATCCACATCCAGTAGCAGTATTAACTACTAATGATACTTTACCTTTTAAAGTACTTAAGTCAAATTCTTCTCCATTTCTTTGTTTTACTTTTAATTCATAAATACTCATATAAATTCTCCTCCTTCAAAATTGATTTGCATACAAACTAATTTTAGCAAACTCACTAATAGTTGTCAAATTAGTCACTAATCTTTTTTATAGTTGTTAACATTCTAGCATGATAACCTTGTTTAAAATAGAACTTTAAAGCATCATCATTATAACCAAATACATCAATTAATATATATTCACAATCTATACTCTTAAAGTATTCTTCTAATCTTTTCATTAGTTGTTGTCCTACGCCACCACTCCGATATTTTTTACTAACAACAAGTTCAGTAACTATACCTCTTTTAGGACATTTATAATCTAAGTAATCATATTCATCATAAGTACCTACTATTCCCATAATAAGTCCATATACTTTATTATCATCAATAGCTAGGTAACACTTACCATTGTTATTCTTAACCTCTTCTAAATCTTTTAAAGCCATCTTATCTCTATAATCAGGATGCAGTCTATCTAAATTATCTTGATCAATAGATATAATATATTCTTCTAATTCAACTAATAAATCCTTAACATCCTCTAAGTATATTTCTTCATATTCTACTATCTTCATATAATCTCCTAATTTGATTATATCATAGTTTTTGTATACAAATTAAATTCTAAACATTGTTTACAAACCTTTATAAAATTTTCTTGACTTGATAAATAAATTTTATATAATAATAAACATTAAGGAAGAGGAAGAAAATGAAAGAAATAACAACATATGATAATTTACAAGAATTACATGAAGAAGCATTAAGCTATAATATAAAAACAATTAATAACAATAACTTTAGTTTCCATGTAGAAAAGAACGGATTAAGTTCATTATCAGCAGGATATTTAATTACACCAGATGGAAATGTAATAAAAGTATTTTCTGATGAAGAACATACAACTATATTAAGAGATTATTTAAATAAATTCTTAGAAAACGAAATACCATATAATTATGAATTATATGAATCTCTTTGTTTATTATTAAATGAATATAATCATATAATTTATTATGGTGTTAAAGAAGAACATATTAGAGATATGTATGCTAATCAAGGAAATACAGCAGGTTGTGGACAATTCTTTATACCAGATGAATTATGTAAAGTAAACGAAATACAAGAAAATATAATTAAAGAAATAATTAATTCAAATTATTCATTTCTATCAGGAAGAGAAATCCTACCATTAAAATATCAAAGTACAAGTATACCTACAATGGAACCAATAGATAAATTAATTGAAGAATTAAATAATATAAAAAGAGTTAGATAAAATTTCTAACTCTTTTCTAATGTATCAAAAATAATATTTCTTATTTCAACTATTCTTTTCTCCATAAATAAAGGATGATCTTTAAACCATTTTATATTTAAAGAAGATGGATGTGGTAAAACAATAGTTAACTTACCATTTAAATAATTATTCTTAAATATCAAATCATTAAAGTCTTCATTAAGAAAAAATGCTTTTGCAACTTAAGCACCTATAATAATATAAATTTTATTATCAATATATTCTAATTCTTTTATTCAACACTCTTTAAAGATTCTATTAAATCTATTTTCTTTAATTTAAAGTGTACTCCAATACTAACAATAAAACCAAATAGAATTATAAATCCAAATGTTTGAAGATAACTACTAAATTGAATATCTTTAATATATTGCATAGTATTTATTTCAATTGAATCAATCATAGCATAAGCATAATATGTTCCAACGAATAGACCTATAAGTATACCTAAGACTGTTATAATAAACTCTTCTTTTAATACATAGTTATCTACTTCATTATTATAGAAACCTAATACTTTAAGGGTAGCTATTTCTCTTTGTCTTTCACTTATATTAATATAAGCTAAACTATAAAATACTACAAATGAAAGTATTCCAGAGAATAATACTAAAACATACACTATAACTCCAAGGGATTCAAATAAAGTAACACATTGTTCTTTAACAGCAGCAATAGAAACAGAACTTAATATATGACTATTCTTATCCTTAATAGATGTCATTATTTCATTTTCCTTGGATAAATCATTAAATCTTATATATTGAGTAGTTATCTTATATTCATCAACATATTTAGTATACATATGCTTATTAAAGAAAATATAATCACCAATATAGTTTTCACTTATGTTAGTTATTTTAAAGTCATAAGGAAGATTATCACTTTCATATATAGTAACTGTATCTCCTACTTTCTTCTTTAAATATTTAGCGAGTTTTGAAGTAATAACGACTGTATTATCAGTTAAAACTACTTCTTTTTTAGTTTTAACATCTTTAATAGTTAAAGTCTTTCTAAACTCTTCATAATCATCAGGAACTACTAAAGATACTCTCTTATTTTGAATATCAACTTGATCTATCTTTGCATAAACATTAAAGTTTAAATCTTCATCTTTAATATATTCGTCTAACTCTTCTTTACTAACTTTTCCATCTAGTGATATTAAAACATCATTATGATTAATATCATTATATTGTTTATCTACTACAAATGAAATTGAATCTTTAATACCATATCCAGATAAAAGAATCATTGTACAAGAAGCTATTCCAAATATAGACATGAATATTCTTCTTTTAAATCTAAATATATTTCTAATAGTTAATTTATTAGAATAACTTAATCTATTCCAAATAAATGAAACATTTTCTAACCAAATCTTTTTACCTATTGGTGGAGCAATTGGTCTTAATAATTCAGTAGTTTTTTCTTTAACTAAATTATTTATAGTAATAACAGTAGAACCAACAATACATAACATACTTAAGAATATACCAATTATAATAGGCATATGATTTGTATCATATATAAAATATGGAACATTATGCATTATATTAAATACACCAATAACTATCTTAGGTATAAATTTATATCCTAAGAATGCTCCGATTATACCACCTAATAAAGTAGCAAGTGATGCATATATAACAAACTTTAATCTTACTTCAAAATTACTAAAACCTAATGCTTTTAAAGTACCTATTTCACTTCTATTTTCAATTGCCATTCTTGCCATTGAAAGTAAACTAATCATTATAGAAACAAGAAAGAATATAACTGGAAACAAATTAGATAAATTATTAATACTATCATAACTACTAATATATGTAATATATTCATTATTATTTTCTCTTGTTTGAATAAACCAAGTAGCTTTTTCTATCTTTTTAATTTTTTCTCTAGCAAGTTCTATCTTTTCTTCAGTTTCTATCTTTTTTTCTTCAAACTCTTTTAAATTATTATTATATAATTCTAAATTAGAATTATATTCTTCTAAACCACTATTATAGGTTTCTAAACTAGAATTATATAATTCAAGTCCTTTATTATATTCACTTAATCCACTTTCATATTTGATTTTAGCATTATTCAATTCTCCTTCTTTAGAAATAACTAAATTTAAGTTTTTATAATACTCAGAATATCCATTATCTATTTTTCTTACTGCATCAAATAACTTTAAAATATTATCATTATTCTTAATAAATTCATCTAAATAATGTTGTATATCATTATAATATGGTACAGTTGAAGGAATTGACTCTTTAACTAAACGTATAAAATTATCATCAAATATCATTCTCTTTAATTGATTAATAGTAGCACTATCAATTACTTCATCTAGTTTTAAATTATCTTTATTTAAAAGATCTTTATTTATACCATATTTAGAAAATAAGGAATCTAAGTTAATACCTAAAGAAACAGCTAGTGCTTTAATATTAACTGAAGCACTAGATATTGATGAACTAATATCAATATTATTATCATTAAATATTTTAATAATATCATTTACAGAAAAAGATGAACTATCATACTTCTTAACAAATGTAGATATCTTATCATAGCTAATATTATAATTACTTAAAGTTTTTTCAATTTCACTTTTACCATTATTTAAATCATTTAATCCATTAGCTAAATCTTTTTTAGATTTTTCAATTTGTTTATATCCATTTTGTATATCTCTATTAGCACTATCAAGTTTTCTTTTATTCTTATCTAATTCTTTTTTACCTTCATCTAACTTAGATGAAGCATTATCTAAATCTTTTTTACCTTCATCAAGTTTTGCTTTAGCATCATTTAATTCATTTTGAACTCTCTCAAATTCTTCCTTTGCTTGTGCTTCTTGTTCATTAACTTTATTTGTAGAATCTTCAATTATTTTTATATATCGTTCATTTTGTCTATTTTCTTTAATATATGCTAACTTGTCTTCATCTTTTTTAATAAAATCTTGATATTCTTTTGTATGTGTTCTAAATTTAGTAGCATCATTTTCTAATATGAATATTTCACTATAATAGTCCATATCAAATAAATCACTTAAAGCATAACAAAAATAACCTACTTGACCAGTACCTAAAGTAGTATTACCTCTACTTTGTGTAACTTCTGCTTTATTAACATACTCTGGACTTAAAACTATACCTACTATTTCAAGTTCATTTGTTTTTATAGAAGTATCATCTTCTTCTAAATCAAGTTTAATCTTATCTCCAACTTTATATTTGGTTTTATAAGCAAATCCATCTTCTACAACTACTTCATTATATTTTTCAGGTAATCTACCTTCAGTTATAATAATATTATTTAGATTATTATTTATTTCATGTATTCTTAAAACAGTTTCAAAACTACCATCAAAGAATAATGCATCTTTAGTATGAGATCCTACTACTTCAAATGAATTACTTAGTTTACTTATTTCATTAATATCTTCATCATCAAGTCCAAGAGATGAACTTACCTTTAAATCATATATTTTATTATCATCATAATACTTATCTAATGATTTTAACATTGTAGGTCCACTCATTTTCATTCCAACAAAGAATGAAACACCTAAGATACTTAGAATACACAATGAAAAGAATCTCTTTTGAGATTTTTTTATTTCCCTTAAACTCATTGTAATAATTCTATTTTTTCTCATTTAACGACCCTAACTTATATTACCATTCTATATTTTTAACTTTAACTGGTTTTTTATTAATAACAATATCTTCTACTTTACCATTTTTAATCTTAATAACCTTATCAGCCATTGGTGCAAGTGAAATATTATGTGTAATTATAAATGTAGTTATTCCATCTTTTCTACATGTATCTTCAAGTAACTCTAAAACTTGTTTACCAGTTTTATAATCTAATGCACCAGTTGGTTCATCACATAAAAGAATTTTTGGTTTTCTTGCGATTGCTCTTGCAATAGATACCCTTTGTTGTTGGCCACCAGATAATTGAGATGGAAAATTATCCATTCTATCTTCTAATCCAACATGTCTTAAAGCAAGTTTAGGATTCATTGGTTTCTTACACATTTGAGTACCTAATTCAATATTTTCATAAGCTGTTAAATTTTGAACTAGATTATAAAATTGAAAAACAAATCCAATATCATTTCTTCTATAATTAATAAGTTCTTTTTCTTTTAGTTTAGTAATATCCACACCATCTACGATAACACTACCAGATGTAACTCCATCCATTCCACCTAATATATTTAAACAAGTAGATTTACCAGATCCAGATTGACCTAAAATAATAACTAATTCTCCTTTTTCCACAGAAAAACTAGCTTTGTTTAAAGCTTTTAAATCAAACTCACCCATTTTATAGATTTTTTCTACATCATTAAACTCAATATACGCCATCCTACTCACCTTTACTATAAATATAATAACACAAAAAAGATTAGATTACTCTAATCTTAATTATACTATTTTATTTTTTTTAAATATTCTTTATGACTATCAGATACCCTAAAACTTTCAGTTGCTTTTTGAATAGCTTTTTTATGAATCCATGGATCTAACTTTCTGTTTTCAAAAAATGGAATTGATTCATCATACCTTTTTGCAAGTGCAGTTGCAAAATACCAAGCAATCATCATTTTCAAATAATAGTCATCACTTTTTATTGATGCAACTAACCCTAAATATTCATCCTTAAAATCCTTATCTAAGTATTCATTCATTAACATTCTTATACCAAATCTTGATGTATAAACATGTTTTGATTTTATCCATTTCTTAACATAAGGTAATAACTTTTCATGATTCTTTTTAAAAACTTTGAGTGTTGCTTGATCTGATACAGGCCAACAATCCATATATGGTAAGAATTTTTCTAGTTCAATAACACATTTATCAAAATCTTTTATCATAGAAATAATAAAAATATGAACTAGATTTTCTTCATAATATTTATGAGGAAGATCATTAAAAAAAGACTCATAAACTTTACTTTTAAAAATTTCTTTTGCTATATTTCTTAAATCAGGAGTCCTTACTCCAATAATACTTTCCTTAGGTATATTAGGAACTAATTTTTCCTGAAATTCTTTATATTTATCATCTTTTAATTCAAATAATTTTTGTTTTAAATCCATAATTATCTCCATTAATCTATTTTTTATTTATCTTCCATATAGCTAATGATAAAATCCAAGTAGTTAATAACATCGCAGGTGCAACTATAATTGGTCTCCATATATCAGCTTGTAAAAAATAATACCAATCACTTTGAGTAGTAACTACACCATCTTTAAAATTAACAACTAAATTACCTACATAATATATTTCATAAAGAAAAACAGGTATTAAAGAATAAAAAGTATGTTTAAATTTAATAAGATCATTTTTTTCAAAAACTAAAAAATTAAATATACTAATAACTGGTATTACAAGATGAAAAAATAAATTATTATATTTAAGTAATGCAAGATGTCCACCATCAATAACAAATCCTAAATAACCAAAAACTACAATAAAGGTTAAACTAACAGCTACAGTTGCAACCATTTTTAAAATATAAAAATAACGTGGTACACTTTTCTTCTTACCTTTTAAAACTAGATATTCTCTATTGGCAAACACAAATGAAACTATACCCATAAATACATTAGATTGTGTAGTAAAGTAACAAAAAGTAGACACATCACCTAACTCTTCAAGAGGTACATAACCATGTAAAAATCTAAATCCCGTTAAAGTCATGATAATGATATTAACAGTCAAAACAGATATAAATAAATTAATAACAAAAGAAATTCTCATTCTTTTTTCATCTATTTTACTTTTAGATTTCATCCGTCCCATACATTACACCTCAATTTAATTATATCACTTAAAAAGACTAGTTAACACTAGTCTATTAGTCATTAAAATCATCTAATATATTTCATTCATTTGATAAATTACCATTAGGATACAATTTCAAAGTAGGAATAACTTTATCTAAATCATACATGTCCTCTACTTGTTCATACTTTAAAATAACATGTTGAGAATTAACATAAGCTTCAGCATAATTAATAAGACCAAATACATTACCATTAGTAGTTTTTGTTCCATGCTTACTAATTAAACTATCAAATAATTTCTTTATATCACTTTTATCCATAGTTTGTTCATGAGTATATTCTAAAACTTCATCTTCAGTATTAAACATATCTGTTTTCATTAAAGGAGTAAGTTTAATAGTATCACAACAACCATTAAAATAATTGATATATTTTTCAAGTCTATCTAAAGTACATAAATTATTTTTTGCAACATTAGTATTAAATCTTACAGTCTTTCCTTGATTATGTAAAACATCATATACTTTTTTTAATTCATCTCTATTTAATGTTTTACCTCTCATTAAATATTTATTATGTTCTTCTTCATGATTCATAACAGATATATTAACACTATCAATTGATGATTCAGCTACCCTCTTCAAAAATGAATCACTTCTAAGTAAACATCCATTAGTAGTTAATATAGTAAATATATGATTATCTTTAGTTACTTCATCAATGTAATCTAATTTAATAAAAAAGTGAAGATCTATAGTTGCTTCTCCACCTAAAATAATTAATGAATCTATTTCATCTTTAAATATTTCAATCGTTTTCTTAAACGAACTTTTCCATCTTTCTAAATCTTCATCTGCATAAGATTTTGTTTTAGCAATACAGAATCTACAATCACAATTACATTTATTGGTGAATATTAAATCTAAAAAAATTTTATTACTAACTGAATATTTTCCTTTCGTTTTAAAAGAAAATTCTTTTTCTACTTCATTAATCATCTTGCAAACTCCACATTGTTTTATACTTTAACATAAATCTAATTGATTCATAACTTCCCCTTCAATTAACACATATCCTATCACAATAAAAAAGAATAGCAAATAAAAAGCAAGCAAGTATTATGCTTACTATTTATTAAATTTATTATTTACCTTCAAGTTTTTTTAATTTTTGTTTTAATTTTTTTATCTTAATTTGTTTTTCTTTTTCATTTCTAGCATCAATTAATTCTTGAGGTTCTTCTTCTACACTTTCAATATAACCACATCTTTTACATGATCTTATCCAAGCAATATGTTCAACATCATGCTTGCAATGATCTTCCATAAAATATTCACTAGTAGTCCACTTATTAGTAGTCCATTTAGTAAAATCATGTCCTTCATTGTTACATATTTTTTTCTTATTATCTATTTCTTCTAAATATAAATATTTAGAAATTATTTTTGATAATTCAAGAATTACTTTTTTCTTATTTTTCTCATTTAAACTATCAAATTTTTTCAATGTATCAAGATTCTTTTTAGCTATATTATCTGCTTTTAAAGAGTATATAATTTTTTCAAAAAAATCTTCTACTTTTCTTGAATATAATATATTATATTCTTCGCCTTCGTCTTCAGCTATTTCGACATTTAAGTCTAATTCTTCTCGAATAAAATCTGCTACCTCTAATTGTTCTTCAAGTTCTAATTCTTCAAATTTTTTAAGCCATCTTTCTTTCTTCTCCATACACCCTCCTAAAATAATTTTATCATATAAGAAAAAGCTGTAAACTTAAAATTTTATAGGATTATTTAGCAAAAGCAGTCATCCTACCTCTTTCATTTTCATATTTATCAACTACCTTATATCCATTCTTTAATATATTTCTAATAGAATAAATGTTATCTGAATGAGCTTTAGTAAACATATGAGTTTTACCAATGCTTTCAACATATTTATCAAGTACTTCTAACATAGAACTTTGTAATCCATTACCAACATATTCTTTACTAACCATAATTGGTCCTAAACTACCAGTATCCTTTTCATCATATTCTACATTATGTTTTCTTAATGACTTATTAGAAGTTGGAATATAAAATACAG
This sequence comes from Bacilli bacterium, assembly GCA_017450205.1. Taxonomy (GTDB): domain Bacteria; phylum Bacillota_I; class Bacilli_A; order RF39; family UBA660; genus UBA6985. Next base: position 26,217 of record JAFSVF010000021.1, on the reverse strand, counting down.
AACATACAGGAATATCTCCATCATAATACATCCATATTTTCCCACCAATTCCTAATATTTCTATAATTTCATCCTTTGTAAAAGTGCCTAACCATTCGGGATGTTCCATGTTATCTCTAACATAATTATAAAGTTCAAGATACTCATCTAAATTAACATTACTACTTACTTCTTTTAATTCATTTAATTTCATAATAATCCTCCATATTTATTTTAATATATGTTTTTTTTAAAAAAATATAAGCATACCAACAATGTATGCTAAATCACAAAGTAAACCTAATCCTAAAGTTAAACCAAAAATTATCTTAATACCCATTTCAACAAATTCTGGTTTCATAGGATGTCCATTTTCTTGTAATATAATTCCTATAACTCCAAACATCATGAAAGATAAAAAAACAATTACAAATAAAGCAAAAGTAATTGAAATAATAGTAGGTCTAGGCTTTTAAATTTTTCGGATTTTATATTTTTTTATATTCAATCTTAGACTTTACTCCTGTTATAAATAATTTCAAACAAACATAAAACATAATACCTAAGATTGGCATAGTACCAATAAAACAACCATATTATCAAGGAAACTATCAGTTTTAAAAGTTGTAATTAAATTCCAAACTGAAGCAATAATTCCGCTTGAAATCAGTATTAACCCTAATAAAGGAAATAAATAAAAAAATTTATTGTAACCTAGTTCCACTTCAGTAGGTTCATTATTATTTATATTGTTATTTATACTATCATTCATATTATTCTCCAAATATAATTCTATCATAAATATTAATTATATAACTCACTTTTTTACAAAAAAACTAGGTATATTCAATACCTAGTTCAATTTATTCTTTTTATTTTTCTTTTTAATTCTAATTAATGGTTTATACTCAATTTTTTCAAGTGATGTTCCTTTATTCTTTTCATTATTAATTCTTCTATAATGATTAATATGATTAATTGAAGCATTTAATAAACCTAAGTCATTAACGTTTGAGTTGTACTCAACAGCTTCCTCATCTTCAATATCAAAAGATTGACCACTAGCACATACATTACCATTAACATCAACATTAATTACTCCATATAAAGTATTAAAATCTTTATCATAATCAGCATTAACTTTATTAATACAATCATAATTATGAACAAATTTTGGATCTCTATCTACAAAATATTGAGTATTATATTTTTCATTAATTTCAGCAAGTCTTTCATCAGATAATGTAGAAGCATTACCTATTGGATATAGATTATAAGATGGAGATGATTCATATGAAAAATAATCTTTAGCATCAAATTTTTCTTTTAGTGTTAAAACATTTTCGTTTCTCTTTCTTAATAATCCAAGTCTTTCTAATTCAATATGATGAAATGCATCATATGATAAATATAAATTCAAATCACCTACAGTTGATAAATCCTTTAATGCACTTGCTACATTTTTATTTAAGACAGTTGCATTAGTAACAAGATTAATTTTACCTACTTTAATCTTATTCATTTTAATTACTTCAATGATTGTTCTAATTTGTCTAATTGCAGTTAAAGGTTCCCCACCACTAATAAGTAAAAAATCTATTTCCTTAATGTCTTTAAAAATATTTACAATAGTTTCAGGAGACATAACTTCATTTCTGCATGCTCCCCTAAAACAGTGTTCACATTGTAAAGTACATGATCTTGTAATCTCTAAATACAAACTACTAACTATCATAATAACCCCTCTTTTTTATTTGAATATAATAGCAAAAAAAAAGTAATTATGCAAATTTACACAACTACTCTTTTAGTTATTTTTTATTCCGCTTTATCAAAAAGGTAATGTTCACCAATTAATTCTTCATTTCCATTCTCGATATAAATAAATGATTCATTAGGCAAGCATACAATTGAATGAATTTTACTAATTTCTTCTACTTCTTTTACACAATCGCTATTATTAGGATCATAATGAGGAAATATATTTATATTAGTTAATTTTAAACCTTCATAATCTTTAATCTTAAAATTATCAAAATCATCTTTATAAATTACTCTACTACCTTGATTCATTGAACCAGCACTAACACCAATTACAATACTAGCAAGTTTAATTGAATCACTTAATTCGTATTCATTAATAAACTTCATTTGTAATTCAGGACTTCCACCCATTAAAAATACAATATCACTTTTTTTAATAATATTTTTAGCTTCAGCTTTAGATATTCTACTATCGATAAAATTGGTATTTTTAAAAATTATTCCTATATCATTAAATGGTTTTGTATATCTAACAACTTGACTATCTGTTCTTTCATGATTATCTGGTACAGATGATATAAAAACAATATTCATATCACTCTTAATATTTTTCAATATATATTCTTTTTGAATATCACTAAAACCTTTTTCTTTATCAATTTGACTAAATAAATAGTTTATCATTTTAAACCTCCTTACACTCAACTTAAAATTCTTAATACCAAATATTATATCATTTATTATAAACATACTAATACTAAAAAATATAATTATTTCAATATCTAATAATCTTTTACTAAATGTAACATACCATAATCTTTAATAGACTTAGTAGCTATATTAACAGCTGTTTGTAATGCTTCTTCATCTTCAACACCAATTGATTTAAGAGCACAAAATACACCTGTAACACAATCCCCTGCACCAGTTTTATCAACTACATAATCACAAATTGGTGCATTAACACTAAAAGTCTTATTAGAAGATATATACTTACATCCTCTTTTTCCTAGTTTAATAATTTTTATCTTAGCATTACAATCAAATAATCTTTTAAACTCTTTATCTATGAATGCTATATCAACTAAATCAAAAGATTTCTTTATAAACTCAAATTGTTTATCATCATAATAATAGTCTTCTAATGTATCAATACTTAACACTGCCTTAGATTTTTCCTTTAAATATTTTACTAATTCATATTGAGCTTCAGGATAATTAGTACATATATGAATATATTTAGCATCAAGATAATCATCAGGAATATCATTGGGTTTTAAAACTGTATTAGGATTAACAAATTCACTAAAATCTCTAAGTTGCCCATCTTCACTAGTAAATACTTGTTTAAATACAGTTGTTTTGCCTTCAATTACTTTTACACCAGATAAATCTAAATTATATTCTTTTAAAACATTAATATCATAATCTTCTCCGACTTTGGCAGCAACACCCACTGTTGTAAATATACTTGCTGGAATTCCAGAATAAATAGTTGCTCCCCCATAATTCATAACTTCTTTTAATTCTTCATTATCTCTATTAGGAAAATAATTATAATCATATGAAATATTACCAATAACAACAAAATTTAATTTCGTCATCATAACCACATCCAAAAAAATTATAACAAAAATAAAACCTACTTTGTTTAATTTTTATATATTTATATATTAAAAATATTAAAAAAACATGTACGTATAGTTCATTTAAATTATACATCTTTATATATGTAAAATATAATGTATAGTTTACCTTTTTTACACTAGATAAAATGTAAATTTTACATATAGAATGTATAATTAAAATATAAAAAGAGGTGACAACTGTGATTAAGACAAAATTAAAAATATTAATCGTATTTGTAATTTTTGCTTTTGCGCTTTCAATAGTAAGTAATACCTACTCTAGATATGTTGCTGCAGCTGAAGGAAATATTGATCTAGCACTTGCTAATTGGCAAATACTTCTTAATAACGAAGATATTACAAATTCTTCTTCATCAGTTGGACAAATAAATCCAATTATATTAGAAAATGAAAATGTTGCAAACAATAAGCTTGCTCCATCTTCAAAAGGATACTTCGATATAAACATTGATGCAAGTTCAGTTGAACTATCATTCAACTATGATATAAAGATTAATAAAAATGAAATATTAGATGATTTACTAATTACTAAATATCAAATAATTGAAGAAGATGCTAATTCTGATGAAACAGAATATATTGATGTAATTAATAATGAAATTAATGGTACAATTGATTACACAGAAGAAAATACTATTAAACCATTTAAAATAAGAGTATTCTTTGAATGGTTCGATGGAGATTCAGAAGAATCAAATGATGAAAACGATACAGAAATTGTTAATAATAATGATTCATTAACAATTGATGCTACTATTAAATTTACACAAAAAATAGAATAAGTGATTAAATCACTTATTTTTTTTATAAAAAAATACCAGACTATTAGTCTGATATTATATTTGATTTTGGAGCAACTATAACAGGTATTATATTACAAGTTGTATTATTACTCTCACCATATAATTTAGATTTATTATCATCTAAACTATAAGCATAACCTTTTTCATTATTATATTTAGTACTAGTCCATACACATTGAATAGTATTAAATAATTTAAATTTATTATCATAACTTATATAACCATTAGTACTTCCTACTTTAGTAAGCATTGTTTCTGCTCTAGTACCATACTTCACAGTTCCTAAAATAGCATCTGATATATTAGGAGTTACTATTAAAGATGAATTAATATCTTTTGATACAACTTTAAGTATATCTTTTGCTTCAAGTTCTCTTGTTTTTACATTCCAAGAGCTTACCCTTTCATCAAATATACTCTTATAATTATTAAAGTTACCTTCTACATTTAAACTACTTATATCAGGTAGTAAAGATACATTTTTATCTCCTATTAAATTAGCATCATCTATTACATATGTCTTTAAACAATTTTCACTTAAAGATGAACAAATCATATTATTTTTTACATCAAATAAAACAACTTTACCAAATTCGAAATCATAATCTAAATCATCAACATCATCAGTTATTTGTTGTGCTGATACATCAATACCTATCTTAATTGAAGGTTCTTTATTATAACTTGAGTCTTTCTTTTTCTTCTCATCTTGTTTCTTTTCAAATTGATATGCTTTAGAACCCCATGTACTATCTAGCATATCATTACCAGAATCTAAAGGCCAAGAAACTGTTACAATAAATTCAGCATCTGAATCCTTAGCATTAATTCTTGTTTTACTAAGAGCTGCATTTATAGAAAAAGGATAATTATGAGATAAAGCATCTTCAATTCTCTCACTCGTATAATCATCACTTAATGTATAATAATCTTTATCGTCATCCAATATACGTGCATAATCAATGCTATATTTTAATTTAGCATCAGAGTCTCCTAAATTCTTAATAGTTATAACTTCACTTAATGGTTCCATACCTGGATAAAGATCTGATAAAGAAATAACTATATCATTAGAAACAACTTCATTATTCTTTTCAAATTCAATATACCAAGCTTTTACACCAACCTCTGTTTTAACATCAACAAGCCCACTGTAAGCAAACCACGCAAAACTTACTGATATAAACGAAACAACTGCAAATACTATCGAGACTAAATTTAATTTTAGATAAACTTTATGTCTTTTCTTAAACATAAAATCATCCCTTTCGTTTATATAAATCTCTTAACTTATTTCTTTCTTCTTTCTTCTTCTTTTTCTAATAATGAATAAATAATTTCAGAACCAATTATATAGAATAAAGGAAGTATGATAAAGAAGAATAATCCTACTTTAGTACCAACTACTTTATATATAGCTGATAAAGTTTTTACTTTATATTTAACTACTCCATACACTTGGCTTTCTTCAACAACTGGATCTTCAACCAAACAGTTTTCACAAATACCTTTAGTATGGAAGTAATATTTACCTTGATCATCTTTTTCTATATTAATTACTTGGTGAGTTACTACTTTACCTTTAACATCTCTTTTTTCACCATGATAACTAACTACATCTCCAACTTTTATATCTTTAGGATCAGTTTCAACTGAAATAAGTACATCACCTATTTTATATTTAGGTTCCATACTACCAGATATAACAGTAAACATTCTAAAATTAAATAATGATATTTCATTATTACTAAATCTTTGTAAACATACCATTAATATAAATAGTATAAGCATAAGCATAAATATTCCTTTAAGAAAACCTGCTATTATTTTTACTACTTTGTTATTTAATATTTTTTTCATTAAACCCTCCTATAAATTTTTTAAAGTCCTTTCTAAATATTCATTTATTTCAGACTTAAATTTTTTCTTAATATCTTCTATACCAGCAAGTCTAGATTCTTGTTCTATTCGTACTTGGTTTAAAAGAATATTTAATAATTCTTCTTCACTTATATCTTTACCATTTATTCTTAGTAAATCTAATACTCTTCTTATCATATCTGCAAGAAGAATAATTGAATAATTATTAATCTTTTCTTTTTCTTCTCTTTTTCTTTTTGATACAGAATCCATAACAAAATAATCAATTAGAAATGAATTATCTAAAAGAGATTTTAATGCTTCATTTCCTGCACTAACAAGTGCTTCATTATCTTTTTCATCTAGATTATTACCATAATTTCTAATATATTCCCACATTTGTACAGATAATTGGAAATTAGGATTCTTAAGAATAATATTAGTAGGTTTAACAGGAGGTTTAATAAAAGGAACATGTAATTTATCTAATTCTTTAAATACATCACTTTTATACCAACTATTAATGAATTCTTTTACCTCTTTAATACGTTCTAATTGTTTATTTATAAGATTTTCAATATTATTATCTTTATTACTATTTTCTTTTTGTTCAGAAGTAATCTTAAGTTCAATATTAATTTTTTCTCCATCTTCTAAAGATTCAGCTTTATATTCTAATGACTTATTATTACCTAAAATAATACTATTAAGTTCATCTTCTCTTTCAAATATAAATCTTTGTAAATCATGAATAAAAGTATATAGAAATCTATTTTCATAAATATTAAAGGTTTCTTCATTTCTTATTTCTAATATTTTAGAAGGTCTTATATCTCCGGTTTCTTCTTCAATATCATTTATATAATTTGAATGTTTAGCTAAATCTTTAACACTTTCAGAAGTAATCTTCTTAGCTCTTTCAATAGTTGAAACTACTTCTTCTTTAACAAGTGTTAATTTAGGATGTCTAACAATTTGATCAATAAATGGGCAAGTATCTTCAATTTTATCAAGCCATTCAAAGTTAAGAGCATCACAAGAATTATTCATTGTATAATACATTTCAGATGTTGTATTCTTAACAAATGACTCTTTTCTTTTAAAAAGAGAAGATTCTATTGTAATTGTCTTTTTCTTACCCATTACTAATCACCTTTCTATAAATTCTTCTTTGTATTTTCTAGGTATTCAATACACTCTTTCATTGTACCTTTACCATAAGTTTTATTTAAATACGATATAAATGGATCAATTTCATCTCTTAAGAAAGAAACACTTAATTGATCAAACTTTCTTAATATCTTCTTAGCAACGAAATAATCAATTGCTTCTACTTCTTTTCCTCCAGTAGCAACATATACTGATGTAAAGACATTTAATTGTTTCATAATACGATTACCAAAAGCAATTCTAAAATGTTTAATAATATAATCATCAAGTTCTTTAACTTGTTTTAATCCTTTATCTGATAAAGGATATTTTTCTTTTGCTTCATCAAATAAAGATTCTAGGTAACTCGCATTAATATCAATTGCTTCTTGTTCTCTACATTTAAATGGATCAACTTTAATATTAATATCAATTGGCATAGCACGGTCATATACCTTATCAGTAACCATGAATGTTGATTCATCGTTATTGATTGTACCTATATACCAAAGATTTCCTGGTAATCTAAGTTTTCCATTAACTAATTTTTTAGGATCATTTGGCCAAGCAGATGGAACTATATCAACAAGCCATTCATCTCTATCAGGCATTTCAAGTATTGATAAAAGATCAGCAAAATAATATTCAACACGAGCAAGGTTCATCTCATCAAGAATAATTGTATGTATATCATCATCAAAACCTGATACATATATTTCGCCTAAAGCTTTTGTTTCATTAAACTTCTTAGTAAATTCATTAACATATCCAAGAAAATCAGATTTATCTCTCCATGAAGGTTCTACTGAAGAAACACATGAATCTTGTTTAACAAACTTACCCCAAGCATATGCAAGAGATGTTTTACCAGTACCAGATATACCTTGTAAAATTATTAACTTACCACAAGCAAGACCTGCAAAGAATGGTCTTAAAATAACTGGATCATAATAGAGTTTTAATTGAGATGCAGCAAAGCATCTAAAGTCTTCAATAAGTCCATCTAAAGTATAATTATTATCATATTTTTTAGGAACAAAGTTAGCATACTTTTTATCAATCATAGTAAGTTTTGGGAAACGAATATCACTAGGTCCGTCTTCGCTATCTTCTTCATTCTCATCCTTACTCTTTTTACCTTTATCATCAGGATTAATTCCTAATTGACTAACTTTCATAGCCATTAGTTCTTCTTTTTCTTTCATAAGTTTAGCTACTTTATCATTTAAATTAGATATTTCTTCAACTAATTCTTCTTTATTCATTGAATTATAATTTCTAGTAACTTTATTCTTAATTTTACGAACAATTAAGAATATAACTAATCCAACAAGAACTAAAAGAATAATTACAGAAATCCACACAAAAACCCATTCACCAGTATTAAAACTACCTTTATAAGAATTAATTACTTTAGAATAATCATTAAAATTTGCAATACGAACTATTCCATCTTTAAATCCTTTAAGAATATCTCCGATACCATCAAAGAATATAGAAATAAATTCGTAAAAAAATCTAAAAAATGTATTCATTAATTAAGCACCCCCTGAAACATCAATTAAGTCATTAATATTTTCTTTAACAACATTAATCTCTGAATTACTTTTTAATGTACTTGATATTTTTAACTCTTTATCAAGATTTTTATCTACAAATATACAATCTATTAAAGAAATACTAGTTTTATCAGTTACTTTTTTATCACTATCATTTATTAATAAACCAAATCTAAAACCATTCTTCTTCATTTGTTTAATAGTCTTTTTATTATTAGTAATAGAATCACTCCTATTAACAAGTATTACTCTATTTCTAACCATTTCATCACTAAACATACTTTCAACTTTACTTAGCTTATTACTCTTTTCATATAAACTTTCAGGCATATATAAAAGATATGTATTATCAGTATTACAAGATAATATATCTTGAGCAATTCTACCAAGTAAAATATTAATTGTAACAAGTATTTTATCTTCAGCTACTATACCCTCATCATAAGTTTTATCAATTATATAATCGCTATAAAGCTTGCTAAAATTAATATTATGATTAAGTTTTAAAGCATATATATTTTTCTTAGTAGTTAGTTCATTAAACTCTAGTTCAAAAGTATTTGTTTTAAGTGAATCTAGTAATTTATTAACAGCACTTCTATAAGTTTTTTCACAAACTATTAATTTTTTAACAACATCAGTTAAATCAGAATCATTCTCATAATAACCTTTTAAATATTTATTTATTTTTTCTTTATATTTAACAATCTTTTCATCAAGTTCTATATCGCTTGTAAATATATTTTCAATATAAAGAATAGTTATAAATATATTAGTAATAAATTCTACTTTAGCAGAATATAATTTATCATTACCATTATAAGATTTTATTAGTTTTTCACTTTCACTTGTAATTACTTTTCCAAGTCTATAATTCATATTCTTATTATCATAATCAGCATCAACATTACCAACTTGATTATAATACTTACCATCTATATAGATCTTTAATAGTTCATTCTTTATAGATGCTTCATTTACTTTTTTAAATTTAGAAGTATAAATAATATTTGTAAGTTCAGATATCTCTTCTTCTTTAAAATACATAATTTTTTCTAAAATATTATTAAATTTCTTTTTACGTTTATTTAAATATTTTAATTTTAATTCTGTATTCTTTTCTTCATCTTCGTTTTCAATTTCTTCAATTACTTCCTCAGTAGATTCAGTTTCCTCTTCCTCAATAATTGGAGCCGGAGGATTTAAGTCTTCAGCATCTACTGAAACTTTTCTAAATACAATAGTTTTATCTAAATCATCTTCACTTAATGACTCAGCATCTAATTCATTAGATTCTTCTACAAGATTATTATTAAGTACATTTTTTACTGTTTTTTCAATATCATCAGAATCTTCTTTAATATTAGATGTATCTATTTTCATTGGAGTAGATTCAACTAAATCTTTTTTATCAACAGTAAACTTTTTCTTCTTTTTCCTATTAAATAAACTAGAAACAATAAATGTAGTAATTATTAAAGTTAATATAACAAAAGGATTTAAGATTGTTTTTCTAATTATTCCAAATTTAGGTAATACATGTATTACTTTACCAATTATTTCATCATTTGTAATAGCATTATCACGAGTATTATTAGCATCTCCCTTAGTAATATAAGTATTACCTGATTTTTCTACTACTCTATGAGTAATAAAATCATTATTATTCTTATAAGTAATAATATCATTTACATTTGGATTCTTATCACTTTTAATGATTATTACATCACTAGGGCTAATAGTAGGTTTCATACTTCCAGTTTGTACTTCAAAAACTGAATAGCCAAAAAAAGAGGAATAACTTTTATTTAATGCCTTAATTTGTATATAAGAATACACATTAATAAGTATTATTATTCCTAATAAAATTATTAAAAAATCTAAAAAAATATTGCAAGTTTTTCTTATAGCTGTACTCATATAAAAACATCCAATCTTATCCTATGTTGTTCTATAATAAATATAGCATAAGAGCACCTCTTTTACAATATAATTAAATTGCATAATAAAAAAGAATTCTATTTTTTAGAATCCTCTTTTTCATCTTCATCACCATATTTAATTTCAACAATTAAAGCATAAATTTCATATAAGAAAATTATAAATCCAGGAACTAATACTATAAATAAGAATCCCCATTTAGATTCAATAATAGAAAGCACTGTTCCATAATTATTATAAGTTTTAGTAGCTTTACCAATTATAAACTCTTCAGAGAACGAAGCACCATTTTCAAATGAAATAGCTTTTTCTTTATCATACTTTTCTCCTACTTTGCCAATTTCTACTGTTGCAACACCTTTAGAATTAACTGAATAAGTAAATATTTCATCACCAACATTAATCATGTCATATCTAGTTTTTTGAGCAATGATTAAATCTCCTTTTTTATAATTCTCATTAGATACTTCTTGTGTAAGAATTATAAGTGATTTATCCCCAAATTCTGTTACACCAAACTTATTAAAGTTTAATAAAAGAATTGTCATTATTAATGCAAATGCATAAAAAGCAGTTCCAAGTATTCCCATAAGTATATTTTTTATTGTCTTTAAAGTCTTCATAATTACCACCTTGTCTATACTTATTATTACGAAAATAATATTATCATAGTTATTTTAAACATGCAATAGTTAATCACATAATTGAACTATTACATCCTCATCACTAATACCATTTCCATATAATTCAATTATTTTATCTTCACTAGAATTTAAGACTATTTCAAAAGAATTAATTACATCATTACTATTAGTTTTAATATTCTTCATATCATCACTTTTAGATACTCTTATATTATCCTTTAGAATTTTAACATTAATACATTTATTAGTATCACTATTATTATTTATAAGAAGTTTAGATACATAATCATAAGTTTTTAATTTATAATCAATATCATTTACTTTAGTCTCTCTAATTACATCAAATGTAGCTTGTAATGTCTTTTTATATGGTTTTATACTCTTAGCAATAACTGTTACATTTGCATTATCTTGAAATTCACCAAGAGATAACTTTAATTCTTCATTCGAATAAACATTACCTTTTAAAGTTAAAGTAATAATACTTTTACCATTTATTAAACAAGTTGTCTCATTTGATAAACAACTTACCTCATAAGTAATGTTTTCTTTTGTATATGTATCTTTATTAAGAGCATTACTAATATTAAATTTAATATCAGATCCATCCCAAGAATTAAAATAAAGATTTTTTTCTTCTTCACTTAAATAATCACTAGTAAAATAGAAATCTTTAGAATTATAAGAATAATCCCATTTTGTTGTATTTATATATTTTGAAAATGTTCTACCAATAGAAAACAGAGATACTATTACTAGTAAAACAATTAAAACTATTATTCTTTTTTTCATAGATCCCCCTTATTTTATTTTTTGACTTGCTTCTATTGTTAAATTAATATAATCAACTAATCCAGAATATTCTTCTCCACTATATTCTTCAGGAAATACTACTTCTAGACTATAATCATTTTTAACACTTTCTGAATAAGGCATTATAATATCATCTGTTTTTAATAAAAGCCCATCTTCAGTTTTTGCTCCATTAGATGAATCAAAAAGTAAATTTTCACTACTATCATATAACTTAATATCTAAAGGCATATAGTTTCCTGTTTTAAGTATTATATTATAAACAATAGATACATCACTCATATTCTCATTTATATTATTAAGAATAGAAAAATCATAATGATTAACACTACCTGGTTCTAAATCACTTAAATCAATATCAAGTGTAGTTTTTTTTTCTACACCAACACTAAAAGAAGCAAGTGAAATAGGAATATCTTTTTTTATCATATTAGTATAAAGGGAATAAGTAATACCCGTTATACTGATTAACATAAACATAACTATTATTATCAATATTTTCTTTTTCATATTACTTACCTTACTACTACCTTTATACTATTTTTACCAACTAAAGTATCTCCATCATATAAAGTAAATTCAAACATATAAGAATTCTTTTCTACATCATCTTTAAATGATACTTGTGTTTCACCATTTGAAATGGTATTAATAGATTCATTAATATAGTCACTAATATTTACTTTTGTATATTCTTGATTAGTTCCATTTCTTTCTTTCTTCTTATATAAAGAAACTTCAATAGTCGGATTATCAATACTAGCATTAATATTAAATTTAAATAAATCATTTGCACTTATTATTCTTTTATTTGTACTTATACCAAAACCATAATTATTAGCTCTTTTATTAATAACAATTGGTATATTTATAGAATTATTACTTCTATATTTAATTAAGTTATTAAATGTTAATCCAAGAGTTATTTTTAAAGTATTATCACCATCAAGTAAACCGCTTATGTCTTCACTTGTTTTAATAGTAAGTGTTTCTCCTATATTATTTAAATTATCTAATTTAATAAGTGTTTTATTAGTATTATTCGGAGAATAACTTACTCCATTATAAATAAATTTAAGACTTTTATATTTATCTTTATTAACTATATTGTTATCTTTATCAATTACTTCAATAATAAGTGTTTTGTCTAAATCTTCTAAATTAGTATTTAAATATGTACTATTAAACGAAGTATTAAATTTAATAATAGTTGTTGATAAATAATTATAATTTATAGAAATATTATTTCCTACATTAATAATATTCAATTTACTATTAATATCATCTAATGAACTATTAAGTTTAAAACTAATAGTATCACTAGTTAATTCTTCACTCACTCTTTTAGCTTTAAAGAAAATATTATATTCCTTTTCAGTTTCTTCAATATTTTTAAAATCAATTATTATATGAAATTTATCTTTATTAGTATATTCATTAGAATAATTAATTTCACTTGTTACTCCAGCTTCATTAAACTTACTTAATAATATTTCTTTTTCTTCATTTTCTTTAACAAAATATTCATATATTTTATTATTTGTTAAATCATTAATAACAATATGAGTATTAATTGGAAGAACTTCATTACTTATAATACTTCTTTCAAATCCATTTAATGTAACATCACTATTATCAAGTAGAACATTAAAACTAATTGATGAATTATATGTCATATTGCTATTAAACTTTAAGTCATTACCTGATTTTAAATTTGTAATATTATATTTAGTATCAATAAAATGATCACTATTAAGATATATGATATTAGAGTTATTATCTTCTACTTTTACATAAATAATTGAATCATTCTTTATACTTATAGATTCTTGATATGTTATCCAAGAAATATTTACTTCTAAATCACTTTGTTCAAAAGCAATATCGCTTACTAAATATTTAATACTCTTAATATCATTTTTACTGTAAGCATTTATTTCAATTTTTTTATTATTTATAAAACAATAATCCGGATTATGTAAATCATCATAAGTTTTATCATCCACTTTTATTGAAGCATATATATCATCTACATATAAATAAATTCTATCTGTATTTAAGTAAGTAGCTTCATCATTATAGTTAATTACTTTAACATATAAAATATATGTTCCACGTTTTTTAAGACTAATCGGAGTATTATAATCATTCCAATTAATATTATCTAAATTCTCTTTAGATAACTCATCTTCTGATAAATAATAATATACACCTTTAATTGCTTTATACTCTTTAGTACTTACTAATATTAAAGATAAATTTTCATCATAACTAAGAAAATCAACATCTTCTTTATAAGAATTCCAAACTTTATCATTTAAAACAATATTTACATATTTTAAATTATCATAATCAAGTTTTATTAAAGGAGCTTCATCATAAATAAAGTCATCATTATCAAATAATACTCTTATTGAATTATTATTATAAGTTAAGAAATCATCATCAGGTACTTTATTATATGAATTATTTATAGATAAATAAGAGTTATCAATATTTCCTAAAGCACTTGTATTATATGTATTATAACTATTACTAATATCAATATTAGAATCAATTATATTACTTACTAAACCGGCTGAATTATTAGTTAAATTTCCTTCATTATAAATATAATTTAAAGAAGAATTTGATGAAATAATTGTATCAACTAAACCAGAAGATTTATTACCATTAATATTACCTAAATTATAAGATTTAGATATATTAGTATTTTTAAGTATTCCTACAATACCAGAAGCTAACTTGTTTTTAACATTTGCTCTATTAACAACATTTTCAACACTTGAATCATTTGCTTTTAAAATTACTCCAGCACTTATACTTGTATCATATGAATAATTATATTTTAAATTAGTAAGATAAATTCTAGAATTTGTTTGAATATTAAAATTAAAAGGATTAACATTCACTTCAAAATCTTTACATGGAATAACTTTTCCATCAACAGTAAATGAAGTATCTCCAGTACATGTACCACTTAAAAGAAATTTATAATCACTAGTATCAGGTAAGTTAACATTAATATTAAGAGTAGCTTCGTCATCAATAACTAAATCATCAATATTATTACTAATCATATATTGAGTTTCATTACCATTACTTAAAATATTACCATCAACTATAACATTTTTAATAATTGATTCATTACTATTAAGCGTTAATCCTGCTGAACTATATTCACCATAAATATAAGCATTTTCAATTATTAAATTACTAATATTTCCACCGATATTTTCAAATAAAGAACTATTATCTTCTTTAATATATAAGCCATAAATAGTATGATTATCACCATCTAAAGTACCATTAAACGTTTTTAAAGTTTCAAATTCATTAATAGTACCAACATAGTTATCAAAAGAATTATCTTCATAATATTTATCACTATTACTATCTAAATAATAAGTAACATCATCTTTAATATATTCTAATTTTTCATCATCTTTAAATAATCCTGAATTAAGAATAATATCATTAGTAATCTTAATATATTTATTTTTATAATCATCTTTTTTTAAAGTTTCTTTAAAATAAGCAAATTCACTTGCATTAGAAATAATATATGGAGAATCAATAGTACCTGATCCACTATTAAAAGAAGACGCAATGCTACCATTCCATTCATTATTAATAGAAGTTTTAGAAGTTACTAGCTTAGCTAACGAAGGGATTAAAACACTAATAAAAAGAAAACTGCAAACTAATATAATGAATAAAATAAACTTTTTATTTTTCATCATGCACTCACCCACTTAGCTGGTCACTATTATTAAATTTATTATATCATATGCATAAAAAAAAGGCATTATTCTGCCTTCATTTTTTCAATAATTTTATTAGCATTTACTATAAACCAAATTTTCTCAACTGTTGTATTACTATTATTAATTTTATTAACACGAGTAATTAATGCTATCTTATTTTTTAAAGCATCTAAATTATCAGGAGTAATATCCTCCTCAGTAATAAGCAAATTATTTAATTTATACTTATTAGCTATAATTCTTGGAATATTATTCTTTTCGAAAACTGGCAATCCTTTAACAATTAAATTAGTAGGATTTTTAGCAAATTCATCATAAATATTACTTTGTTTTATCACTTCATTATAATCATTTATTTCATATACTTTTTGAATAGTTAATTTTTTAAAGTAATCAAAACTTAAAAATAATTCAAGTACATCTGATACTGTCATATTAGGATTAAGTATAGATAATACTCTTGATTTAAAGAATTCATCATCATATTTTCTATAAAGTTCTTTTAATTTCTTAGTAATATTAATAGATTCCATCTTTAAATTCTTATCTTTATTACCTCTTAAAATTTTAGTATTAATTTTAGCAAGAGATGCTTCTTCTTTTTTTATAGAAGATTGAATACTTTTTAATTCAGATGAATTATTATTCTTCTTATCTTTTATATCCTCATATTCTTTTTTAAAAGAATCTATTATTGGAAGAATACTTAAATATCCTTCATATTCTTCTAAGTTAAAAGATAACTTACTTAATAAACTACATATAACCTTCATATTTTCTTTATCATTTATATCTACATTTTCAGATAAGAAAGAAGAATATGCCGACTTTCTAAATTTAGAAGATTCTAAATATTGAGAAATATCAAATTCTTTATTAATTGCTTTTTCTACAATATCAGATATATCTTCATCATTAAGTTTTTCTTTTTCTAAATATGCAGACTTTAACTTTTCAATACAACTATTATAAGAAGAAATATAATATTCTTTAATGTATTCTTTTCTTATCTTAGCAATATAAGAATCAAACTTTCTCATATTCTTTTTAATAAGTTTACGGAAGTTTATTTCAATATGACTAATTATATCTGGATTAACCCAATAGATTTCTTCAAATGTAACATTTAAATCATCTTGTGTTTTTAATTCTGCTCTTACACTTAAGAATACATCCATATATCTATGAACATAATAATTATATTTAAAATCTTTAGCTTCAAGATTAATTCCAGCTAATGCAAATTTATCAATAAATTCATTAATAAGATTATCAATTGATTCAAAGTTAAAAACATAATAATTACTCATTCTATAAAGTAAATCATCAAATCCCATTTTCTCATAACTTGTATTAAGAGGATTAAGTAAATTTCTACCTTTTTCTAATATTTCTATTTTCTTATTAACTTTATTAAAATCTTTTTTAACTTCAGGTACATTTAAAGCTTTCTTTTTAGCTTTAATATAATTAAATACACTTTCTCTATAAGACGTATATTTCTTAACAAATTCATCTATCGAAGAATTATATTTTTTTATATTTGTTTTAGTTTTAGTAGGAAGCGAAGACAAAAATGTCTTTTTGACTTCGATATCATTACTAATAAAATCAAAAAAGTTATGCATTTCCATCTTCCTTTTCTACTTCTATTTTACTATCAATAAGATATTGAATAAATGAATCAATATCATTAAAAACTTCTATTAATTCTTCTAATGAAAGAAGAGATAAATCAAAATCAACTTTTTCATTTAACATAAATAACACTCCCTTCATTAATTGAATGATTGATATCCGCTAGTATCTTTAATGAAATTAATATCAACATAAATTTCAGCACCAGTAGAATCAGTTTCTAAACTATCAATGTCTTGTCCTTCAATCCATAAATAAACACGAGCTTTTGTAATACCATCAGGTACTGTAAACAAAGGTTTATCAAAATCTCTTTCTTTTATAGTATTTTGAAGTGAAAAATAATTATAATCAATTTTACTAGAACCAGATATATTATCTTCAACATAAATAGGTCCTCCTGCATTAGTCATAGCAAACGTAGGAAACTCTTCATTATCTTTTAAGTCAAGATTATACTTTGCTGCTCTTTCTCTAGAAAGCATTGTATGAACGGTACTATTTGGTTCAAATATAACTGATTTACAATCATGATTACATTGAAGATTTTGAATTGTTTTTGGATCTGCATCTATCGGAGCAGTACCAACCTTAACAATTCCAATTCTTAAAGAATTTACAAGTCCTTGCATCTCATCACCAGAATCAGACGTCATATAAGCTGTTGTTCCTTCATCAAAATAAAGGTTATCTGCTATTGGTGATCCAGTTTCATTTTTAAAGAATATATCAAAAGCTATATAATTATTAAATGATCTAGGTTTTGTATCAATAACTTTTGTAGTATTAATAAAACCATGAGTCTTTTGTTTATTCTTATATCTAACACCCGATGATGCAAATATATCAAAAAAGTAAGAATCATTATTACTTATTCCATTTGATGAAACAGGCGTAAGACCAGTTGCAGCCCATTGATTAACATGATTTGGATAAGTTTTTGTTAATCCATTTATCAATGTATCACGAGATATTTCAATAGCCTTATCAAAATTAATTCCATCAAAAGAAATAGAAAGTCCACTATTCCTTGATACTATCATATTAAATTCTTTAATTTTAACATTTAATGATGTAGAAAACCATGCATACGAAGAAAATATCAATAAAACACCTACCATAAAAATAACAAATATACTTACATTTCTTTTAGTAATTAATCTCGTTAATAATGAATCTTGATTCTTATTTGAATTCATTATATTATTTGTTTTCTTTCTAGTTTTTATTTTTTTATTTTTTCTTGATACACTCTTAACTACCTTTTTATTAGCCATATGACCACACCTTTAAATAAGATAAATGAAGAGTAAAAATTTACTCTTCATTCATACTTTTTTCTAGATAAACTAGTTAATTATTATCCTTCATTAGTTTCTGATGAAGATTCATTTTTTGGAGTGATATCTGTAGATGGTCCTTGATAATTAATATCCCCTTCAGTATATCTTTCCTTAGTAAATCCAAAGTTAACTGAGATTTTCTTTCCTAATGATGCGAAATCATAGTTATCAATATCTTGTCCTTCAATCCAAATATATACTCTAACTTTAGTAATACTGTTTGGAGCTAAAGTCATAAATGTTGGTCTAGAAGTACCAGTTAAATTCTTCATTGTATCAGTGAAGTATGGGAAATCTACTAACTTATAATCTGCACGAGCTGCAAGTTTAGCTTCTTCAGCAGCAGCTGCAGATTCAGCATCTAAAGTTTGTTTTAATGATGCAGCATTTAAGTTAACTGCATTATTGTAAGCATTATATACAACACTGTTAGCTAAGTAAGTATTATATTGTTCACCATCATAAATATCAACATTATCATCAATACCAATTACTCTACTAATAGCATAAGTTTTGTTGCTTGTTCCATCAACAACACCACTACATTTATCAGCATTATAAGATGATGCTAAAGTTAAGTCTTCTCCATCTTCTTTTCTTGTATTACAACTTGTTTCATACCAGTTAATAGCATTTTGTACGTGTTTAGTATCATTTGGTTCCCAAATTTGAGCTTGACGGCAAATACCAGTAACTTGAGCTTGACCTTCACCAGCAGCTACATTTGTACAAGTAATATCAGTAATATTATTTGTTGATGCTACACCAGGAGTAGCTTCAACTCTACCAATTTGAGCAAAACCAACTCTTACTGAGTTTTCAATACCAGTTCCAGCAACACCACCACTAGTTGCAACTTTAACTTCTGAGTTAGTTGTTAAGAAGATATCTTCTTCATTTAATACATTATTATCTGTATAGTATTCATTTCCTGAAAGGTTTTTAATAAATAAATCGAATGCAACATATCCGTCACCTTCAATGAATCCATTTTTACCATCTTCAGTTTTATCATAATTGTGTACACGACTAGCAAGTAATCTATATCCACCTTTAGTAGTAGCTAAACTACCCTTTTCATAAAGTTGTAATCTTGAAGCTAAAGCATCAACATCACCAACAGATGAAACAGGAATAAGACCATTTTCAGCCCATGTATTTGTATTTCCTGTGTATGAAGTTGCATTCTTTGCATCTAATTCATAAGACCAATTCTCACCATCCATAGATAAGAATAAACCTTCAGTTGTAGCAATTTCAACATCGAATGAAGAAACATTAACTGTTTTCATACCTACGAACCATGCATATGTTCCAACACCAATTAAAATAGCACAAAGAAAGCAAATAACAACAAGATTTCTTATTTTTCTACTTTTTCTGTTATTTTTCATAATTGTTCCTTTCTTAGTTTAATCATGCAAGAGTACACACATACTCTTGCATATTAAACATTATTATTTATTAGTTTCCAGCGTTTTCTTCTTTTGTATATTGGTAAGCTGGATGATTTTCTTTAACTACGTCTGATGGAAGATCAGCACCTTCTGGATTTTCATAGTTAAAGTCTTCGTCATAGAATCTTTCCTTAGATAGACCAAATGCAACAGATATTTTCTTTCCTAATGAAGCAAAGTCATAGTTATCAACATCTTGTCCTTCAATCCAAATATATACTCTTACTTTAGTAATACTGTTTGGAGCTAAAGTAATGAAAGTTGGACGATTAACGCCAGTTAATGATTTTTCAGAGTCTGTGAAATAATCATAAGCAAATAATTTACCTGCTTGAGCTGTATCAGAGATACTAGCTGTATAGCCATTGTAGTCAGCTCCATCGTATACATCTACTTGGTCTCTGTAATCAATAACACCACTGATAGCGTTAGTTTGTACATATAGTCCATCAGTTAATGTATTACAAGAACCATCATAAGATGATGCTTGTGTTAAATCAGCACCACTTCTTTTCTTACAAGAAGTTGCGTACCAATTGATTGCATTTTGTACGTGATATTTATCATTTGGTTCCCAAATTTGTGCAGAACGATCAGCACATATTCCAGTAACTTTTGTATCAGAACTACAAGTGATACCAGTAATTACTGATTGAGTTGTTTCAGTAGCTTCTACTCTACCGATTTGAGCAAAACCAACTCTAACTGAGTTTTCAATACCAGTTCCAGCAACTCCACCGTTAGTTGAAACTGTTACTGCTGAATCAGGAGTTAAATAAATTGGTTCCTCATTTAATACGTTTAGATCTTTATAATATTCTTTACCTGAAAGGTTTTTAACAAATAAATCAAAAGCAACGTATCCATCTTGTTCAAGTTGACCTTCAGCTGTATTTTCAACTTGACTAGCCATAATTCTAAAGCCGCCTGGTGTAGTAGCAAAACTTCCCTTTTCATACATGATCATTCTAGATGCATCTGTATCAATTATACCTACAGATGATACTGGAACTAATCCACTTCCACCCCAGCTGTTTGTATTATTAGATGTATTTACTTCTTTGAAGTTTTCTTGGTTAATAGAAACTGTATCTGACCAAGCAACACCATCTAATGATAACGATAAGCCATCGATTGCTGCAATTTCAACATCGAAGCTTGAGACATTAACTGTTTTCATACCAACGAACCATGCGTATGTTCCAGTAGTTAAAATTAATGCCATAATAGCGCATATAAAAAATAGACGTCTTGTTTTTCTAATATGCATGCTGTGTTTCTTTTTCATGTTTTCTCCTCTTTCTAAATCTCTGTATGTTCTGAAACAAAATTCATCGAAATTTTGATTTCACCGCCCAGAATATTATCATTACATTCTGGATCAGAACCCTCAATCCATAAAACTATTGTATACTTGTCAATGTCTCCGGGTTTAAAATCAGTTTTATGATCAACCGTAATTACACCATCCTTAGCAAACGGAGTAGTTTCTTTCTCAGGTGTGTTTTTTGCAGACAGTTTAGCATAAGTTACAAATTCAGAGTTTTTATAGACGCGAATTCTTACTGCCTCATCGACGTTTTTGATAACGTCATCAACTAATAGCTCACTATAGTAATCAACTACTTGACTTCCTGTGTTTTCAACAAAGAAAGTATAAGCTAAATAGTTTTTGCCGTTATGCGAACCTCCATTACTTTCGTCAATATCTTCGGGAAGCCATTTGTATGAGATATTGTCAAAAGACTCAGGTGACTTTGCATATAACTCAGACCTATAAACTTTATAATTAGGATCATCATAAATGATTACTCCTTGTTCATAATAAAGGTTACTGTCTAAAGATATACAAAAACTTTCATTATTATAAATAATACCAAATACAAAATATAAAAGTATAAGCATAAAAAAAATAGATAATAAAAGTACTTTAACTATTTTGTTGGTTTTCTTTTGATGTTTATATCTTTTAATAGTTGAAGTTATTCTCTTATCATCCATAGTCTGCTTCGCCCTTCATGTCTTTTAAGCATATCAGAGATTATTATACACTTAATTTTGATATCCTCTATAATATACTTAAATTATATTCATAATTTTTTTTCATGTCAACACCAAACATTTTATTTTTTCGCATGCAAATATTTATTAATATTTCTAAACTAAAAACACAAAAAATAAACACATATTATACTTTTTATTACCATCAACCATTTTAACAAGTAATCTATCATCATATATGCCACCAAATAATATTCCATAACATAAAAGAACGAATTCTCATCCGTTCTATATATCTTATTATTACAATTACTTTATTTAATTATTTTTTCAAATGCATTTGCATTTAAAATTGTATTTGAAACAAATTTTCCTTTATAGAAATTAGCCCAATTATTAAACACACATGGTGCATTTTTAGCTTTTTCTAATGAATCTATTTTTATAAAGTTTAACTTAATTCCTTTATCTTTTGCATAATCAGATAATTCTTTTACTTCATATTCAACATATGGGCATTCGTTAGAATAGTAAATGGTGAAATCTTGACTATCTATTTTCATTTTTCTAGCACTATCACTAAACTTAGGTGTTTCTTTATCATCAAAAGAAAGTGCCATTAATTCATAATCATTAATTGTATCTACTACTTTAAATCCAAAGTGTTCAAAGAATTTCTTATCTCCAATAAATGGTTTCTTCTTTTGGGATACTAATGTACAAACACCACTCATTTTTTTATTTTTAGCATCTTCAATAGCATATTCTAATAATTCTTTACCAATACCTTTTCCTTTAAAACTACCCGCTACCCATAAGCAATAAATATGCATATAATTCTTTCCATTAATAGGAACCCAAGCCGTTTCTATTGGTTCATATTCAATAAAAATTTTACCTCATGCATTTAGCTTTCTAAAAACGTGTCCATCTTTTAATTTGCTTTTAATCCATTCTTTCTTTTTATCTACACCATCTTGATGTTTAGGATCTCCTATTGCACAACAAATATGCTCTTCATCAATATTCTTTTCATCTAAATTAATATATTCATTCATACTCACACCTCTATTTTCATTATATCATGATTTTTTTGTATTTCTTTACTTGTTTGTTCGGAATATTACTATTTTACGAACAAAAAAAGACTAGATTTCTCTAGTCTTTTAATAGTTTATATTAATTCTTTTTGGCTTTAATTACAGCTTGTGCAATTTCCTACTTCGGCAGTCATTTTGTCTTCTTTTACAAATAAATCACCATCTGATGACTTCTTCTTCGCAACATCTAAACTAATTATATTATCAATAAAGTTAAATTTCCATACAAAGTGATCTTTATGTACTTCAATTGTTTCTACAAATCTATCAATTGTATTATCATCTACTAATTCTTCTTGTTTTGATGTAATGTCTTTTAAAGTCTTTTTTAAATCCTCCATCCTTTCTATTATTTCATCTTTTGATACACCCAATTTATTCCTTAATTCTTCCGTTTTCAATTTTAAGCTTTCTACTTCTTCTTTATATTCTTTTCTTTTTTCTGCAAATTCTTCTTTACTAATCAATTTATCTGTAAAAGCTTCAAATACAATTTTATCTTTTTCTAATAATTTACTAATTCTGTTTTCACATTCTGTAATTTCTTCGTGTATATCAGTTTTAACTGTTTCATCTTTAATTGTTTCTTCTATAATCTCATTTGCATATTTTAATATTTCTTCTTTATTATCCAATAAATCATCAAAGATTTTATTAGCCATTACTTTTAACTTCCATTCTGGAATCATTGGTACATCACATGCATCGGTTATATCTAATCCTCTTTTAATTCTTTGTTTATAGCTACCATGATTTTTTTGATTATAGCATTGGAATCCATAAGACTCCGGTTTTGTTTCTGTAGCTTTGTGATATCTTCTCTTATTAAAAGAAGCACCACATTGGCATTTTAGTTTTTTACCCCATACTGTTTTAGGGATTCCAACACCAACATTACCTTTCTTTCTACTATTATTAATATGAACGGAATGTGATTCTAAAATCTTTTGAACTTTATTAAAATCTTCTTTAGATACTAAAGGGGTATGTCTTCCTTCTACTACAACTTGTTCAACTTCTCCATGATTAGCTACTACTTTGTGATCTAGATAATCTGGTACATAAGATTTTCTATATACTATAGTTCCACAATAGAATGGATTGTGTAATATCCTAACTATATAAGAAGGATCCCATTTAGTTTTGCCAGTAGAAGTTTTATATCCTCTTCGTTCTAATTCAAATTTTATGTCTGTAGTTCCTTTACCATTTATACATTCTTGATAAATAAACCTGACTATTTCTGCTTGTTTTTCATTTATAACCATATCTTTACCAACTCTGTCATATCCTAAGATATTTCCAGTACCGTAAAAGACTCCATTTTGGAATGTTATGTATTGCCCTGCTTTAACTCTTTGTGATATTTTTTTACTTTCATTTTGAGCAAGTGTTGCCATGATAGTAAGTTTTAATTCTCCGTCATCATCATTCATAGTCCATATATTATCTTCTATAAAATATACTTCAACACCAATTTTCTTCAATTTTCTTGTTTCTTGCAAAGTGTCTAATGTATTTCTAGCAAACCTTGATACTTCACGAGTTATTATTAAATCAAAACATCCATCTTCTGCGTCTTTAAGCATTCTTAAAAAATTCTTTCTCTTTTTTATAGATGTTCCTGTAATACCTTCATCTATATATCTTTCATATAATTTCCATTCTGGATGTCTGCTTAAAATATCATCATAATATTGAACTTGATTTTCAAGAGCTGACAACTGTGCTTCATGTTCAGTTGATACTCTTGCATAGATAGCTACTTTCCTACCCATAATATCATTTCCTTTCATCTTTATCTGAATTTTATAATAAAGATTAACTTAAGTTAAATGTGCGATTTACTTCTCTTACTAATAACTCATATTCTGTATTTGTAATTTGTGATTCTTTAAAAAGTGATTTAAATAATGCAATAACCAATTTTGCATAAATTTTTTCTTTATCTTCTTCATTAATTTCAAATATTTTATTATCCATACTATTCCACCTCTATATAATTACCATCAATATAAACAACTTGTTTTAAATAAATTTCAAACTTTGTAAAATCTTTTATTTGATTCGTTTTAATAAAAAAATCAGTTAAATGCTTTTTAACTGATGGTTTGTTATATCCTCCTACAAGCATTACACTTGTATGTCCACTATTTATAATAGTTGCTCTATATGTCTTTCTTTTCATTTTGTTCCTTCTTTCTTAAATCATCTTCCATTTCTTGATCTGCCCATGAAGCCACTTTACATGAGCAAATTGAAAATAAACCTAAAAGTATTAAAAAGATTATTCCTAATATTTTTCCAAACATAATTTCCTCCAACAAAAAAGCACATCTATTGATGTGCATAATTAAAGTTATTAAATACAGTTTTAATTTTTATTTCAAAATAGCTAAGTCCATAGCTAATGCAAATTTTATAATACTACTCTTCTTTATATGCCTGATTCTTTTATCAGCACATTGAAGTTCCTCAGAAATTACTGATTCTGAATTTCCTAAGAAGAACACTCCTTTAAAGTATCTTTGTTCTTCTTCATTAAATGAAGCCAGGACTCTTAATATAGTATCCAAAGTTTGCAAAAATTTTTCTTCTTTCTCAGTTTTCTTAATAACATATGATTCTATAGGAGATGTATTATTAAAGCTTGTCTGAACTTTTATTTCACTTAGATGTGATGTAATGCTTGGTGGAAGCACACTAACATACCTATAATAATCATCTTCGAACCTTGACATATACTCCTT
>JAFSVF010000020.1 GCA_017450205.1 Bacilli bacterium | reverse complement strand
ATAATTGTACCAAATTTCTAACGAAAAGTCTTCTCTTTTAGATAATTTAATAAAAAAAGATGTAATTTCTATGCTATTATATATAGCAATAACCTTCCGGCAAGTTGGTTAGAAATCACATCTACTTATATATTACCATAAATTGTGATTTTTTAAAACCATCTTTCGGAAAGTTAAATTAGAAAGAGAGGTTTTTTACATGAATAATTATGTAAATCAAAACAAATGGATTAAAAAGGTTGAAGAAAATTTAAAATTAAGAGGAAGGAGTGAAAAAACATTTATTAATTATAAAAGTGCATTAGTTAGATTTTTTAATTATTATAGTGAAGAAACTAATATTAAGAAATTAAAGGAAGAAGATATAATTAATTTTCTTAATAACGAATATATAAAACCAAATCGAAGCAAATATACTTATAATGTTGCCATAGCCGCAATAAGGTTATTATATTTAGTGTGTTTTAATATTACTTTAAATAAAGTATTATTACCATCAAGTAAATTAACTAAAAGAATACCTGCATTTTTACCAAGAGAAAAGTTTATTAAAATTATCAATGAAGAGACAAACTTAAAGCATAAATGTTGGTTGATTCTTTCATTTTGTTCTGGACTTAGAGTGGACGAAGTGTCTAGAGTAAAAGTTGAAGACATTAATTCAAAAGAACATAAACTTAAAGTATTAGGTAAAGGTAATAAAGAAAGATATACCATTCTCCCTGATGTTACTATTAGACTATTAAGATTGTATTGTCTTCAAAATAATATTCGTTCTGGATATTTATTTCCTGGAATAAATAATAAAGAAGTAATAAATTCTAAAACAATTATTAATTATTTTTCCGTTATTAAATATAACTATCATTTAGATTATAATATTTCATTTCATTCTCTTAGACATGCATTTGCAACTTACTATTTAGCTAATGGTGGCTCACTACTTGCACTACAATCTATGTTAGGGCATACTAATCTTAATACTACCACTATTTATCTTCATTTAGCCCAAAACTTTAATGAATTGGCAGGCATTAAGTATGTCTAAATATATGATTAGAGATATATTTAAAACATTTGGACCTAATTACATTAAAAACCATAATCTATCTAAGGAAGAATGGAAAGTATATAATGCAATTATAAACTGTGGTACAAGTAAATTGGGCTATCATATATGTACTTGTACTGAATGTGGTGAAGAATATTTTGGCTTTAATTCTTGTCGCAATAGACATTGTCCAATGTGTCAAAATTATGCTAGAGAAAAATGGATAGAAAAAGAATCAAGTTATTTACTAGATACAAAATATTTTCATATAATTACAACAGTACCTAGTGAATTAAATGAAATAGCTATGTACAATAAAATGATATTTTATAACATTTTATTTAAAGCTACATCTGAATCAATATTAGAACTAGCTAATGATCCAAAATGGTTAGGTGCTAAAGTTGGTATTACATCCATACTCCATACGTGGGGACAGACTATGGAACTACATCCACATATTCACTCAATTGTTACTGGTGGTGGTTTAAGCAATAATAAATGGCTGACATGTAAAGAAGATTATTTATTTAAAGTACAAGTATTAGGTTCACTATTCAAAAAGAAATTTCTTGCCTGTTTAAAGCATGAATTTGATAATTTAAAACTAAATGATAATATAAATAATATTAAATCATTTAACAAATTCCTAGAACCATTATATAACAAAACTTGGATTACATACATTGAACCACCTAAAGGAGATGCTACAAATGTTGTTGAATATGTAGGCAGATATTCATTTAGAGTGGCTATATCAAATCAAAGAATCAAAGATATATCTAATGATAAAGTAACTTTTGAATATAAAGATTATAAAGATAATTGTAAAATTAAAGAAATGACTATTACTGGTGAAGAATTTATAAGAAGATTTTTTCTTCACATACTTCCAAATAATTTTACAAAAATAAAACATTATGGTCTTTTAGCTAATAGAGATAAAAAGAATTGTATTAAGTTATGCAAACTACTTATTTCAAGAACTATATGTAATGAATTTATTGTTAAAAAATCTAGAGAGTTCAAAGAATTTATATGTGAAAAATGTGGTAATAATAAATTTTATTACTCTTTTGAATATAATAACAACCGACTCTGTACGTGTTAAATCAGTTAATATCACAATTTCGAGAGAAACTACTCTCATGGGGTAAGGGGAACTCTATCTAAAATTAAATAAATTATGAAAGTTAAACACCTATTAATAGCAATAAGGTTAAGAAAAGTGTTCGCTAATTAGAAAAAGAGGAAAAATACTATCCCCTTATATAGTGTGACTTTTAGTTAGAAACTAGGTACAATAATTTTATAACACATTTTTCGTATGCTCAAAATGTGCCATAAAATACTAAACATT
>JAFSVF010000019.1 GCA_017450205.1 Bacilli bacterium | reverse complement strand
TCTTTTGAATTTCATTAGGATCAAAACCAGCTTTTCTTAACGCTTCTTTTCTTTCATCACCAGTACCATATTTACCACTTATTACATCATTAACTGCTTTTGCTTTATCTTCATCACTCTTACCTGAACTTGAACTGCTACCATCATTTTTATTTCTTGAATCACTAATAGTTTTATCTTGATCTTTACTATTAGAAATAAGTTTAGCAATAGATTCTAAATCAGTCATTAACGAAGCATCGGTTTCTTGTAATGCAGTAACTTGTTTATTAAGATTTTGAATAATATTATCAAAACACTTTTTTATATTATCAACAGAATTTCTTAAAGAATTCTTATTAGAATTCATTTTATCATTAAAGTCCGTAAACTTATCATACTTAGCTTGTAATGAAGTATATTTATTACCTAATTCTTCAACATCGTTAGAAACCTCTAATATAAGTTTACTAACTTCTTCAAATTTATTTAAACAACCACCATCAGTTTCAGTATCATATGTAAAACCTTGATAAGTGGTAGGTTTCTTTTCTAATTTTGCTTCTTGTGAATTATATGTAATTGCCATATTACCAGCCTCCTATTGTAATTATATCAATTATTAATAATATTTAAAATATAAACAAAAAATGAACTGTAAATAGTCTATTTATTTTTTTAATAACTATGAGGAGTAATCTCACCACCAATTGCACCACCACTTACAGCAACATTATGATTAGTAAAATTTTTTACTATATTACTTATTATTTCACAAATAAAAAATTAGGATTTATTTCTTTAATTTCAGGATTAATACCTCCAACAAGCAATTTTTAACCATCTTCAGCGGTAATATATGTGTTTTTATGTATTTTTGATGGAGGAACACCAGCAAATCCATTAAATTCTTCATTATTCATATGCTTTCCAATCGGATCACTTGTATTACCATTAGGATTTACTACTTCCCCAACAATTACATTAGCATTTCTAAAAATTTTTCTCCATTAATTCCACTTATATCTATTTTTTACATCATATATCGCTTTACTTAATTCGATAAATTTATTTTAACAGCCACCTTTAGATTCAGTATCATATGTAAAATTTTCATATACAGTAGCTTTCTTTTCAAATTTTAATTTTTGTATATTATATGCAATTGTCATACCTTCACCTTTTATATTATAGATTATATCATAGTAATAAATCTAAACTTAAAAAGTACTAAATATTTTTAATATATAACACCAAAGTAAAAACACGAAATAAATAATATTTCGTGTTAGTTAAACTATTCAGCTGGATCAGAAGGCAAATTATAAACTCCAGATCCATTACTAGATGTAGTTGGCGTACTACTATTACCAGATGAAATAGCAGCATTACCATCAACTAACTCTTGTTGAGTAGGAATTGCATTTCCTCCCGCTGTTGATGTGCTTGCAGCTTGAGCTTGTTGTTTTTGATAATACTCAGTTTGTGCTTTTCCTCTTTCTTGAGCTGCATTTACAGCAGCTTGGGCTTGTTGACTTTGATAATACTCAGTTTGTGCTTTTCCTCTTTCTTGATATGCATTTACAGCAGCTTGGGATTGTTGATTTTGATAATACTCAGTTTGTGCTTTTCCTCTTTCTTGATATGCATTTACAGCAGCTTGAGCTTGTTGTTTTTGATAATATTCAGTTTGCGCTTTTCCTCTTTCTTGCGCTGCATTTACAGCAGCTTGAGCTGCAGCCTTTTGAGACTCATATCCTTCAGTTGAACTTGGATATCCATTATCAGTTAAATTTTGACCATTTGAACCAGAAGTACTTCTATAACCTGCTTCATTAGATGTGTTAGTTGGAATCTTATTAGGATCATAAGTACCATTCATTTTTTCATTAACAATATCTTGAACTCCTCTTTCAACTAAGTTACCATTTTCATCATATCTATCTCTTAAATTGTAACCTTGTTTTTCAAGTTCAGCATATCTATCTTCACCAGTACCATATTTACCTTGGATAATTTCATCAGCAACTTTATCTAAATCACTAGACATTGAATATTTATCATCAACAGCAGTTTCATTTTGATCAGTAATCTTTCCACCTTGTTGAGCAGCTTGTTCTTTTAAGATTTCTTGCTTTTGTGAATCTGACATACGATTCCATTCTTCTTGTGAAACCCCACCATGAGAATTTTTAAACTCTAAATCACTAATTGCCTCATTAGATAAAGGAGCGTTATTACCAGTATTATTTAAACCAGCTTCAAGACCTGTCTTACCAGCTAATAAAGCGTTAATAGAATCTAAATCATCAATTAAAGTTTTATCAGACGCCACATGATCTTTTACAGCTTGTTGAGCAGTACTTAAAATATTATTATAACAAGTATGTATATTATCAATACGAGTTGACATTGTATTAACAATAGAATTCATGGTAGTTTCAAAATTAGAAAATGCTTCATATTTTTTTATAATATTACCATATTCAGTATTTAAATTAAAAATATCAGTTTTAATTGATTTTATTTTATCACCAATCTCACTAAATTTATTTAAAACACCACCATTTTCCTCATTATCATAAGTAAAATCATTAAATGTTTTAGGACTTTTTTCTAAATTAGATTCAGTCTTATCATAATATGCTACTTCGTTCATTATCTATCCACCTCAATTATTTATAATATAACAAAATAATAAAATCTATACAATAGTATTTACATTAACTGTAGCAAATATAATAAGATTTATAGACTTTATAATAATTACTATATATAATTAAGATAGGTGATTAGAATGAGAAACAGTAGTCTATCATGGCATGAAGGTGCTGCATCAAAGAATTACGAAGCAGAATCTTGGGATGAATTTAAATATGACAACTTAAATAACAAAATATTTAATTTAATAACTCAAATAAACAGTGTATCTAGAAGAATTCAAGATGATACAAGTAATGTTTCAAGAGGATTAAATAAACTATCAAGTTATTATGGTAATGTAACAGACTACGATGAATATATTAGTCAAATGAAACAAATACTAAACTTTAGATGTAATAATTTAGCAGAAGTTAATAAAACTATCATGGATAACATAAAACAATCAGTTACAACATTAACTAAAAAAGATGCTAAATTAATGAACGATTTAGAAACAATAAATCAAATGATGAAAAGAGGATAAGCATGGCAAAGGAATATAATTTCGATGCTGTAATGGCAGCATGTTCATCAGGAAGTTATTTAAGTAATTCATTAGATGATTTACAAGATGATATTGAAAAACTACAAAGATTAATTAAAGAATTAGAAGAAGCATACCATGGTATTGGATATAAATCATCAATATATAAAATGTATGATGCATTATATAACAATATAGGGAGCGCAAGTAATTATAATTATTGGAATAACTCGGGAGTTTGGTCTTCAATTCAAAATATAGTATATAAAACTGATATGCTTTATAGTAATGCAGAAAGAGATAAAGCCGATTGGGAAGAAGAACAAAGAAGGATTGCTGAAGAAGAAAGAAGAAGGCAAGAAGAAAACAATAACAATAATTAAATAAAACCACGTAATGTGGTTTTTTTTTTAAAAACAAAATAAAAAAAGTCTATGACTTTTTTTAATAACCTTGTTGATCTTTTCTTTTATCATTTTGAGCATTATTGTAAATTTGGTTTTGTAATTGAACTGCTCCATATACTTGATTCCACAATCCTTGATTAGGGTTACCAATATTAGCATATAATGTTTTATATTGATTATATATTGGACTAGTAGTTCCTTTACCATGATATAATGGCTCACATTCATTTACTAGGTTTCTTAATTCCTTTAAATGAGTTTGTAATTGTTTTAAAGTACTATCCATTTGTCCACCACTTTGAGTAAATGTGATGACTTCATCGTATTCATAAGACTTTTGAGTTTGATCCATAATAATAATCTCCTTTCAATAATTAATTGGTTTTAGAACCGTTAGCTAATAAACGATTTAATTGATCTAAATCTGACATTAATGTAGAGTCAGTAGACATGTGTTCATTAATAGCTTGAGTAGCAGTTTTTACTACATTACCATAACTCCTGTTAATAGCATCAACATTATTAGTCATAGTAGTAATGATTTTATTCATTACACTTTTATAGTTAGAGAATTTTTCATACTTATTAACTAATGTATTGTAATCTCCTGATAAAGTTTGAATATCATTCTTAATATCATTAATTTTCTTTTCGATTTCACTTAATTTATTAAGAACTCCTCCATTACTTTGATTATCATAAGTAAAATTTTGGAATGTTTTAGCTTGTTTATCTAAACTTGCTTCACCTTTATCATAATAAGCTACTTCATTCATATTTCATTTTCTCCTTTCGACATAGATATCTTTCTACCATATCTTATACTTATTATATAATTATTCGCAATAAGAGTAAACATAAATAAAATTGTTTACAAAATTATTACATACTAAAAATCTTTATTCTTATCTGAAACCGCATTAGTGTTCATTAAGTTAATTAAATCATAACTATTCTTAGTGTTAAACCACATTGTACCAGAAGCACTATCAGTTCCTATCTTATCATATAATTCTTTATAGCATTTATAAATTGAACTAGTATTTCCTTTACCATGAAATAATGGTTCACATTCATTTATTTTTTCTCTAAGTTTTTTTAAACGACTTTGTAACTTAGATAAAACTTGATCTAATTCACCGCCTGCACCAGTAAATTTAATTATTTCATCGTAATCGTATTCCTTTTGATTTACGTCCATCTTTACCTTCTCCTATCATAAATATAATAACATAAAAACACTAAGAATTATATAATAATAAATAAAATACAATAAAGTAGACATTATAAAACCCTAATTTGAAATAATCAAACTAGGGTTTATTTTAGTAAAAAGCAAGTTTAGTTCCATTTTTAATAGAAGATTGATGAACAAATACATTCATATCATATACTTCACCAGTTCTCTTATTAATTAAAATACTATTCTTTTTAGGTTTATAAGTAGGCATAATATCATCAATTATTAATTTATTAAGCATTTCACATACATAATAAATTGATTTATTGTATGGTATTGTAACATCCATACTTATATCAAATTGAGGAAATGAAACTTCACATATTAGTTTATATTTCATCATCATCCTCCTTTTCAGTAAATTCTAATACTTGAGACAAGTATCCATTACCATTCTTAACAACATAACCTTCGTTTTCTGGTAAAGCTTCTTTTTGTCTAATATCTCTAGAGTTTAAGTCTACAAACATTTGAGTATCATATGTATTACCAATTAATACAGCATGAGAATCCATAATTATCTTAGTTAAGCCTTTATCTCTAAATACTTCTTTATAATCAGCAGCAATATCAGCAATAACAAAATCGAATAATTGTAATTCTCTAATCTTATCAACCATTTCAGAGAAATCTTCAGTAGCATCTCCAATCATATTAAAACAAGCAGAAGTTTCATGTAATACAATAATACTTCTCTTACCAGGATTGTATGCAGTCTTATCAGTCATAGCAGAATACTTCTCATATTCTTGATTAACAAAAATCTTTAAATTATTAAATGTATTCTTAATTTCTGAAGAATCAACATAAGTAATATTTTTAAATCTTTGACCCTTCATTGTTTCATTAGCATCAAATATATATACTTTATTACTATCAGTTACTAATGTATCTAGTTCTGCATAGAATGTCTTACAAAACTCTGATAGATTAAACTTTTTAGGAGCAAGTATTAAAGTACCAAAGTTTGCTTGTAAGTCCATATAAATTGGTTCAATAGATGCTTTACTGTATCCAACACATATATTATTAAGAGAAATATTATCCATTGGAATATGATTAACAGTAATACTCTTAGGAACCATAGGTAATGGAATAGCTTTAGTCTTATAATAATTATTTAATGTTGTATTAACATTCTTAATAATTGCTTGTAACTTATCAGCTTCATATATAGATGCTGTTTGATATTCATAAATAATTTTGTTAATAGCAAGTAATCCTCTACCTTTTAAGTTTTTAGGAATAACTCCTTTAGCACCACTACCTAATACATTTGCATAATCATCATTTGCAATCTTAGTTGTTAATACTTGAGGGAAAGCTTCCATAGCCTTTCCTCTTAAAACATTTTGTTCAACCGAAGTAACTACAAATATAATTCCATATTTAGCACATTCTTTATATAAAGAATTTAATCCATCAAACTCATCTTCCATATTTTCTTTTAGATTTTCAATTGAGTTAATAATGAATAACATAATTGGATCTTTTTCTTTAGAATATTTAATATGTGAATCATAACTACCACCAAATTCACGATATTTACGTTTTCTTTCAGCAAAGATTTTTCTAGCAAATCTAAATGTATTCTTAATCTTTTCTACTTCACTCATGTAAGTAACACTACCAACATGTGGAGAATCTTTAAACATTGCTAAAGTTTCAGCACCAAAGTCGCAAATATAAATATTAACTTCTTGTGGTGTAAAAGTGGTAATAATTGAATAAATCATAGTTTGAAGCAATTGTTCCTTACCAGAACCAGATACACCAGTAATATAAGTATTACCCTTATTCAATTCAAGTTGTAATACAGATTGTTTTTGTTCAAAAGGATTATCGTATTCACCAATTATAGGATTAATAAAAAATGGTGTTCTTGTAGTATTATATTTTTTCTTTAAATTATCTACATAAATAATTTCAGGAATAGCTTCTAACCATAACTTTCTAATCTTCATAGTTTTTTGATTAGAAATATTTGACACATAAAGAATAATATTTAATAATTCTTCACCATGAACATCTTGATTAATTTCATTATTATCAGTAACAATCATATCTGCAGAATCTATTTCTTCACCAGTTTGTCCTAAGATAGTAACACTTGTATCTACTTCTTTTTTAACTATCTTTGTAGGTTTATATAAACCACCAGCATAAGCAGATTGACCTAAAGTAAATACTTCATCTAAACCTACTAACATATAGAAAGCACCAGTTTGATGTAAGTATGCAGCATCATCAACATTAATCATATCTTTTGAATCGGCTTTATCTTGAACTCTTAAACAAATCTTAAATTTAGAGTTGGATTTAATTTGTTCATCAACTACACCAGCAGGTTTTTGAGTTGCAAGAATTAAATGAATTCCTAAAGAACGTCCAATACGAGCAATTGAAACTAATTGCTCCAAGAATTCAGGTTCTTGAGCTTTTAATTCTGCAAACTCATCACTTATTATGAATAAATGTGATAAAGGTTCATCTAACATACCTTTTCTATAATATTGTTGATACTTATAAATATTCATCGAAGAATCATTTAACTTTTCACGAGCTTCATTAAACATTCTTTGTCTACGTTTAGATTCGGCTTCTAGAGATGCTAAACTTCTTCTTATCTCAGATTTATCAAGATTTGTAATTGTACCGACTAAGTGGGGTAAATGCATACCAGTTTCTTTATTATCAAATGAACCAGCAAGTCCACCACCCTTATAGTCTATAAGTACAAATTGTACTTCTTCTGGTGAGAAGTTAACACATAAAGATAAGATATATGTGATTAACCATTCCGATTTACCAGAACCAGTAGTACCAGCAACTAAACCGTGAGGTCCATATGCATTTTCATGAATATCAAAATTAAATATATTACCGCTTTGATCAATACCTACTGGAACAGCTAAACTATTAACTGGATTATTTTGAACCCATCTATCACCAGAGTTTAATTGTTCAACATTACCTACATCATACATAGCTAAGAATCCAACACTCTTAGGAAGTTCATGTTTATCTAATGGAACATCTACATAAATATTTGCAAGTTCTCTAAAACAATCTTCAACATTAATAGTAGTATTTAATTCAGCAGTAAAATGTAATTGATTATTTTCATCAAGATCATTTTTAAATAATCCTGAATTATCTTTATCAATATTAATAAATGTAGAACATTGACTAGGTAAATTGGCAATTCTATTATTCTTTATTAATAAAGAGAATCCTAAATTAACATTAGTATTTAATATTTGATTAATACCTTCGAATTGTTTTGCATCATTAATATTATCAGTTATTACTAAGAAATATGGTAAGAAGTTAGTATAAGTTGTACCATCATCTTCTTCACCTTTATCTTTTAAAACAGCTTTTCTTTCTTTAATAACATTTTCAATATAAGAAGATAATCTCTTTTTCTCATCAATTGTTTTACAAATAAAACGAGTAGTATGAGAATTATCCCAACAATGAGGAAGATATTTTAAATAATCCCAATCATGATATTTAGTATTATCAGTAAAAATAATGATTTTTAATTCACTATATAAATGGAAAGTAGCAATTTGTAAAAGAATACTTTCAAAGAATAATCTTAAATCACCTGGATTACCAATAATAGCTGTAATTCTATTTTGAACTAATGAAGTATTAACAGGAACATCATCAACATAAGAGACTCTCTTAATTAAATCATGAAGTTCCATCTCTAAAGCATTTTCATCAGTTCCAAATCCCTTAGCATCATAATTAAAATTAATCCTTGGTGGAACAATACCAGTTCCTACCCTAACTTGTAAAAAGTCATCATCAAACAAGGTCTTTTCCCATAAATTTCTCTTTCTTCTAAAGATTATTTGTTGGCACTCTTCAAGCGAAACATTATTTTCAATTAATATTTGTTTTTGCTCTGCGATAATTTCATTTATTTCTTTTTCTTTAGTTACTAAATACTTTCTATAATTTTTAGTATTAAAGATTCTCATTTTAGCATTTTCTTTTTTTTGATATCTTCTAGTTAATGCTGGCCATAATAATCCACTTATTGTCATAATTACAGACATCAATAATGAAGGCATAACTTGAGCTAAAGTTGATTGTCCTGCGAATACACTAGATAAACTAGTAAACATAGTAAATCCAGATGTAATAAACATAGTTAATTGAGGACCAAGAGTTAATATAGCAGGCATAACCTTTGGAGGATTAACATTTGGAGGAGGTGCAAATTCAACATTTCTTTCTTTTAAAATAGATCTAAATCTAGGAGATCTTTGGAATTTATCATCACCAAATACCTCTTTATCATCTTCAACCTCTAAAACACCTTGACGAATCTCTTGTGTAATTGGTTGTTTTTGTTCAAAAGTACTGTTATTTAATTGAACAGTGTAATTGTTTAATAAACCACTAACTACAACTGTATCTCCTAAACAAAATACTTTTAAACCACCAACAAAAATTACATCACCATGATCTACTCTTTTTCTTTTAACAAGCCTATCATTTACATAAACATAATCATCAATCGTATCTAAAAACCACATACCTTTATCATTTAATAAAGAATATGCATGATTTTTTAAATATGGTGAATTATAACAAATATCGCAATCACTAGCTTTTCCAATAACAATTTTATTTTTCTTTGGTTTAACCTCTATTGGATTTTCAATGTTTGAAGAATATACATAAACAGTAATAATAGATTGATCTATAATATTTTTAATATTAAATACTGAACCTATTGAAACAATACAACTTGAAACAATGCCTTTATCAGTTTGTATTTCAAAATTATGATTAGTATTAAATTGTAATTTATTATCAACATAAACTATATTACCAATAACATCGTTAAAATAGTCTCTTATTTGATA
The DNA here is from genome assembly GCA_017450205.1 of Bacilli bacterium. Lineage (GTDB taxonomy): Bacteria > Bacillota_I > Bacilli_A > RF39 > UBA660 > UBA6985. Next base: position 77,678 of record JAFSVF010000019.1, on the reverse strand, counting down.
ATCACCATCAGGAGTATCAGATAAAAAAACTTTAAAAAGCATGTTTTTACTAATAACAGCAACTACCATTAATACTCCTCCTTATTCTATATAATAATATCATAATAAAGAATAAATATAAATGTAAATAAAACAAAAAAATGGTTAATATCAAAGATAAATATGGTAATCTTTTATTAGGAGGATTATTATGAATCAAGAATATAATAATGATAATTTAATACAAAACCAAGTAGATAATACAATAAATAATATACAAGAAAATTCAGTAGTATATAATCAAGAAGTAGTGGCTCCAATCATGCAAGAAGTTTCAACTCAAATGGAAGTTTCTCAAACTGAAGAACTTAAAAAATCTAAAATTATAGTTTTAGATGAAGACCCAGTAAAATTTGAAGTTCAAGAAATTCAAGAAGAGAATACAGATATTCAAGCTCAAGAACAAAAAGAAGAAACAAAAATTGAAGAACCACAAGTTCAAACTGGTAATATTCAATTCTAGCTAGACAAAGTCTAGTTTTTTTATTGAGATAAAATTAATAATAAACTATAATTCTAATAGAATAGGAAGATATAAATGAATATATATTTAAAGATATTTATAATATATTTAATTATTTATCTAATAGTCTTTAAAGTGTCTTTATATAAGATATTCATTAAAGAAAGACATAAAGGTTATGAATCACTAATACCTATATATGATATATGGACATATTTTTCATTTATAAGAATACCAAAATGGGTAGCAATTGTACCACCATTAAATATCATTGCATTTATAGTATCTCCATATAATTTAGCAAAACAATTTGATCTTAAAAGATATACTTGGTATTTAGCTATATTATTTCCAATAATCTTTGTTCCTTATATTGCTTTTTCAGAAGTACGTGATAAATATCTCGAAATAGAAAAGAACTATTATAAAACTCAGGCAGATATTGATAAACTAGAAGAAAAACTTAAAAACAATAAAGAAGAATTTGAAATAGGAAATTTATTTAAAAAAGATGAAATAATAGATATAAAACCAAATGTTCCAATGGATGAATTTAATTTCAAAGATGAATTAGTTGAAGAAAAACCTGAAGAAATTAAAGAGTTCAAGCCAGATCCCGCTATTAACGAAAAATTAAAACAAAATATCAATAACGATTTAGCAATTGATGAAGTTGTAAATCTATCAGATTACACAAATACAAGTGAAACAATCGAAACTCTTGAGGAAGAAAAAAGAGATACATCGATATTAGAAAACAAAATTGATAATAAAGAAATAGATACTTTAGACGAAACTGTTTCTAAAGAAAAAGAAACTAAAATTACAAAACAAATCCAAGACTTCAAATCTGTCGGACCAAGTAATGAAGCAATTGCATTTGGTGGTAAAGAAAAAATTGAACATGCTACAAACACTAAAAATGATGAATTAAAATGTCCAAGATGCGGAGCAAGTTTAATTGGTGCTAGAGGAGTTTGTCCTGGTTGTGGAATGAAATTATAAAAAGAACACTACAGTGTTCTTTTATTTTTTATTATTTAATTCTTGATAATACATTACAATCTTTGGATCATAATATCTAATTTGACCACTAGGAAGCATTAACATTCTTTCAATGCCTAAATTATCTACAAATTCTAAATTATGAGATACAACTAACATAGTTCCTTCATAATTTTTAAATGTATCAGCAATAATCTTTTGAGTTTCTGGATCTAAATGGTTAGTAGGTTCATCAAGTATTAAAAAATTAGCTCCAGTTAATGCAAGTTTAGCTAAAGCAACTCTACTTCTTTCTCCTGGTGATAAAACACTAACCATCTTAAATACATCATCACCACTAAAAAGAAAATTACCTAAAAAGCTTCTTAAATCTCTTATTCCTAAACCGGTATTTTTAAAATTATCAACAATATTTTTTTCACTTTCTAATAATTCATGTTCTTGAGCATAGTATCCAATTTCAGTTTTATCTCCAATTGTAATATTACCAGATAACGGATTTAAATAACCCATAAGTAATTTTAATAAAGTTGATTTACCAATACCATTTTCTCCAACAATTAAAAACTTTTCTCCCCTACTTAAATCAAAAGTTAAATCATTAATTAAAATATTATCTTTATTGTATCCAAAAGTTAAATTTTCAACTTTAACAGGTACAATGCCACTTGGATGATTCATACTAATTTTAAAATTTGTAAATTTCTTTTTCTTTTCTAAAACAACTTTTTCGTTTTCTAACTTTTCTAACTTCTTTATTCTATCTTTTGCTATGTTAGCTTTCTTTTCATTCCCACCAATATATTTAGCAATTATCTTTTTTAACTTTTCTTCTTCAACTAATTGTTTTTCTAAAATTCTTTCTTGAGTCTTTAGTCTTTCGTTTCTTATCTTCAAATATTTCTCATAATTACCTGGATAAAGCTCCATCTTATGAGTAGTCTTATCAACATAAAGAATACTAGAAACAACTTCATTTAAAAAATCAACATCATGAGATATTACTAATACTGTACCTTTATAATTCTTTAAATAATTAATTATATAATCTTTAGTATCAACATCTAAGTGATTTGTAGGTTCATCTAAAAGTAAAACTTCTGGATTTGAATATAAAAGTCTAGCAAATGCTATCTTACTTTTTTGTCCACCACTTAACTCATTTAAATTCATATCTAAAAGATTACTATCTATATTCATACCATCAATAATTTTTAATAATGAACTTTCAGCACCATATTGGTCATAATAATCTAGTTTAGCTTGAATCTTACTAATTTTATTTAGAATAGTATTTAATTTCTTTTCATCATTCTCAAGTGATGCCTCTAAATAAGCACTCTCTAAATCTTTTTCTAACTTTTTAATTGGTCTACCGTCTAATAAATAATCAAATACACTAATTTCAATAGATGGTATTTCATCACTTATAACTTGTGGAAGAAAACCTATTCTTGTACCAGGTTTCATAATAATCTTACCCATATCAGGTGTAATCTTACCCATAATAAGTTTAAAAAATGTTGATTTACCAGCACCATTAACTCCAATAATACCAACATGTTCATTATCTTTAATTTGAAGAGTAATATCTTCAAATATTTGTTGCATACCAAAATTCATTGTTAAATTCTTAATATTCATAATATTGCTCTCCTTGCTTTAAGTATAATAACATAAAAAAAAAAGAGAATACAATTAATATTGTATTCCCCAAATAACATGTTCCTTAGCTTCTTTACCACAGCAAACACATTTTTCATCAATTCTTTCACCATTAGGAACAATGCATCTAGATTTACATCCTCTAATTTCCTTAATTTTAGCTTCACATTCAGAATCTCCACACCACATAGCATGAATAAACCCTGGTTGAGTATTTAAAATTCTTTCCATGTCTTCCATATTATGAGCTTCGAATGTAAGTTTATCTCTTCTTTCTTTAGCTCTTTCATACATATCATGTTGAATAGTTTCAAGTAAATCTTTAGTATAATTTACAATATCTAAACCATCTAAAGAAACTTGAATCTTTTCTCCAGTATCTCTTCTTGCAAAAGTAATTTTATTTTCTGCTAAATCTCTAGCACCAACTTCAATTCTAACTGGAATTCCATTAACTTCAGCTTCGGCAAATTTAAATCCAGGAGATTTATCACTATTATCTACATATGCAGTAATATCATTTTTTAATAATTCATTCTTATATTCTTCAGCAAGTTCAAATACTCTGTCATCTTTACCAATTGGAATTAATACTACTTGTCTTGGAGCAATTCTTGGAGGTAAAACTAATCCTCTATCATCACTATGAACCATGATTAATCCACCAATCATTCTTGTAGTTGTTCCCCATGAAGTTTGATATACATATTCTTGTTTATTTTCTTTATTTAAAAACTTAACATCATATGCTTTTGCAAACTTTTGACCAAAGTAATGAGAAGTACCTGCTTGTAATGCAACACCATTATACATAAGTGCTTCATTAGTTAATGTATATTCTGCACCAGCAAATTTTTCTTTTTCAGTTTTAACACCGGTTATAGATGGAATTGCTAATATTTCATGATGGAACCATTCATAAACATCCATCATTTGATCAGTTTCTTTTTTAGCTTCTTCTTCAGTAGCATGAATAGTATGTCCTTCTTGCCACCAAAATTCTCTTGATCTTAAGAATGGTCTAGTTTCTTTTTCCCATCTAATAACAGAACACCATTGATTATATAATTTTGGTAAATCTCTATAAGATGCAATATGATCTTTATAATAATCACAGAATAATGTTTCAGATGTAGGTCTAAAAGCAAGACGTTCTTCTAATTCTTTAGAACCTCCATGAGTAACCCAAGCTACTTCAGGAGCAAATCCTTCTACTAATTCTCCTTCTTTCTTTAAAAGATTTTCAGGAATTAATACTGGCATAGCAACATTAACATGTCCTAGTTCTTTAAATTTCTTATCAAGAATACTTACCATCTTTTCCCAAATTGCATATCCATTAGGTTCTACAACCATAAATCCTTTAACAGAAGAATAATCAGCTAGTTTAGCAGCTCTTACAACATCTGTATACCATTGTGCGAAATCCTTATCTCTTTCAGTAATAGCATTATTTGCCATTTTTATCACCCTTTCAAAAAATAAAAAAGGAATAGTACACAAGGAGTGCATTAAGCACGGTACCATCCCTTTAATTAACTTAATTATTTTTAACGGAATTACCCGAGAATGTTTTCATTCTACTCCGAGGTAGGAATAAATATATTATATAATCTAGTTCACACTATCCTAGAATCACTTTTACAGGGAATATAAATATTATGTCCTCTTCATCGATTTACATAAGTAATATAACATATTTTTATCATTTGTCAATAAAACTACTTCTTTTTAGACTTTAATTTAGAAGTTAAATCAACAACTGAATCATTTACGATTAAAACAGTCTTAACTATACCATTTTCAACATAGTCAATCTTACCCCTAATATCTAAATCAGGGAAACTCTTTTTAAGTCTTCTAAATACATAAGAGTTATTCTCTAACCATTTAGATATCTTAGATCTAATTCTTGGAGTATTATCTCTAGCACTAGTTCTAATCTTTCTTTTAATCTTAACAAGAACTTTAACAGTAACAATAAAATCTAAAAGAATAAAGAATATAAATATACCAACAATAATAACATTTAATACATAAGGACTATGATCTATCACATAATTAAAGAATGGATTTAATACATAAACAACAAATAAACCTAATAATCCAAATGGAATCATTGTATTAGCACATATTCTCCCATTTAAATTAAACTTTCTTTTTGAATAATCCCACCATCTAGTTTTAAAGAATACTTCCATAATCCAAGAAGTAAAATACTCTAATACTGAACATATAGCAATTGCTTTAATAAATACAATGATAAAATTATCTGTTTGTTTAGTAACTAATAGAATTAATAATACACCAATACCATATATAGGTAATATTGGTCCAATTAAGAATCCTCTATTAACAAACTTTCTATCATCAATTATTTTGGCAACAACTTCAATACACCATCCAATAAAAGCATAGATAAAGAATAATAATATATATTTTATTACTAGTTCCACTTGCATCATCCTCAATTTAATTATACAAAAATAAAAAATAATATTCAAATGAATTGAATATTACTAATTAGATATCATACTATTATCATCAAATTGTATGTTAATTATTTTTCTAGAAGCTAAATAATCACATAAATGTACAAAATATTCTTCTTTAGTTTCAGGTACTGGAAGAATAGTTTTATCATATTTAGATGTATTCCAAGGTCCCATATGAGATGCAATTACTTTAGACATATATTCTGCATCATCATAACTTAAATCCCATAATTCATGATTATCCATAATAAACTTAGACATTAAAATTGGATGAGCAAAATTAGTATATTTTTCTTTTTCAAAATTATATTTTAATCCATCATGAATAAGTAAACTCATTAATAATAAGTCTTTTTGATAACTAGAAAAGTTATCACCAAATAATGGATTATTTAAAATTTCATTACCAATAAACATTGCAGCTTTAGAGTGTCTCATTAGACCACCTTCACCAGCAGCATATTTAGGATGATATTTACCTGTAGATGATGCATCAATAGTAAACCAATAATTAGGTAAATAATCATCCAAAATAATTTTTAAAACTTCTTTTAAATGATCGTTTTTTATTAAAGATAGACAATCACTAAACCTATTTTCTATATCTCTATTATTCATATTACTCCTTTTTATTTTTTCTTTTTATTTTCAGTACTTACAATTGTAGTAGTACTAGTAGTTGTTTTATCACTTTTATCTTGTTCTTCTAAATACTTTTTAAATAAATCTTCTCTATCATCTTTTTTCTTCTTTAATTCATTAGATAGCATTTCTTTAACTTGATCAGCGTTATAATCAGCATAACCAATCATAGTAGAATTTCCTACTAAAAGATAAGGAACGCCACTTGTATCTTTATTATTAGCAAGTTCTGCAATCTTTAACCACAACTTAGCATTATCTTTATTGTTCCATACTTCAAAACCATATACATTATAATCAAACTTGTTTTCATTTGTATATGAAATTAAAAGTTTTCTCAAATCAGCACAATGAGGACAAGTAGCTCCATGGAATATATAAACATTAACTTTATCATCAAACTTAACATCTTCTACCTTAGCATCCCAATTAAATACACCTTCACTAATTGTTTGAATAGAATTATTATTTTCAAAATTAAACATAATCCAAGCTGGTTTAAATAACATTAATACACCAAGTAATGCCATAAATATTCCACCTAATAAATGACTCCATTTAGTATATTTATTACTTATACCAGTAACTTTTAAAGTAGTCATTGCTATAAAGAATACAATAAAATCATCAATCATAAAGAATATTAAATATAATAAAATATAAATCATATATTGCATTACATTTAAATCATTTAAAGCAAGTACTTGAGCAAATACAACTGGAATACCTAATGAACATAATAGTTCAAGCATGTTAACACCAGCAGCGAGTACAATAATTCCAATTAAAGAAAGTATAAAAGATTTTTCAGAAACTATTTTTCTAATAGAATCCATAATTTTTGTTCTTTTCTTGGCATCTGTTACATCACAACCAACATCATCATTTAATAATTTAAAGAATCTATATACATTAACAATACCAAATACTAATGCAAATAAACCAATTGCCATTCTTACATATTTAATACTAGATAGAATTACAGCAACATTTAACCATGAAACCATAAATATTAAATAAATAAGTGCACTCGTTAACAAGAATGCAGAACCTAAGATCCACATCTTTTTTCTATCTTTCATTTCAATTAGCATTAAAATTAAAAATACTAATATCCACATAGCACAAGGGTTAAAACCATCAACTAATCCAAGCACAATAGAAAGTATTGGTAAACTAACACTTTTTGCATTAAAGTTACCTAAAATGGATACTTTATAATTTTCGCTAGCATTTTTAATAGCATCCCCTGCACCATTTTTCATAGACATAGCAGCAAGTACTATTAAACCAATAACAGCAACAACAGTTAAAACAATACCTATTATTAATCCAGTATGATTTTCTTTTTCTTCAATTGAATAAATAGAATCTATCGCATGAGAATTAATTTCTTTTTTTGTCTTTTTACTCATTAATTAATCCTCCTTCAATAAAGAATTTCTCTAAATCTTTATTACCCTTTTCACCAATAATTCTAGAGACTTCTTTATCACCATCAAAAATAATATAAACTGGTAATTTTTCTCCAATATTATATTTAACAATTTCATCCTTATTATTATCTGCATCTAAATCAATAATTTCTACTCCATCTACAAATCTTGATTCAAAAGACTCAATCTTAGATTTCATTAAAATACATGATAGACACCATGATGCAGTTATCTTTACAAACTTCATTTTCATCACCCACAAGTATTATAAGATATTATTTAATAAAAAGATAATAAAACCGTAGTTGAAATACTCAACTTTAAGTTTACATTAAAAAAATGTTAATATTTATTAACATTTTCTGCAATTATATTTCCTTTTCGTAATAGACTAAATTTTTCTTTATCTATTTTCTTAAAAATATTACTATTTAAATTATAAGAATAATATATATTATCTAAACCATTATTTATACAAAATAATAAAGTATAACTTCCATCATAAACCATTCTAATCGGATACATCTTGATAATATTATCTATACCTTCAATATCATCAAATACTACATTATTAAAACATTCATCATCACTTACATCTTTAAAAATATAATTAATATATGAATAAACAAAATATAATTGGTCTTTATAATTTAATCTATTAAAACTAGTTATTCCATTATTACATTTAAAAGAATCTATAAATAAAATTTCAAATTTATCACTTACATATTCTTCATTAATATATTTACCATTTTTATACTTATTTTTAAATTCAATAACTATTGAATCAAATATATCATCTACATTAGTATTCTTATTCAAATGTAACTTATCTAAACATTTATTAAATAAAACATCAAATAAACTACTAAAAGATTTCTTCCAATCATTCTTTTTATAACTGTCATATTTATTTGAAAACTTTAAAATATTAATAACTAAATCAGTATTTTTAACAAAATATTTTAATAGTAATTTATATAAATATAAAACTTTACTATTATCATCTAATGATGGATTAATCGAAGAACAAATTTGTAATACAAGTTTATCTATAGAAATATTATTGTTCATATATTAATCACATCCTTGCAATAATAATTATACAATTAAGACAACAAAAAAACTACACATTAAAGTGTAGTTAATTATTATTCATATTAAGAAACTGCTTGAGTAGTAGCACTTTGTGTTGATACTAATCCAATTTGACCAATAGTAACTGTAATTGGATTATTCGTTACAACATCAGTTTTATCGCCACTCTCAGTAGCTTGAGATTGTCTAACCTCAATTGATAATACAATAGTCTTCACATCAGAATCATTAGTGGAATCAGTTGCTTTATTTAAAGCAAACGTAGAACTATTAGTAACACTATTACCATCAACAGTTAAAACTGCTTTGACATAACTATCACACCAAGTTTGAGCGGCAGCATCATTAGCAGTTGTTCCATCTGCATCTTTACATGTAATACTAACATTACTTCCAGTGTTATCATAATTTGATGTATCTGTTTGAGTTGTTAAAGCAGAATTTAAACCTGAAAACGATACATCAGCACCAAAAGTACCAAAATTTTGAACATACCAAGTATACGAAATTTTATCACCACTTTGATTTAAAGTACCTATATTTTCAGCAGATCCAGAGGAACCTAAATTACCATAACCGATTTTTAAACCATTATCAGAAATAGTAAAAGTTCCTGCGGTTGCACTAGTACTATGAGTGTTTGCTGTTAAAACTTTAGAAACTAAATCAGCAAATTTTGTGTCTTTAGTACCTGTAAATTCTACTTGCCATTTTTGTGCAGCAATAGTAGCAGTACCATTAATTGTTAATGTACTATTAAAAGTTGCCCATGCAATTGTAATAAATGCAAATACAGCACACATTATAACTATTCCTAAAAGAATCCCTTGAAAACTTTCCCTTCTCATATAAACTCCTCCTCTATCTTAAGTTAATCATAATATATTATAAAAGAAAATACAATAATATTTTTTTCAATTTGTACACAAAATAAAAGAAGGATATTATCCTTCAAATTCAGCATCTACATAATATATAGGTCTACCAATTTCATAATAATTCTTTTCGAAATCAGTCATTATATTAGCAATATGTCTTTCATCATGATGTAAGTCTAATGAAACTCTTTTAAATGTATACCAATATTGACTTAAAGTTTCTAAAGAATATCCAAATAAACCTTTATTATCAGTTTTTAATATAATATGTTTTTTCTTTCTAAATACTTTATCATATAATTTTAAGTATCCGTAATGAGTAAATCTCTTTTGTTCATCATGTTTCTTTGGCCAAGGTTCAGAAAATGTTAAATAAATAGTATCTATTTCTCTTCCAAACATTTTATCTAAATCTTGTGCATTACCATGTATTAATCTTAAATTAGGTAAAGTCTTTCCAATCAATCTTTTAGCAGCAGTTGCTATTTGATTTTCATCTAACTCAAGTCCAATATAATTAATTCTAGGATTTTGTTGAGCCATTTTAATAATCATGTCTCCTCTACCCATTCCTAATTCTAAACATATTGGATTATTATTACCAAATTCTTCTTTCCAATTATTCTTTAAATTTTCAGGTCTTTGTACTATATATGAACTTTTAGAAAGTATCTTATCTGCGCCTTTAACAGCTACGTATTTCATATTTTCACTCCTCGAAGGTATTATATCATAGATATAAAATTTTTACTTGATTTATTATTAAATTATGTTATAATTAATCATGTAATTCAAAAGCGCGCTCATAGCGCAATTGGATAGAGCGTTAGACTACGGATCTAAAGGTTAGGGGTTCGACTCCCTTTGGGCGCACCATTAATCGAGAAGTAGCACAGCTTGGTAGTGCACCTGGTTTGGGACCAGGGGGTCGCAGGTTCGAATCCTGTCTTCTCGACCATTTTATAAATAAATCAACCTAATAGGTTGATTTTTTATTTTATAAAAAAAAAAGAAAATACATTGTATTTTCTTAAATATAAACTAATTATTTCTACCAAATGATTTATAAGAAATTAAACCTTTTGGGTCAACTTTATATTTTAAATATATCTTACCAATTGAAGAATAACTATATCCATCTAATCCTGCTTTAGCTTTTACAATATCAATTTCATCTACATATAATCCACTTACTTCATCATAAGTTGTAGTTGAATATTGAAAATTTAATAATGCTGGATCTAAACTAGTAAAGAAAGAAGTATATATCTTATCACTTTTAATTACTGGAAAATCAATTTGATTAAAGAATAAACTGGTTTTTTCTAATTTGTTAATATCAAAATTTTCTCCATAATATCTAAAATAATAATTATTAAAATCAGCAATAGTCATACAGAAAGAATCATTAGATTCTATATCATTTAAATCTAGTTTTAAATTAGCACTCTCGTCTTTAAAAGAATAAACTAAAAACATAAATTTAAAATTATAATCATTAATATAATCAATATTTGAAATATCAGAATACATAAACATTGCATTTAACTTATTAACGTTTTTTTCTCTATTAGGAGGTATATTAATATTAGTTTGATTTTTAGTAGTAATAACTTCACTAGTAATTGTGGTGGTTTTGTCATTTAAATTCTTATTATCACTAGATAATCTTATAACTAAATAAATACATACAATAAGTAATACAACAGTTATAATAATCAATCCAACAATAATAGCTAATTTTGTTTTCTTAGAATTATCACTCATCATGTCTCACCTCATCTACCAATTTAGTTATACCAATTTTAAACTCTATAAACAATAAAATCTTAAAACAAAAAAAAGAGTTATTAATTAACTCTCTTTGCTAAAACACGGTTATTTTCAACTTCCAAATCAAATCTTTGTGGTTCTCTAGTATCAGTCATTCCTGTAAATTCAATAGGATATTCACTAATAGGATTATTATCAATAATATCAACCAAATGTTCATTTAAATCTTCTTTAGGAATTTTAGTATCAAGAATATCTAAAACTTTACCATAGAATAAAGCATCTCTATAATAATTTGTTATAACCATTTGATCACGACCACCATCATAATCTACACCAATAATTGGTTGAGTAGTACTTTTTAAATCAGTTACAGTATATATACCATCATGACCTATTGACATCTTTAATCCATTATCGTCAGCTTTAAAATATTTATCCTCTAATGATGAATAAAATTCTGATCCAAAGAATCTCTTACATCCATTATAAAATTTGTTTAAATCAGTATTGTTATCAAATTTAAATAAACGTTTATCATTTATTATAAGATGATTATTTTGCCCACCAACTAATTTTCTATCTTCTGTATAAAGATTTTTTGTAAATATATTAAGTAATTTTTCAATTGTCTTCATTTTTTTAATTAATGATACATATACATATTTTTTATCTTCATATTCAGAAACAGTATAATACACATTTACATCTTCATCTAAAGATAAACACTTATTTAAATCATATAAAGTTTTCTTGTATTCTTCTCTTAATCCTAAAATTATTTCACTAATACTTAAATAATTATTTTTTACCATTTTTTATCAACCTTTTCCCTTCAAGTTTTTTTATTATAACATAAAAATAAAAAAGTTGTTTAAAAATAAACAACTTTATTTAATAACTAATTGCTTTACCTTATTTCTATCTTTTCCAGGTTCATCCCAAATATCTTTTTTACCATAAAGTTTTTCTTCAACTGCTAAATATTCAACATTACCTGTCTTCTTATCAGAATAAACAGTTATAAAGAATCCACCAAGATAATTATTTAAACCTTTTTGATGTTCAAAACTTGTTGTTGCACATAATGCAGGACAAGTAAATGCATGAACATTTCTATATAACATATAATATCCTTTATGATAATGACCACATAAATAAATATTTGGTTTATCACCAGAATTGATAATCTCTAATCTCTTTTGAATCTTATAAGATAAACTATCAGCAGAACCGTCACCAGGATGATCTAATCTATATTTAACATTATCAAATTCAATTTGTCCTAAATCTTGACCAAGATGAATCATATCTTTTCTATCTTTACCAATCCAATGATCAATAGATGCTCCACCATTTCTATAATGAGTCATATCATGATTACCAGTAATATAATATGTAGTAATACCATTAACATATGGATACATATTAATTACATAATCAGCTTGATCATTAAAATCATATAAGAATTGTTGAGATGGATATGGTTTTCTATTTGGATAAAAACCATCTACAATATCACCAACATGTAATACAGTATCAATTCCTCTATCATATGCTTCTTGATATAAATTATTTAATAAATGTAATTGTTGATGATTATTACATAAATGAGTATCCGAAACTATTAAGAATTCATTTTCTACAATATCACTTGAACTTAAATCAGGTTTGTTTAATTTAACTCCACTAGGTATTCCTTTCTTAAATACAGGAACACCATCTTTATTAAGTCCAATATCAATTGTTTTACCATACATATTACATAATTCTAATACACCACTAAATTCTGCATCTGACATATGATGTTTAGATTTAAATTCTTCAACACTTCTATTATTCTTCATTAAATTAAAGTATCTATCAGCTTCTGCTCTTCCAATTTCTTCATCATTATTAATAGCAGATGAACTAGAAGTCATAATTATTGGTTCAGCATTTCTCTTATAATCATTTTTATCAGTAACGTAATATGGAATAGAAGTAAAAATAACTCCTTTTTTCTTATCAATTTTACCAGTCTTATCAGTAGTTACTTTTACTGCCATAGCACCAATAGTATTACTTCTTCTCTTATCTTCCATTTCTTTAGTTGTAGCAGCTAAAGATGGAATTGATAAAACATTAACTTCTCTATAAGTAATATGATCTAATTGATTTAAACCTCCAAGTAATAAAATATCAGGTTTATCCTCACTTCTAAATGACTTAGCAAATTGTTGAGGTCTATAAGATACAGTATAAGTTTGTTGAATTGGACTAGAAATAATTTTCATCTTAACATTATCAACTTTAATATCGGCTGATGCACTTCCAAGATAAACCATATCACTTCTAGCTTCACTAACTCTTTTACCTACGCTAATCTTACCTTCTTCTTTTTTATCTGTAACAAAATAAGTCGTAATACCTTCTTCTTTAGGATAATTCTCAATTATATAATTGATTTGATTTTCTTTGTCAGAAATAAAATTTGTATCATGATAAGCACTCTTTAAAGAGTAAGTTCCAGCACTTAAATTACCACATACAAATATTTTAGTAATACCCTCATCTTTTGCCTTCTTATAAATATCTTTTAAAATAGATAATTGTTGACTCTTACTACCTAAAAGAGTATTTGAAATTGCTATAAACTTAAACTCATTATTCTCATCACTTTTAAATTCAAAATTATCTTCTTTTGAATTGTTAATTTCTCCTTGGTTATAAACAATTAAATCACCATTTTTTTGTTCTGAAACAATATTATAACCAGCTTCTTTAGCTTCTTTTTTAAATCCTAAAGCTTCTATTTTTGTGATTTCTAATTCTTCACAAACTTCATCTAAACTAATTTCTTTTTTAGTTAATTCGATAAAACGACTTAATTTTTCTTCCATTACACCCTCCATAATAGATAAACTTAGAGGAGTTGTAAAATCAATGTTGCACTTAATCTATTCTCTATTCTTACCCTATCTTAATAATATCATAAATTACAATTTTTATGTAAAAAAATTAGGATAAATTATCCTAATTTTTTTTCATCATCAATATCTAAATTTATTTCAGTTGGGAAATCAATAATTTCACCCATTAAAGCATTTTTATCTTCCATAACTTCATCACTAGACATTCCTAATTCAACAGCCTTTTTATCAATAACATTTTTATTATTACCATAATTATATACGTTATTAATAAAGGAATCATCACCATAAACAGCTTCTACTTTATCAGCAAAACTTGATGAATTATTCATACTAACTCTAACAGAGTTGTTATCTTCTCCCATTAAGCTATCAAGATAACTAGTTAATTCACTTTCATCATCTTTAAAGATATCAGAACTAATATTATCATTATCTAAACTTGCAGATAAATCATCTACTACAACCGTATGTTCTTCTACCGGTTTTACTTCATTATTATTTTTCTTTTTATTAACTAATTCCTTAAAATTAACTACAGTTTCTTCTTTAGAATCTTTTTCAGGTATTCTAATCATTGAAAGTTCTGATTCTAATTCTTCAATTCTCTTACTTGCTTTTTCTATTTTTTTAGATATTACTTCTATTTGTGTAATATCAGAAGGAATAGATAAAGTATCATCTATAACTTTTGATTTTTTTTCTCCATCTAAAGATGCTAAAGAAATATCTAATTGACTTTCTAATTCTTCAGCATATTTTAAAATATCTTCTAAAGAATTTTGAATTAATGGACTTTTATAATTTAAATTATATTTTTTAAATTTATTTTCTAAAGATTGAATTATACTTTCTCTCTTTTTAGAATATGTACCAATATTATCAGCAATTTGAGTATATTCATTAGATAAACTGTCTATTAATCCTCTAATTGCTTTAACACTACTATTAAAAGAATTTCTATGATTTTTGAGTACACTAGGTTTTGCGAAATTTTCCATATCTATTCTCCTATTCTTATATAAGTATAGCAAAAATAGGTATTTTAAACAACAAAATAAAAAAGGTTTCAAATTGAAACCTTTAATATCAAACTGGCGCCCAATGTAGGACTCGAACCTACGACCTAGCGGTTAACAGCCGCGCGCTCTACCAACTGAGCTAATTGGGCATTAAATGGAGCGGGTGATGAGAATCGAACTCACGTAATCAGCTTGGAAGGCTGGAAGTCTACCATTGACCTACACCCGCATTTCCTGCTCGACATAATTAATTATAACATAAGTTTATTCATTTGCAACATTTTTTTAACACAAATAAGCAATTTTTTTCTAATTATGATAAAATACACCTAGGTGATTTTTATGTTTAAAAACACATTAGATAACAAGCGTTATTATACATTAAATTATTTTTATAAACAAAAGTTTAATTCTAAAGTATTTAAAGTATCTTTAAATGGAGGATTCACATGTCCTAATAAAGATGGCACCAAAGGAATTGGTGGATGTATATATTGTTCACCTAGTGGATCTGGAGACTTTGCAGGTAATATAAAAGATAACTTAGTTAAGCAATTTAATGAAGTAAGAGATATTATGCTTAAGAAATGGCCTGAAGCAAAATATATTGCCTACTTCCAAGCGAATTCCAATACTTATGGTTCAGTTGATGAATTAAAAGAAAAATACGAATCAGTCCTTAATCTACCAGGTGTTGTTGGTATTTCGATTGCAACTCGTCCAGATTGCTTTAATACTGAAATTTATGATTATATCGAAGAACTATCTAAAAGAACTTTCTTAACTATTGAATTAGGGCTTCAAACAATTCATGAAAAAACTTTAAATATAATTAATCGAGGACACACAACAAAAGAATTTGAAGATTGTTACAAAGAATTAAAAAGAAGAAATATAAACGTATATGTACATATAATTAATGGTTTACCTGGCGAAACAAAAGAAGATATGATTGAAACAGTTAAATATCTTAACAATCTAAAAATTGATGGAATAAAAATACATATGCTACACGTAACCAAAAATACTAAATTAGCTAAAATGTATGAAGAGAATCCTTTTCATATATTACCTAAGGAAGAATATATAGATATAGTAATATCACAACTTGAATATTTAGATGAAAATATAGTTATTGCAAGAATCACTGGTGATCCAGTAAAAGAAGACCTTATCGAACCAACATGGTTATTAAAAAAGTTTTGTGTACTAAATGACATTGATAAAGAAATGGTTAAAAGAAATACTTATCAAGGAATAAAAATAACCTCTAACAATTAGTTAGAGGTTTTAATATTAAATTAAATTTGGATCAATACCTTCATTAATTAACCATGTAGCAAATGTAGCCTTAAAATCATCTAATGCTTTCTTAATTCTATCAGGATAAATCGTATTAGTATTCTTCATAGCTAAATAGAAGTGTTTAATTTGTACAGTTGGACTTCCTTCAAATAAAGCATAAGAAAATGCACTTGAAATAATAGTTAAACATATATCTGGATATCTATTTTGTACTTCATATATACGATTTTCTTCAACAGTATTTCTAACTACCCATTCATATAGTTTTTCTTGTTGAAAATCAGTATATGCCATCTTAACACCCATTTTATTTTCAAACTTAGGAACAGTACCTAATAATACTTTAACAACATTATCTCCTGTAAGTTCAGCAATATCTATTTTAATAAAACGTCTTACAAATGCTCTATCTCTTAAAATATAAGCTTCATATTCTTCAGAAGTAGTAGCACCGATCATTAAAATTCTACCACGGTCTAAGTAAGGTTTTAACATATTAGCAAAGTCTAAATCTAATGCTGTTCCATTTTTAGAAACTAATAAATGAACCTCATCTATAAATAGAATTGTCTTTTCAACTTTATCAATTTCATTTATTAATAATTGTAATTTAGATACTTCAGCACCATTAACATTAATCTTACCAAGTAATGCTGGAATATTTATCTTAATAATTCTCCATCCGCTAATAGCTGCAGGTACAGTATTAGTATGTATTCTATAAGCTAAACCTTCAACTAAAGCAGTTTTACCAATACCAGGTTTACCAACTAATAAAGCACTCTTATCAGGTGTAATTAAAGCAAGAATCATCCTGTTTATTTCTTCATCTCTAGCAATAGCTGGATTAGTTATATACTCTTTATCAGTTAAAACTTCTCCATACATCTTTATCATACTAGGCATTCCATCTTCAGTAGTATCACTTGATACTTCAACTTCAGGAATCTCAACCGCAGGTGCATCTTCTACAACAGGCGTTTCACTTTTTACTGACATTTCTACATTATCTAATGTTTCAACCTCAGAATCATCAAATGTCTCAACATCTTCATCTTTTTCTTCAGTAATGTTCTCAACAATGTCATCATCAAAAACTTCAATATCTTCATTTTCTTCGACATCATTAGTTTCTACATCATCCATTTTGTTAAGCATTTCTCTAATCATTGTATTTTCATCATTCATAAGATTCACCTCGTTAATTATATCATATATATCTATTATTATACCAATAATAAACTCTCAACCGTACCACCTTCTAGGGAATAACAGTCATTTGATACTATCCATATTTTTTTATCTATTTTAATAAGTTTTTTCCGTAAATCGATAAATTTAGTACTAGGAACTACACACATGATTATTTTTCTATTTAAGATTCCAATTCCATTCGTAGAATCTAGAATTGTATAACTAGATCCAATCTCTTCTTGTAAATAATCTACTACTTTATCAAATTCTTTACTTCTAATAAAACATATCTTATAAACAGAAGAACCAATTAAAACATAATCGCAAATTAAATTATTAAATATTAAAAATGTAATCGCATAAATTGTATTAACTAATCCAAATACAAATAGTCCACTTATTATAATTGCGCCATTTATAATATTACTTAAATAACCAATTGGTTTCTTTCTATACTTTTTTAATATTTCCACAATAGTATCCGTTCCAGCAGTATTAAATCCAGTTCTATAAATAAATCCAAAAGCAAGACCTCTTATAAAAGCATATACTATTGTATTCAAAAATACACTATCAAAATCTAAAACAAAATATTTAGCAATCGGAGCTGTAATATTAACACATAATATATAAACTAAATATCCAACAATACCATATCCAGTTTCTTTTAATCCAAGGAATAATACACCTAACATCAAAGTAATTACTGATAAAATATTCATATAAAATATAGGATCTACAGGAAATAATTTGTTAATAACTAAAGCAAGGCCTGACATTCCACCACATACTACATTGTTAGGAACAATGTAGGCATTATAAATAAGTGCAACAACAAAAGAAAACATAATTAAAACAACAAATCTAGGTCCAGCATTCTTTCTTTTTAAATATACTTTAGTTCTATCTAACATTGTATTCACCTATTATCATTATACTATTTAAGAAAAATAAAAAAAACTCAACAATGTTGAGTTTTTATTTATAATTTCAAGAATTAGTCTATAATTTCTGAAACTACACCAGAACCAACTGTTCTACCACCTTCACGGATAGCGAATCTAGTTCCTTTTTCAAGTGCTACAGAAGTGATTAATTCAACGTCGAATTCAACGTTATCACCAGGCATAACCATTTCTACACCAGCTGGTAATTCAATAACACCAGTAACGTCTGTAGTTCTGAAATAGAATTGTGGTCTGTAGTTTGTGAAGAATGGAGTATGTCTTCCACCTTCTTCTTTATTTAATACATATACAGAACATTTAAATTTCTTGTGTGGAGTAACTGAACCTGGTTTAGCTAAAACTTGTCCTCTTTCAACGTCATCTCTAGAGATTCCTCTTAAAAGAACACCAGCGTTGTCTCCTGCTTGAGCGAAATCTAATGATTTTCTGAACATTTCAATACCAGTAACTACTGATTTTTGAGTGTCTTTAATACCAACGATTTCAACTTCATCATTTAAATTTAATACACCACGTTCAACACGTCCAGTAACAACTGTTCCACGTCCTGAAATAGTGAATACGTCTTCAATTGACATTAAGAATGGTTTATCAGTATCTCTAGCTGGAGTATCAATGTATTCATCAACTGCAGCCATTAAATCTCTAACAGCTTGTTCATTAGCAGGATCTCCTTCGATAGCTTTTAATGCAGAACCTTTGATAATTGGACAATTATCATCGAATCCATATTCTCCTAATAATTCTCTGATTTCCATTTCAACTAAGTCTAAGATTTCTGGATCATCAACTTGGTCAGTTTTGTTCATGAAAACTACGATTTTTGGAACACCAACTTGTCTTGCAAGTAAAATATGTTCTCTAGTTTGAGGCATGCATCCATCAGCTGCAGATACAACTAGGATAGCTCCGTCCATTTGAGCAGCACCAGTGATCATGTTTTTAACATAGTCAGCGTGTCCTGGACAGTCAACGTGAGCATAATGTCTCTTTTCTGTTTCATACTCGATATGAGCAGTGTTTATAGTAATACCACGTGCTTGTTCTTCTGGAGCACTGTCGATTTGTGAGTAATCTTTAACTTCTGTTCCTTTTGAGAATAATTTAGAAATAGCAGCAGTTAAAGTAGTTTTACCATGGTCAACGTGTCCGATAGTACCAATATTAACGTGTGGTTTACTACGGTCAAATTTTTCTCTTGCCATAAAAATTTCCTCTTTCCTTTAATTTTTTGTTATTAAATTAACAAATATATTTTATCTAATACTTAATTTAAAATCAAGCATTATTCTTAATTAGCGCTGTTTTTCTTAATGATTTCTTCAGCGATTGATTTTGGAACTTCTTCATAATGATCTTTGAACATTTGATAAGCTCCTCTACCTTGAGTATTACTACGTAAATCAGTCATGTAACCAAACATTTCTGATAGTGGAACCATAGCAGTAATTCTAGTTGCAGTTCCTAAAGATTCTTGACCCATTGGTCTTCCTCTTCTTGAAGTTAAGTCTCCCATAACGTTACCAACGTATTCATCTGGTACGTCAACTACAACTTTCATTATTGGTTCAAGTAATACAGCTTTACATTTATCCTTAGCCATCTTAAGAGCCATAGAAGCAGCAACTTTAAATGCCATTTCTGATGAGTCTACTTCATGGTAAGAACCATCATGTAATGTAGCTTTAATATCTACAACTGGATATCCTGCAAGGATACCACCAGCCATAGCTTCTTGTAATCCTTTGTCAGTTACTGGGATATATTCTCTAGGAACTACACCACCAACAACTTCATCAACGAATTCATATCCTTTACCAGGATTTGGTTCGAATTTGATAACAACATGTCCGTATTGTCCACGTCCACCTGATTGTTTAACATATTTAGCATCACAGTCAGCTGCTACAGTAATAGTTTCTCTGTAAGCAACTTGTGGTCTACCTTGGTTAACTTCAACACCAAATTCTCTTCTCATTCTATCAACAATAACATCTAAGTGAAGTTCTCCCATACCAGAAAGAATTGTTTGACCAGTTTCAGAATCGGTCTTAACTCTTAATGTTGGATCTTCTTCTACTAATTTTTGAATTGCGATAGCCATCTTATCTTGATCACCTTTTGATTTTGGTTCAATAGCGATATCGATAACTGGTTCTGGGAATTCCATACCCTTCATGATACATGGTTTCTTTTCATCACATAATGTATCAGCTGTTGTAGTATTCTTTAATCCTACTGCAGCAGCAATTTCACCTGCATGAACTTCAGTAATTTCAGTTCTATTGTTAGCATGCATTTGAAGAATACGTCCGATTCTTTCTTTTTCACCCTTAGTTGAGTTTAATACATAAGAACCGCTTGTTAATACTCCAGAATAAACTCTGAAGAATGATAATCTACCTACGAATGGGTCAGTCATGATTTTGAATGCTAATGCAGTAAATGGTTCAGAATCACTAGGATGTCTTTCTACTGTATTACCATCTTTATCAGTACATTCAATAGCAGCAACATCAGTTGGAGCTGGTAAATAATCAATAACTGCGTCTAATACAAGTCTAATACCTTTATTAGCTAACGCATCAGAGCATAACATTGGGAAGAATTTTGCACTTAAAGTAGCTTTTCTGATAGCAGCTTTTAATTGATCAATACCGATTTCTTTTCCATCAAGGAAATCCATCATTAATTCATCATCAAAAGTTGAAACTGCATCAATTAAATTCATTCTCCATTCTTCAGCTTTGTCCTTCATATCAACTGGAATTTCAGTTTCTGTTAATGTTTCTAATTCATCTCCATTGAACATATAAGCTTTCATGTTTACTAGGTTAACAACACCAGCAAAGTCAGCTTCAGCTCCAATAGGGATTTCAATAGGAGCAACATTAGCACCTAATCTATCTTTAACTGATTGAACAGACATATAAAAGTCAGCACCAATTTTACCCATCTTATTAGCACAAATAATTCTTGGAACATCGAATTCATTTGCTTGTCTCCAAACAGTTTCAGATTGTGGTTCAACACCAGCGTTAGCATCTAGTAAAAGAATTGCTCCGTCTAAAACTCTTAAAGATCTTTGAACTTCAATTGTGAAGTCTACGTGTCCTGGAGTATCGATGATATTATATCTATAACCATTCCAGTAGCAAGTAGTAGCTGCTGAAGTAATAGTAATACCTCTTTCTTTTTCTTGTTCCATCCAGTCCATTTGTGATTCACCATCATGTGTTTCACCAATTTTATGAGTCTTACCTGTTAAGAATAAGATTCTTTCAGTTGTAGTAGTTTTTACAGCATCGATGTGAGCCATGATACCGAAATTTCTTAAATGATCAATTGGAATATCTCTAGCCATAATTTTCTCCTACCATCTATAATGAGCGAAAGCCTTGTTAGCTTCAGCCATCTTATGAGTGTCCTCACGTTTTTTAACACTTCCACCAATACCGTTAGAAGCATCAATAATTTCATAGGCTAATTTTTCAGCCATAGTTTTACCTGATCTTAATCTAGAATAGTTAACTAACCATCTTAAAGCTAAAGTTTGAGCTCTATCGTCATTAACTTCAACTGGAACTGAAAGGTTAGCTCCACCAACACGTCTAGACTTAAGTTCAAGTACTGGTCTAATATTTTCTAAAGCTTTTTCGTAAACTTCGATAGGTTCTTGACCAGTCTTTTCTTTTATAATATCAAATGCACCATATAAAATCTTTTCAGCAGTACCTTTTTTACCACCGATCATTAAACCGTTGATAAGTCTAGTAACAACTTTAGAATTGTATATAGGATCTGGTAATACGTCACGTTTTACAGCACGATTTTTACGCATCTTTTTTCCTCCTTAATATTTTTTATTTAGTTTTTGGTTTTTTAGCACCGTATTTAGATCTAGCTTGTTTACGATCGTTAACACCTTGAGTATCAAGTGCACCACGTACTACATGATAACGTACACCGATTAAGTCTTTAACACGTCCACCTCTAATTAATACAACGCTATGTTCTTGTAGATTGTGTCCTTCACCTGGAATATAAGTATCTACTTCTCTTCCGTTTGAAAGTTTAACACGAGCAAATTTTCTTAATGCTGAGTTTGGTTTCTTTGGAGTTTTAGTACCAACTTTAGTACAAACGCCACGCATTTGTGGATGGTTAGTATTAGTTGATTTCTTTTCCATTGAGTTAAAACCAAATGTTAACACTGGAGATTTACTCTTTCTAATCTTTTTACCTCTACCTTTTTTAACTAATTGATTAACTGTAGTCATAAATGTAAATTCCTTTCTATGAGCACACATCCTGGTGTGTCAATTCATTTATAAAATTAAATCTGAAAAAATTCAGATTAATTCCAAATGCATGCTTAATATAACACATAAATATAGTGATTTCAACATTTTTTTGCGGTTTTACGCACTATTTTCACTAATCTTTTAACGTTTTATAATTATTGCAAGTTAAATATGTCTTATATGTAGTTTTATTCTTATCTTTACTAACTAAAACATAGCCTTCGCACTTATCATTTTTAGTATCTTTAGTATCTGTAAAAGCAGGAACCAAATCATTTATATCGATTTTCATTGAATCGCCATTATTTAAATTAAATGAATTAGTTGTCATATAAACAGATGTAGCTTCTTTCAAACTATTTTCCAATTTATAATATTCATTATTTTTTTTATCTTTATTAAAACCTATATATAAAAAGCACCCTAATAAAGTAACAATAAAAAATACCCAAGCAATTATAAATTTTTTACTCATATCAATCACCAAACTAATTATATAACAAAAAAAGACTTCTTTGTAGAAGTCTTTAATTATTATAGAATCAATTAAGCTAATTCAACAGTAGCTCCAGCTTCTTCTAATTTAGCTTTAATTTCTTCAGCTTCAGCTGCAGGAACGTTTTCTTTAACATTTCCACCATTGTCAGCTAAACCTTTAGCTTCAACTAAACCTAATCCAGTGATTTCTCTTAAAACTTTGATAACTTGGATTTTAGAAGCTCCACAGTCTTTTAATACAACTGTTTTAGTAGAAGATCCTTCATCTTCAGCAGCAGCAGCTGGTGCAGCAGCAACAGCAACAGCACTTGGATCAACACCAAATTCTTCTTTCATTGCATCAACTAATTCTTTAACTTCAAGAATAGTCATTTCTTTTAATGATTCAATAATATCTTTTGTAGTTAATTTTGCCATTTTAATTCCTCCTTAAAAATTAATTATTTTTCTTCACCTAATTTGTCGGCATATAAATTAAGCGCAATAGATAGATTTTTTAAGTGTTCCATCAAACCACCTGCAAACATAGTAAGTAATCCTTCGTAAGATGGGATTGAAGCATATTCATTGATTGTGCTTAAGTCTACAACTTCACCATTGATCATACCACCAACGATTTCGATGTTCTTATGATCTTTAGCAAACTTGCTAATAATCTTGATTGGTTCAAGTAAATCTTTACCAAATACGATAGCATTTGGACCTTCAAGATAGCTAGACATATCAACATCCATATCTTTTAAAGCTCTATTAACAAGAGTATTCTTATAAATTTTTACTTCACTATCGATCTTTTTTAAATCAGATCTTAGTCCTTCGAAATCAGCAACTGTACTTTGAGCATATCTAAATAAAACAATGCTTTCAGAATTTTTTACTTTATCAGAAATTTCAGAAATAACAGTTTGTTTTTCGTTAAGAATTTTTTCGCTTGCCATATATGTCCTCCTTAAAATATTTATAAAAAAACTTTCCACAAAGGAAAGTTCACTATATATATTTTATATATTAGTTAAACCTTCCCTCGGCAAGATTATTAAGGATAAATCCCCTTGCTGTCTTCGGTACTCGTTTTTTTATCTCGATTAATATAACACGTAACTAATTACATGTCAATAGAATTTTCATCTACATGAATTCCAGGACCCATAGTAGTTGAAATAGAAACATTTTGAATGTATTTACCTTTAACAGTAGATGGTTTAGCTTTTACTAAAACATTGTATACATATTGAATGTTTTCTTTTAATTTGTCAGCTTCAAATGAAACTTTACCAATTGAACATTGAACGTTACCAAATTTATCAGTTCTATATTCAATCATACCTTTTTTAACATCAGCAACAACTTTGTCTGGTGCAGGAGTAACTGTTCCAGTCTTAGGATTTGGCATTAAACCTTTAGGTCCTAAAACCTTACCAATTTTACCTAATGAAGGCATCATATCTGGAGTAGCAATGATAACATCGAAATCGAACCAATTTTCATTAGCGATTTTATCAATCATTTCTTGTTCTCCAACATAATCAGCTCCAGCAGCTTTTGCAGCTTCAGCAGCAGCACCTTTAGCTAAAACTAAAATTTTCTTAGTTTTACCATTACCATAAGGTAATACTAAAGATCCTCTTAATTGTTGATCAGCTTTTTTAGTATCAAGATTCATTTTAACAGCTAATTCAACTGAACTATCAAACTTAGTAATAGCAGTCTTTTTAGCTAATTCAATTGCTTCATCAATAGAATAATTAGTATGTTTATCAACTAATTTAGAAGCTTCCACATATTTCTTTCCTGATTTTTTCATCAATTTTTCCTCCAATCGTGGTATTATTAGCGGATTAAATTTTTATTATTTATTAATTGTTTTAAATCTTAAGTTGTATAGAATTAATCTTCCATACCTTCAACTTTAACACCCATGTTTTTAGCTGTTCCAGCAACAATTTTCATTGCACTTTCAACATCATAAGCATTTAAGTCTGGTAATTTGATTTCTGCGATAGCTCTTAAATCTTCTTGAGAAAGAGTACCAACAGTTTCAAGTCTACCTTTCTTGCTACCTTTAGCAATTTTAGCATACTTCTTAATTAATTCAGCAGCTGGTGGAGTCTTTAATTCAAATGAATATGATCTATCATCATATACATAGATTTCAACTGGAATAATGTCGCCTTTTTTGTCTTGAGTAGCAGCATTGTACTTTTGACAGAATTCAGCAAGATTGATACCAGCAGGTCCTAAAACTGTTCCAACAGGTGGTGCAGGTGTAGCAGCTCCAGCAGGAATTTGTAATTTAATCTTTTTTACGATTTCTTTTGCCACGTAAAACACTTCCTTTCGTATTTTCGCTTAGTGGTATAGGGCTAATCCGCATTCCCTCCCACTTACTAAATAAAACAATTTAGCACTTAAGATAATAACACACAAAAATCAAAAAAACAACAACTTTTTTAAGTTGTCGTTATTTTTATATAATTGATACTTGGAATAGTTCAACTTCAACAGGTGTTTCTTGTCCAAATAAATCGATAAGAACAGTAAGTTTTTGATTTTCTTTATCTATAGCATTAACTGAACCTTCCATACCTTTAAATGGTCCATCAACAATTGATACTTTAGTACCAATGTTAAGTTCTGCATCTGCATCCATTCTTGATAATCCCATGTTAATTAAGATTTTATCAATTTCTTGTGGTTTTAATGGAGTAGGTTTTGCACCTTTTCCAGAAGATCCGATAAATCCTGTAACACCAGGAGTATTACGAACAATGTACCATGCTTCATCAGACATAACCATTTCAACTAAAACATAACCAGGGAACATTTTCTTTTTCTTTTCAACTTTAGTTCCGTCTTTTTTAGTTTCATAAACAGTTTCTTGAGGAATAATAACTCTAAAGATATTATCTTGGAATCCCATAGAATTAGTTCTAGCTTCAAGTTTTTCTTTAACTTTATCCTCATGTCCACTATAAGTATTAACTACATACCATAATTTTTCCATATTTTTTTCAACAACCCTTTCTATTTTCTAAATATACTTGAAATACCAGCAAATGATGAATCAATTAAAATGAAAAATAATGCAAAGAAAATAACAAATACTAAAACAGCAATAGTATATTTAACCATTTCAGTTTTACTTGGCCATTTAACTAAATGCATTTCAGTTAAAACATCACCTAAGAATGTATCTTTAGGATTCTTACCAACATTACTTCTTTCTAATTCTTTCTTAGAAATTAATTTTTTATTATCTTTAATTTCTTGTTTAGATTTTTTAATGTTTTCATTATAAGTTTTAACAACATTTTTCTTTTCGTCATTTTTCTTATCTTTTCTTAAATCTTTCTTAGCAAGTTTTAAATTTTTCTTTTCTTCCTTAATATTCTTTTTAGTTGCTTTAATTAAATCATAGATATCATCTATTTCATCTTCAATCTTTTTCTTTTCAACTAAAATTTCTTGTTTTCTTTGTTTTGCTTTTTCACGTTTTTTCTTTTTGTCTTCTTTGTGTTGTAATTTTTCTACTTGTTTTTCTTCTTTAGTTTTTTTAACTTTTTTAGTTTCTTCAACTACTTCTTCTACAGCTACTTCTTCAGTAACTTTCTTAGATTTTGCCATCAAAACACCTCTTATAATTTATTGTATAAAAAAAACACTTTCGTGTACACCCATAATATAGCACACGAAAATGTAATATTCAAGAAAAAATTTAACTAAATAATGTCCTTAATTTTAGCACGTATTCTATGAGTTTTATTATAAACACTCTTAATACTAATTTTAAGAATCTTAGCAATATCCTCACTTGTAAAATCATTTATTAATAATTCGAATAATTGTTTTTCAGATGGACTAAGTACTTCATCAATTTTTTTACTCAATTCTTTAAAGTTTTCAGCATTCTCTTTAATAACTTCTGGATTTCTTTTATTATCTCCAACTATTTCAGCTAAAGTTAAATCATCACCTATCTTATTATCAAAAGAATAACATTCTTTAAGTAGTTTTTCTTTAGTAGTACTATTCTTTCTTATATAGTTTTGAAGTCTTCTTTCAACACATAAACTTATAAAAGTTCTTAAATGAATATCTTTATCAGGATTAAAAGATCTAATAGCATCAGCATATCCAACCATCGCTTCTTGATATAATTCATCCTTTTCTAAGTTTAATGCATAAGCACTTCTAGTATACTTGCTAACAGTTATATCAACTATATATTTATATTTATCATATAAAATATTTGTAGCATCTTCGTTATTCTCTGTAGCTAAATAAATAAGTTCATTATCACTAACATCTCTTTTAGTTTTCAATCCCATACATCAAAATCCCCGCAGCAACTGAAGCATTTAAACTATTAATAGAACCTATCATCGGTATTGAAATAATTTCATCACTATTATCTCTAACAATTTTAGAAATACCTTTTCCTTCATTACCAATAATTAAAACAACTCTATCACTATATGATACCTTCTTATAATCTCTTCCATCCATTGCAGAAGCATATACAAAGAATCCTTCATCTTTTAACTTATTAATAGCATTTACTAAATTAGGTACCATTATAATGTTTACTCTATTTAATGCACCAGCACTAGTTTTCATTACAGTATCATTAACCGCAACACTTCTATCTTTAGGAATAATAACAGATTTTATTCCTCTTGCTTCACAAGTTCTTATAATAGCACCAAAGTTATGTGGATCTTCTAAATGATCAAGTAGAAGAACAATTTTTTCATCTTTTCCAATAACAGATAAATCTTTATATTCATAATCATTAATTTCAATTACAATTCCTTGATTATGTAAAGCTATTCTATCTAAATCTCTTTGATCAGTAACCATATATTTAATATGATTATCTTTAATCTTTTTCATAATTTCTTGATCCTTAAATGTTGGAGATAACTTAACTCTTCTTATTGTTTTAGGATCAGTTTCATTAAATACATTCTTTCCATATACTATCATAATTCATTACCTACTATGTAATCTAATATATAATTACATCTTTCTATATCATTTTCATATAAATAACCTATTAAACATTCAAATCCAGTAGACTTTTTATAAGTCACTATATCTGTAGATTTACTAGAATGACTATTTGCATTTCTACCTTGTCTTACAATATCTAGCTCTTCATTTGTTAATAAGTTATTATCTATTAACTTTTCAAGAATTCTAACTTGTGATTTAGCAGATACATAATTAATAGCTGTTTCTTGTAAAACCTTTACCTTTTTTATTCCTAAAGTATTAATTAAATACTTTCTAATAAACAATTCATATACTGCATCGCCTAAATAGGCATAACGTAAATTATCCATTGTCTCACCGCCTTTGATTTTAACACCTAATACATTTAAAATCAATTTTTAAAAAAAGAATAGGAATTATCCTATTCTAATATTTAATATCTGGTACATTTTCTTTATCGTTATATAAATCATCAAGTTTACCTTTTCTACCATTACTTATCAAAATAGTTAAACCAATAATAAAGAAAATAATAGAAACTATTTGAGCTACCCTTAATCCGTCTGGTCCACCAATCATTAAAGCATCAGTTCTTTGGAATTCAACAAAGAATCTAATAATTCCATACCCCATAAAGTATAAAGCTGTTAAAGTACCAACTTTTAAATATCTATAATTTCTAATAATTATAAATATAATAAATAGTACTAAACATGCAAAACTTTCAAAAAGGAATGTAGGCATATAAGTGTTACCAACTGCATCTGTCATACCTTTAATAATAAAGTCAGGAATTAAATAACTTTTAAGTATACCAGCATCTATTGCATTTCCAAACGCTTCACCATTAAAGAAGTTACCCCATCTACCAATTGCTTGTCCAAGTAATAAGGCTGGAGCAATAAAATCAAGTAATCTTATAAATCTAAATCTATATTTTTTACAATAAAGAATAACCGTAATAATTCCAACAAGTAAACCTCCATGAATAGCAAGTCCACCTTCCCATATTTTAAAAATATCAACTAGATTGTCTTTATATAAATTAAAATTAAAAACTACATACCATATTCTAGCACCTATTACTCCAAGAATAAAAATCCAAAAAGCTAAATTAAAAATAAAATCTTTAGATACATTAAATCTTCTTGCCTCTACTTTAAATACAGTATATACAGCAATAAAAGCAATTAATATACATATTGAGTATAATCTAATATCTATTGAACCTAATTTAAAAGTTATAGGATCATGAATTGTTTGTAAAATCATATTATCACCTATAACAATTATATTTAATAAATAGTTTTTAAACAATAAAAAGAGCATAGTTTTACTACACTCTTTACTTATTTAAATATTTCTTTAAATATTTACCAGTATATGATGAATCACATTTAGCAACCTCTTCAGGAGTACCAGTAGCAACAATAGTACCTCCACCATCTCCTCCATCAGGTCCTAAATCGATAATATAATCAGCTACTTTTATAACATCTAAGTTATGTTCAATAACAATAACTGTATCACCGTTTTCAACAATTCTATATAATATTACAAGTAACTTCTTAATATCATCAGTATGTAATCCAGTTGTAGGTTCATCAAGAATAAATACTGATTTACCAGTAGCTTTCTTTTGTAATTCTTTAGCAAGTTTTACACGACTAGCTTCACCACCAGAAAGTGTTGGAGCACTTTGACCTAACTTAACATAACCTAAACCTACATCCATTAACACTTGTAATTTATCTCTAACCTTTTTATGATTTTCAAAGAATTCAATTGCTTCACTAACTCTCATTTCAAGAACATCTGCAATTGTTTTACCTTTAAATTTAATATCTAATGTTTCACTATTATATCTAGTACCATGACATACATCACAAGGTACATAAACATCTGGAAGGAAATGCATTTCAATTTTCTTAACTCCATCTCCCCAGCAAGCTTCACATCTACCACCTTTAACGTTAAACGAGAATCTACTTTTATCATAACCTCTCATTTTAGCTTCTTTAGTTTCTGAAAATACATCTCTTATATCATCAAATACACCTGTATAAGTTGCAGGATTACTTCTTGGAGTTCTTCCAATTGGATCTTGACTAATTTCTACTACTTTATCAACATTTTCTAATCCAGTAATAGATTTATTTTTCCCAATCTTAACCTTTGACTTATAAACACTATGTTGTAATGAATGGCAAAGTATTTCATTAACTAAAGTAGATTTACCTGAACCAGATACACCAGTTACACAAGTAAATACACCAAGTGGGAATTTAACATTAATATTCTTTAAGTTATTTTCTTCAGCACCCTTAATAGTAATCCATTTACCATTACATTTTCTTCTTTTTTTAGGTACGTCAATCTTTTTCTTACCTGTTAAATATTGACCAGTTAAAGAGTTTTCATTTGCCATTACTTCCTCAGGAGTACCTTGAGCCATAACTCTTCCACCATTATCTCCAGCTCCAGGACCAATATCTATTAAATAATCAGCTGCTCTCATTGTATCTTCATCATGTTCAACTACAATTAAAGTATTACCTAAATCTCTCATGTTCTTCATAGATTCAATTAATCTATCATTATCTTTTTGATGTAATCCAATTGATGGTTCATCAAGAACATAAAGAACACCTGAAAGTCTTGAACCAATTTGAGTAGCAAGTCTAATTCTTTGTGCTTCACCACCAGATAAAGTACCAGCTTCTCTTTGAAGTGATAAATAATTTAAACCTACATGGTCTAAGAATTCTAATCTAGATTTAATTTCTTTAAGTATAAGTTCACTAATTTCCTTTTGAGATTCACTTAATTCTAAATTATTAAAGAATACAATTAAATCTTTAATAGACATTTGAACTACATCCCAAATACTTTTACCGTTTACTAAAATATTCAATATTTCAGGTTTAAGTCTAGAACCATTACATACATCACATGTAGTATCGTTCATATATCTATCTATCCATTCTCTTATCCAACCAGAGTTTGTTTCAATATATCTTCTCTCTAATTGAGTAACAATACCCTCATAAGAATCAGTAGTATGTCTAGTATTACCATTCTTAGAAACAAAATCATAATCAAATAAATAAGGACTACCAAAAAGTACAACATCTAAATCTTTCTTAGGCATTTTATTTATTGGTAAACTTAAATCTATATCTAACTCTCTTGCAACAGTTAAAAGTTTTACAGATTCAATAGTATTATCAAAGTTAAATGTTTCAATTGCACCATCTAAAATTGATTTATTCTTATCAGGAATAAGTAAATCTAAATCTATATGTTTTGTAAAACCTAAACCTTTACAATGTGGACAAGCACCATATGGAGCATTAAATGAAAATATTCTTGGTTCTAATTCTGGAAGTGAGAAATCACAATCAGGACAAGCATAGTTTTCAGACATTACTACTTCTTTATCACCAATTATATTTATAACTACTTTACCTTTACTTAATTTAGTAGCATTTTCAATTGCTTCAAATAATCTACTTCTAATATCTTCTTTAATAACAATTCTATCTATTACTACTTCAATATTATCTTTAGTATTTTTATCTAATACAATATCTTCTGCTAAATCTCTAGTTTCACCATTTACTCTAACTCTTGTATATCCATCTTTTCTTAAATCTTCAAATAAATCTTTATGAGTTCCTTTTTCACCATGACAAACTGGACTTAATACTTCAAGTTTAGTACCTATCTCATATTCCATAACTTTATTAGTCATTTCTTCAACTGATTGAGAAACAATTGGTTTATGATGATTAGGACAATATGGAGTACCTATTCTTGCAAATAATAATCTTAAATAATCATATATTTCTGTAACAGTACCAACTGTAGATCTAGGATTATTATTAGTTGATTTTTGATCTATTGAAATAGATGGAGATAATCCTTCAATCGAATCAACCATTGGTTTTTCAGAACCACCTAAGAATTGTCTAGCATAAGCAGATAAGCTTTCAATATATCTTCTTTCACCTTCAGCATAAATTGTATCAAATGCTAAACTTGATTTACCAGAACCAGATACACCAGTCATAACTACAAGTTTATTCTTAGGTATTTCAATATCTATATTTTTTAAGTTATTTTCTCTAGCGCCTTTTACTATAATTTTATCCATTAAAAGCACCTCCAAACATGCGTATTATATACTAAATTTTAAAAAATAACAATTATTGTAAAAAATATTATATAATACATAGAAATAAGGAGTAATTATGGAAAGATCAAGTTTTAAAAAATCACTATTATTGCAATTATATTTAAAAGCAATATTAACTACACCATTTGTGAATATTAAAGATAAAAATAATATGAAATCACACAAAAATGCTTTATATACATTAAAAGTTTTATTATTTAATATAAAGCATAATAACGATCCATTTGAGTGTTTTAATGAAGAAAAAGAAGAAGACTTTATAAAAACAAATATTATTACATTTGATTCTTACAATGATTATAATGATTTAATAATTAACATAAATCCAAAAGACTTGAGTTATGAAGATGCAATTGTTGCTTTAAGATCTCTACTAGATAAAGAAAAAGATGCTAAAGATATTACTTACGAAAAAATGCTAAATTTAACATATGATTATTACAATTCTATTCCAGATAAAGAAATAAGAAATGCTTTTAATAAAGTTTATAAAGAAAGGAATAAAAATATATCTATTGAAGAAGGTTCATCTTATTCATTATTAATGCCTACGATAGATTATGCATTAATAACACTTGGAAGAGAAAACGAAAGCTATAACAATATGTTATTTGATTTAATTCATGAATACGGTCATTTAATTCAAACAACAATTAACAAAAACTTATTATATTATTCACAAGATTATGAACCAGTCGAATTAACGCCTGTATTTTTTAATATATTATCACTATTTTATTTTAAAAAATTACTTGGTTGTGATATTGAAAAAAACATTATACAAATGCAAACAGCAGCATTCCTGAACCAAGTAAAATACACTAAAGAAATTAAAGAAAAAGGAATTGAATACTTCAAGCAAAAATACAATGATGCAACTTTAGACTTATACTTTGACCATAGTTCAATTCAAGTCTACTCATATTTAATTCCAATGTTAACATCTTTTGAATTATTAACAAAATATAAAGAAGACCCCGAAAAATCTTTATACTTACTTAAAAAATTAATAATGAATAATAAAGATTATTTGACTTTACTAAATGAAAATAATATTCATTTAGGTGAAAATACAAATGAAGCAATTAAAATGTTAAAAAATAAGGAGGTATCATGAGAAAATATAATTCTTTTAATAGAAATTATTTAAAAAAACATCTAAAAGAAATACTAAAATATAAAGAAAAACTAGAACAAGCAGAAGTACTAGATGAAGAGCAACATGAATTAATTCTAGAGGATATTAAGAATCTAAAACTATTTCTAGAAAACAAATCAATAGATACTCTTTATGATGAATTAGAAAATGAATCTTTATCAGAAAAAAGAAAGAATAATAAAGATTACTTTAAACAAGAAAAAGAAAGTATTCCTGTCATAAGAGAATTTAATGATACATATCAACGTGCAGTAATAAACTTAGATTTAGAAAACTTCATATGTGATAAATGTACTGATACTGCATATACTCATAAAAGATTATTACATATGGTACATGACTTTTATATGACAATCCCAGATAAAGAGTTTAAAGATATTTTTAATAAATTATATAGTGATAGAATTTACAATGTAAGATTTAAAGAATTAGACGCCTCTTATTGTGGAGGAACTGCAGTAGACGATAAACAATATATTTCTATAGATAATTCAATTAACTATTCATGTTTTGGTAGCTTAGCTCACGAATATGCACATGCTATTCATCAAAACTATCTTGGGAAATATATATGTTATGCAAATGATCAATATACAGAATTAGTATCTATATTCTTCCAATTACTAGCAAATGAATATATTGCAAATATAGGTAACAATAAAGAAAGAGCTAGACAAGATAGTATAGGATTTTTAATAAGAATGGACATATACGCTAATAATCTAGAAGTATTACACAATACAAGAAATATGAACTTTAAAACGGAAAAAGAAATGTATGAATATTTTTCAAAGTTATTATATGAAGAAGAAGTTGAAATGGCTATGGCTTATGATGCATATTTATTCCATGATTATCTAATTCCATACATTATTGATTTGGAATTATTATGGGAATATAAAAATGATCCAGAAAAAAGTTTATATATGTTAAAGCATTTAATTAATAATAGTGAAAAAAGTTATATTGAAGAAACTAAAAAATTAGGTCTTCATTTAAATGCTCATGAATATAAATATATAAAACATTTAACAAATAAATAAAGCAATCATTAAGATTGCTTTTTAAGTTCCTCAATATAATTTTCTAAAATATTAAACATTTCATCTTTAGATTTAGTTTGGCATATTTGATTCTTAACTGGTGCACTTCCAGGTAAACCTTTAATATATTGAAGTGCATGAGTTCTAATTTCTAAAAGTGCTCCAACTTCACCTTTATCTTGAACAAGTAATTCAAAATGTCTTTTTAACATTTCAATTCTCTCATCATAAGAAGGTACATTTGGATCTGGTTCTTTTCCTGTTTCTAGATATTCAACACATTCTTTTATTAACCAAGGATTTCCTAAAACTCCTCTACCAATCATTACAGCATCACAACCGGTTTCATCTAACATTTGTTTAGCTAAATAACAACTGGTCACATCACCATTACCAATAACAGGAATATTAACAGCTTCTTTTACTTTTTTGATTATACTCCAATCAGCTTTACCAGAATATCCTTGTGAACGAGTTCTTGCATGAATTGCTATCGCAGAAGCACCTGCTTCTTCAATTTTCTTAGCTACTTCAACTGCATTGATATGGTTTTCATCCCAACCACTTCTTATTTTAACAGTAACAGGAACACTAACAGCACTTACAACTGCTTCTACTATTTCTTTTATTTTATCAGGATTTTTAAGTAATGCTGATCCAGCTTGTGCTCTAACCGCAACTTTAGGAACAGGACATCCCATATTAATGTCAATAATATCAGGATGCATTACTTCTTCAATTCTTTTAGCAGCACTTACAAATGAATCTTTATCAGCACCAAATATTTGTTGAACAATCGGTCTTTCCATTTCATCCATCTTAAGTAACTCTAAAGTTTTTTCATTACCAAAAGTAATGGCTTTATCTGAAACCATTTCGGCATAAATTAAACCTGCTCCCATTTCTTTAATAATCTTTCTATAAGATGTATTAGAAATACCAGCCATTGGAGCCAATACTACTCTATTCTTTATTTCTACATTACCTATTTTCCACATATGATTCACCTGTTTCTATTTAATTTTAAGAATAAATCTAAAAATTTACTAGATTATTTAATCATAAAAACAAAAATAAAACTAGAAAATCTAGTTTTATTTATCAAAATTAATTAAAGTAATATCATCTTTTTTAACAAGATATGCTTTTTCTGCAAGTTTTAAAATTGGCTTATCTGATTTAATACTATCAGAATAACTTTCAATTACTTTATAATCTGAATATTTTTCATTTAATCTTCTAACTTTTTCAACATCATGACAATTAATACCTGTATAAGTTCCGATATTTTGATTTACTACCGAACCAATTAAATCCATAACACCTAATTTATTACAAATAGGTCTTAATAAGAATTCAGGAGAGGCAGAAATAATAATATCATTTTTATGATTTCTATCTATATAGAATTTCTTAATTTTCTTTTCGTGAATATTCCAAAAATCATCAAGAAACTTTTTATCAATTTTTACAAACATAAATATTTTATAAAACCCTTGCTTCATAATAGTTTTATTTATAAATCTTAAAATATATAATAAACCATAAAATCCCATAAAAGGTAACCAGATAATAGCTAAAGGATTTCTTTTAATAATATATTTAATAAAATCTACAGTTGAATCTCCATCATAAATCGTACCATCAAAATCAAATAAATTAATTTTCATCTTTCTTACCTCGATCATGCTCAAATAGTATATCTGTTTTAAAAATTAAGAAAACAAAGAATACTAATAAAACACCATAAATTAAAATACTTAACTTTTTATCACCCAAAGTATAAAAAATTGAAACAGATGCAAATAAAATATTAATTGCATACATTATAAGTACAGTTATTCTTGTAGAGTGTGTATTCTTAAGTAATTGATGATGTAAATGTTCTTTATCAGCATCACCAATACTTTTACCCTTTAATAATCTTCTTCCCATAGCAAGTAAAGTATCAAGGATTGGTACAAATAATAATAGCATAGGAATAATTAAAGAAGTAAGTGTTGCGGTTTTAAATCCCATAAGAGCTATAACACTAATAATATAACCTAAAAATAAACTACCAGTATCACCCATAAATACCATCGCAGGTGAAAAATTAAATATTAAGAATCCTAAGCAAGCTCCAAATAATATTAAACAAAGTATTACATCCAATCCACCTAAATTTTGCATAATGAAACCTAAGATAGCAATTGTAATAAAATAAATTGAAGAAGAACCAGCAGCAAGTCCATCTAATCCATCTGTTAAATTAATTGCATTAGTAATAGCAATTATAAAAATAATAGTTAATGGATAAGCAAATATACCAAACTCAAAAAAATGTCCAAATATTTGCATATCTTTAAATACTAAACCGCCATATATAGTAACAATTAAAGAAGCAATAGTTTGACCAAATAACTTCCATTTAGGACTTAATGGTTTTATATCATCACAAACACCAGTTAATACAACTATAAATCCTCCGATTAATACTGCTAGCATTTGATCACTTTTAGGAGCAAATAACATATAACCTATTAAAAATGAAATAAAAATTGCAAGTCCTCCCATTGAAGGAATAGGTTTATTATGTACCTTTCTTTTACCATCAGGAATATCAACTGCTCCAACATGTTTAGCAAACTTTATAGAAAGCGGAGTTAAAATTAAACTTAAAGCAAAAGTAATAATAATTATATATAAGACATTATGTCCATTTATAAATATATTTAGTGGATTCATTATATTCACCTCATATTTATTATAAATAAATTTAAATAAAAAAGGAACAATAAATTGCTCCTACTTATATACAAAAATGGTGATCTGTATGGGATTCGAACCCATGAATGTAACCTTGAGAGGGTTATGTGTTAAACCACTTCACCAACAGACCAAGAACAATATAATAATAACATCTAAATAATAATTAAACAAGAAAAAAAGGATGTATACACATCCTTAAAATAATAATATTAAATTCTTTATATTAGTATTAACAAGTTGAACAAATAATTCCTTATCTATTTTTGAAAGCAAATACTTTAATTGATCAAGAGGCATAATTACTAAATCTAATCTATAAAGAATTAGTTTATGTAAATTTTCTTTTAATCCTAATTTATTAAAATAAAGAAGGTTTTCTCTAACATTACTTTCAGCTAGCATTAATCTTTGAATATCTTCAGGATTTAAATTCTTTTGTAAATATAAATAATCAAAATTAGAAATTCCATATTCTTTTAAATATTCAATCATGATTAACCCTTCTTCCTAGCTTTCTTAAATACACTATTTAATATAATAGAATTAATCTTATCAAAATTAGTAAATGAATACTTCTTAATAACTTTCTTATCAATTAATTGATTAATTATACTATCTAACTTTTCAACTTTTAATAAATTAAAATCATCTTTACCGTCTTTAAAATAAGTAAACATATTAACTTTATGACTTAAAAGAATACTTATATTATTAACTATTACCGTAGGATTAATAGTCAATGTTTTATGACATCTATTAACTAACTCTTTAGGATCACATCCAAATTCATGACAATACTCAACTATATATTTAAACATGTCATAATTTTGCGATAAAAATAAAGGATTTCTCTTAATTAAAACTTTATAGTTAACTTTAATTTCTTTTAATCCATCCATAATATTTAGATAATCTTTATTTCTTGGTTTAAAGTAATCATTAATTCTATCAATAAATACACCCATATTATAGTTAAGTAATATTCTTAATGAATCTATATCTAATCCATCTTCCTCAGTAGTAAGTGATTCAACAACTGCTTTTACTGCTTGAGGTGAAGAATAAAGAAGTAATACAACTCTTAAAACTTGATTCTCTTTAGGTATTAAATGTAATACTCCACCATCTTCAGCTTTATTTTGTTTTATTACTTCAAATGTACTATAGATTAAATTATTATCCATTTCTTTTAAATCTTTAAGTAAGAAATTAGGTAATGTTCTATAATCCATTTCAAACTTATTAAGAATTTCATAAATTTTATCACTAAACTCTGTTTCATCCACAATCTCAACATCAAAGTCTTCAAACTCTATATCAGGCGGATTAAGTATTTTTAAATTATGATCATTAATATATCTATATATTTTTAACATATTAGTATCATATTTATTTTCATCATATTCATGACAAACTGATTCTATAAAATCAAAATTCTTAATTAACTTATGATTCTCTAAACCTTGTTGAAGTAAATTTAAATTCTTATCTATTTCAACAACACTCTTAGCACCTGGAAGTTTTTTATTTATAATTTCTAAAAGAGTACTTTTAAATATATCAAAAGCATCTCTATATTCTTTATTTAATTTAACAAATAAATTATAGTTTCTTTTACCATATAAAAGATCTCTTAATTGAATAATATTCTTTTTAAAATTATTATCGTCAATATTTCCTTCTTCAATAACTTTATCAATCATAGAATCAGGAACATCACATAAATTATCCATATCTTTTTCAAGCATATCAGCGATATCAACCATATTGATACCATCAAGCATAATACTTTCTTGATCTTTAAAAGAAACACTTTTTCTTTTGAAGTCAATTAGCTTAAATAAAAGTTCCTTTCCCTCATCCATGTTATCACCCTTTTTATTTCTTTAAATTATCTAGTTTTTTCTTCACTAAAAGTTAAAGCATTGGTTTTATAGTATTCATCTATTAAGCCAATAATTAATTCTTTATATTTATCTTTAAGTTCAAAATTATTATTCTTTTCATAATCTTCAACTTTATTCTTTAAAAGATAAGCAATCATTGCTTTCTTTTCATTCTTCTTTTCTTCAAATTCTTCTAAACTAGACGCATCTGTTACTACTATTTCTCCAAATTCATAACTTTTATTATTTTGAAGTCCTATCATTTCCAAATTAAATATTCTATTAGCTTCAGAAATAACCATTCTCATATCATCAAAAGTAAATTCATTTAATACTCTATGCATTCTCGTTAAATGATCAACTTCACCATCATCTATATATTTTTTATATTCTTTACCAAGAATCATACCAATAAAGACATTTTCAACTAGTTCAGGGCTTTTTCCAATTTCTTTACTTATCTCATTTGCATAACTCTTTATAAAATTTAAATCAACTTTTAATTTATTTTTATAAATATAATCTCTAATGGCATCCTTAACATCTTGATAGTTATTAATCTCATTATAAATATAAGAAACAGTTTCGCTTATTTCAGGGTCAAGAACTTTAGCTTTAATATTATATTCAGCTAAATACTTTTCAACACTTATCTTTTCACTATTATTTAAACCTAATGAATCAATAAATAATCTTAATCCTTTTACATCAGTAAATAAATCATGTTTCTTATTCATACCTTTAAAGAAAGATTCATAATATTCACACTCATTAATACTTGTTCTAGAAGATTCAATTCTTCTTTCATTTAATTCAATAAATTCTTTTAACTTTTCTAATAAATCTTCATATCCTTTTTCAGTAGAAAAATCGAAATCACTTTTTTCAAATTCAATTATTTTAATTAGTTTATTAATAGTAGTGGCGTCTTTCTTAGAAAGTAATTCAACAGATAGTTCATTTATATTTTCTTTAAATTCTTTTTGAATTAAATCAAGAGATTTAGATTTTAAATTGCCTTCTTGTTCAATGTAAAATTCCTTTCTCTTATTTATTTCATCTAAAATAATATTTAGACTTTTACTCTCCATAATAACCACTTTCCTACTATAAAAAGTATAACATAATACATTTGTTTTAATCAAGAAAATACTGACTTTTATTGAGGACAAAATATATTTGTGATAAGATTTAATGGTAAGGAAGTGAATATATGAATTCATCTATAAATATATTTGACGAAAACAATAATCTAAGTGATGACTTCAATGAAACAGTTGAACTTGTTTTAATGGGTATTCACGGAGATAAATATTACGATGTTGACGAAGACTTACAAGACACTAGATTATTAAAGAAAATTAATCTTGAAGAAGAAAAGACTAAAAAGGTATCTTCTAAAAAAGAAAAAGTTACATATAAAGATTTTTTACCAGTATTATTCTTTATTCTTATAACTGTAGTTATTTGTTATGGAGGATATTACTTCTTAAGTGGTTTTGATATAACTAGCCTATTTGGAGAATAAAATGAATGAAGAAATAAAAGTAGATATTAATCCAGAATATACAATGATGAAAAAACAAAAGAATGGATTATATTTATCACAAGAACAAGTTGAAATTTTAGAAGAAAACAATATAGATTTTACAAAATGTAAAACTTTATCAGAATTAATATATACAATTGAAATGTATATTAATGATGAAAACTCTGATGTTTTAAATAACTTACTTGACATACTTCAAGAAAGAAATTACTATCAAAACTATAAATAATTGTTGATAAACAATAAAATAATGGTATAATTTTATTAAATAACAATAATCGGAGGTGTAATATGAAAATTATTATAAGATTAGATAGAGTTATGGCTGATAGAAAAATAAGTTTAAATGAACTTGCACAAAATGTAGGTATAACTCCAGCTAATATGAGTAATTTAAAAACAGGAAAAGCAAAAGCAATAAGATTCTCAACATTAGAAAACATCTGCAAAGTATTAAAATGTCAACCTGGAGATATTCTAGAATATGCTGAAGATGAAATGGAAAATTTATTATAATGAGAAAATATTATATAGATTTTGATGGAGTAATATTAGATACTATCCCAGTATATAAACTAATATACTCAAGATATAAACTAGAAAATGAAAATAACCTATTCAGGTATTTAAATATACCTGATGTTTTTTCTAAGAAAAGACAAATAAATAATTCTCTAGACATTTTAAAAGATTTACAAGATAAAGTTGAAATTACAATACTAACTAAAGTAAATAATGACTATGAGGCAAGAGTTAAAAAAGACTTTTTAAAAAAATATGGAATAAATATTCCTGTAATTGCAGTACCCCAATATGAAAAAAAGACAAACTATGTTAAAAATATTGATAAAAATACAGTCTTAGTTGATGATTTAAAAGACAACATAGATGATTGGATTATTAAAGGTGGTACAGGAATACTTTTTAAAGAAAAGAATATTCAAACATATCATTGTGAATTCAACTTAGATAAAATATTAGTATAAAAAAAGGCATTCAAGATGCCTTTTATTGTGGAAAAATATCAAATTCTTTTGGAATTGGTGCACTAAATTCAAATATATGATTCTTAAAAGGATGTTTAAGTTTCATATATCTATGATGTAAGCACATTCTTCTTAGTGGATTCTTAGTAGAGCCATAATTCTTATCACCAATTATAGGATGACCTAAATCACTTAAGGTTACTCTTATTTGATTCTTTCTTCCTGTATCAATAGTTACTTTTAAAATAGAATAATTCTTACTTCTTTTAATTACTTCATAATGTGTAATTGCAAGCTTACCATTTTCATTAGTAGTACTATAAGTATGTAATTGTTTATTCTCAGTTAAATAATTCTTGATTGTATCACTATCACTCTTAACTGAACCTTCTACAATCGCATAATATTCTCTTACTTCAGCATAATCATTCCACATATCTTGTAGTGCTTTTTTTATCTTTTCATTCTTAGCAAATACAACTATCCCAGAAGTATCTTTATCAAGTCTATGAACTACAAACACTTTTTGATTCTTCTTATGTAGATAATCATATACTT
The DNA here is from genome assembly GCA_017450205.1 of Bacilli bacterium. Taxonomy (GTDB): domain Bacteria; phylum Bacillota_I; class Bacilli_A; order RF39; family UBA660; genus UBA6985. Next base: position 34,856 of record JAFSVF010000019.1, on the reverse strand, counting down.
CACTATATAAGGTTTCTTCTCCGCCTTTATTAGTTTGAACGGTTAATTCATGTGCTTTTTTATTAACTACTAAAAGTTCTTTATCTTCATAAATAATATCTAGTTTCTTCTTTTTCATATTTAAAACCTCACACATATTATATAGATTACACTCTAAAATGTAAATTACTTGTTTTTTTTATACGCCATAGTTATAATTAAAATGAGGTGTAAGATATGGCAAATACTAATAATGAAGAAAAGAAAGCTACTAAAAAGAAAACAACTACAACTAACAAATCTACTAGCAAACAAACTTCTAAAAAGAATATAACTAAAAAAACAACTACAAGAAAAAGAAATAATACTAAAAAAACTACAGTTAAACCTGAAGTAAAGACTATCGAAGAAAATAAAGTAGATATTAAAAACTATGATCCAAAAGAAGTTAAAATAACTGCAATTGATACTGAAGAAGAAAGAAACGATATCGCAGAAGCAATCAAAGAAGAAAATAAAGAAAAGTTAGCTGTAATCAAAGAAGAAGTAAAAAGTTTAGTTAAAGAATCAAATGAAACTAAATTAAAAAATAAAGATAAAATAATAGATATTGGTATAGTAATTGTAGTAATTGGATTATTCATTTTAGTATTAACAACATATTTAACTAGTGCAATCGAATTATCATACCAAGATGTTAACATGTTAGTTATCATTTCAATTGCAATTGAAGCTCTTGGTGTTGCAATTATGTTAGTTGGAACAATTAGTAAAGATTAGTACACATAAGTGTACTTTTTTTTATGTTTAAATATAAATAAAACAAACCATAAATGATATAATGTTAACAGGGTGAGATCATGGACTTTTTAACTAACATTAAAGAAGATTCAATTTTATTAATTCCAAATAATTTAAGAAAAAAAATATTATCTTATATTAATGATAATAAACTACTTATAAATATAAAAATAATGACTTTTAACGATTTATTAAATGGTTTATTTTATAAATATACAAATCAAGCAATCGTTGAAGTAATGAAATCTAGACCAGTAACATTTGAAACTGCAAAAGATTTTATAAATAACACTTATTATCTTAATGGTGAAAAAGAGACTGAAGAAAAAATCAAATATATAAAAGATATTAAAGAAGAATTAGATAGCAAAGGATTACTAATAAGAGACCCTATGTTTATTGACCTATTAAAATCTAAAAAGAAAATGTATGTATTTGGTTTTACTACAATAAATAAATTAGAAGAACTCTTATTAAAAAAATCTTCTGAATATATAGATATCGAATATATAGAAACACCATCTCACGATTATAAACATATCGCACACAAACTTGGTACTCTTGAAGAAGAAGTAATCTATGTAGCTGAGGAAATTACAAAACTAATAAGCACTGGCATTGATATTAACAAAATATATATATCAAATTATTCAGATGAATATTACTTTAGTATTAACAAAATATTTAGTCTTTATGGTTTGCCTATTCATCTAAAAGATCAAACTAAATTAAGTGATACCACAATTGGTAAATATTTTATAAATAACTTATCAAATAATATAGAAGAATTATTTAATGATATATATGAAAGATTTAACATTGAAAATAATCAATATAATGAAGAATGTTATAAGGCATTATTTGATCTAATTAATACTTATTATTGGACTGATAATAAAATTGAAGTCATTGATGCAATCAAAGCAGAAATGAAAATGAAGAATATTAAATCAAAGCACTATGAAAAAGAAATAAAAATCGTAGATATCACAGATAATATATTTGATGATGAAGAATACGTTTTTTTACTTGATTTTAATCAAAAAAGCATTCCAAAATCATATAAAGATGAAGACTATCTTGATGACGCAGTTAAAACTAGTTTAATGGAAGATACATTAACTCAAAATAAAGCATCAAGAATTAGATACTCTACAGCAATAAAAAATATTAAGAATCTTACGATAACTTTAAAAGAAACAAGTCTAAAAAGTAAATATTTGACATCAACACTAATAGATAATGATTACATAAAACTAGAAGAAAATACTATTACCTACTCTAACTATTCTGACAACTTTAACAAGATACTTTATTCAGAAAGATTAGATGATTTAATAAAATTTAATGATTATAAAGAAGATATTAATGACCTACATAAAACTTATACAATTCCATATCAAGAATATGATAATAGTTTTACTGAAGTAAATCCTGAAAATATAAAAGAAAAATTATCTACTAAAGGATATTCTTATAGTAGTATCTCAACATATTATAAATGTCCATTTAGATTCTACTTAGATTACTTTTATAGATTAAATGAATTTGAAACAACATTTAGTACATTAATAGGAACAGCATTCCATAAAGTTTTAGAAGAATGTATTACTGATGACACTAAAAATATTGATACAATATACTATAACGAAATTGAAAGTTTAAAAGATAAACTACCATATGGTAAAAAAGAAGAATTCTATACAAATAAAGTAAATGATGAATTACATCAAATAGTAGAAGCCATTAGAAAACAATATACACATTCAACACATAATCCAAAAGAAGAAGAACATGAAAAATATATTGAAAAAACAACGGATGAATTACACTTAAATACTAATATTAAGTCTATCATAAAAGGTTTTGTTGATAAATGTATGTTTATAAACAACGATGTAGTAATCATCGACTATAAAACAGGTACTTCAGCTAAAATAGATAGAGATCACCTTAAATATGGAGTTACAATTCAATTACCAATATATCTTTATCTATTAAAAAATGAAAATCAAAACTACAATATCGCAGGAATGTATCTTCAACATATTTTAACAGGAATACCTACAAAAAAAACAGATACATTAAAAAATAGAATAAAACTAGACGGAATTACAAACGATGATCCAAAAACAATATCTAAATTTGATGATTCTTTTAATAAATCAGAAATAATAACTGGACTTTCAATCAATAAAGATGGTGAATGGAGTAATAAAAATCGAATGATGTCTTCTGAAGAGCAATCAGAGATATATGACTTAATAAAGAATCTAATTGAAGAGTGTATTAATAACACTAGTGATGCACAATTTGATATAAGTCCAATCAAAGACGATAAAATCAATGGTTGCGACTATTGTAACTATAAAGATATCTGCTTTAGAAAACCATCAGATATTAACTATATAAACAACTATGAAGAAAAAGAAGAAGGTGAAATAAATGGCTAAAGCTACTAAAGAACAAGAAAATGCTATTAATGCATCAGGCAAAAACATAATTGTATCTGCCGGTGCCGGATCTGGCAAAACCTTCGTATTAAAATCAAGAGTTAAAAAAATTGTAACAAGTGGCACAAAAGTAGATGAACTTATAATACTTACATTTACAAATGCTGCCGCTCAAGAAATGAAAGATAGAATTAGAAAAGTTATTAAAGAAACTGTAACTGAAGAAAATAAAGATGAACTAGATTTAGTTGAATCATCTTATATAACAACTTTTGACTCATTTGCTCAAAGTATAGTTAAAAAATATAACTATCTATTAAACATCGATAAACATTTTACAATAATTGATGAAAACATAGTTAATACTGAATTAACAAAAATTTTAAATAAAATTTTCTTAAAATTTTACGAAAATCCTACTGATGAATTCATAAACTTCACAAATGATTTTTGTTATAAAGACGATACAAATACAATTAACGAAATAATTAAACTATATCGAAGTATATGTAATTTAAAAGATAAAAAAGAATTCTTAGATAACTATATATCTGATTTTTACTCAAAAGATATGATAGATAAATTTATTGAAGAATATAGAAATATAGCTTTTGATGCAAAAGAAAAAATTATTCCTTTATACGAAGAATTTAATTCTCATATTATAACTGATAAAGCACATGAAAAAATGCAATTACGAATCGAAAGACTTCAATCAGCTATTTATCCAGAAGAAATAATTGAAATAGTTAAAGAAAGAAAACCACAAAATAGTGGTAAAACAAAAATATTCGACGATGATGATATAGATGATTTAAAAGAAGAAATTAAAACTTTGGAAGATAAAATCAAAGAAATTTATAGCAAAACAGATTCTGATTTAATGTCAGAATATCTATATACAAAAAATAATGTTTCATTCTTAATTAACATAATTAAACAACTAGATAAAGAAATAACTATATTTAAAAATCAAAATAATGCATATGAATTTCAAGATATAGCTCTTAAAGCTATTGAACTAGTAAAAAACAATGAAAGTGTTTGTGAAGAAATTAAAAATAAAACTAAAGAAATAATGATTGATGAATATCAAGATACAAATGATATACAAGAAGAGTTTATTAAACATATTTCTAACAATAATGTTTATATGGTTGGAGACATAAAACAATCAATCTATAGATTTAGACATGCAAATCCATACATATTTAAAGAAAAATATGACAAATATGAAAAATATAGTGAATCAGTATCTAAAGATGCCTTAGGAATAAAAATAGATATGACTAAAAACTTTAGATCTAGAGATGAAGTAATTTCAAACATTAATAGTTTCTTCTCAGACATTATGCATGATGATATTGGTGGTGCTAAATTTAAAGAAGAACATCAAATGGAAGCTAAATTTGAACCGTATAATGAATATAAACAAAAAGATTTTGATTACAACATGAGAATACTCAACTATTCTCTTCCAGAAAAATTTAATTTTAAAAATAATGAAGTAGAAGCCTTTATCATTGCTAAGGATATTAAAGAAAAAATGTCTCAAAACATACTAGTAGTAGATGGAGATGGTAATAAAAATCCACTTACTTATAAAGATTTTTGTATCCTAGTAGACAAATCAACAAATTTTGAACTTATAAAAAAAATACTAGAATTTAATAAAATCCCTGTAACAATTGAAAAAGATCTATCAATAAAAGAAGATGATGAAGTATATATTCTTAAAAATTTAATATCACTTCTGATTTGTATTAAAGAAAATAACTATGGTCCAATATTTAATCATTCATTTATGTCTATATTAAGATCATATATCTATAAGACTAATGACGAAGAAATATTTAAAATAATTAATGAAAAGAAATATAAAGATACTTCACTTTATAAAGACTTACTAGAAATATCAGAAAAAATCGAAGGATTATCCAATAAAGAAATTATTATTGAACTAATAAATAAATTCAATATATTTTCTAAAACAATAACTGTTGGTAATGTTAAAAACAGATCAACTAAACTAGAATATATTGTTAATAATGCTGAAGATTTAAACAAATTTGGTTTAGATATATATTCACTAAATGACTATTTTGATAGAATTCTTAAATCAGATGATGATTTTAAAATGTCTATTAAAACTCCAAGCAAAAACGCTGTCAGAATAATGACAATGCATAAATCAAAAGGATTAGAGTTTCCATTTGTCTATTTACCATATTTAAATAGTCCATTTAAAGGTAAAAAGCAAAACAAAATACCTTTAAGTATAGATTATGGAATAATAACTCCATTTAAAAATGATTATTATTTAGATAAAACTTTTATTAAATCTTTATATGAAAAAACTGAACTAGAAGAAAACGTATCAGAAAAAATAAGACTATTATACGTAGCTATTACAAGAGCAAGGGAACAATATATAGTAATCAATTCATGGAGAGATAAAATGAAACCTAAAACCGTAGTATCAAGTGAAGACATACTAAAATGTAAGTCATTTAGCGATATCTTTGAATTAGAAAAAAATAAACTTCTTAAATATACAGAAGACATTGATATAGATACCATCGGATTAACTAAAGATTATAATCTAAAGGATAATACTGATTATAATAAAATAATTAAAAATACTGGTAATAAAATTACTATTAATAATATATCAATCGATAATAAAGTATTACAAAATAGTAAATTCAGTAAAGATCAAAAACATCTAATGACTAAAGAATTAAAAGAAATGTTAGATTATGGTAATTACCTACATTATTGCTTTGAGGTATATGACTTTAAAAATAATAACTTAGATACATTACATATAAGTGATGAATATAAAGAAATAATAAAAAAATTTATAAACAATCGTGAAGTAGAAAATATATCATCAGCAATTACTTATAAAGAACATGAATTTTCATATATAGATAATGGAATTCAAAAAAATGGTATTATAGATTTACTAATAGAATATGATGATCATTTTGATATTATAGACTATAAAACTGATAATGTTTACTCCGAAGAGTACAATGAGCAATTAAAAGGTTATAAAAAATACATTGAAAAAACATATAATAAAACAACAAATATATATCTTTATTCAATAAAAGAAAACTTTTTTAAAAAAATTTAAGGATTACATTAAGTAATCCTTATTTTTTTCGGTAAATATAATAGTATGAGGATAAATAATATTGAATTAGATAATACACAAGTTGAAGCAATTAAATCTACTAATAAATCAGTTCTTGTTATCGCAGGAGCTGGTTCTGGTAAAACATTAACAATTCAGGGAAAAGTAAAATATTTAATTGAAGAATTAAATATAAAAGAAAATGAAATATTATGTATATCATTTACTAATGAAACAGTAAATAATCTAAAAAATAAATTATTAAATTTAGGCTATAAAATTGAAGTACTAACATTTCATAAACTAGGCTTAAAATTCTTAAAGAATAGCTTTTCAATCACAAATGACACTACTCTTCCCTTTATAATTGATGAGTATTTTAAATCTTATATTAGTTTTAATAAAAAGAAAAATAGATTATTTAAGAACCTTTTCTTCACAGATAATGATATTAATAAAATATTCAAATCAAAAATATATGAAAATTTTAAAATGAAAATATATACTTTCATAAAATTAGCTAAAAGTAATAATTTAGAAGAAAAAGATATATATAAATTCTATAAAAAATCTATCTTCAATACTAAAATACTCTTAAAATTTATCTTAGATATTTATCACTTATATAATATTGAACTTAAAAGTACTAATTCAATTGATCTAGACGATATCATTATCAAAGGAACCAAAGAAGTTAAAAACTTTAAATTGCCATATAAACATATAATAATAGATGAATTTCAAGATTCATCACTTATTAGGTTAAATCTCATAAAAGAAATTATTAAATATACTAATGCATATCTATTTGTGGTTGGAGATGACTTTCAAAGTATATATAGATTCTCAGGATCTAACTTAAATATATTTCTAAACTTTAACAAATACTTTGAAGATGCTAAGTACTATTATTTGAAATATACATATCGAAATAGTAATGAATTAATACACGTATCTACTAATTTTATAATGAAGAATAAAAAGCAACTAAGAAAGAATATAGTATCAAACAAGAATGTAGATAAACCCATAAAAATAATGATTAATTATAATTTAAAAGAGGTTCTTGAAATAACAGGAAAAGAAAATGTATTAATACTTGGAAGAAATAATAAGGATATAGAAAATATTGAATTTCAAAATAAAATGACTATTCATAAATCAAAAGGACTTGAAGAAGAAAACGTAATCTTAGTTAATTCAGATGATTTTCCATCAGGTATTAAAGAAGAAAAAATATTCAAACTTATACAAAAAGATAAAGAATATATTCCCTATGAAGAAGAAAGAAGAATATTCTATGTAGCACTTACAAGAACAAAGAATTACATATACATCATAGTTAATAATAAAAAATCTATATTTATAAAAGAATTAATACACAATTATAAAGATTATATAGAAATTAAAAAGAAGCATTAAAGCTTCTTAATCTTACATATAAAGAATCCTTCATTTGCTTCACTAGGCATTATCGTTTGAACTCCTTCAATATTTGAAGGTAAAGTTTCAAAATCAACTTTAATAGGTATAATTTCAATATTAAATTCTTTAATCATTTTATTAATTATATCTTCATTTTCACTCTTTAAAATAGAACAAGTTGAATAAACCATTGTTTTTCCAGGTTTTAAAATACTTAAAGCTTTTCTAAGTAAACTTTCTTGTACTTTAACTATATTATCAACTAGTTTTTCATTAATTTTACTAAAATCATTTTCTTCAATAGTACCACTTCCAGAACAAGGAGCATCTAAAAGTATATTATCAAAAGAAAAATAATCATCAAGATTTCTAGCATCTACTCTTAACGTAGTAACATTCTTACAACCTAACTTATCTAAATTATAAACTAGTCTATTTCTCCTTATTTCATTTACTTCAGTTGCGGTTACATATATTTCATTATCAGCAAGTGCACATATTTCACTTGTCTTACCACCTGGAGAAGCAGCCATATCTAAAAGTGTACTTTTCTTTTCTAAATCCAAAAACACTGGTGGTAGCATTGAACTTATACTTTGTAGGTAAATAAAACCATCTTGGTATATATCTAATTCTTGAATTTTCTTTTCATCACAATCAACAATCAAAGCAAAAGGAATAAAAGATACCTCTTTATAAGAAATATTATTCTTATCTAAAATACTTTTTACATATTCAATATTAGTTTTAATTGTATTAACTCTTAAAGAAACTACTCTCTTTAATTTATATCTTTCAATAATCTTTTTAGTTAATTCTTCTCCATAATCATTAACTAATCTATTTAATAAAAATTCAGGAATCATACCAACACCTCAAAAGTATTATAACATCTAATTGTAATATTTTAATAATTTGCTAAAATAAAATTAGGTGATTATATGAAAAAACTACTTTTAGCAACAGTTCTAAGTATAACAAGTATATTTGGATTCGGTTATTCTAAAAATACAACACTAGATGCTAATACAATTAGAGATGCCGGTAATAATACCATTACAATCGGATTTAAAGTACAAAGTCCAGATTTAATGGCTATAAAACATACAATTGAGTACAATCCAGAAGAATTTGAAGTATTAAGTATAACTGCAAATTCATACTTTCATAAAGAACAAGTAGAAAATGAATCTGGACAAAATAAAAAAATAACAATTCTTCTAGATAGTGAAAATTCATTTAATTCTATTGAATATATGGAATTAAACATAAAACCTACAGCAAAAACAAATCAAGGAACTATTAAAATAGACAACATTGAAATAGCTAACTCAAATCATAAGATTGAAAAAACTGCTGGAACAATTCTAACAGTAACTATAGATGATGATAATTATAAACTATTTAAAGAAGAAATAATTATGCAAAATCCTATAATAAAATATATTAGAGAAAATAAAAAATTAGTATTAACTATATGTGGAATAGTTTTAATAATTATAATAATTAATAACGTAAGAAAAAAAATAAAAAAGAATAAACAAAAAAACAAAAAATACTTCACTGACATGAAAACACCTGAACAAACAGTCGAAGAAATATCAAATGAAGAAGGAATTGAATTAATTAAGAAAGTAGAAAGTGAAGAAGTAAATAATCCAATAAGTGATGATATATTTAAAGGAAAATATGAAATATTTATACTATTATTCTTAATCGGTTCTCTATTTACTTTCACAAAAGTTACTGCAATAAGTGAGTATACTCAAGAAATAAGAACTTCTATACTTAATAATTCAACATATAATGAAAAATATGATTTAAACTCAGATAAAAAAATAAACTTAATAGATTTAATATATGCAATTGAATCAAAAGATATAGTAAATAAAGGCGATATTAACTTCAAATAAAAAGGAATCCTAGGATTCTTTTTTTGTATAATAAGCTTCATTTACATAAACTTCAAATCTATCATAATTATCTTTTACTTTAAATTCATAAGAATCATTCTCATCAAATAATGTCTTAGTCTTTTCTTCAATATCTACAATATTATTCTTAGTATCATAATATATAATTACAAAACTAACTGAATTAACTGCTCTACCAGAACTATTTGTAAATCTATAATCAAATATATCATCAACACTAACATCTAATTTTATAAACTCTTTAGCAGAAGAATATAAACTATTCATAGAATTAACAACATATTCATATTTATCATAAATCTTTAAATCACTTTTCTTAAAAAATGCATAAAATACTGCATTATTATCAACTCCAAAACATTCATAAGATAAAGTATTATCTACATTATCACCAACATAAGTATTTAATCGAAGAGTAATATCTTTAACATTGCCTGTTTGATTTGTAACTTTATAAACAATATAATTTTCACTTTCCAATTCAACTACATCAATTTTTTTATCATTACTTATAGCTTCAGTAGTTGTTACTTCTTCATATTCATCATCTACATTTCCCATATAATGTGTATTTTTAAACTTAGGATATAAAGAATATATCATTAATCCAATTACAATAAATAAAACAATTGTAAGTATAATATCTAATTTTATAAGATTAATTTTTTTACCATTATAATCCTTAACAGCTGTTTGAATTTTAGGTTCATTATCCATATATAACACCTCATATAATATTATAGTAATATATCACACTTTATTAAAGTAAATATAACTTTAGTTTACATAAAAAAGATTATGTTATGTAACATAATCTTTATTCCGCAATCTTTAATTCTTTTAAATTTGAATAAATTATTTCAACATTCATATTTATAAAATTTTTTATTTGTTCAATATCAAATACTAGTTCTTTAGTTTTTTTAGAATTATCTATTATTAAACCAGCTTTATCTACAATTAAAGAAATTTTATCCATTGGAATTTCATCAATAATATTATTTAATTCAGGTATTGGTTCATAAAACAATTTCAAATCCAAATCATAATCATTAATTAAATCATTATTAATATTTGTATAGTCATTATAAATATATTTTTCCATCATATTACCATTACATTTAATAATATCTCCATTTAATTTGGTAATAACATTTTTTCCTTCATCAAAAAGATCAGGTATAAAGTATTTAAACCATAAGTAATCTGAGTACAAATGAATATAATATCCTAATACAAAGTCATCATTTAAAAAATATCCATATTTTTTTAAAAATTTATTTAAGTCTGGAATATCATCTTCACCTTCTAGAATAAAATGACTTCGAGTTTTATCGTCACCAACTAGTTTAGATAAATCAGGTGCAATTGATCCAAGAAGTAATTTTTTCTTATCTCTTTTTAACATTTTGTTTAATTCATTAGCAATTGTAAGATGAATCATTGATGATGCCATAATAATCTCCTAATCTAAATTAATTAGTTCATATTCAGTAGAACCTAATCCTAAACCTTCAGTATATTCTAAAATATGTCTTCCAAGTCTAGTATCTACTCTTTCTCTTAATTCTTCACTACCACTTTCAGTAGAATTAAATACCATATCTATAAAAGCTTGATCATTAGCAACAGGATCCAAAGATCCAACAATACCTAAATCACTCATAACTGGATCTCCTTGATTTTTATCACAATCACAATCTACAGATAAAGCATTCATAACTGTAATATAAACAATTTTTTTATTTTGATTTTTAACATAATCACTTACTGCTTTAGCAGCTTCTGCCATAGATTCTATAAAATCAATTTGTTCATGTTTATCACTCCAACAAGCATCTGGATCTTCAGTATGACCACATGAATGAATATAAGCTTTTCCATTACGAGAAGCAAAACCAATTGATTGATTCTTAAGGTTAGCACCAAATCCACCCATAGCATGTCCTTTACCATGAGCTAAGTTTAAATAAGAATCATATTTATCAAATCCAACACCTAATAAATCATATTCAAGATGTTTTCCATGATTAACAGGAATTTTAAATTCTCCATCTCTATCAAGAATATCTACACCTTTACCAACTTCCATAAAACCATGTTCTTTAGCTACTTCTATGTGTTCTTCGTAAGTGTTTCTTTTACCAGGATATGCTGTATTACATTCAACAATAGTACCGTTTAGCTTATCAACAAGTGGTTTAATTAAATCAGCTTTTAAATATCCTTTTGAACCTTTTTCTCCAGTAGATACTTTAACAGCAACTTCTCCATTAAGTTCAACACCTAATGATTCATAAATTTTGATTAAATTCTCAGGTGTAATTTCTTTACAATAAAAAACTTTTGATTTCATAAATTTCCCTCTTCCATTATATTAATATTATAGCATAAAAAAAGAGTAAACTACTTATCATATCTAAGTGCATTTACTCCAATTTCATAGTATTTTTCAGGATTTTCTTTAACAATTCTTTCATAATTAAATATAATTGTTAAATTATCTCTTCTTATAACTTTAAATTTGTTTCCAAATTTATCCTTTAAATAATAATCATTTTTAGAATCATATTTTCCATTAAAAATATCGTACTTAATAACCATCGCTTCTGGTAAAGTATCAACTACTACTTCAACATTTGGTTGCTTATTAAATAAACTTTTATAATTTTCAATTAACTTCTTAATTTGAAAATCATTCATTTCAATTGATAAAGCTACTCTTTTGACTCCTAAACTATGAAGTAAAGCAACACTATAAGCATTGGTTACATTCATAAAGTAAGAACTAGCCATATCTTTATTCTTAAATTTATATATCGATCCTAAATCTGATACATAAACATTTCCTTTTCTTTCACTAATGTGTTCTTGTACTCTAGGAATTGCATATCTAATCCAATAATCATCATATGATTTATTATAAGGAATAATAACTTCATTATAGTGACTACCCATACTAATATTATAATTTTCATATGTTGATAAATTTAAAATTTTCCATTCTGTATGCTCAAAATCAGGTAAATCGATATAATATTCTTGTTTATCAATAATTTTTGGGTTACTAATTCTTAATTCTTCAAGTTTTTCTAAAGCCACCCTTCTTAAATCATTTAATGATTTTAAAGGAATAAATATATTTTCATTGTTAATAACATTTAAATTTTCAACATTATAAATTGTTGAACCAGTTCTTGTTATCTTTTCTTTAATATCTTCTACAGTTGTAGGTTTATTCATTGCTTTATCTACAATATAAGGAGAAGTCTCAATTACTTCATTTATACCATCGTTAACCTTAATTGATAATGCTTCACCCAATTTAGCAACAACTTCTACGTCTATATTCACTTTTCTATTTTGTTCTTGAATAATTGAATCTAATTTCTTTAATTGATTATAATCAGTAGTTTTTAATACTTCTGAATTTACTTGAACATCATCATTAACCAGAAGAGTTATAACTTCGTTCTTTCTAGCACTAGTTACTTTATTACCGTTTTGAAACATTTGTTGAACATTCATTCCAACATCTTCAAAACCATTCTTAATAAATCTAATACCATCATTTAAATTTAAATCATCTAAAAGTCTTATTTTTACTCTATTCTTATTAACATTTAAAACATTACCTACTTTAATACCCATATGATTTGGTCTAAAAGTATTCATAAACTTATCATTACTAGTATTAAATAAAAAACCTTTTGTATAATTTCTATTAAAAATTTTCTTTAAATCATTTATTTCTTCTTCAGTTACATTTACTTTACCAGTCTCAATATAAGAATCAACTGCTTTTCTATATAACTTAGTTACTAAATAAACATATTCAGGTCTCTTCATACGACCTTCAATCTTTAAAGAATCTACTCCAATATCAATTAAATCACCAATGTTTTCAATTGTGCATAAATCTCTAGTACTTAACAAATAATTATCTTTACTAATCTTTATATCATTACAAAATAACTCGTATGGTTGTCTACAACATTGAGCACAAGTACCTCTATTTCCACTTCTACCACCAATTAACGAACTCATCAAACATTGACCAGAATAACTAATACATAAAGCCCCATGAACAAATATTTCAAGTTCTAGTTTTGTATTATCTTTAATCTTTTTAACAAGCTCAATTGGTGTTTCTCTAGCAAGAACTACTCTACTTGCTCCTAAACTTTCTACCATTTGAGCACCTTCAGTATTATGAATATGCATTTGAGTAGAAATATGTATCTCTAAATCTGGAAAAGTCTTATGAACTAAATCAAACATACCAATATCTTGAACAATAATAGCATCAACATTATTTGTATATAAAAACTCAATATAATTCATAAATGCAGGTATTTCAGCATCATAAACTAAAGTGTTAGTAGTTACATATACTTTAACTCCATACTTATGAGCATAATTAATTGCAAAAACTAATTCTTCATTAGAAAAATTATCTGCAAAAGCTCTAGCACCAAATAACTTACCTGCTAAATAAACAGCATCACATCCACCTTCAATAGCAGCATATAAAGAAGCCATTGAACCTACTGGAGATAAAATTTCTGTTTTTTTCATATAACCCCTCCTTTTAAAGTAAAAAATACTAGTAATCTAGTATTTTTACATTCTTTCAGGAACTTCAATTCCTAGAATATTTAATATAAATAAATTAGTCTTATAAACAACATCACTTAATACTAACCATGATTCTTGAGTTTCTTTATTTTCTTCTGAAACAATATAATGATCAGCATAGAAATTATTATAAAGTGAAGTTAATTTAAATATAAATTCACATATTTCATTTAATATAGAACCACTAATTGCTTTCTTTAATACACTAGAAAGTTCAATTAAATGAAGAATAATTTCTCTTTCGATTGGAGAAGAAATAGTATGATACTTATCAAATGTTATATCTCCAACTTTTTCAAAAATAGATTTAATACGAACTGTATTATAAAGAATATATGGACCAGTCTTACCATTTAAATCACTAAATTTAACTGGATCAAATATATAATCACTAGTTCTATTAGGAAGTAAATCAGCAAACTTAATAGCAGCAATAGCAATTATCTTAGCTGTTTCTTCTCTCTTAGATTCATCAATTGAATCACTTAACTTATTAAAGCATTCATTATAAACTAAATTATATAAAGAGTTTAAACTCATAACTCCACCATCACGAGTTTTAAATGGTTTACCATCACTACCATTCATAGTACCAAAAGATAAATGTGTTAACTTAACATCTTCAGGGACTAAATTACATTTCTTAGCAGCCCTAAAGCATTGAACAAAGTGTAATTCTTGTCTTGAATCAGTTAAATACCAAATATCGTTAAACTTAAATCTTTTAATTCTTGAATATAAAGTTGCAAGTTCAGTAGTATCATAAATGACACCACCATTACTCTTCTTTAACATAAATGGAGGTAATTCTTTCTTATCACCAGGTTCATTTACAAAGATAACCTCAGCACCTTCTGAAATTTCAGTATAATTATTACTTTCAAGATATTCTAATAATTCAGGAATTTCTTTATCAGCATCTGCTTCACCTTCCCAAAGATCAAATGAAGTATTTAATAAATCATAAGTTTTTTTAATATCATCAACAGAAGTCTTTCTTACATGTTTCCATAAAGCAGTATAACCTTTATCTCCATTTTGAAGTTTAAGAGTTATTTCTCTAGCTTCTTCTAAATATTCAGGATCTTCTTTAGATTTATTAGATGCAATTGGATAAATTTCGGCTAAATCTTCAGCAGTAACTGGAGATTCAGTTGGATATTCTCCTTCAAAACTTTCATCAAAATAAGGAAGTTCAGGCATTCTTTTCTTAATTTCTAACATAACAAGACCCATTGGTCTTCCCCAGTCTCCTAAATGAACATCACTAATTGTTTTAATATTACAAGAATTTAAAAGTCTCTTCAAAGCTTCACCAATATTAGCGCTTCTTAAATGACCAACATGTAATTCTTTAGCAACATTAGCTCCACCATAATCTAAGAATATAGTTTGATTATTTTCATCTTTATAAATATTCTTATCATAATCTTTAAATATTTGATTAATATAATCAACTAATACTTCATCTTTAAAACTAATATTAATAAATCCAGGTCCTGCAATATTAATATTTGTATAATCATCAATCTTTTCTAATTCGTTTTTTATTTTTTCTGCAACTTCTCTTGGATTCATATGATTCATTCCAGCAAGTTTCATTGCACCATTATATTGATAATCACCTAAAGTTGGTACAGATGACTTAACTACTTGAACATCATCTTTAAATCCTAAATTATCAAGGATATTCTTAATATCATTATTTAATTTATCAATTAAATACATATCAGTCACTTCTTTCTTTTATTGCGTTATAATACCATATTTTATTAATTATTTGTAGATTTATTTATCTTATTAAAGAAAACTGATTTTATTAATGAAATAAAAATCTCTTTTGTATTTTTATCTAGACCTTTTATATCATTAAACATCTTAACAAATTCATCAAATTTAATATTCTTAAAATCGTAAGTATTTATAATCTTATTATCTTTAAAAAACTTATCTAATTGTTTAACACACATATTATATTCTTTATAATCTAAAGTCATTAAAGAATTATCTAGTTTTGCTTTAAAATTAGCAGAAGTTTTTACTAATTCAGATCTTTCAAAAAAACCACCATACATCTTCCAGTTATAAGGATAATGTTTTTGGAATGCAACTCCATCACTAGATAAATAATTATATTTTCTATTAAATAGTAAAATTCCAACCAAAGATCCATCTGGTAAATAGTTTATAGTTTTTATATTAACCTCTTTAAACCTAGGAGTATTAAACTCTTCTTTTCTAAAACCAGGTCCATCAAAATTATATATTTTCTTTATCCTATTAAATATACTAGATTTAACTAAATAAGCACAAACCATCGCAGTATTTCCACCCTTAGAGTGTCCAGTTAAATATATGTTTTTATCTGTTGGTCTAACTACCTTATTTAAATAATCTAATCCTTTTTCATGTGTAATTGTAGGAAAAGTACTAACTAATTTAAAGTTTTCAATCCACCCAGACATAGCATTATTAGTTCCCTCAAAAGATACAATTAAATTATTTTTATATCTAAAACTAATTACACCAAATTGAATACTACTAGTATTCTCTTTATATATTTTATAAACTCTTATATTTCTATATCTCTTTTTATTATAAACACTTTCTAAAAGATCTATTGCTTTAGGAGTCATTGTACCTAAAAACTTACTCTTATCTAATGAAAGAATTTTATCACCTAATGTTTTTAGACTCATTCCATCCTTTATGTCAATATAAGGTAAATATGAAAGTGTAGCAAAAATAAGATAATCTATTTCATTTATCTTAATTTGATTTAAAGAATAATTTCCATAATAATCAATATACTTAAAATAATTATCTTTCATATTATTCACCAATTATATAATAACATATAATCCAAATAAAAAAAGTTATCCAACCGATAACTTATTAAATTTTACTTACTTTTTCCTATAGTTTAAATTATCTAAAGAGTTTTGATTAAAAATAGTACATACCGCAGCATATAACTCAATATCTACTTTTTTAAGTCTTTCACCTAGATCTCTATAAACTACCCAATATTCAATATCATTTAACTCTGATATTTGCTCAATGGTAAATCCTTGTAAAATCATCTTAGCTTCTTTTAATACTCTATCTCTAATATATTTATCTTCTACAGTTTTAGGAGTTCTTGATTCAATTACATCATCTACTATTTTTGCTTTATTAGGATATAATTTCTTATATAAATCAATATAATTAGAAACAGTTGCAATAGAAATATCAAAATAATTTTCTTTAAAATATTGGGATGTAGATCTAACAGATGCATTTGGAGTATTAATGTAATATTCTCCAACTAATTTTATCCTATTATTTCTTTCTTCTTCTGTTAATTTTATAGCCATTCATTTTCCTCTTTCAAATTATTAAACTTAAACTCTATAAAAAAGTAAAAAAAGTAAACACTATTAAAAATATAATTGCAAAAATAGCTAAACATGGATATAACAATCCAGAACTAATATATATTTTTAAAGTTGTACCATCTAAGAAAGCTTTCTTAATAACACCTTTTTTTACAAATAATGATGATTCATAAATAATTTCTTTATTTACAACACATTCAAATAATTTTTCACTCACGCTATTATAAAACGATCCTTCAATTTCATAAATCCTATATTTCATTGAAGTCTCCTTAAATCACTATCTTCTTACAGAATGATGTTCTTCCTTTTGAATATATGCTTCTTTATCAGCATAATCTTTTTCTTCTTTAAACCATAACTTAAACTCTTCATTATTATTAACATCTTTTAAATTAGACATATCCATTTCTTTAATTCCTAAAGAAACTGTATATTCGTGTGGCCTTTCAATAGGTCTTCCAAATTCATCTACTTTGTTAGCAAGTTCTTTATGAATTGATTCAGTAATATAATCACACATTGCATTTGATCTAAATGTTAAAACTGGTAATTCACAATTTTTAATAACTACCAAGAATTCATCTCCGCCATCTCTAACAATTAAGTCACTCTTCTTAAAAGTTCTTATTAAACCTTCAGAAACAATTTTTAATACATCATCACCTACATTATGACCATATGTATCGTTAACTGATTTAAAATGATCTAAATCAATTACTACTAAACTAAAAGAACTATTCCTTTCTAGTGGATTATCTGAATTAAGGTACTTTTTAAAATAAGGTAATATTGCTTTACGATTATATAATCCGGTTAATTCATCTCTTCTAGAATTATCAACTATATTATCTAACTGTTTATTTTTTTCTTTTAATTCTTTAGATATTTCTAAATTTTTTTCTTTTTCTTTAAGATACATAGAAATTAATCTTTGAATAATTAAACCTTCTTCAGTTTCACTATTACGATATCTTTCATCAATATCTTTTACATAAGTATAATCATCTACGTTTTTCATTTTACGATCCACTCCTTATATTATTATATCATAAAACAAAAAAACTCTTGATTTTTTATCAAGAGTTTTAATTTACTTAACATTCAGTATCTTTATTAGTTTCATAATAAGTTTTGAAATCAACTTTATCACTAACTTCAGGTTTAGATAAATCAATCTTTCCATCAACTAGTTTAAAAGTAAATAAAGCACTAATAGTTGCTGTTTCAGGTAATTTAGAAATATCATCAATACACATTATAAAACCATCACCTAAAGAATATCTAGAATACTTAGACATTTCATCTTCATTTTCACTAATCTTATCATAGTCAATTTCAGTTTTTAAATCACCATAAACAATTGAACCCATTCCAGTAGCACGTGTAGCTTCAATTTGAATTTCTGAACTTGTAACAGCACTGAAATTAATAACTAATCCTTTTTCTTCGTTAACGAATGATGACATATCATTTAATCTTGTTAATGTACCATCTGAAGAAATAACAGATAATTCAGAAGATAATACACTGTTGTTAATTACAGCATAATCGCCAATCTTATTATAATCAATTTTAATTGTTTCATTATCGTCTTCTAACCATCTATTAGTTAAAGTAACACTATCTTTACCATCAGCTTCTCTTATAGAACAAGTAACTTTAGTTCCAACTCCATCTTGAACTTCTAATTCATCAATAGTTAAAACTAATTTTAATTTATCAGTAACTTCAAAGTTAATTTTATCACCTTTTTTAACACCCTTATAAATTAATGTATTTCCTTGAACAGTACCAGTAAGTCCACCAACTAGATTAATGTTACCATTAAATACAAATCTAAATAGTATAATACCTATTAAAACTAAAACTGCAACAATTAAAACTATTATAGAAACAATATTATTCTTTTTCTTTGGTTCAATATTTGTACCACCACCAACTGTAGCAACAGGACCACTTCCTTGAATATCTCCAACAGGAATTGGTTTAACAATATTACTCATTGGACTTCCAACAACTACAGTTCCAACTTCCTTATTAGTAGTATCATTATTTGCAGTTGATGTAGCTTGAACTGGAGTAGGAATTACTCTTTTAGTTTCAATAGTTTTATCTAATGGATTTTGTGGAGCTGGCGCTGCCGGTGCTGGTTCTGGAGTAACTTGTGGAGCAACTTCAAGAGTTACATTATTTGTTTGTTCTTCCGTTTTAGTAGCAGGCATTTCAACGCTATTTTCAGAAGCATTTGCATCAAAATTTGTATTAGTTAATGCCTCTTTATTTTCTTCATTCATATATACAACCTCTATTCTATTTAAATTGTAAAAGATAGACATTAAAAAATCAATATATCTGATTTTTTTATTTACTAAATCTACTCTTTTTTTTTATATTTATATATAATTATCCTAGATAGGATGTAATGAGTATGGATTTAGATTATAAAGAATTATCCAAAATGGATAATGAAGAACTTCTTTCTATATATAAAAGTAAAATTGAAGGTATATCAAGTGATAGAGCTAAACGATTATTAAAAGAAAATGGTAAAAACTTAGCAAAAAAACAAATTAACAAAAAATGGTATCAATTCTTACTTGAAAGTTTTAATGACAAGTTTATATTCATCCTTATATTACTAGCAATAATAGATTTTCTTTTAAAGGATAAATTGGGAAGTTTAATAATAATTGCAATTGCTATTGTTAGTGCATTAATAAAATATTTTCAAAACTATTCAGTATATAAATTTAATAAAAAACTAGAAACAAAAATATACTCTAAAGCAATAGTAATTAGAGATAGTAAAGAAACTATAATTAAAGCTGAAAACATAGTTTTAGGAGATATTGTAAAACTTAATGCTGGAACTTTAATACCTGCAGATCTAAGATTACTTGAAGCAAAAGATTTATTTATTAATCAATCATCATTCTCAGGAGAATCACTTCCAATAGAGAAAACTATTGATGCAAATGATACTGAAGATATATTTGAAATAAAAAACATTTGTTATATGGGCTCGAATGTAATCTCAGGATCAGGAACAGGAATAATAATTAAAACTGGTGAAAACACTTACTTGGGTAAGATGAATAAAAAAACAAATATCCAAAAAACAAAAACATCATTCGATGAAGGCATTGATAAAATTACATCATTACTATTAAATTATATGGTTATAGTATGCTTACTAGTATTTATAGTATATGGATTAATTAGACACGACTTCCTAGAAGCAACCCTATTTGCTTTATCAGTAGCAGTAGGTATTACACCAAGTATGTTACCAATGATAATTAATGTTAACTTAACAAGAGGAACTAAAGTATTATCTGAAAAGAAAACTTTAGTTAAAAATATAGATTCAATTCAAAACTTAGGAGCTATAGATATCTTATGTACAGACAAAACTGGTACATTAACAGAAGACAGAATAGTCCTTCAAAAATATATAAATATAAACGACAGAGAAGACGTTAAAGTATTAAATGCTGCTTATTTAAATAGTTACTTTGGAACAGGTATAAAAAATTTAGTAGACAAAGCTATCGTAGAATACGCAAAAAAGAATCAAGTAGATAATATTAAAGACGAATTTAAAAAAATTGATGAAATACCTTTTGATTATGAAAGAAAACTAATGTCTGTTGTAATTGAAGATAAACAAAAAAGATATAAAATGTTAACAAAAGGTACAACTGAACAAATCTTAACAGTATGTACTAAAGTAAAATCTAAAGGTAAAACTTTACAATTAGATTCAAGATTAAAGAAAAAAATAATTGCTTTATCCGAAAAGTACGCAAAAAAAGGAATGCAAGTAATATCAATCGCTGAAAAAAATCATACATCAGGAGATAAAATATATGGTCTAGATGATGAAAAAAAAATGACATTTATTGGTATCGTAGCATTCCTAGATCCACCAAAAAAAGAAGTTAAAGATACATTAAATAGTTTAAAAGAAATAGGAATATACACTAAAGTATTAACTGGAGATAATGCTTATTCAACTAAAATGTTAAGTGAAATAGTTGGATTAGATAATTCAATAATTCTAACCGGAAATGAAATCGATAAATTAACTGATAAACAATTACAAAGAAAAATTGAAAAAATAACAATATTTGCTAGAATGAATCCATTCCAAAAAGAAAGAGTGGTAAAAGCATTTAGAGAAAATGGACACACTGTTGCTTATCTTGGAGATGGAGTTAATGACTCACCTTCTCTTAAAGCTGCTGATGTAGGAATTTCTGTAGACACTGCTGCCGATGTTGCTAAAGAATCCAGTGACATAATTTTACTAGAAAAAGACCTTAAAGTTGTATATGATGGAGTACTTGAAGGAAGAAAAGTATATGGTAATATAACTAAATACTTAAAAATGGCATTAAGTTCAGACTTTGGAGATGTGTTTAGTATAGTAATAGCATCCCTATTCTTACCATTCTTACCATTACTTCCAATTCAAATGTTATTACAAGACTTCTTATATGATATTAGTCAAATAGCAATTCCATATGATAACGTAGATCCGGAATTCTTAGCTAAACCTAAAAAATGGGATACAAAAGATTTATCAAAGTTTATGAATATAATGGGAATGGCAAGTTCAGTAATAGATGTATATGCATTTATAATTTTCTGGTTTATACTTGGTTACAATTCATCTAACCCAGCAGGTTTCCAAACAGCATGGTTTGTTGAATGTTTAATAAGTGAAACATTAATTATATACTTTGTAAGATCATCTAAACCATTATTTAAATCATTACCTGATATTAGATTAGTACTCGGAACATTACTAACAATTATAGGAACAATACTTACTCCAATAGTTCTACATAATATTAAAACATTTAATTTTATAATATTACCTGGAAAGTATTATATATTTGTATTATTACTATTAGCACTTTATACTTCTATAGTTCTATTAGTAAAAAAGCATTATATGAGGAAATATAATAAATGGTTATAATAAAACTTCTCAATTGAGAAGTTTTATTTTTTTATTAATGCAATACCACCATATCTAGATAAATTCTTTGAACTTGATTTCTTTAAAGAATAAACTTTATCATAGTTTTCATATTTACTAGGAATTAAAATCTTTGAATCTTCTTCATTTCTACTTACAGCAACCAATGCATCTCCATCACTTGAAGTTCTCTCAAACATAAAATAGTTTTGATTTAAATCAACAATATCAAAATCTGCAGTTCTTAAGAATTCATTTTCTTTTCTTATATTACCTAAATATCTAAAATGAGTTAATAATTCTTGATCCATATTTTTCCATGGAAAAGGAGCCCTATTCATCTCATTACCATAACCTTGAACACCAACTTCATCTCCATAAAATATCGAAAAAATACCAGGCATTAAGTCAACACAATAAGTATAAGCTTCAAGTAACTCTTTCCCACGTATTATTTCTCTTTCACTTAATTTGTATTTCTTACTATACTCTAAAAATACATCAAATATTTTATCCCTATGGCTTGTTTTCCAAGCATATTCATCATTTGCATTAAAATCATTATTAGCAAATATATTAAGTGCACGTGAAATATCATGTGTAGAAGTAAAATTCATTAATGTTTCAATTGTTCCCTTAGGATACTCATTTAAAATATCATGAATAGTATAATCAAGTTTATAAGTATCTGCAAATTTAAAATATCTTACTAAAGCATCAACAAGTGAATAATCCATAACTGAATCTAAACATTTTCCAGAAGACAAGTAACCTCTTCCAGCTCTCATTGGATTTTTCCATACCTCACCAATAATAAGTCCATCTTCTTTATTTCTTTTCACAGCTTTTCTTATATTTTCTAAGAAATCATCACTAAGATCATCAGCAACATCTAATCTCAAACCATCAATACCTAATTTAAACCATTGATCAATTATTCCACCATCACCAAATACATATTTTCTCCATTCAGGTGATTCCTTATCGCATACGGGTAAATTTTGATGGCACCACCAATAATAAAAGTAAATTCTTCCATTTGATATATCTTTTATATAAAACTTACCATATTCACTATTAATATCCTGACAAGCACCAATTGTATCATAATGACCAAATTGATTAAAATATTTAGAATCATTTCCAGTATGATTAAATACTGAATCTAAAATAACTTTCATATTTAGTTTATGAGCCTTATCGCATAATCTTTTTAAATCTTCATTAGTACCACAATAAGGATCTACTTTCTCATAATCAGCCGTATCATATCTATGATTACTTTGACTTTCCATAATAGGTCCTAAATATAAAACATCAACACCTAAACTTTTAATATAATCAAGTTTATTAATTATTCCTTTTAAATCACCACCATAAAAATCATTATTTATATCTCTATTCTCATCATAATAAGGATTAACTGGTGTATCAAAAGAAGGATAGACATGTCTTCTAGGCATCTTTTTAGGAGGCTTATTTTCACCTCTATTAAATCTATCAACAAATATTTGATACATAATTGCACCCTTTGCCCAATCAGGAGTATCAAAATTAACAGATAGTTTTCCTAATTTATTATTATTTAAGTAATTAGTAATCTCTGAATCTATATTCATATAGAATTTATTATTTCCAACAAAAAAATAAAAGAAAAATCTATAAGCTGCCGCTGTTTCTAAATATATTTGATTGCTAAAATGAGCATACTCTTCATCATTACCAACATGCTCTAATTTAAAATTAATATCATGTCCATCTTTCGAAGCAACAAAATTAACATTTTCAATCCATCCGACATTTAAAGGTATTTTAACATCAATTTGATAAAATCCACCGTTGTCTGTAGATTGTAACTTTTTAATATTATAATCTTTTTTCATCTTACCATGTCCTCTACAGTAATTATACACAAAAAAAAGAGTTATGACTAATTAAATATACTCTACTAACTCTTTTTTATCTTTTCTTATATTATGTTTAGGACTTATTGGTGCATCTTCACTTCTTTTACCCATCGGTATTAAACATACAGGTTTTAAATTATCATCTAAATTAAATGCTTCAATTAACTTTTTATCATCAAACATCCTTATCCAAATATTATCTATACCAATATTAGTAGCTTCTAACATCATGTGTGTAGCACATATCGCACAATCAACATCTAAAGTATCTCCCTCATTACTTTTATAAACTTGATCCTTTAAACCACATATAAGTAAAACTTGAGGAGCCCCATATCTACAAGGACTTACTTCATCAATCTTTTTTAACGCCTCTTCACTTCTACATACAAATATTTTGATTGGTTGATTATTCTTAGCGCTCGGAGCAATTCTTCCTGCTTCAATTATTTTATCAAGTTCTTCATCATTTAATTTATAATCACTAAATTTTCTACAAGCTTCCCTTTTTCTAATTACTTCATCAAATAACATATTAAATTTCTCCTTCACTTAAAACTTTCTTGTTAATAACTTTAATCTTATCAACTTCTTTATTTGTTAGTACCGTATTAAAATCAAAATCAAAATTATTAACATCTCTATACTCTATTATTAAATTGATTTCTTTAACAATATTTTCATTCAATCGAACATATATTTTTTCAAAATCTATTCCATCACAAATTATCTCGCCATGAAAAACAAGAAAAGCTTCATTATAAACACCAGATGCTTCAATAATTATAGAATCTTCATTTTTTAAAACATTATAAGGTAAAACGACATGATTCTTTTTACCAAACTCTAACATAACTACTCACCTTCTATTTTTAATATATCATAAAAATATTAAAGATAAAATCTAAAAAAATATTTACTTATTATTAACATTTTTTTATACTAAATAATGATTACGGGGCGATATTGTGATAGAAACAAAAAAAGATAAAATTAAAGACTATGTTATTGCTATATTACTTGCTATTATAGCTATACTAATTGGAGTTATTTATTCAAAACTTTTAATGGATAAAAATAATGATGATATACATTCGGTAGAAACTCCAACAAGAAAAGTAATACAAGATTATTTCAAAGCGCTTGAAACAGATGGTTATGTATTAAATGATTTCTCTTCAAATGCAAACTTTGATTACAACCTTGGAACTGTAAAATTATTTAATAAAGATTATAATATATCGTTAAAAAATAATTTTTATGAATGTGAACCTGCTTGTAAGTATATGTATAAATTATACATCAATGATAATGAAACATATTCAACTTCATTCTTAAATGGAATCAAAGTTGGTGTTATCGGAAACTATGTTATAGTTGAAGAAAACCATGGTGATGGAGATTTCACATTAATGTTTATTAATCCAAAAGATAAAAATATTATAAGCAAATACAACTATAATGGACCACTTAATATTTCCAAATTAGATGATATATATACATTAGGTATGAAAGAAATTGATTGTACAACAAATACTTATTCTTATACTAACATAATATACAATAAAGAAAATGATTCATTTGAATTAGCAAAAGAACCTTCTGAAGAACCACTAAAACAAAATAATTTATGTAACTAAAAAACACACTTATGTGTGTTTTTATTTTATCTTAAAAACAATAAATTTATTAGTTAAATAGTTATATATAAACATAATAAGTGAATCAAATAACTTTCCAATTAAATAAGATAAATGTACTTTATCTACAAATACAAAAAGCAAGAATTGATCACATGGAAATCCAAGTAATCTAACGCTTATAAAAGCTATTCCTTGAATGAAATGCATATGATGTTTATCAGGTTTAGCTTTAAACAATCTTTGATTTAAAAGAAACTGAACACTAAAAGATATAAAATAAGCGAATCCATTAGCAATCAAATATTTTCCATTAGTAAAATAATTAAGACTAACATATATAATAAAAAATATTAAAGTACAAAATAAAGATATTAATGTATATTTAATAAATTCATCTTGTTTATTAACTCTTCTTTTTATTAAATTAATCATTACTTGTTGTCTTTTCTCTAGTTATTGAACTACTTGTAGTAGTTACGCCTTTACATCTAACAAATACTTTTTTATCACGAGAATCAAAATATGAACAAGTTCTATATCCATCTTCAGAAACTTCACTACATTCAAAAGGATTTGCACAAGCTTCTTCCACTGTATATGTACTCTTAATAAATGTTGGATAAATATAATAAACATAAAAAACAATTGATCCCACAATTATAACAATACATAAAAGAATACCTACAATTGAAGAACCTTTATCATCTTCTTCATCTTTTTTAACATAATTAGATTCTATAAATAATTTTTTGCTTGTTATCTTTTGATGTGCATATGGATTATTGTTATTACTATTGTCGTTCATCTTATCACCTTACTAACTAAAAATAATATACAAAAATATGTATATTATTTCAAGTAAACAAAAAGTAGAAAATTAATTTCTACTTTTTAGAGAATACTCTAGAACCATAATTTAAAGCTTTATCTTTATAGTCAAAAGTCATACTATAATCTTTTTCTTTAGTAGATGAAAATAATTTTACTTCTTGAGTATAATTAACAACTACTCTATTATTATCTTCATCAAATTCCCAATTACACTTTTTAATATCATCAATATAAGAAATATTACAAGTTAAATCTTTATTTAAAGTAATTTCATTGGAATCATTAACATAAGTTCCTACAACTCTAGATGAAGGACTAATAAAACTTAATATAATAGCAATAATTAAGAACAATACTAATAATCCACCAAATACAGAACCAAATAGTATATAATTCTTTTTACTAATGAATGAAATAACATTTTTATCTTCATATTCATTACATATTTTTTCTTTTCTACCATTAACTAATTCATCAAATTTATCTTTAAATTCTTGATTATTCCAAGTAAAGAATATAATAGGTAATTGATGATATTGGAAAATAATAATTGATCTAAATATCCAACAAAAATTAAATGCAGTAACTGAAGTAATCTTATTTAAAGGAATAGACATCTCACTTCTTTTTAAAGGAGCATATGCTTCTTTATAAACCTCATCTTCAGTAATACATAACATAGTTTTAGTAGCACATTTATAAATCCAATTTAAAAGTAGTGCTAAAATAACCATTACAATTAAGAAACATGAATAATATCCTAATACATTAGTAAAAGTTTTTCCTTTCATTAATAATCCCAAAATAAGTCCATAGATAAAATCAATTGAAAATATAATAAATAAGATTTTATCTAAAACTGTATAAAATAATACTCTAGATGTAATAAGTGCTTTCTTTTGCTTCCTTTCTTTTTCCATATTTACCTCCATATATTTATTTTAACATAACTAATAATTACTGTTAATTACTAAATTAATACTCAAAAAAAATAAGAGTATAAATACTCTTATTGATTTTTAATATCTTTCTTTTTAAATATAAACATTGCTAATCCTATAAATAATATTACATAGAATATATTAAAAAATACATGAACAGGCAACGTTAAAATTTTATATGTCGGAGGTTGACCGAAGAATACATTTATCATATCTGATGTATACATTGGCAATAATGGTATCCATTTAAATTTTTGAACAAATTCAGTTAATATTCCAGTTCCAATAAATAATCCAAATCCAAATGATATAGATATTGCTGTACTAGTAGTAAGTGTAGAAAAACATATTACAATTAAATCTAACATAATAAAGTAAATCATTTGACTAATAAAAGTAAGTATATAATAATTAAAAATATTATATTCAACTACTTTATGAAGAGAAAAATTATATTCACATAACGAATATATAAAAGACATACCTAAATAATTATTATATATAATACTTGATACTGTATTTAATACTGTAACATATAAACAAAATATTACAATCATAATAATTGAAGCTATTATCTTAGAAATAAGAATCTTATTTCTAGTAAAAGGTTTCACTAATAACAATTTAACAGTACCTTTTTCAAATTCTTCGCTTAAAACACTAGCACCTATCATAATTAAACCAATAACAATAAAAATGGACATATCTGTAAGCCCAGAACTTACAATCTCTACCATATTAGGTTGAACTACTGAACTTTGTGTTAATAATTTATGTTCAATTTTATATTCCATAGTTTTATTAAATGAAATTATTTCATTATAAGTATCCTTTTCTTCTTCTTTTATTCTTCCCTTATCCTTTTCGTATTGAAGATATGAAGGATACTCTGTTAAATATCTTTCTAATTCCATTGAAGCTGCATTATAAGATTTAGGAATATTCATTTCGATTCTATATTCTAAAACTTTTTTGTAAATATCAAAATATTTATCACAGAATTCACTTTTTATATCTAAACAAACAATTTCTTTATTTAATGTACTTAATTCATCTTTAATAACTGCTATCGGATCTAATTCTTCTAATTTTTTTATTTCTTTATCTATTTCAGCGTTAATATCATCTAAAGTTCTATTATTTACATCAGTAGTATACCCGTAAACAATTATAAAATTTTTAGAATAAAATAATTGAGACATATTATCTTTAACATAAGCTTCTTCAGGAGAATTACGTTTAATTCCTTTTTCTTTAATTAAAGATAATTTATCATGTTCAACTAAAGCACCTAAATAGTCACTCTTTTCATCATCGTTTAAATCATTTCTATCTTTATATGAATCAATAATAGATTGTTGATAGTTTATATCATAATTAGATTCAATTTCTTCTGAATTATCAAACTTTAATACTATTACTAAACTAAGTGTTAATAATAAAAATACTAATACAAAATATAATTTAGTAGATCTTTTATGAAATAATTTATATAGCTCATTATATACTAATTTACTCAATTGAATTACCCCCAGTCTCTTTTAAGAAAGCTTCTTCTAGACTCATTGAAACTTTAAATAATGAATATACTTCATAATCATTTGATATTAACTTCTTTAAAATACTATTTATTTCTTTCTTATCAATTTCTAATTCAAAAGTTTCATCATCAGGAACTTCAATCTTTTTATTAGCAAATAAAGTCTTTATTCCTTTAACTTTATTTACTTTGAATCTGTACTTAGGTACATCTAAACTCTTTAATTTTTTAATTGGACAATTAGTAACAACCTTACCATTTTGAATAATACATGCATCTGTAATAAAACTATCTAGCTCACTTAAATTATGAGATGAAATTAAAATTGCCATCTTTCTCTCTTTAGCAAGCTTTACTATTAAATCTCTAACTTCAATAATACCTTGAGGATCTAATCCATTTGTAGGTTCATCAAGAAATAATACATTTGGTTTATTAATAATAGAAGCTGCTATTCCAAGTCTTTGTCTCATACCTAAAGAATACTTAGAAACTTTATCATCTATTCTTTTTTCTAAACCAACTGTCTTAATTAATTCATCTAATTCTTCTTTTGAAATACCACCATATAGATTAGCTATCAATTTCAAATTTTCTCTTCCTGATAAATACATATAAACATCAGGGCTTTCAATTATAGCTCCTACTTTTTCAATTGCCTTTTCAAAATCTTTCCTTAAATTATAACCATTAATATAAACTTCACCAGAATCAATTGATTGAAGTCCAAGCATTAACTTAATAGTTGTAGTTTTACCAGCACCATTTGGTCCAA
This sequence comes from Bacilli bacterium, assembly GCA_017450205.1. Lineage (GTDB taxonomy): Bacteria > Bacillota_I > Bacilli_A > RF39 > UBA660 > UBA6985. The sequence continues at coordinate 4,477 of JAFSVF010000019.1, read as the reverse complement.
TAAAACCAAGTATTTCACCTTCATTTATTTCAAATGAAACATCATGTAGTATTTTCTTTTTTCCAAAGCTTTTATTTATACTTTCTACTTTTACAATACTCATATAATCACCTTTCTATTTTCTAATTAATAATAACATAAAAATCATATGTAATCACTAATCGAATTAATTATAATCAAGGATGAAATACTTTTTTGTTACATTTTGTCGAAAATAAAAAAAGATAGTTAAAACTATCTCATTTTCTTAAAACATATATAGAATTATTAATTCATACAAAAGATTAATAATATAAAGTATAAACACTTTTTATCATTAAATATTACATAATTTTAAAGATATATATAAATCAAGTAGACTTAGTCTACAACATCTCTTAATTTTTCATATATTTTAACCATCGCATAAGTATCTAATTCACAATATTTAAGCATATTTTTTCTTAAAATTTCTCTATCATCTTCAGATAAATCTTTTAAAGATAAATATGCAGCACTAGCCTCATCACCCTTATGAACTTGATCTAAATTATGATAATTTAAATCTTCATCATTTGGATACAATGCAGGTAAAACATATTTAATAGATGCACTACCTTTCATATCTTTAGTATAAAACTTTTGATTTTTAAATACAGGTAATAAATCTACAATATTTTCTCTAATATTTAATAAATGTTCACTTAATTCGGGTATCAAATAAGCCATTTCTCTTAATCTAGACTTTTCAAAACCATCATTATAAACAACAACACAAACATCTTTAGGAATATCATTACATAAAGATTCACATAAACCATAAATAGGATTAGTATCATACTTATCATGTAAGTATTCTTTATGTGTAATAGTACCATCTTTATCTATTATATGTAGACTATATTGAAAACATAATTGTTGATATGGTTTTGTTCCATCATAAACTGGAATAGCATCTTGATAAGATTCAAAATCTAAAAAATATAAAGGAAACTTTAAAGTATCTAAAACATTCTTTATATAATCTTTATCAATTATTTCTTTTTTCTTTCCTAAATTAACTTGAACTTGATTAGTTGTTTTTTCATTTAATAATCCACTTTTTAATAAATCTTCATATTCTATTATGTTTTTATAATATAAATCTAATTTTTTCTTTGTAGTGAATCCCCAACCCAAATCAAATACATTTGGAGATTTTAATTTTTTAGTACAATATTTAAAATATGGACAATTATAAGGATCAAAACAATTAATTGAAAGATCTCTATTAGGTTCTAAATTACTATCTAATACTTTTTTTAATTCTTTTACTTTTTCTTCTACCTTATCTAAATCAATTAATTCTGTTACATCTCTAACAACAAAATAATCTTTAATATTTAAATTTCCATCTTTAATATATTGATTGTTAACATATACAATTGAAGATTTTAAAACATTATATCCTAATTTTTTTAGAACCCAAGTTTGATATGAAATATCATCTATATAAATATCTTTTACTTCAGTTGACGATTTAACTTCATATATTTCTAAACCGTTATCTAATACTTTCAAAATATCAACAGATATAAAATTACCATTATAACTAAAAGAAGCTTCGCAAATTACTTTTTCTTTACTATCAATACATTCTTTAGTATCATCAATCATTTTCTTATAATCAGTTGTATATTCAACTAACTTATAATCTCCAAAAAGACTTCTAGCTAAATCACCAACTTTATTACCATTTTCAAATACAGTTTGATTACCCATATCTTCTGCTAATTCAGGTTTATAACAATTTAACCACAAATATTTTTCACATGTAACGCCTTTAGTATATCTAGATTTAGATAAATTCATAATTATCACATCTTTCATTGCAAAGAATATCAAAATATTAATTAAATTTTAATATTCACTTTATTATTAATAGTATACCATAATCTATTTATTTAAATATATTATAAAAAAAGCGAGAGACAATTATTCATGTCTCTCTTTCAGGGGGTTTTGGTTGTATCTTCTAAAAAATCATTAGAGATACCGCAAGGCAATTATCTACCTTGCTACATTAAATATAAAAAATATTATATTTTTTGTCAATCTCATTTAATTAATAAATTTTAATCATTATTTATTAAATATTCAACAATTGCCTTAAAATAAGGATAATTTATAAAATTATTTTCTATATTATTTTTAATAAATTCTTCAGAATCTTTCTTAGTTTGTAATAGTATTTTGTTATCTTGTACTAAATTTGCTATTTTAAATTCCATATCACCATGTTGTCTAATACCAAATAAATCACCTGATCCTCTAAGTTTTAAATCCATTTCACTAATATAGAAACCATCATTACTTTTTACTAAACAATCAAGTCTTTCAGAATCTTTATCACTTAATAAAATACATTTAGATTCTAAATCATTTCTTCCAACTCTACCTCTTAATTGATGTAATGTAGAAAGCCCAAATCTTTCTGCATTAAATATAACCATACATGTAGCATTAGCTACATCTACACCAACTTCAATAACAGTAGTAGAAATTAATATATCAGTAATTCCTTCTTTAAAATCATTAATTATTTTATCTTTTTCGATATTTTTTAATTTACCGTGAAGTATACCTACTTTAATATTCTTATCTAAATACTTACTAATAGTATCTTTTATATTATTTAAATCATTTAAGTCAGATTCTTCATCTTCAATTAAAGGTGCTACCATATAAACTTGGTGTTTATTATTTAACTCATTATTAACAATGTTCATAACATCATTCATATGACTAAAATCATATTTATATGTTTTTATTTTTTTTCTATTACTTGGTTTATCTTTAATAATAGAAATATCCATATCTCCATAAATAGTTAAAGCATAAGTTCTAGGAATTGGTGTTGCACTCATATATAAAACATCAACATGTTTACCCTTATTTCTTAACGAGTTTCTTTGATTAACTCCGAATCTATGTTGTTCATCAGTAACAACTAATCCTAAATTTTCAAATATAACATTATCTTCTAAGATTGCATGAGTTCCAATTAAAATATCTATATTTCCATTTCTTAAATCTTTATAAATTTGTTTTTTTTCATTAAGAGAAGTACTTCCTGTTAAAAGACTTACTTTTATATTTAAATCTTTAAAGATATTAACAAAATTATTAAAATGTTGTTGTGCTAATACTTCTGTTGGAGCAATCATAGTTCCTTGATATCCACACTTAGAATTTAGTATTAAAGATAGAAAAGCAACAATTGTTTTACCACTACCTACATCTCCTAAAACAAGTCTATTCATTCTTCTTAATTTTTTAAAGTCATTAATAATATCTTTTAATGCTTCATTTTGTCCATTAGTTAAATTAAAAGGAATTAAAGATTTTACTTCATTCAACATATCATCACTAATATCTTTTATTACAAAGCTTTCAGATAACTCTTTTCTTATTTTTAACAAATTTATTTTAAACATAAAAACAAATAATTCTTCATATTTAAGTTTTAATAATGCTTTTTTATAATCATTATTATTAGTAGGATTATGAATAATACTTAAAGCTTTTTTTAAACTAATTAATTCATATTGATTATTAATATAATCAGGAATAACTTCTTTAATATCATATTGATTTAAAGCTTCATTAATTAAATTTACTAATACTCCTTTTTTTATATTAGTGCCTACATGATATACACCTTCAATTAAAGTGTGATCTAATTTCTCATTTATCACTTTAGAAACAGTAAATATATTATTTATTTCATCATATTTACCAACTAATGTTAATTCTTTATTTATATATAATTGTTTACTCAAATAAGGTTGATTAAAAATTGTAACATTGATAATTCTATTACAAGTTTCAAAACTAAATCTTATAATATTACTTACTTTATTACCTCTAAAAAAAGATACTTTTGAGACTACTTTTCCTATAATTGTAACAGTTTCATTCGAAGTCAAATTATTGAGATTTATAGGTTTATAAACATTATATCTAAATGGATAAAATCTCACTAAGTCATCTATTGAATTTATGCCCAAATCACGAAGACTTGCAAGTGTTTTACTTCCTATTCCTTTTAACTCTTTTAATTCCATATTTTACCTCTTAATAAATTGTACCACAGAATGCATTTTTTTGTTGACAAAATATACTTTATCGATTAGTATATTAGATACCAATTCACAAACAGGCGAATTGGTGCTAGTATCACACTAGCCAACCCCTTTTTATTCTTTGAAGCTAGTCTCAGGGGGCTAGCTTCGTTTTTTTACAATAAAAAATCTAGAGAAAAAATGAAGCGAACCCCATTTAGGAGACACTAAAAAAAGACTACAAGATTATTTTCTTGTAGTTTTTGATTTTAATCTTTTTGTGTTATAAAATAATATCCAATCTTCTACAAGTTTTTGGTATTCTTGTAGAGATGTGATATTATTGTTGTACAAAGTTTCTTTTTTGAGTAATGAATGCCACGATTCAATCGGTG
>JAFSVF010000018.1 GCA_017450205.1 Bacilli bacterium | reverse complement strand
TTTCATTTCTTAATTCATCCGAATAGTGATTAAAAATTTGTCCTTTTCTCGCCATTAGAAAACACCTCCTTTCGGAAGTGTATTCTAACATAACTAACAATGTGTTTTTTTTATAATGTCTACTCTAAGGGGTTCATTTCAGAAAGATACTGTTTTTATTTGCCATAATCTTCTAGAAATCTTGGTCCTTTGTGTCCATCATCAGATGGTTCATCTCTTAGAAGATCTTCATAATTTCTTTGTCTTAGTGCTTCATAAATAACTATTGCTACTGAGTTAGATACATTAAGAGCTCTAACTTTATCAGTCATAGGTATTCTTGCACAATTATCTAATTTATCTTTTAGTATTTCTGGATCTATTCCAGTTGACTCTTTACCAAATACTAAATAAATATTCTTATTATCATTTGCTTCATCAGTATAATTTAAATCACTATGTGGTTTATGACCGTATCTAGTGTAAAAATAATATACTCCATCGTTCTTAGAAACAAAATCTTCCCAATTCTCATATATTGTCCATTTGCAATTATCAATGTAGTTTACTCCACTTCTTTTAATAGATTTTTCATCCAATGAAAAACCAAGTGGTTTTATTAAATGTAGATGTGTATGAGTTGCAACACAAGTACGCATTATATTTCCTGTATTTTGAGGTATTTCTGGTTGATATAAAACTATGTTTAACATAATAATCCTTCTTTCAAGTTAGTATTATACAATAAAAAATGTAGAAATTAATCTACATTTGTATTATTTTGAATTATTTCTTCTAATGACCATGAATCTATCATTCCATTTGTTGTTTTAACAATAGCTGAAGGTTTACCTTCTTTGAAATAAATAATTGTAGGCACTTCAGTTATTTTAAAATCTTTAAGTCCAAGTACTTCATTTATTTCATTTAAGAAATTATCTTTTTCATATTCTTCAGTTACATCTACATAAATGATATTATCAAGTAAACCATATTTTCTAAAAATTAATTTTAGATTCTTTTGATTTTGATATATATCTTCATCTCCATAGTAACTTAATACTAAGAATGCATCTTCACTCATTTCTACAGTTGTATCTGTAAGTTCTGAGTATTGAACTTCTTTAGTTAAATTTAATGGACTTGAGTAATTAGCTTTATTATTTCTATATATAGAATATATATTGTATGTAGCAGTACATATAGAAAGAATTAAAACTACCATTGCTCCTAATATAAAATAATTAGTTTTTTTAATTTCTTTTTCCATACTCTCACCCTACTTAAATATTAACAAAATTAAGTGTTTTAAACAAGGAGTTTAGTTCTTATTTAATATACTTAACAAAATTATTTGAATTAATTTCTATGTTTTTAACAACTTCTATTTTATATTTATTTTTATAATAATCATAAAGTTCTTTATTGATTGCATATTCTTCTTTTGAATCTATTGAATAAAACATTAATTGTTTATCATTCATACCATCATATCTAAATTCATATTCTTTGTTAAGGTCATGATTCAATTTTTGTTTTGTTAATTCAATTAAAATATCATTTAAATTATCTTCATAAATTAGAACTTTTTCTTTAAAATCATCAAATGTATTAGTAATTCTATCTACGTCTTTAGATTCTCCATAACTAATTATGTAATTATCTGTTTTTAATAAAAAGTTATAATCTAAGATAGTTTCATTATTGCATTTATTACATTTAATTTTAAAGATACTTCTATCAAGTAGACTCTCAATATCCTTCTTAGTATATTCATCATTTATAGTTATTCTTTTCTTTTCCTTACAATGTGGACAATAAAAATCAATTCTTTTTCTCATAGTTTCACTTCCGTTTTGTTTATTATATAATAAATATGGTGTTTATTATGAAGAAAATGATTACATTTATAATTATTGGCATTTTATTGATAGGTTTTATTTACTTAGATATATTTCTTTATAAGAATACTTTCTATGATAAATATAAAATACCTGAAGATGTTATTTTTGAATATATAAATGAAGTAGATGTTTTTAGTGATATTAATTACTTTAGTTTAATTACTAATGAAAATGTAGATATATTAAGTAGTGATGAAAAAGTTAATACAGAAAGTACTGGTACTAAACAAAAGACTATTTCAATTAAATTTAATAAAAAGAAATACTTTTTAAAAATGAATGTTAATGTTAAAGATGTTACTGTTCCACTTGTTCTTAGATATCAAGAAAATATAACTACATCACTTATGAATGTTACTTATCCTTGTGATAAAGCACTTTATATAGATGATTATGATAATAAACCTAGTTGTGTTATTGAAGGCGATATTTCCTATGATAAAGTAGGAAATTATCCATTAAAGATGACTATTAGTGATAAAGCTGGTAATAAGATAGAAAAGAATATTAATGTTAAAGTTGTTGAACCTGGTCAAAAAAGTTCTGGTTCAAGTAATTCAAGCAAACCACAAACAATATATTTTAGTGACGTAATAAGTAAGTATAAAAATGATTCAACTATGATTGGGATTGATGTTTCAAAGTGGCAAGGAAATATTGATTTTAAAAAAGTTAAAGATGCTGGTTGTGAATTTGTAATTATTAGAATTGGTGTTCAAGCTGGTAGAAACTATGATTATAATGTAGATGGTAATTATAAAAAATATATAGAAGATGCTAAGAATGCTGGATTAAAGGTTGGTGTTTATGTTTATACTACTGCTCTTAACTATGAAGATGGAGTTAAAGCTGCCAACTTTGTTATAGATACCTTAAATGGAGAAAAATTAGATTATGGTGTAGCATATGATTGGGAAAATTATCAATACTTAATGAATTATGAGGTATCATTGCATGATTTATCAGAAGGATATAGAGGATTCAAAGATAAACTAACAAAGAATGGAATAGAATCACACTTCTATGCTTCTAAATATTATTTAGAAAAGTTTTGGTTAAATATTAATGAACCAGTATGGCTTGCACATTATGCTAGTTCTACTAATTATCAAGGCAAATATTATATGTGGCAAATAACTGGTAATGGAAAAATTGATGGTATTAATGATAACTACGTTGATATAAATATTATGTATAAATAAAAAATCAGGATTTATATCCTGATTTTTGGTTGTTTATCATTAAGTTCAACTTCTGTTTGTGGTGTACCATCTAAATCTACTTCTTCTTCGTCATCTTCAGGTCCGCCACTTAATCTTATTGTATCTATCTTCTTTTGTTCTGCATAAGATAGTCCATTATATAGTGCATTTAATTCACCATTATTTAATTGTTCAGTGCTTCTTGTTGATGCTCCAAAGTTGTCTACTCTGATTTCTTCCATTTGAGAAACTGGCGTCTCAATTGATTGCAGCATTTTATCAACCTCTTTATGATCTTCTTCTTTAATTATTATATTATCTATAATTTCATTAATTCCTTTTTCTAAAGAACCGTCTACTAACGCTTTTTCGAAATTAGGAATTGATGTTGGATATTCAATTAATAATTTTCTTACAAATTCATTATTTTGTAGCATTGCATCTCTTTGCTCTAGTAATTCTCGTTCATTAACAATTCTATAGAACATATCAGCAATATAATGTTGTTTAATTGCAAGTTCTTGTTCTTCAGCACTTGGTTCTTGAAGATTTGAAAGTTCTTGATCCATTTCTTCATAAACATCTTTAGAGAATTTATCATATAATTCATCAAATGATACTCCTCTACCGCCTATAACAACTCCAAATGAAGCAACTGATCCAATTGGTAATGATTTAATATATTCATTAAATGACATATATTGATTAATATCTTTACGTACTGGTTCATTATACTTAGAATCAGCTAGTTTACCATTTAATAAATTACTAATTAGTTCATAATATCTATTTTCTGCTTCAGTAGTTCTTGCTTTTAAAGCTTCTACCATTCTTGTAGCATCAAAATCCATCTCATTTGGATAAACATTAATTAAATAGTCTTCAACTGTTTTATATTCTCCATTAGAAAATATCTTTCTTTTTAATAAAGTATTATCTAATCTATCTGTTTCTATTAATCTTTGTTTTGCAGTGCTTGCCATATTCATCACTCCATAATCATTATAGCATACTATTTGTTTAATATATCAACAATTATTTTATCATCAAAATTAAAATTATTAAATTCTTTATATTTTTCTTCATTTCTTTCTTTTAGCATAAATCTACCAATTGTTAAATCTTCTGCTCCAGGGAAATTAACATAATTAGCATGTTCAGCATCGCTCATGTCAAAAGTAATTAATACTGATGAGTATAAATTTTTATTACTTTTAAAGAAATAATTATCAGTATTAGAAAAAGCCGCTATTAAATATACTCCAGTTCTTCCTAAAAAATTTATTAAAGCTGTTATTTGCTTAGAAAAATCTTCAGAAGAAACTAATTCATTGTTATCATCTATTACTAATACAATATCACTTAATTTATCTTTTGGAAATTTTTCATTGTAATCATCAATTGTATCACAGTCTTCTTTAGTTAGTAGAACTTCTCTTTCTTCAGCTATTCTTAATACTTTAGATAATAGTTCTATGCCTTTATCATTATCTCTTAAAGCATATTCTTTTGAATAACGAGAATCAGCATAAAGGTTTAATTCTACTCCACTTGAATCAATTAAAACAAAGTCCATATCAAGTGATGTATTATTTTTAATCAATTGGCATACTATTTGATCAACAAGAATTGATTTTCCACTTCCTGTTTCTCCAGTAATAATTATTGATGAATTTTCTTTTAAATCAATTGATTTAATTTCTTTTCTACCATTATAACCAATATCTACAATATACTTTTCATTATTATTTTCAATTATTTCTCTAAAATCCATAATTCCTCCTAAAAATCAAATGACTTTAACTCTACGTTAATTTCATTATATACCTTATTTCTATCTTTTAGTGGAATATTTATCGAATAGAATTCATTTTCGTCAGATTCTATTTTTTGTATTTGAATATTATCTTCTATAATATTTACTAAAGAAGAATCAATTAAGTATTTTCTAATACTATTTTCATCTAAATCTTTTGCAGATATAAATACAGTTGCTACATCTATATCATAACTAGACCATACTTCTACTCTATATGGTCTATCGTTGTATACTCCTTCATTATATCCGATATTACATACTTCTGTATCACTTGTGAAGTCTACTCCTTCACGATTGATTTTTGGATACTCCATAAAAACCTCCTAATTATTTATTAAAAAATATGAATATATTCTTATTGAATCATCATATGAATAACCTAAGTCAGTAAGAACTGAAACTGCAGTATCCATATCCATTTCATAAAAACATTTATCATTTTTTAGTATATCATTTATTATTGAATATTTTTTAAAATTTTCATCATTTTTACTCATTAGTTCTTGAGTAACGTCTCTCAATTTATTAAGCATTTAATAAATCACTTCCTTCAAACATATATGAATAATAATCTTTAACTTCTAAATAATTGTTTAAATCTTTATAGTTATTAACTTTTATATTAGAAGCTAAATCTACTACATAATATATTTCATTATATTTAACTACAATAATTGGAGTTACTTTTTTCATTTCTTTGTTTCTAATATTATTTGTAATTATACTTAATTTAATATTTTCTTCTTTTCCAAGTATTTTTTTAAATATATGATTGATTCTATTAATATAATTAGAATCAAAATCTTTAATGAAAGATACAATTCTTAAGAATGTTACTAGTTTTTCAGTATCACTAGGTCCATCATTTAAATAATAATTCTTATAGTATGCGATATTATTAAATAATTTAGTTTCGTTTATTCTATTATTCATAATATTATCTGATATTTTATTATCAAGTTCATATATTTTATTTCTAGTTGATTGATTATCTGTTTGAATTCTATATCTTTCTTTAGAGAATAATAAATTATATTCTTCATACCATACTTCAAGAACACTTCCACTTAATTTATATTCTATTCCTAAGTTTTCAGCTACTAAAGCTAATGTTTGAATACTAAATAAATATTCTTTCATTTGTTTATATACATGGAATAAGATTTCTAATTCATTATAATTATCATTCATATAATCAAATAACTTTTTATATACTTTAATATTAAGAGTTAGTTTTGGTTTTTCTATTTCTTCTAAATAAAGGTTAGAAATATCTAAACTTCTTAATTCATTTTCTATAATATAAGCATTATTATTAAATACATATTTTCTTAAGATACCTGTAGATGCGAATTTTAACATAAGTAGCTTTAATATACTTAAACTTATATTATATTTTTCACATACTTGATTAGTTAAGTCTATATTTGAATTAAATATATCTATTAAATCATTGTTTGATATTGAATACTTAGTACCATCTTTTAATTGAATAGTTGTATTCAAACTTGAATATTTCTTTTTACATTCTTCGATTGTAATTAAAGAAAGTAATTTATTTACTTTAGCTTTTAAATTATCTTCAAGTCCAAAATCTAATAGTTTATATAAGCATAATGCATAAGTCTTTTTAGTAAGTGCAATTGACCCTTTAACTGATTCATTATCATCTAGTAATGATATAGAAATAGCATATACATAATTTTTATTAGACATGTTATTTAGTAAATATCTATATAAACCATCATTTTCTAAAGATTCCATTACTAGATATTTAATATCTTCTTTATAAGCATTAAATTCATAAGAATCTTTTACTAATAATCTATTTAAACCATATTTATATACTAATTCTTCATTAGTAATAAATATTTTATTATTTAAAAATGAAAGATACGATAAATTATTTATCATACTACCAACCACCTTACATAAATTATAACATTTAATAAACACAAAAAAAATACCAGTAAACTGGTATTATTTTCTATTTCTTCTTATTTCATTAGTTAATGTTTTCTCTTCAATATCTGAGTTATATATTATTGATCCTTTTTTAAATAGTCTATGGTCATCAATATTAACATTAGTTTCAGCAGTTATAATATTTCCTCCTCTAGATTCAACATATTCTTCACATGAAGGTTTAACATTAATTCTATCATTTAAAACTATATTTGCTACAACAGAAACAGGTAATTCATTAAAGTTATACATTGGAAGACTTTCATTTAAAGATTCATAAGTATAAGATTTTGATACTCCTACTACATGATCTTTATTAAATTCATCTAATTCAATAAATCCTTTATATGTAGAAATACCATCTTTTTCTTTTGAACATGAAGTATAATCTAAAGTATTATTACTTTGATTATAGTTATAATATGATAAAGTTTTATCGTAATCCGATAATTTTCTTATATAGAATGTATAATTATCAATATTATTTTCTTCATCATGTTGAACACTTTCAATTGTAATTTTAGCTTTAGCACCTTGGAAAGTTAAGATTAATACTTTTTCATTATTTTCTGTTTCAATCTTAGCTGATTTATATCCACTTATAATAGGTACGATAACTTTATCTTTACTATTTAATAAATCTTTTAGTACTTTAGCTTCTAATGAATCAACTACAATTTCTTCTTTTTGTATAGATGTTAATAATTCTTTTATTTCTAATAAGATATTTTTTTTCATAGTATCTCCCCCTAAAAACATGTTTTAGTTTAACATATTTGTAGCATTCGGTCAATTTTTATGCTATAATCAACTTGTTATTTCATTTAGGGGTGTAGTTCATCGGTAGAATGATGGTCTCCAAAACCACAGAGGAGGGTTCGATTCCTTCCACCCCTGCCATTTAGAATATTTAAACACTAACTTAATTGTTAGTGTTTTTTTGTTTGCTTACCATCTTTATCTAAATAAGCAGTATACATATATAATCCATATGCATCAAGTACATCAAGTTTAATAATATCGTTTTCAAGTATTTCTATATTTTCAATACCTGAACCATTATATGGATCAAATACCCATTTGACTTTATCATTATCTATACAAATTAATTCAAAATCGCAGATAACCAAAAATCCATTTTTATATTTTATTAAATTACATGTTAATCCTGTCATGTAATATCCTAAATCAATATTTACTAAACATTTTAATGATTTTAAATCAATTTTAAAATACTCATATTCAGTTATTATATCTAACGTATCTTTCTCAATTATTATATTTTTATTATTAGGTATGTTACATCCAGTTGAAGTTAAAGCTATTTCTTCTCCATTAATACTTAATATCCATTTTTTATAATCTTCGTCACCGTAGATGATACTTGTTTTATAATTTTCATTCTCAACATCTGATAACATATATACCTCAATATTATATTTATCATTTTTAAATTCATAAGTTTTTTTCATATATCCCACCTATACCTATATGTAATTATATCATATATTTACTATTCTTATATACTATGGTATGTTAAGAGTACAATTGGGTTTTATCTCATTTTTTTTGTAGACGTTTATGAAGATTGTGCCATTTAGAAAATAAAAATTCTAACATAATAGTTAGAATTTTTTTGTTATTATATACTTATTAATTTTTTTCAATAATTTTAGTATTAGAATCTATAGACCATGCTAATCCCTTGTCATGTACTTGTTTATATCTTTTATCATAAGCTTCATAATATTTGCTAATATAACAACCTACTAAATGTATAACATATATTTACTTTTATAATCATCAATGAGTTATATTCAATTTGTTTAATTTTTATACTATAATCATTAATATAAGGAGAACACTATGGAAAACATACATTCAATTATTATAATAAAAAAGAATAATAAGTTTTTAAATTATTTTGATGAAAGATGGAATATGTATTTATTTCCTAATATTAAAGGAAATGATATAGATGAGATAAAGAAAAAATATAATACAGATAAAGTAACTTTTCTATTTGATAAAGTACATAAAAAATATTCTGTATCTCACCATGAAAATAGAACATATCATCATTATTTCTACGAAGTAGATACCGATATTGATGGTGAATATTTTACATTAGATGAATTGCTTAATGACGATAAAGTAAAAGAAAATAATTCTGATATTATTGGATTTATTAAAGAGTATTATAACTTATAAAAAATACTAACCAGTTGGTTAGTATTTTATTTTTTAAAAACTTCTTGAAGAGCCTCCACCACCGGAAGATCCTCCGCCTCCGTGATATCCTCCTCCACTAGAGAATTCACCTCCGTGATATCCACCACTTGAGTAACCTCCACCAGAACCAAATCCTGGTATATAAATTAATACAGCAAGTATATTAAATATTGTACCAATAAGTAATAGCATAAATGCTGACTCACCTGCATATTGATAACTACCATAGGTAAGAATACCTGTTATTGTTTCTAATGCAAGAAAATGATTTCTCTTAGATGAAAATTCATCTAAATCTAATCCTAATACAATAACTGTATATATAAATTTTATTATTAATAAATACGCTAATATATTTAGTAAGGTATCCTCTTCATCTGATGGAACTCCAACTGGATTTATATCACTTGAATCATAATTATATTCTTCTGCAACTTCCTTGAAAAGTGCTTTATAACCATTTAGTATTCCTTCATCAAAATTATTATTTTTATAATAAGGAATCATATATTCATCTTGAATTCTACCTGTTTTACCATCAGGTAGCCTTCCCTCAAGACCATAACCAACTTCTATTCTGGATTGTCTTTCTTCTAAAGCAATAAGAATTAAAAGTCCATTATTTTTTTCTTTATCACCTATTCCAAAATCTCTAAATAATTTTGTTGAATACTCTTCAAGTAATTCACCATTTAATGTTGGAACAGTTACTACCACAATTTGTGCTGTTGTAGCTTCTGCTAACTTAACACTATTAGTTTGTATATAGTTTTCAGTTTCTTCGCTTAAAATATTTGCATAATCGTTAACATAGAAATTACTAGTAGGTTCAAGTGCTTTAACATTTGATGTAAATAAAACTAAAACTGTAAATAATAAAATTATTATTTTCTTCATGAATTAACCTTATTTTAATTAAAATTTACATCTGGTGTTTTTGTTATAGATGAATCTTCTACTTCAAAATATGCTTTTTCAGTTTTATTCATCATTGATGCAACTATTGAAGTTGGAATTGTTTTAATAGTTGTATTATATTCTTTAACAACATTATTATAATCCCTTCTTGAAGTAGCAATTCTATTTTCAGTTCCTGCTAATTCATCTTGCAAAGCAATAAAATTTTGATTAGCTTTTAAGTCAGGATAATTTTCAACAATTACATTCAAATTATTTAATGCAGTTGATAATTGATCATTTGCTTTAGCCTTATCAGTTACTGTTTTTGCATTTACTAAGTTTTCTCTTGCTTCAGTAATACTATTAATTATTGATTCTTCATGAGCCATATATCCTTTAACAGTATTAACAAGATTAGGAATAAGATCTGCTCTTCTTTCTAATTGTACATTTATATTAGAATATTCAGTATTAACTTTTTCTTCCAATGCAACGATAGAGTTATGAGCACTAACATACCATCCAATTAGCATAACTACTACTAAAAGAATTACTCCTCCTACAATTAATCCACTTTTTTTCATAATATCTCTCCTATCTATATTTATAATTCAATTATATTATAAGAAATATAAAAAGTAGATAAAAATATCTACTTTTTAATCATTTCATCATATTGTTTATATAAATATTGAACTCCATTTTCTAATCTAAAATAATGTACTATATAGAATAATAGAAAAACTAGAAGTATTAACATTATAATTACAAACATAAAATGTACTAGTGATAATGCTGAAAACAATATAAATAATATTGCATAAAAGACTGTTACTATTAAATGTATTAATCTTTCATGTTGAAAGAACTCTATTTTTACTAAATGATTATCAATATCTTCTTTTGTTATTTTCTTTGAATCTTTTAATAAACCATCTATTTCTTTAATATAATCATATAAATACTTTTTCATATAAACCTCTATTTCTAATTAAATAATATCACTATTTAGTTTTATTATTAAAAGAAAAAATCCATTTTACAATGGATTTTATCTTATTTTTTCAAATGCATCAGTTAAAACTGTTAGTTTTCTTTGATATGTATTTTTTTCTTCTGTTAAAGATTCATTTTCTAATTTTAAACTATTAGCTTGTTCTTGAACTTCTGCTAATTGTTGTTTTAACATCACTAATTCTTCTTTTAATGAAATATTTTCATTTTGAATTGATGAAAAACTTGTATTTACAGATTCGTCATTTGAAAAACTTGAACAAATAACATCATTACATGTATCTATTAACATATCTAAATCACTTGGAATATCTTGATAATCAAGTCTTTCTTTAATTTCTTCTTTATCAATAAATGTTCTTTCTCCTAAACATTCATTTATAACTGTAAGAATAGATGAATTATTACTATTCTTTTGTAAATTATTTAATGATCTTTCAATTATAACTACCAAATGCATTTGTTGAAGGAATAGCACCAAACTTGCATGCAACATCTTTTAAAACTTTATTATATTCTTTCTTTTCATGTAATTCTGTATAGTGCTTATAATGAAAGTTTTTATAGTCATTGTCTATTCTAGCTACACTTACATATGTAATCTCTTGATTTTTAGATCTTTCATTTAAGAATTTACTTAATTCTATGTAATCATTAAATAATCTTGTTGTAACAGGAACATACTCATTGGTTCCTTCTTTTTTACAAATACCTAGTACAGTATATCTTTCTTCATTAGTATTAGGATTAATATGTTTTCTAACGATGAAATAATCTGAATTTTCAGTTGCTTCACCTGTTGTATAAGTTCTATCAGCTTTATACTTAATAATACAATATATGTCATCTGTTCTGAATTTCATTATATCTAAGAATGAATCTAATTTTCTATCAATTTCATCTGAGAATAAACTTGCAATATTAAAACCCGGATGCATATTTTTTATACTTATATCTGTTATATAACCATTTACCATTTTGTTTAAAATATCAAATGCTGAAGTATTATTTTTAACTACACTTGCAGCTTTTAATTTTTCAGTATATACACCTAATAAATGTGGTATATGATTTGATGGAAATGATAAATTAATATCATCTCCGTTTGATAGTTTTAAATATACTTTATTATATTGTAGACCTTTTAAATAATATCTAGTTAAAAAGTTAAGTCTACCTATTATAAAGTCATAACGTTCTTTATTCAATAATTTCTCCATGTAAACCGCTTCTTTCGAGTTTGATATTTTATCATAAATGTATATAATGTCAAATATTGCAAGATTAAATTTTTATAAATGATATAATTAATCTAGGAGTGTAGATTATGGCAAAGTATTTAAAATGGGTTTTTAATGATAAAATTAGAAATAGTGATAAATCTTTTGAAGTCGGTAAAGTAATTGAAAGTAGTACTTGGGATCCAGATAATGAAGATTGGAGTTTAAGAGGTGGGTTTAATTTTACAAATGAAGAATGTGCTTTAAGATGGGTTGCGAGAGGGGATACTTTATATGAAGTAATCATTCCGGAAGATGCTGAAGTTAGAGAAATTAAAAATGATAAAACTCCTGGTGGTATTTATCTTTCAAATAAAATTATTTTAGATAATCCTATCCCAATATCTGATGAGTTATTAAATGAATATTATGAAAAATCTCATTTACCATTACCTACTTATTTTGAATGTATTGGTGTACTTGCTACTAGAGGATATAAAGATTTAACACTTAAAATTATAAAAGATAAAGTTACTATCGATAATGTAGATTTAGCAATTGAAAAACTAAATGCTAAAAATAAACCTGATAGAGAAATCAATTATGAAACATTCAATGCAGTTAAAGAAGTTTTAGAAGAAATCAAAAGTGACATACTAATAAATCTTTATATTGATAAAGATTCTTTTGAAAAGACAATTACAAATGATAATATTATTAATTTAACTGGTCAAAGCGGAGCCGGTAAATCAACCTATGCTAGTAAATTCATAAATAATGATAAATACTTAGTTGTTGATACCGATGAGATTCTTTCTGATAAACGATTTGAAAAAGCTACCGGTATAAATAAAGAACTTGGTGAATACTTTAGAAGTAAATATGATAAATTACCAATTGCAGGAGATGACTTCGACTTAATATATAAAGAAATACTAGATTATTGTAAGAAATATAATGATAAAACAATTGTAATTGATAGTGCTCAATTTCATTGCATAAAAGATATAAAACTCTTAAAAGGAAAAATCATTATATTAAGAACAAGCATTAGTACTTGTTATGAAAGAACAATTGAAAGATATAAAAAGAATTTTCCAAATTATACTAAAGAAGAATTAGAAGCATTTAAAAAGAAAAAGAAAAGTATATTCGCTTGGTATAAAGGATCAAATGAATTTATTAAAAAAATAGAAAACGAACTATAAAGTTCGTTTTTTTAGAATATGTATCAAAGAATAGCGCCAATAAGAGCGTAAAACATTAATATAATTATAGAAATAACTAAAGCTTATGATTGATAATACTTTGTTATTTTACTAAACCTTTTTCTTTTATTTCTTCATTTATATTATTTTGATTTTTTGATATTGATTCAATTAAAGAATCAAATTCAATTTGTAATTCATTTCTAATAGATGAATATTGTTGAAGAGATAAAGAACCATCCATATACAATTTCTCTACTTTTTGATAAAAGTCTTGAATACCTTCCATTAAAGTATCCATTGACTCTATATTTATTAAACCTACCCTCTTGTTAGTTACTAGCTCTGCTTGTCTAATTAATGCATCATGTTTTAATTCATTTATCTTGGAAATCATTTCTATTGATTTATCAAAACCTGCTGTTGTATAAGGCACTCCTTCATTTTCTTTTTGTTTTATAAAGTTTGCTTTTTTCATCATAGTTTCATAAAGATTATGTTCCAGTAGTGTAGATACATCTTGTATTAACATATCTTTTGAATTCTCTTTTATGGAATTCAAGTACTTTAAATATTTAAAGTTAATATTTTCTTCATCATCACGATATATACAAGCCATAAGATATGTTATTAAATCACTATCATCTTTAATAAAATAATTATATAAATCTATATCTTTTAAACCATCTTTTTTAAATATATCTTTATAAATATTTATTTCTTCTTGTGTTAATAATAATCTTTTATTTTGACTAAGATTCTCTATAGCAATTTCTAATTCTTCTAGTCTTTCTCTTCTTTCACTTAAGATTCTATTAACTTCTTCTTTTATATTATTTTGATCCTCGATAGTAATATATTCTTCATCATGTAAATTATCTTTTCCTATTTTAATAGAATCTATTTTGTAATTTTCTTTTGGAATAACATCTGCTATCCATTCATCTCCTATAAATCCATTATTATAATGTCCTTGAAGTGTACTTGTAATCCAAGGTTTTCTTGCATTAATACCATTTGAATTAATTTTATATACTACTCCTACTGCTGGAATAACTACATTTTGTTTATCATAACCAAATACAATATTCTTATTAAGAGGGGTTCCATCTCTTAGTGAAACGTTTGCATAAGCTGATTTAGCTACCTCAATATAATCTGACATATATACACCATATTCATTACCATCTTGTGTAAGTTTTCTCCCTGATTCATCAATAATAGGTTTATGTGGTGGAACTAGATCAAAGCCTTGATATTCATAATAGTCTGTCATTGGGTATCTAATAACTACTCCACGATAAAACTCTTTAGGTACATTATTTAATTGTTCCATAATATCACTATCCTTAATTATATTTTAAACTAAATAAAAATATATTTTTTGATTATTTACAAATAATTTTATTTTTAATGTAAACAAAAAAAGGATTATTTATTTATCCTTTCTTATTTCATCTAAAATATTTTTACATGCATTATATGTTTCTTGATATGCCCTCTCAAAGTCTCTAGTATACCAAGGATCATCTATTTCATTATCACTTATTAATTTTATATTATTTATACTACCGTACATTCTTTTAAGATTATATAAATTATTATTATCGAATACATATATATAATCATATGTATCTAACTCATCTTTTGTTATTTGTTTTGCGTGATGAGTATCATATGGAATATTGTGGATATCTAATACTTTTTTAATTGGTGAATATATATCATTACCTATTTCTTCAGTGGAAGTTGCACGTGATTCTACATAGAATTCATTATTACTTAAATATTTAAAAATATATTTTGCCATTGGTGATCTACAAATATTACCATGACATATAAAAATTACTTTTTTCATAAATTTCACTTCCTATACTCCGTGAAAACTTCTTTAAAATATTTAAATTAAATCATTTTTTAAATAAACGTCTAATTTTAAATTTCTTTTTAGGTTTATTTAAATTATTAGATATTTCATCTAGTCTATTATTCATTTCTTCATAAGTAACACCAAATTCATCTGAAAGATGCTTAATTGTTTGCATTTGTTCAAGTGGATCTTCATCTTTTAGTTCTTCGATATCTACTAATTCCATAATTTTATTTTTAGGTAAAACGATATTTCTTTCAACCAGTTCATCTAGTTTTATTGAAACTGCAATAGTTGGAACTTTAAAAGTATCAGCCAACGTTTGAATTGTTAACATTTTTCCAGTAACACTATCTTTATAATATTCTTTTAAATCTACCATTTGAAGTAATTTCTTAGTTGGAATAAGTAAATGCATTGCAAATTCACAAGCTCTTATTTCTGATAATTCTTTTTCTGTATAATATTTCTTTCTATTTTGATGATAGTTAACCCATAAATCTACATCTATTTTTTTCATGATATCTCTCCTTTTAGAGTGTATCTAGATTATATCATATTGATTTACATTTAAGCATCAAAAATGTATAATTCACTTATGGAGGAATTAATATGATTTTAAATATATTTTTATTAATTTTTGGTTTTGTTATTTTAATTAAGGGTGCTGATGTATTTGTTGATGGTGCATCTAGTATTGCTGGTAACTTTAAAGTAAGTAAAATGTTAATCGGATTAACAATTGTTGCATTTGGTACTTCTGCTCCAGAGCTTGCTGTATCAATTAAATCTATGGTTTCAGGAAACCAAGATATAGTTTTTGGTAACGTTATTGGTTCTAATATATTAAATATTCTTTTAATACTTGGAGTTAGTGCTTTATTTCATGCTTTAACTGTTAAAAATAATACTGTTAAAAAAGAACTTCCAATTACAATGTTAATATCAACTTTATTTGTAGTTCTTATGTCAGATAATATTTTTGATAAAGGTTTAGCTAATTCATTTACCAGAAGTGATGGAATTGTACTTTTACTTTTCTTCTTAGTATTTATCTATTATTTAATAAGTATGGCAAGAAATAAAATCGATGATGATTCAGATAAAACGTATATGAGTCTTGGTAAAGCATTTATATTCACAATCGGTGGTATAGTCGCAATTGTTCTAGGCTCTAACTTTGTTGTAGATTCTGCATCTAAAATAGCAGCAATCTTAGGTGTCTCTGAAAAAATGATTTCTTTAACAATTATAGCTCTTGGAACATCACTACCTGAACTTGTTACTTCAGTAATGGCTACAAGAAAAGGAGAATACGATATTGCTATTGGTAATGTAGTTGGTTCTAATATATTTAATATTGGAATAGTTATTGGAATACCTATTACAATATTTGGTAGTGCCAATCAGTTAAGTTTTAATTCTATTGACCTTTTAGTTTTCTTAGGAAGCGCAATGCTTTTATTCTTCTATTCATTTAATGATAGAAAAATTTCCAAGGGTGAAGGATTATCGTTCTTAGGAATATTTATTATGTATTACACATATGTAATTATGATGGGATAACAATTACTTTTAAAGTAATTGTTTTTTTATTTATAAAAATTCAGTTTTTTGCTAAAATTATATAAGGTGATACATATGATAAAATGTCCTCATTGTAGTGGAGAAATGGATTTTGATATTAAAGATCAAGTTGTTAAGTGTCCATATTGTGATTCTGAATTTAATCCTAAAGACCTAATTAATGTTACTAAAGCTGCTACTGAAAGAAAAGCTACTGAATATGATACTGGTGTTACTAAAGGCAAATGCTATACATGTTCACAATGTGGTGCACAATTAGTTACTTTTGATGATACTGCTGTTACTTTCTGTAATTATTGTGATTCCCAAGCTTTAATAGCAAGTGAAATGGAAATATTAAATCCAAAACTAATTATTCCATTTAAGAAAACTAAGGATGAAGCTGTTGATTTATATTTTAAAAAATTAAGACATTCATTGTTTGCTCCTAATAGTTTTAAAAATGATGTTATTGTAAAGAAATTTAGAGGTATATATATGCCTTATGAGATTTACGATATAGAATCTCATGATAAGTTTACTTGTAAAGGTGAAAAGTACTCACATAGATCTGGTGATTATATAATTTATGATCTATATAATATAACTGGTGATGTTGATGCTGATTATGATGGTTTATCATTTGATATATCCTCTGGTTATAGTGATGATGTTAGTCAAGCTATTCCATTTAATATCAATGAAGCTGAAGATTTTAATAATAATTATTTAATTGGTAATTATGCTGATACTAGTGATATTGATAGTCAAATATATGATGATAATGCTACTCAAACAGTTCAAGAAGATCTAAAAAGAGAAATTAAGAAACAACCAGGTTTATTTGGTTATTCAATAACTGATATTAAAAGTTATGCACATATAAATGAAAAGAAAAAAGGATTCTTCCCTGTTTACTTTGCATCTTTTAAAAATAAAAAAGGTGATAGAATTCATTATGCAATTATTAATGGTCAAAATGGAAAATCTGCTGTAGATATACCTGTTGATTATTTTAAATATTTAATTGCTTCCATTATATTTGCTGTTCCTATTTTCTTCTTATTACAAATGATTGCCACAATTACTGCTAAAGAAATTGCAATTGCAAGTTTAGTTGTACTATTAGTGGGATTTATTCTACAAGCAATTGATATATCTAAAATTAATAATAAAGAAAATCACTTAGGTGATGAGGGATTTGATTTTAAAGTATTTAAAGATTTAAAAGAAGAAATAAAGAATAATGGTGGTGACCAAGTTTCTGAAGAATTAAAATTAAAAATTAATGGTATGCCTAAAGCTAAAAAAATTAAAGGATTTGGATTACCTATTTTCTTAACTTCTTTACCTATTATTTTCTTATTAGTAATTAATACATATAATGATACGTTATATTACATAGCAAGTATTGCTGCGATAGTAGTATGTCTATTTATTTTTAGATTTGTTGTTAAAAAACACAATACTTTTATTGCAAGATCACTACCTCAATTAAATAAGAGAGGCGGTGATATGAATGAATAAGATTAAATATTTAATATTATTCCTTTGTTTATTTATTACTAATGATTTTGTTAGTGCCGAATCTAGCATTCCAGATGATTCAACTACACCAATAGTTGTAGCAACAGAACCCACTACTCGTTCTTCAACTACTACAACATCTAAAACTACTACTTCATCTGAAGTAAGAACAACTGCTAGTTATGATCCATATGATTATTATAATTCAAGTGCTAGTTATGATTCGTATCAAACTACTAGTCTAAAAACTAAAAATGTTGAAGGTACTAGTTATAAAATATTTATTGATGATAGTGCTAGTTTATTAAGTGATAGTGAGGAAGAAGCATTATTTAAAGATATGGAAAAATTGGCTCCATATGGAAATATTGGATTTCTTTCAATATCTAAAACTACTTCTTCAGAAGCGTCATTAGCAGAAAGTTATTATGTAAGTAATTTTGGTCAAACAAATGGTATGTTATTTATGATCAATATGGGTACAAGACAAATTACTTTAAGAGCTTTTTCTACAGTATCTGGTGTTGATTTAATTGATAGTAATAGAGTTGATTCAATTCTAGCAAATGTTTATAGATTTGCTCATAATGGTGATTATTATAGATGCGCTAAAACTGCTTTTGATCAATCTTATACAGTTATTAGTGGTAAAACAATTTTTGAACCAATGAAAATTACATCTAATGCTATTCTAGCTTTTGCAATATCTTCATTTATACTTTATATTTATGTTTTAAGTGTTTCCTCTATTAAAAAAGCTTCAAACAAAGAATTAATGGAAGGTATTAAGAAAAATGTTAAAATTTCTAACATTAGAATAATACCAAATGGAACAAGAAGAGTTTATAGTCCTCAAAGCAGTAGTTCAGGTGGTTCATCTGGCGGAGGCGGCGGTGGAAGCGGTGGCTTCCATAGTTCAGGAGGAAGTCACGGCTTCTAGAAATCATCTACAAGATTATATATCTTGTAGTTTTTTTTATTTATATATAATATAATAAATTTAGGTGAGTTTTATGAAAAAATTTGTTATAGGAATATTAGTTATTCTCTTCGGTGGGTTTCTTTTAACTGGTGTTTTCTTTTTAAATAGACCAATTGTAATTGAGAATATTAGTTATGGTGACTTAAATGCAGATTTATCTAAAACTCTAACTATTAAATTAAAGAATACAGATAGGTTTTCATCTTGTTCGATTAATGGTTTTGACTCTATTAAACCAAATAATAATAAATGTACATTTGATGTTAAAGATGGAGAACTAAAATTAATTGTTAAAAACTTTTTAACCTCAAAAGAAAAAATAATTGATGTATCTATTAATGATATAAGCAAGTTAACCTTAAATACACATGATTATTATCTTGCACCTGATGAAGCTTATAATTTAAGAGTTAATGTTGATATTGTTGGTACTTTAAATGATTATGTTTTAAATTGGGAATCTGATGACCCATCAATTGTAGACGTAATTGATGGGAAAATAACTGCTAAAGGTTTAGGTACTACAAAGATAAGAGTTTCATATAAAAATGGTGTTAAGGATGAAACTAATGTAACTGTTACTGACATTATTAGAAAACAAGAATTAGATGATAAGAAGAAAACTGTTACATGTCATGCTTATACTGAAGAAGAAGCTGAACTACTTGATAAGATTCTTGATTCTAGAGTACAAGCTGAAGGCGAAGAAACAAGAGCAGCTTTAATATCTGTTATTAGATTTATAACTTTAAATTTTAAATATAAAGTTCCATACTTTTTTGAACATGGCAGATTAAATAATACAAGCGGTCAAAGATATGTTGATGGTGAAGGAAGATATTATCATAAAGGATTGTATTTAAGTGAATCTAAATATAATGATTTAAAGAAAACTCATTGCAAACCACAAATGTGGGGATGTGGATTAACTAACTATGATGATTTATATGGATGGACAGTTGGTGCTAAATATCCTAATGGTCTTGATTGTTCTGGATTTGTTTCATGGGCATTTTTGAATAGTGGTAAAGATGTTGGTGACTATGGATCTGGATTTAATGAACAAGGATTTGATTTGAGTGATTTAGGTCCTCATCATAATATAACTTATGAATACTTAAACTCTGATAAATATAAAGTTGGTGATATTATCGGATGGAATGGACATATTGCTCTAATTGCTGGTAAAGATGATAAATTCATTTATATTGCTGAATCTTTAAATAAAGGATTAAGAATTAATAAAAAGAATTACGTAGATAGAAATTCTAATCTATATAGCGAAAATACTTATAGTTATGTTGCTACACTTGATGACTTCTACTCTAGCGATGGAGTTTATTCAGATTATTGGGAATAAAAAATTAGAGTTACTTAACTCTAATTTTTTTGTCTTCAGTTGATGACTTATATAAAACATAATGTACTGTTAAAAATAAACATCCTAGTATTAAAACTAATAATGAATAAGTTATAACTATTGCTTTATCATTTGAGAATACTCTTCTTATTAAGTTAGATATATATACTAAATAATAATTATAGAATGTATGAATAAATACTGGATATATTATAGATTTAACAGTATTTAACCAAACTGGTTTTTTATTTATTTTTACTAAAGATAAATAATAACCCATAATTATTCCACAAGCTAAATGAACTGGTACTGCAGTAAATGCCCTAAGTATTACAGAACTTAATGGAATAGATTTTAAATAAACCATATTTTCAAAAAATGAAAATCCTAACCCTAAGAATG
The DNA here is from genome assembly GCA_017450205.1 of Bacilli bacterium. Taxonomy (GTDB): domain Bacteria; phylum Bacillota_I; class Bacilli_A; order RF39; family UBA660; genus UBA6985. Next base: position 5,210 of record JAFSVF010000018.1, on the reverse strand, counting down.
TTGTGTAAACAATCATATCAAAAGTATAATTAACATTTTTATTCGGATAAAATACTATATAAGTAGCAAGGAATTTATAACCTTCTTCTATTAAAGCAATACAGATTAAAACATAAAAGAAACTTGTAATATAATTTTTTTGTAAAAATGTAAATGTATTAGATAAAGCTCCTTCAACATAGATACATGGTATCGCAATTAATATTCCAAATATGAATGATGATATCAATAGACCAGTTGGTTCTTTTTCCTTATCGTGAACATAAACATATAACAAAAATACAAATACTGGTAATATTGCTAAGAAAAATTTTATATGTTCCATACTTACTCCTCATTATAAGTATATTTAAAATCATATTTTTTTACAATAATACTTAACTAATAAGTTATTATTTTATTGTAATTCCTACCAATTTGGTAGTATAATATTTTTGGTGATTTTATGAAGATTTCTTCGAAAGGAAGATACGCATTATTAATAATGATATATCTTGCTAAGAATTATGATAATAATACTTATATTACCTTAAAAGAAATATCAGAGAGTGAATCGATTTCTTTAAAATATTTAGAAAAAATAATTGCCCTTTTAACAAAAGCTAAGTTAGTAAAAACATTAAGAGGAGCTCAAGGTGGATATAAATTAATTAAAAAACCCGAAGAATATACAATCTTAGAAATAATTAAAGCAAGTGAAGGTCCAATAAAGACTGTTGCATGTGATTCTAATTGTGATAAAAAAGATACATGTATATCAAAGAAACTATGGTGTGATTTAGATAATACACTAAATGAATTTTTTGATAATAAAACTTTAAAGGATTTACTATAAGGAGAATATATGAAGAAACTACTAGAAATTAAAAATATACATACTAAAGTAAGAGATTTAGATAAACAAATACTAAAAGGATTAGATTTAACTGTTAATTCCGGTGAAATACATGTTATTATGGGACCAAATGGTGCTGGTAAATCTACATTAGCTAATACAATATTTAATAATCCAGAATATGAAAAGACTGAAGGATCCATATATTTTGATGGTAAAGATATAACTAATGAAAAAGTAAACAATATTGCAAAAAGTGGGATTTTTATGTCCTTTCAAACACCTGAAGAAATTCCTGGTATTACGGTTGCGCAATTTTTAAAAAGTGCTAAACAAAATGTTAGTGAAGAAAAAGTTAATCTATATAAATTCTCTAAAGAAGTAGAAGACTATATGAATAAACTAAGTATTCCAACAAAGAATACTACTAGAGACTTAAATGTTGGTTTTTCAGGTGGAGAAAAAAAGAAAAATGAAATATTACAAATGTTAGTATTAAATCCTAAATTAGCTATACTTGATGAAACTGATTCAGGATTAGATGTAGATGCTATAAATATAGTGTCTAACGGAATAAATTTATTTAAAAACGATAATAATTCAGTAATTATTATTACCCATTCTACTAAGTTACTTAAAAATTTAAATGTAGATTATGTTCATGTTTTAGTTGATGGAAGAATAGTTTTAAGCGGAGATGCTTCTTTAGCAACTAGAATCGATAAAGAAGGATATAAAAATATTATCGAAGGATTAAAAAATGAAAACTAGAATAGATAATGTTAATGAAAATATTTATAACATTAAAACTGAAACAAGATATTTAAAAAAAGGCATTGGTATTTCAGAAGATGTTGTAAAACTTATTTCTAAAGAAAAAGAAGAACCAGGTTGGGTATTAGATATTAGATTAAAAGCATTAAAATTATTTAATGAACTTAATAATCCTGATTGGGGACCTGAACTTACTGAACTTGATATAAATAAGATCGCTACTTATATTAAACCGGAAACTAAAAAACAAATGAGTTGGGATGATGTTCCAGAAGATATAAAGAATGTTTTTGATAAATTAGGTATTCCTGAAGCTGAAAAAGAATCTCTTGCAGGTGTTGGAGCTCAATATGATTCTGAAGCCGTTTATCATAATTTATCAGAAAAAGTTGAAAAGTTAGGAGTCATCTACACTGATTTTGATACAGCTATTAAAGAATATCCTGAATTAGTAAAAAAATATTTTACTAAAGCAGTTACTTTAAATGATCACAAATATATAGCTCTTCATTATGCATTATTTTCAGGAGGTTCTTTTATATATGTTCCTAAGAATGTTAAGTTAGACATTCCTCTTCAATCATACTTTAGATTAAATGCTCCTGGTGCAGGTCAGTTTGAACACACACTTATTGTTGTAGATGAAGGAGCTGAACTTCAATTTATCGAAGGTTGCTCAGCACCTGGATATAATGAACTTAATATACATGCTGGTTGTGTTGAATTATTTGTTGAAGAAAATGCTTATTTAAGATTTTCTACAATTGAAAACTGGTCTAAGAATATGTTGAATTTAAATACCAAGAAATGTTTTGTTAAAAAGAATGGTAAGATTGAATGGATTATGGGTTCGTTTGGATCTAAAGTATCTATGCTTTATCCTTTAAGTGTACTTAATGGTGAAAATGCTAAATGTGAATTTACTGCGATTTCATTTGCTGGTAAAGGCCAAAACTTAGATACTGGTCTTAAGGTTATTCATAATGCAAAAAATACTTCAACTGTAGTAAATTCTAAATCTATTTCAAAAGATGGTGGTATTTGTACTTTTAGAAGTAATGCTTGGGTTAAAAAGAATGCAAAGAATTCTAAACTTGTACTAAACTGTGAATCACTAATGTTAGATTCAGAATCAAGATCTGATACTATTCCAGTTAATAGACTAGAAACTGATGAGGTTACATTCTCACATGAAGCTACTATTGGTAAAATATCTGATAAAGCTATATTCTATTTAATGTCTAGAGGACTATCAGAAGATGAAGCTAAAGCACTTATTGTTAGAGGTTTTGCTGAACCTATTTCTAAATCATTCCCTGTTGAATATGCTGTTGAAATGAATAGACTTATCAACTTGGAATTAGAAGGAACCATTGGTTAGGAGGTATTAAAATGAAATATATATTAAACGAAACTCCTGTTAAGACAACTAATGGTTTTATGATAAATAATATTAGTGTTGACTTAGATATTCCTACTTTTTATAAGTTAAACATTATTAACATTAATTGTAACGAAATGGATAAACTTGATATTTCAATTGATAAGGTTAATAAAATAGAAACTTCAAGAATTGGACTTGAAGATACATTGGATTATAGATTAAATATTAAAGTAAAAAAATATGAAGAATTAAATGATCCTTGTATAATTGAATACCATTTTACTAATGAAGCAAATAAATTATTTAATAATATAAATATTGTTTCTGAAGAATCATCTAAAGCAAAATTTATTATAAAATATGTTAGTGAAACTGAAAATAGAATCTTTAATTATTTAAAACAAACAAATGTTGTTAATAAAAATGCACTTTTAGACATTTCTATTATTTCTAACATAAATGAAGAAAGCGATAATTTAGTTGCTATTGAAAATATTGTTGAAGAATCGGCATTTATAAACCATAATTTTTATGATTTAAAAGGAAAAACAAGAATTAGTAATTACTATACTGAGTTAAAAGATATTAGTTCTGAAAACAGTTTAAATAATATTTATATTGGAAAGTCTAATTCTATTATAGATATGAATTATTTAACAAATTTAAATAAACCTAAGAATACTACTAATATGATTACTTATGGTATTCTTAAAGATAATGCTATAAAGAATTATAAGTCTACTATTGATTTTAAAAGTGGCTGTGCAAAATCAAATGGAAAAGAATTTGAAAATGTACTTCTTCTTGATGATACAGTTGTTTCTAAAAGTTTACCTATGCTTCTTTGTACCGAAGAAGATGTTAGCGGAAGCCACTCAGTATCTAGTGGAAAAGTAGATAATAATCAACTATTCTATCTTATGTCTAGAGGATTATCTAAAAAAGAAGCAACTAAACTTATAATTTTTTCAAAATTTAATTCATTATTAAATAAAGAAACTAATGAAGAATTAAGAAACGAAATAATTGATTTAATAGAAAAAGAAATCTAGGATTATGAAGTGAACCCCAAATTGGGTACTTTAAAAAAACATCTATTTGCTATAGAATAACACCTCAAGAAAGTGAGGTGTTATTTTGTTATGGGAATACATTATGACGATAAAATTAAGTATGAAGTATTGGATGCATACAAAAAAGGATTATTCGGTGGAAGAAAGCATACTGCAGAACACTTTAATATACCAGAAGGAACTTTATGTGTTTGGATTAGAAAAGATAAAAAAACAATGCAATCTAGATAATGACATTAATCATAAAAGAGGAAGAAATAAAGAAGAAAATATCGATTACAAAGAAAGATATGAGATATTAAAAAAATACCAAGCCTTCCTAAAGGCACAACGAGAGAAAAAGTAACATTTATTAATTTATATATAAATAAATATAAACTTTCTAATATGTGTGCCGCTATAGAAATAAGTAGAAAAACTTATTATAAATACAGGAATGCTGATGATCCGGATTACTTAGATTATTTAATGATAAAGAAAGTATTTGATGATTCTAAAGGCACATATGGATATCGAAGGATAACTGAAGGCTTAAAGATTGAATATGGTGTAATATTTAATCATAAGAAAGTTGCACGAATAATGCGAAAATATAATATAAAACCAGAATATATAAAAAGAATTGGTCATATAAGTGTTTATAGAAGAATTGAAGATAACGTTAGACCTAATTTATTAAAAAGAAATTTTAAAACAGATTCCTTAATTAAAATTTGGGATACTGATATCACATATTTAATATATAACGGAAAAAGATTATATTTATCTACAATAATAGATTTATATGATAGACATGTTGTAGCATATAAAATATCTAAATATAACAATATTCCATTAGTTATAAATACATTAAATGAAGCTATTGCAAAAGAAAAAGATGTACATGGATTGATCATACACAGTGACCAAGGATTCCAATATACATCTTTTCAATACAAAGCCATCTGTGATTCTAATGGCATAACTATTTCTATGGGCAGAAAAGGAACTCCATTAGATGATGCACCGATTGAATCGTGGCATTCATTACTCAAAAAAGAAACTTTGTACAACAATAATATCACATCTCTACAAGAATACCAAAAACTTGTAGAAGATTGGATATTATTTTATAACACAAAAAGATTAAAATCAAAAACTACAA
>JAFSVF010000017.1 GCA_017450205.1 Bacilli bacterium | reverse complement strand
TATTAGTGCTAAAGATATGGAACATAGACCAAAGTTCCAAGAAATGCTTCAAGATATGAGAGATGGTAAAATCAATTATATCGTTGCTTATAAACTTGATAGAGTTACTCGTTCAGTTAGAGATTTAGAAGAACTAATTGCACAATTAGAAAAATATAATACTTACCTAGTTTGTGATAGAGATGATGTTAATACTTCTACTGCCAATGGTAGATTCTTTGTAAGAATGCTTACAGTTTTATCACAACTTGAAATTGAAATCGTATCAGAAAGGACAAAGTTCGGTTTAAATGGAGCTATTAAATCTGGTCATTTACCTGGACAAGTAGCTTTAGGTTTTAAGAAAGATAGAAATAAGAAAACTATAATTGATCCAGCTACTGCTCCTATTGTTAAAAGAGTATTTGATTTATACTTGCAAGGAAAAACATTCTTACAAATATCAAATATATTCAATGAAGAAAAAGTATTAAATAAAAATTGGAAAGATACTCATATTGAAAGAATAATAAATAATCGTTTATACATGGGAGATTATGAAATGTATAAGAGATTAAAAGAATGGAAAAATGTTGAACCAGTTATTTATATGAATGTTGTTGAACCTATTATTCCAAGATATATTTGGGAAGAATGCCAAGCACAAAAGATTATTAATCAAAGAACTTACACCAGAGATAGAGTTTATACTTTCTTTCAAAAACTTAAATGTCCGAAATGTGGCAAGATAATGAAATGTAAAGGATCTGGTGGAAAGAAAAGAAAATATGTTTATTACAATTGTGAAGATTGTAAAGAAAATATAAGGGAATCTTATGTTGAAGAAGAATTTGAAAAAATCGTTGGTCAATTATTAAGATTTGATAATGAATATAATGAACTATTCTTACCATTATTTGCAGATAAAGAAAAAATAGTTGATAAATCAGATTTAGAAAGAGAAATAATTAGTTTAACAAAACAAAAAGAAAGAATTAAAAAAGCTTATATGTCTGAAGTTGTTGAGCTTGATGACTTTAAAGAAGATTTAAAAGTAATAAATGAAAAATTAGATATATTAACCAAACAACTTGAAAAAGAAAAAGACTTAAAAAATAGAAATAGTTTCACACCAGAAAAAGTTATGGCTGATAGAGATTTACAAAGAATATTTATGACAAATGGAAAAGATGTTTCATTATTCTTAACTCAATGGCAAACAATGACTAAGGAAGCAAAACAAGAGTTTATTGCTAAATATATTGAGTCATTAACATTTGAAAAAAATGATAGATATCCAAATGGAATACATTTAATAGATATAAAATTAAAATCATTATTTACTGAAAAAGTTGATAGACTATCTGAGTTAGGTTTATCACAAGTTCCAGTAGAATTTATTTCAAATGGTGAATCAGTTATGATTAATGTCAGTTATCCATTAAAAGAATCTCAAGTTAAGAATTATATGAAAGAATTTAAAGATATTAAAGGAATTAAGTTACATATTCACCCAACTTTTAATCATAGCTTTAAAGATATGCCAAATGAGATAGTATTCGATCTTGATAAAAATGATAAAGTTTTAAAATTAATTCCAATTATTAAAGATATTGATAATCCAGAAAATGTATCAAATAAATTTAAATTGGGTATAGTCACCTCAACAATAGAAACAATTAAAACCGACCATAATTACGACCATAATAAATCCTTATAAAATAAGGGTTTGTTATATAATTTCATCCATCTTTATGGATGAATTTTGCAAGTGCAAAATAAGTTTTTCCCTATGAAGATGCCTTATGAAATAAGGATTCGAAATAGTTTAAGGGAAAATCTCTTATGCTCTTGCTTTTTTTGTATATAAAAAAATAGGAATTATGGTCGAAATACAACCACAAACCACCATATTTCAACCACGATTGTGACATAAAAAAATGATATGAAAAATCATATCATAAAAATAACTCATAAAAGTAATACTTATTTATTTCTTGTTTTAGTCAATTTTTTTATATTATTGCTTTCATTAACAACTTGAAAAGCATACCCACTAAATCCTTTATCTTCCGATACAACTTTATCGTATTCTATCAATCCAGCATCGTATAATTGATCCAACTCATCAATAATTAAACCTTTATCAGCATCATTATTTTTATTTATTCTATTATTTAAATCAACAAGACAAAATGGTTTTGTTTGACTTAAAATTCTATGTCTTATTTCTAATCTTGTAACATTACTATTCATAATAGTCCTCCATATAGATAATTATTTTATATCAATTTATAGTTTATTTCAAGAAAAACTATAATATTTACTTCTTTAATAACAATTAGATTGATTATTATTTATTATTTTTGTAATTATACGTTTAAATAATAAATAAAATATATAGCCAATAACTCCACCTAATGTATTAGTAATTAAATCAGTTACATCAGCTGATCTAACTCCATTGATTAGTGGTTGTAATAACTCTATTCCTAAACTAAATAAAAATGTATATAAAATTATCTTTTTAAAATTTACTTTATTATTAGTTATTGGTAATAAGAAACCAAATGGTATCATCATTATTACATTTAATACAACTTGTCTTATAAAATCTCCTCTACTATTGAAAACATCATCAAATGCATTAAAATTCATTGGTACATAAGGATGATCAAATATAAAAGGTAAAGAAGTTATAATTGGCATAATTGTAAAAAACAATACAAATGATATATAAATGTATATTAATGTATTTACAATTAATTTGTCTTTACCTTGAGATTTCCATTTCTTAAAAAATTTAAATATATATAATAAAACTAGTGCTGTAAAATCAATTATTATTTCCATCTTGTTTCTCCTTTATCTTATTTCATTAACATTAATAGCATTTACACCATTACTTTTTAAATAATTAATAGTATCTTCTAAATCTTCAATAAATAATATTTCATTTAATTCACATTTATTATGTTTTTGAATTATTTTAATTCCGTCCAATTTTAATTGCTGATTACCAGCTGATACTAGTTCAATATCATCTCCGTAATGTTTATTGATAAAGTTTTGTTTTGCTTTAAAATGAAATGAAAATTTCATTCCAGATAAAGCATACATCTTAATATTCTTATTTCTTAATTCATTTATAAAATTATATAAGTTTTCTGATCTATCACATTGTTCAATTTCTTCATAGAAAGTATCAGGATTTTCATATGCATTTAAATAATAACCTAATCTTTTATCTTCACTTTCGTTGCGATGTTTTAAGAAATCTCTATCTCTATGAATTGCTAATGTATCATCAAAATCAAATATAACTACTTTTATATTATTTAAATCCTTATTCATATCTTCACCTACTTAAAAATCATAAATTATTCTTAATTTCTGGAAATAAGTTATATAAATTATACCCTAACATATCATCAAAATATTTTTTTAATTTGTTAGTTTCAAGAATATGGTATTGACTATTTTTATATATTCCATGTCTTGATAATAAATCATTTAATCGTTTATCAATAGTCATAATATGATCCTTACACATTAAATCACATAAACAAATAATTTTATCATATATAGAATATTCTTTAGCAATATATTTTTTAATAAATTCATAATTTTCATCACTAGAATCTGTGTAATCTCTATCGTTTGCTAAACAATTTATATCATTGTTTAAAAATGAATGTTTTATACAAATACCAGCATATTCTTCATCATATCCAAGTTCTTTAATATATTTATATCCATTTATTGCATGAGGTAAAACGCCCTCATAATTATTCCATCCATATTTCTTTCCAATGTCATGAATGTATCCTAAAGCTTTCGCATAATCTTCATCCAAATTTAATGCTTTAGCAATTTTCCCTGCACTATCTCCAACACATTTAGAATGAGTAATCCAAATATCATCTCTAGTTGTTCCAATAAATGAATTTAATATTTTTAACGCTTCTTCACTTGATAATCTCATTTAATCACCCTCTTGTTCATCAAATAATCTATGTTGCATTCCTTCAGCATCATCTAAATACATTCTATATAAAGAATAGATATCTGTATCTTCATATTTAACTTCTTTAAAATTATTATTTAAATCAAGTATCTTACCATCTCTGTAACTAATCAAAATTGGCGAATGAGTTGCAATTATAAATTGACTTCCTTCTTTAACTAGTTGATCAATTAAACATAATAAAGATAATTGTCTTTGTGGAGACAAAGCGGCTTCTGGTTCATCTAATATATATAGTCCATGATCAGTAAATCTATTTTGAACTAATTTAATAAATGATTCACCATGTGAACATTCATGAAGATTACCTCCATAAGAACCATATAATGTATAGAAATGATCTTCTTTAACTAATCTTTCAACTTCAGAAGAAAAGTTATAAAAACTTTCTGCTCTTAAAAAGAACTTCATTTTAGCTTTGTTGTATGAAGCAATTCTTAAATAATCAGATAACTCTGATGTTGTATTATTAGTTTCATACCTAAAGTTTTCAGTTCCACCTTCAGCAGGCAATCCTAAAGCAACAGCAATTGCTTCTATAAATGTAGATTTACCAATTCCGTTCTCTCCTACAAAAAAAGTTACTTGGGAATCAAAATTTAATTCAGAAAAATTTTTTACAACTTCAATATTAAAAGGATATTTATCAAAAGATTCAATCTTATCTCTATCCAATGAAATCTTTTTAACGATTAAATTACTATCTAATCCCATATAACCACCTATAATTAATTATACCATATTTATGAATTTTTTAGTTTATTACATTACTTAATTTCAAAATACAATAAAATCCCACAAATGTGACAATTAAGCCCACAAAATTGTGAAATTTATTGAACAATCTAGCAAGAGCATAAGTAATTGATATCAACACATTAAACAAAGTCTTAAAAAATAAGGACTTTGTGTGATATCAAACTTATTTTGCACATGCAAAATTGTCCCACTATTGTGGGATTATGTTTGTTGAATTTCCTTATTTTATAAGCAAAAGTAATGGGACGAAGTGTGGGACAAATTTGACATTACTAATAATGTTCCAAAAATGTTCAGCCCACTGGGCTTTTTATCAATTTTATCATTTAAAGAAAGAATTAATTTTATGATATAATATTATTGGTGATTTTTATGGAAACTTTTATTAATTTTATTAAAGACTTTGAAGGAATATTTGGTGCAATACTAGGTAGTGCAACAACTTTAATTATTACTGATATTTTGCATAAAAAAGGAAGATTAAAATTCTATTTAATGGATTATAATGGGGAATATTGGTATGAATCTAAGGAAAAACATTATGGTCCAACCAAAGATAAAAAATACGGACAAGAAATTGAGAGTTATAGGTTTCAATTCACATTAGATATTTATAACACGAGTGAATTACCAAAAATAATGAGAGATTTAAAAATTGAAGTATATGAGAATAAAAAACTATTAACATCTATTCCAGTAAACGATGAAGAAACTAGAAGAATTGTTTCCAGATGTATAACAGTTGATCAAACAACTGTATTTAATTTTAATGGAAAGGAAACTGTTAACATTATTTTAAGTGCCGAAATTCCTAAAGAGTTTGCTGGTCAATTAACTAATAAAAATATTTTTTTAAAGTTAAATTATAAGAATGAAAAAAACAAAAATAAATATTTTAAAATATATAAAGGTGCTATTGAAGAAGAATAAATAGCACTAGTATTTACTCTTTCCCTATAATGTGATATATTTAAAATGTAATTGAGTTTTATCTCGTTACATTTGTCGGTAATTGTTTCTCAAACGAGATACACAATTGCTCCATTTGAAATAAGCGTCGAACTAATCGACGTTTTTATTATTTATCAAACAAAAAGGACGACTATTATTTATAAGTCGTCCTTTTAAGTAAAAATAATTATTTTTGTGGTTTTAAACTTTTTTGCACAGGTTTTTCTAATAAATCTGTCCAATGTCCACTAGGCATAAATGCTGATGTATCTTGTCCTTCTCTTTGCGCTTGTTGGAATGCATTCCATTGTTCATCAGTAAGAACATCCTTAAAATGATTAGAATAGAATTTATACCATGCGTTGTAAGATGGTGTGGCAGTAATATGTTTATCAATTTCAGGTTCTGGTAATTCTACACCGAATCTTGTTGTTTGATATACCATATATTCTAAAGCATATTGCTCTTCAGTTAAGTCAATTTCAGGTATTATTCCATGTCCCATATCATGTTTACATCTCCAAATATGAGCACCCATAGCGTCAATCATGAAATATAAATCAACTTCACTTAAATTATTGATTATTTCTGCATCAGAAATACTTCCTGGATCTATACCATAAATTCTTGCATTCTTAATTCTATCTTCTTTTTCTTGTTCACTTTCTAAATAATCAGAAACATCTTTTCCGTTATATAATTTTAAGTTAAGAATTTTTGCTCCATCAGAAAAAGCTCTACCATTAACTATTTCTTTAATTCTATCTTGTGGTGCAACTATATCCCATTCTATTGTAGGTTCAGCATCCTTTTTTTCAATTCCTGAACTTTGTAAATCATAACTACAAATAGGATTTTCATTTCCCATAACTTCTGTTAAAGTTGGTAATAATTCTTCTAAAACTGCTCTTCCATCAGCTGATGTAGAGATTAATAAATACTCTCCACCTTTAAAAGTTATATGAAATCTTTTAGAATCAAAAGAACCAGACACACCACCCATTAAAGAAGAAAGAAAATCAGCTTCAAATCTTTCACCATATTTTTTTTCTAATAATTCTTCTAATTGCCAAGAATTATAAACTGTCGTTTTTCCCATTATCAAAACCTCCCTAAGTGATTAATTTTTATAAGTCAAAAATTATTTATTTACAATAAATTGATATAAATTTCAAAAATATGTGTTTTAATGAGTATGTAATTGAACATTATCTCATTACATTTGTAATAAAATGTTTATCAAATGAAATACACAATTGCTTCATTTGAAATTAATCGAACTAAAAATAGTTCTTTTTTAGTTTATATTTTATAAATAAAAAGGAAGATTATACTAACTTCCTTTATGGTCTAAGTAAACGAGTTTTTTTACTTTCATTATTATTTTCTTTTTTAGGATTATAGCTTATTACAAACTTAGTTTCAGTGTCATCTCTATATGCCGTACGTATATATCCAGCCATATCATCTTTTGCATCTATTTTGTAACTAATACCTTTTTCTTCAAATTCTTTTAATAATTCATCAAGACTAATATATAAGTAGCCATAATTATAATATGTTTCAGTACGTGGATATTTTAAATAGAATTCTCTTTCTTCTGTACTTTCTACATATTTATAGACAGCCACGATTCTTTCTCTATTATTTAATATAAAATCAATTGGATTACCTAAATCATCTGGTAAATCAAATATTGTTCCTTGAAATATTAAATTAAATCTCAATTCTTCACTTATTTCTTGATCATTTATATTTGCACTTGATATAAGATTAACTATTTTATCTTCAGCAAAATTTTTAGTATTTTCATTCATGTTATCAAAAAGATTTAAACTTTTTAAATTAGTAGCTAATCTTGCACCATTAGTAAACATTCTTGGTGAAACATAAACATAATTCTTTTCTTGGTTTTCTTGAACTCTTTTTATTTTGTCATCTATATTCATACATCCTCCATTTAAACTATATATTACTTATTATAACTGAATATTATTATTTTATGTTTAATATTTTTATTGTTTATTTTATTCGCAATAGATTCACCATATATAACTTTAAAACATTCCTTTGCTTTTTCTAAAGAATTAAAATTAAAATATGTATCAATTCTTTTATCAACTTTAAATTGATTTGAAAGGATCCAATTATTATAATCTTTTGTTCTTGAGTCTTTAGTTCTATTTCTTATTTCTTCAAATTCACTATTTTCATCATTCTCAACTAATATTATTTCACCATTTTGTTTTAATACTCGTTTTAATTCATTTAAACACTTATTTCTTTCATCAATGTTAGTTATAGTTCCTAAAACCCATGTAGATATTATTAAATCTACTGAATTATCTTCTAAATCTATTTTTTCTAATGATGAATTAATAAATAAAGAATTCTTCTTTGTTTTTAGTTTTGCTTTAGATAATTGATCACTTGATAAATCTAATCCAATATATTTTTTTGAAACACTTTCAATTGATGGTAAGAACTTACCTGTTCCACAACCAGCATCTAAAACAATTTTATCTTTAGATAATTCTTTTAAATATTCTTGAACCTTTTGTTCACCATCTTCTGCGATACTAAAGATTTCATAATAATCATTATCTTTATAATATGCATTAGAATTTTTTAAGAGATTTTTGTTTTCCATTGTCTTCACTCTTTTCTTTTGTTTCTGGGAAAATTAAATCAACCATATATTTTGCAATATTTTGTGATTTTCCTAATGCTGGTCTAAAATGCATATGTACACCAGGAATAGTATTTATTTCTATAATTCTATAAGTATCTTCATTTTGTTCTTCTTCAATATTATTTGTCATATAATCAATTCCGACATAAGGAAGCCCTGGAAATGCTTTTAAAACATTCATTCCAATATCTATTACACTTGGGTGAACTCTATCAGTATAATCTTCACATATTCCTCCCATAGCAACATTAGAATTTGGTCTTAAATATACTTTTTCTCCAGGAGATGGAATGTAATTCATACTTAATCCATGTTTAGAAAGATAATTATACATTTCATTATCTACAAGTATTTCACATAAGGCATTTGTTCTTGGATGCATTCTTCGATAATTTTCTAGTTTTATAAGTTCTTCGATTGTATCAATACCATTACCAAAAACATGTGCAGGATCTCTATGTAAAACTGCATAATCTCTATTTTTAGTAACAAATACTCTATACTCTTTTGCAGCATAATATTCTTCAATTAATACTTTAGTATTATATCCTCTATTTTTTATTATTTTAGCAAGTGCCTCAATTACATCATCATCAGTTTTTAAATCTGTATAAACATCATACCCATGTGAACCAAAAGTTGGTTTTATTGTTACAGGTGAATCAATTATATGAAATGCTTTTAAAATATATTCTTCATTGCAATTATTAAATGACTCACCAATCGGAACACTTATACCTTTACTTTCTAAGATATGCTTTGTTATACCTTTGTCACCAGCTAAAACTGAAACATTATATGGCATAATAGATGAATCTCTATCATAAATAAGTTCTTCATGTCCGTTGAATGACGCTTTAATTAATTCTAATTTTTCATCTATTACTTCTACATCTATTCCACGAGTTAACATTTCAAATATTAAAATTTTTTGATTAGAATGCAAGTTTTTATAAATATTTTGCATTTTCTTCAACTCCGTCTTCTTAAAGATTTTTATTTCATTTTTCTTGTAATACTTTTGATAGCTTCATCTAATGCATCATTTTCTTCTTGAAGTTTTTCAATTACTGCTTCATCTTTAAGTGCTTTTTCTAAAGAATTTCTAAGTGCCTTTAATTCTTCTAATTTATGTCTTCTATCACTACGTAAACTATTTATCTTTTCATTTTGACTTTTTTCTTTAAGATCATCATTATTGTATTTTTCAATTAATTCATCAATTTCTTCTAAAACATTATATTGTTCCTTGTTTTTAATATCAATTACTGTTTTCTCACTTGATTTATTTACATTATTATTTGATTTCTTGCTTGAATAAGATTGAGCAAAACTCATTCTGCTTTCATTAGAATTTCTACTTTCATATGAGTATGAAGGTGTATAACCCCATCTACTTTCTCCTGAGCTTCTGCTTTCACTTGAATATGAACTTGAATAACCTGATCTGCTTTCACTTGATCTACTTTCTGACATTTTTATTTCCTCCCTAATATTAGAACACCATCTTTTTTATTTTTTTCATGTTCTAGTGCACTTTTGATTTCTATTTTATCATAGTTTTTAAAAATGTTATCAACAAGTTTTAAATTATCAATTTGACTTCTAGGTGAAGTGTTACCTATATCATATAGATAAGCAAAATAAATTATTTTTATATGTTTTGAAAACTCTAATAATAACTCATGATAACATTCCAAATAATTAACACTTAAATATATTTTATCTAAATAATCTGATATATTTGATAAAAACATATAATCATAATTTTCAGTTATATCTAAATCAATAAGATTCTTATTTATAAATTTAATTTTTGTATTTTTAATATTATTTGCTACTATGTTATAGCTTGATTCTTCTAAATATAAATTTTCATAAAATTTACTTTTGGGATTAAAATATTTATTATTAAAAATATTAGATTTTCTTAGACTTTGCCAATTATTTGAATATTTTTCAAGATTATTAATCCAAAAGTTTTTACTCTCTTCATCAATATTTAGTCTTTCTATAAATTCTCTATCTATATTCTTTGTGTTATATAAAAAGATATCTAAAAAATCATTAAATGATAACTTTTCTATACATTTTAATTTTAAATCCATATAATATTTAGTTAACGGATTTATATCGAATGTTGTTATATCTCTACATCCTTTTAGTATTGCATTAATAATATGATCTGAAGAACCTGTTACTGTGATTATTTTTTTACCAGTTAAATCTAAATCTTTCATGTAACCTGCAATATTTTCTGTTGTAAATGGGTAAATACTATTAAATCTTTCCATAACATTTACCTTCACTTTTTTCTTTTTTAAATTTAATTAATTTCTTCTCATTAAAAATATTATCTAATGATTCGTTTTTTAATGATGAATCAGAGATGCAAGTTTTATCTACTTCATGTACCCAAGGACATGGACTTACATTACCTAAATTATTTATATAAAGAAATTTATCTCCAGCTGGACATGTATGAACATAATTTGGTTGTTTATCAAAATTACAATTTACAACTATATCTTGTTTATATTTTTCTTTTAGTTCATTAATTGTTTCTATTAATTCTTCATTAGGAATTGTTTTAACAAGTGACTTATCTTGTCCTGAGACAGGTTCCATAATTGAAAATATTATTTCATCAGCTTTTAATTCTTTTGAAGTTTTTATAACGTTTTCTAAACTAAACTGATTATTATAATGAATTACTGTTCCAATTCTTATTTTATTGATAGAATCTCTTAAAGCTTGTAAACCTTTAATTGTTCTTAAGTAAGTATTCTTACCTCTTACTGATTCATGTTCTAATTCACTACCATCTAAACTTACATGTATCATTTTTAAATTTATTTCATTTAGAAGTTTAACTATTTCTGGAGTTATTAAAGATGCATTTGTAGAAATATCTGTTACTAAATTTTCACTTGCATACTTTAAGATTTCAATTATATCTTTTCTTATAAAAGGTTCTCCACCTGTTATTTTTAAATGTTTAAAATTATGAGAGACTAATTCATCTATAACATGAAAACATTCTTCAGTAGTAAGTTCTCCATCTATTTTTTTATTATTACATGAAAATATACAATAAGAACATCCATAATTACATTGATGTGTTATTTCCCATATAGCTTTACCTTCATTATTTGGTAAAGTAAATTTGCATTCCATTCCATTAATAAATGAATTTATTTTATTAATATCATACTTAGAATCATTATCTACTATCATAAAATTTAGTGATGAATACTTATCAATATTATCTATTCTTTGAAGATTAAATCTTCTTAATATTTCTTCTTTTGAAAGATCACTATTATATAATCTTTCTAATCTTGTTTTATCACTTGCTTTAACATATATTATTTTTTCAAAATACTTTTCTAAATTATCATTTAATATTAATGCCCAATCTACTATGATTGTTTTATCATTAAATGTATTTATATATTCAAAAAGATATTTATACATTATTTGTTTATATTTATTCATGTATTCTTCATTTGTATAAATATATTTATTTAGAATCATTGAATTAATAAAATTATATTTTTTTAATTCAGGTATTACTAATTTTAATTCATTTATATAAGAATTATTTTTATATAAATTTCTTCTAAATGTATCTACATCTATATAAATAAACTCTCTATTATTCTCAATTATTTCTTTAGAAATTGTTGTTTTACCTGAAGACATTCCACCTGTTATTCCAATTAATCTATTCATACCAACACATCCCATATTTGATTGGAGTAAAAGCTGCGATTTTTGTATCTACATCTTTATTATTATATTCATTCCAATCACATTCATCATATATTATGTTATAATTCTTATTTTTTAATTCTTTTAATAAATTATTAATTTCTTTAGTTAATTCTTCATTATATATATTTGGTTTATTACTATGAATATATTGAGATTTATTCTTTACATCTTTGTTTTCATAAAATACAGGTGTACCTACTCTATAAGCTAGATAATGCAATCTTAATTCATGAGGTTCTAAATCTAAAATAAAATTTTTTGTTTTTATTATATCTTCTTTGGTAGATCCTGGATAATCAAGAATAAAACTAGTTCTTACTCTATAACCAATACTTTTTACTTCTTTAACTATTTTTCTAATTCTATCTAAATCCATTTCTTTATTCATTTTTTTAAGTATAGTTTCACTACCAGATTCTAAACCGAAATGAATCCATCTAAATCCTACATTATACATTTTCTTAACTAATTCATAATCATAACAACTTATACTACATAAGCATCCATATAAACATTTAATATTTTTTTCTTTTAGTAAATCACATATTTTATTTATTCTTTCTTTATCTACTAAAAGATTATCATCTAAGAACATTATCTTTTTTGCATTATATTTATTTTTAAGCATTTCAATTTCTTCAACAACTGATTCTGCATTTCTTCCATTCCACTTTTTAAAAAAGTATGGTGTTGTACAAAACTTACATGTTCCTATACATCCTCTTGAAGAAATCATTGTTCTAGTATCCATGTAATTATCAAATTCTAGGATCGATCTATCTATTGTATCTAATTCATTAAATTTATTTTCTATTATTTTATGTTCAGTAACAATTATTTTATTAGAATCTTTGTAAGCTATATTTGGAATACTTTTAAGTGAGGTTATATCATATATATTTTCAATTACTTTATTAATTGAATCATCTACGATTCCTTTTATTACAACATCCATTCCATTATTTAAAAACTTTTCATAATAATATGTAGATGTTTTACCTACTATAATAAATTTTGTTTCTTTTTTTGTATTTTTTATTATTTCAAAAATATTATCTATAGTCGCCGATGTATGTAATGGTAATTGATAATCATAAACAAAAACTACTATATTCCTATCTTCCAAATAATTATCAATATTGTTCTCCATTCTTGATGCATCCATATCAATAACTTTAACGTTATTAAATTTACTTTTTATAATAGTTGCTATTTGAAGAACATCTAATGGTTCTGCAAGAATTGAACTATTAGTAAATGGTTTGTTTGGAGGATTGATAACTATGATACTCATAAAATCACCCCTAAATTTGAAATTATTATACATCAATAAATGCTTTTGTAAATAAAAAAAAGCGTATAAAAAAAGAAGATTTATAAATCTTCTTATCTACTTTGAATTAATTCTAGTTCATCATTTGTAAGTTCTCTAATTTCACCTTGCTCTAAATCTTTAGGTAAGTAAAAATCACCCATACAAATTCTATTTAACTCTACTACTTTCGCTTTGTAACAACTAAACATTCTTTTTATTTGATGATATCTTCCTTCTTTTAAAGTTACATTACAAGTATATTCTCCAGTGATATCTAAAATAGCTGATTTACACTCACCATCACTTAAGTTAACGCCTTTTAAGAATCCATCTTTCATTTCTTTTGTAACTGGAATATCAAGTGTTACTTCATATATCTTTTGAACATGTTTTTTAGGAGATAATATATTATGAGCAAATTCTCCATCATCTGTAATTATCATTAAACCAGTTGTATCTTTATCAAGTCTTCCTGCTGGAAAAAGCTCTCTTGTCATATATTCATCAGGAACTAACTCTAATACACTTCTTTCATTAAGATCAGTTGTTGAAACAAAACCTTTTGGTTTATTTAAAACTAAATATACATGGTCTCTTGTATCTATTTCTATTCCATCAATGGTAATTGAAACATTATCATCATACTTATCTTCTGGATGTTTAACAACTTCTTTATTTGCGAATACAAAACCTTTAGATATTAACTTCTTTATTTCTTTTCTACTATAATCTGTTTTTTCTGAAATAATACGATCTATTCTTTTCATAATTACCTCTATCTATTTTCTTTAAAACATTTATATACTAGTTCTTCAATATTTATATTAACATTTTTATCTACTTTATTTGAAATAAGAGTTAAGTATTCAATATTTCCATCTCCTCCTCTTATAGGTGAAGATGTTAGATTCTTAATATAGAATCCTTTTTCATTAAAATAATTAATCATGTCTTTAATAATATCTATATGTATTTGTTTATTTAAAATTATACCTTTATATTTATCAGCTATTTCTTTACCACATTCAAATTGAGGTTTAATTAAACATACCGTATCAATACTAACATTTTCTGTTGCTATTTTATCAATTATTCTTTTTAAAGAAATAAATGATACATCACATACTGCGATATCTATATCTTTAAAATAGTGACTTTCAAATTCTTTAAAATTAGTTTGTTCATGAAGATCTATTTTTGGATTATTTCTTAAAGACTCATGCATTAAATTAGTTCCAACGTCTACTGCTATTATTTTAGATGCTCCATGTTGAAGTGCACAGTCACTAAATCCTCCAGTTGATGAACCAATATCCATAATAGTTTTATTAGTCATATCAATATTAAATTCGATTATTGCCTTTTCAAGCTTTAATCCACCACGAGAGACATATTTAAGTTTATCATTTTCTTTAATTTCAATTATATCTATTTCTTTCACTATATAATTAGCTTTATCAATAACTTTTCCATTAACTAAAACAAATCCTTCTTTAATAAGTTCTTGTGCTTTTGATCTAGATGGAACAAGTGACTTTTCAACTAATTCTTTATCAAGTCTCATAATAAACCTCCACTTAAATAAACTGTTTTAAATTATAACATATTACATAATTATTATAACAATCAATAATTTATTTTTTTAGTAGTTTTTTAATGTTATCATAATTTTCTTCAACTTTTAGAGGTTCATTTATAGAGAATATATTACTATTAGGAAATAATTCATTTAAAGGTAATTTATATTCATTTGATTGAAATTGATTATTAATTATTTCGAATTGATATAGTTTTGATAAATCTATAACTATATCAAATTTTATATCTTTATAATATTCTAATGATTTATTTAATGATTCTAATGTATCATAATTTTTTACATCTACTTTACCTGAAAATTGATTATATTTAAAAGAATTATCTATGATTGCTACTTTTGTATTTAACATAGAAATAAATTTATTGTAATAATCTTCTACTTTTAAATCATAATTATTAGATATATACGTAGAATCATTTAAATATTCTTTATTAGTACCTGCAATAATAAGTATATATTTTTCTTGTTTTCTTTTTTCTTTATTAATAGTCATATTATCTATATTTAATTTAGAAAATTCTTCTACTAAATCTACTTCATCTTCATCATTATATTTTTCTAATATTCCTAAAATATAAGTATATACTTGTTCTTTTGTTTTACCTTCTTTTACTTCATACTTATCATCATAATAATCATCTGTTTGATACTTATCAATAAATGTTACTGTATGTTTATTTCTATTATTAGAATCTTTAAATGAAATAGAATTATCAGAAGAAACATGATGACCACATAACACACATTCATAATCGCTTGTTATAAATCCATAATGTTCAAGTCTTACTTGATGATCACATCGAATACTTTTTATATCCTCTTTTGCTTTATCACTTTCTTCTATCGATTCTTTTATTTCAGTTTTTAGTATATCAAAGTATTGATTTAAATCAGGTATATTTGGAAACCACTCATCTTCAATTCTTCTAAATGGAAGATAATAAGATCTATCTTCAATATTAGCTATTACTGGATCATTATTATCAATTGTTCTATTAGCACTTATTAATTCTATTATTTCTCTTTTTTTCATTTTAATTTCCTCACAATTGCTTTTGAATTATCTTGTAAATATTCAAAAGATTCTTCTAATTCATCTTGCTTTAAACGATATTTATCTACAGCATCATAAATATAATCAACTACATATTCTTTTTTATCATCCATTAGAGCTTCATATCCAACTAAATTAGTATCAAATGGTATTTCTATTTCATATGTAGGATTATATTCATCATTAAATACATGTCCACCACAACAAGCACATTTTCTATTATGAGGTGCCTTTATTACAATCTCATGATTACATGATTTTTGAAATGCAAACATTGCATCTCTTTTTTCTTTTTTTAACTTATCATATTCATTATATTTTTGATTTCTATACTCTGTTATTTTTTTTATTGCTTCAAGACTTTCTTTTCTATTATAGTTATTACCGCTTTTTCTAAAAAATCTATCTAATTTTTTTAGTGTAATATATAACTCATGATATTCTTTTGTTAATTTTATATATTTTTCTTTTAACTCTTCAAATTCCATATTTTTTCCTTCTTTCAATATAAGTGTATGAAATTTTTATTGATAAGTATAATATATATGTATTATAGTATCTATAAGGAGTACTTATAATGAATATAGATTTAGAATTATATAAAATATTTTATGTTGTTGCTAAAAACAAACATATGACTAAAGCTAGTGAAGAATTACATATTTCTCAACCTGCGATATCTCAAACAATAAAAAAATTAGAAGATCAACTTGGTGGAACTCTTTTTCTTAGAAGTAATAAAGGAATGGAATTAACTGAAGAAGGTAAAATGTTTTATGAATATGTTAAAGGTGCTTTAGAATTAATTAATAATGCTGAAAATGAATTTACTTCTTTTAAAGATTTATCTAAGGGTGAAATTAAGATTGGATGTTCAACCACTTTAACTAAACTTATACTTATGGATGCTTTAAAAGAATTCCATAAAAACTATCCAAATATAAATATTAATATTACTAATGATTTAACTTCAAATTTAATTAATAGTTTAAAACTTGGTAAATTAGATTTTGTTATATTTAATGAGAGTAATATTAAAGAGTCAAATTTAAATTTAAAAACTATAAAAAAAATAAAACAAGGATTTATTTATAATCCAGATTATTTTAAGGATAATATAAATACATTTGAAGAATTAAATAACTATCCTTTAATACTTCAAAAGAAAGAATCTAATAGTAGAAAATTATTAGATTCAATTTTAAAAGATCATAATGTTGAATTAATACCAAAAATGGAAGTTGTAAGTCAAGAATTGATTACTGAATTTACTAACATTGGTTTAGGAATCGGTTTTACAATTATAGAACTAGCTAAAAGAAATTTTCCTAATTTAAAAGAATTAGAAATAAATAAAAGTATACCTAACATAAATATAATTCTTGCTACTAATAAAAATGTTTCTTTAACATTTGCTAGTAAAACATTTGTTGATATTCTTTCAAAATAATAGTTTAATTTTTATTTTTTATAAATATTAATGTGTTATACTTACTGTAGGAGGAGTGTATGGAGGAATATTATTTAATACCTATTAATAATACTAATACTTTAATAAATGGTGAAAGATTAAAAGACATGCTTTATCAAAAATTTCCTGAGATTGGTTATTTAGAAGTAACCAAGACATCAAAAGTATTAATTATCGATGACAAAGATAAAAAGGAAAAGATTGAACATAAATCAGATATGAAGCTTGATAAACTTTATGAAAAATTAAATATTCCTAAATATTTTATTTGTCAAAAACATACTGATGGAAGTTATACTGAGGTTGAAACTGGAATTAATGTTACAGTTAAAGATGCTAAATCAATTGAAAAATTTAGATTTAGTTTTAATGAATGCTATAACTATTGGTTTGGTTCATTCTATGATGAAAAGATAGTTAATTTCTTACGTAAGAAAACTGAACTTGAAATTCAAGAAGAAAAAGAAGAAATTAAAGTAAAGAAAAAGAAAAAAGAACAAAAAGAAAACTACAAGAAATAAAATCTTGTAGTTTTTTAATCATCAAAGGTTATTTCATATAATTCTAAATCACTATCAATCATTCCATATTTGATATCTTGGGAAGTAAAGAAAATATATTCATTAAGTGTATCTGATTCTAATACACCAAATGTTTCTATTTTAGGTACTTTAAACTCTTTTACTTTAGTATTTGAATTAGAATTATATTCATACATTTCATAATGAATAATATCTTCTTTTTTATCATAGTATGCTAAAGCATTATAGTTATCGTTATGTATAACTATTAAATCATTTGTTAAATCAGTTAATTCAACTTCTTCATTAGTATTCATATTTTTCTTTAAATATTTATCACCTTTAATATATATTAAACTAGTAGTATTGTTTTCATAAAATTCATATTCTTTATAATAAACTTTTTTAATTGAATAATTACCACTAATAGTCTTTCTATGATATGGTTTACATTCTATTTTTTCTTCATTTATATTAATAAAACCAAGAAGTATTA
The DNA here is from genome assembly GCA_017450205.1 of Bacilli bacterium. Taxonomy (GTDB): domain Bacteria; phylum Bacillota_I; class Bacilli_A; order RF39; family UBA660; genus UBA6985. The sequence continues at coordinate 79,259 of JAFSVF010000017.1, read as the reverse complement.
TTAAACATAAACAAGTAATAATAACTGTTTTACATAGACTAGTTGTTCTTTTTGAGTCTTTGATTTCATTTTCAGTTAATTCTTTTACTTCTGGTAATAGTTTATATGTTTCTGTTTTTCTTAAATTATATTCACCAACTGCAAAATAGATTACGCATAGTATTGTTGAAAGCATAAAACTATAAAAGTTAGTTGCTTGAGATTCGCCACCTGTACATACAGCATATCTACTGATATCTCCTAACATTAAAGAAAAATCATAGAAAGCATGTATGAATACTACTGACCAAATATTTCTTGTTCTATAAAATACTGATCCTAATAAATAACCTATTCCTAGAGTTTGGATTACTTGCATTAATGTTTCAAATATTGTTTGTCCTGCAAATATATTTGTAAGATGCATAAATCCAAAGATTAGTGCACTTGCAAGTATAGATAGTTTAACATGTTTATAATCATATCCATATCTTTCAATAAACTCTGTTAATAACCATCCTCTACACATAAATTCTTCAGTTAAACCAATTGTAAAACAATAAAAAGCTAGTCCAATAACATCTATAAAATTATAATGAAATGCTGATGCAAAATTAGCAAAAAAAGTCATTATTGCGATTGCTACAGGAGGAACTGCTAATGCAAGGGATTTTCTAATTGGAACTTTTTTCCATCTAAAGATATAAGCATTTCCTGCAAATACAAGCATTATAAATACAGTAAGTGCCCATAAAGATTCAAGGATTATATAATTACCATATTTAGATAATGATATTATTTCAAATGATGCACTATAAATAAATTCTGATCCTATTTCAAATACTATAAATAGCATTATCATTAAAATAAAATATATAAGCATATGTTTTTTCTTACCATTTGCTTTCCCACAATGTGGACAGAATTTAACATTTTCATTTATGGATTCGCCACAATGACCACAAAATTTCATATTACCCCTCTAATTCTAAAACAATTTCTTTTCTTTGTGTTGGTTCAAACTTTCTGTAAGAAACTCCACATTCATTAAACATTCTAATTGAAGCTTCCATTTCTTCAGAATGATTACCATGATTATATGGAAATGAATATATTACTTCTTTTATTCCTGATTGAATAATTGCTTTTGCACATTCATTGCATGGAAAAAATCTAACATAGATTTTTGAACCTTCAAAATCTTTTTTATTTCCTCTATAGTTAAGAATTGCATTTACTTCACTATGACAAACATACATATATTTAGTATTAAGTCTGTCGCCTTCTCTTTCCCATGGAAATTTATCATCATCAAATCCATTAGGTGCTCCATTATAACCTACTGATAAAATTCTATTATCTTCACTTACAATACAACATCCTACTTGTGTATTAGGATCTTTGCTTCTTAACGCTGAAAGTTTTGCAATACTAATGAAATATTCATCCCAATTTAAATAATCTGCTCTCTTACTACTCATATTATCACCTATACTAATAATAACATTTAATTGAGACCAATGATAGATTATGTTAAAATAAAAATGTATGGGGGGAATTATTTATGTTTGGTGATAAAGTTTTAGTTGGTTATTCATCTACCAACATTGATGAAAAAAATAGATTGAGATTACCTAAATTTACATGTGCAGATGCAGGAGATAAACTAGTTGTTGTTCCTGATGGTAATAGATTATTGATTTATTCAAGCGTTATTTTGGAAGAATATGTTGATAAAATAGATGAAATTCAAGATATAAACATGAGAAAAGAATTATTAGCTGAATTTAGAACTTTCTGTGAAGGAGTTCTTGTAGAAACTACTGTTGATAAGAGTAATAGAATTAATTTATCTGATAACTTACACTTTAATGATAAAAATGTTGAATTACAAGGAGCTGGAGACAGAGTTATTTTATATGGTGACTTTTCTTATCCTGAATTATATAGAAAAAGAGGTTAAAACTAATTTAACTTCTTTTTTAATTTACAAATATTGAATTTTATATTATATTTAATTTAAGGTAGTGAGAGTATGAGAAGTAATAATATAAAAACAGATATTGAAAGAAAAATTGAAAAAAGAATAAAACATATGGATTATGATTTTACTGATTATGAAAGAGCTAGAAAAGAAAAAGAATCTAGAAAAGTTTCTAATGGTGTTTTCTTAGTATTATTTATGGCATTAGCTATATTCTTAATTATTTCAGGTATTTTTATTCTACCATATGGATGGATATTAATAGTTGGTGGAATATTCGTTCTTATATGGGGATTATTATTAACATTTATGTAATTTAAAAAGAAATCTATTTAGATTTCTTTTTTATTGTATTATGAAGTTTAGATAAAGTAAGACTCTTTATTTGCATAATAGATATTTTATTCATTTTATATTCTAAAGCTGCTTCTTCTTCAGAATGTCTTATACCATCTTTTATACCATAAAGGTATTCGATTATATCTCTTTCTAATGAAGAAATATTTGTTTTGTTAAATATGTTATCTAACTTTTCTTTATTTAAAATTTTATCAGTAACTATTTCATCATATTTATCTACTACGATTGTATCATCATCTACATTTACATGGTTATGTATATAACTTAGTTGCTTTCTATTTAGAGCTGTTTCTAAATTATAAGTTAAATATTCTTTGAAACTATTATGTTTTTCTTTATTATAACGATATATAGATGAAAGTAATACTTCGATAGCATCTGCTAATAACTCTTCAAAAATATATTCATTATTTACGATAGATAATGTTTTATCAAAAACATAGTTTAATTCTGCATTCATTATAACTTCTCTATTTTGTCTTGTTAAATCACTAAGAAGTATTTCAATTTCTTCATCAGTAAATTTAACATGCTTAGATATATTTTCTTTAGATATTCTTTGATTGATATCCAAATCATCTAAAGATAATCTTTCATCTTTATAAGTTTTTATATTATTTCTTATTAAATATAATTTAATAACATCTTTAAATATTTCATTATTTGTCATTAAATTTATTTCTTCTTCATCAATACTTTTCTTATCTTTAAATAATTCATCTAAGTCATTAATAATTAGACTTTTATCTAAAAGAGAACTTGCTATTTCATAATCTAATGGGGATTTATAATACTTAAGACTAGTAAAAATTTCATTTAAATCATTTATTATTTTTTCTTTGCTCATAATTATCTCTTCCTTAATATTACATATATTACATTAAGATAATAATTATTTCAATTAAAAAAGTAGGAAAAATCCTACTTTTTACCTAATCCAAATAAGCCTTTTTTCTTTGGTTTGTCTGAAACATACCAATCCATTATTTCTTGAATTGATCTATTACCATTAACGGCATTTGAAATAACAAATTCTCTTATAAAGTTCTTTCCATCTACCTCATCTATATTTGGATTATCTTTAATATTGTATTTAGCATTTAAATCAATATTTTCTAGAACATGGTTATCTTCTAGATAATCCAAGAAAGTATATGGTGTTCCATCTTCTTTTATAATTTCTTCATTATTTTGATCTTTAATTCTAAAATCTAAAACTTGATTATCAATAAATATACCATTATATTTATCAATAATAGCTTGTCTAGCTGGATCTACTGCTGGTGTTTTAGTGAATGAATCAGCTACCATAGAAATCTTTTCTTCAGTAGATAATTTAGAACTATCTGGAACATCTAAATTACTATTAATAGCACTTAGAATATCATCATTTTCTTCTTTTATTTCTTCAGTTGGTATTTCAATTGTTCTTGTATCAACTTCAGCATTTTGTACATTATTTAAAGCTGTATCTATCTCATTTTGTAAATCTTGCTCTTCTTTTGTTGGAGCAAATATTTCTTCAGGAGGTTTTACAAACTCAGGAACTGGATTAACTTCTGGAGTTATAACTTCCTTAATTCCTGAAGGTAATTCTTGTTCTTGTACTTTTTCTGGCTCAATAGTTGGTACAATTTGTGTTTTTTCTAAATCTTCAACTGGAGCAACTGCTTGAACTGGCTCAATTGGAGCAACAATTTCAGTTTCTACTGCTGGTGCTTGTTCAGTAACAATTTCTGGTTGAACAGCAATTGGTGCTTGATCTACAGCAGGTGCAACAATTGGAGTTACTTCTACTTGTTCAACTGGACTAACCTCTTGTGTAACAGGTTGTTCAATTATACCAGGCTCTTCAGCTATAGTTGGTCCTTCAACTGCAACTGGTTCTTCCACAACATTATTTTCTGCATTAGCAATATCAGGTAATTCTGGTATTTTTATATCAAGTACATCAGATTCTGTATTAGCTAATGTTGGTTGTTCAATTATTTGTGGTTCAACAACTGGTTCTTGAACACTTACAGGTTGATCTACTACTGCTTGTGTAGGAGTTTCTTCTACTACAGTAGCTGGTGTTTCACCAGTTGGAATTTCTTCACCAACTAAAGTTGTTGGAGCAACTTCTGGATTAACAATAACAGGAGCAGCATCTATTGTTGGCGCTACAACTGGTGTTGAAGTTTGAACATAACCTTCTTCTCCAGGTAATGCCATTTCAGAAGTTTCTTCTCCAGTGAATACTGGTTTTATATCTTCATTTAATGTATCTAATTGTTTTTCATTTAATTCTTGTAATTCTTCTGCTTTTGGAAGTGGTTCAATAACTGTTACAGTTGGATTCTCAACTTTTAATGAATCACTTTGATCAAGACTATTTGCTTCTTCACTAATTTTTTCAATTGATTCAGCACCAAAAGTTACAGCTGGTTGAATATATTGATTAGCAAATAAATCTTTTATAGAAATAATACCAGACTTAACGTTTGTAGCTACTGATGCAGCTGCTTCTTTAATAACGTTATTTGTTTTAGTTTCTTCATTTTCTTCGATTATTTCATTTACATTTGTAATTTCATCTTCGAATACGCCAAATTCTACATTTAATTCACTAGCTGCCATTTCTGATAAGAATACTTGATTTGGATTAATTGCTAATTTTTCTTCTTCAATTTTTTTTACTGTTGCTAGTAATACTGGTTCAATAATATTTGGATAATCTACTTTAATAGTTTTAATAGCTTTTTGTCTTGCTTCATCCTTGTTTGTAGCATTCTTTAAATAATCTACGATAGATGAATCATCTATTTTTTTATCTTTTCCAAGGTCTACTAAAGTAGCATCTATAGCTTTAACAATTGCAGAACCAAGAACATCACTTGCTCTTGTTCCATTAATATCTATTAGAGAATCATAACCAAATGTATTTTGAACATTAGCTGCAAACATATTTGGTTTTTTAATTTTATCTTTATAAACTTTATCTAGTTTATTAATTACATTGATGGTACTTTCTAAATCCATAGTTGTTACATGTAACTTAATTGGTTCAGTTGTACCACTATTCATTTCATTTGTTTTAGGAATTTCAATTTCAAAAGGAATGTCTAATTTAGAAAATTGTTCATATAGTGAATTAACAATAGAAATTATTGAAGAAGAATCTGTATTAATAACTAATAAATGACTTGCTTCATCTCTTTGAGGATTATCTAGAATAACTTTACTAGAAATTGTTAATGTATTTGGTCTTGAATATAGTGAATTTTTAAGTATTTTTGATACATCGGCAATTATTCTTTTTTGTTCTTCTGGTTCAGAGCCAAATGTTTTTAAATAAGCTCCTCTACTTACTAAATAGTCTGTTTTTAGTCTATTATTTAGAAAATATTTTAAATCTTCAAAATTAAATTTAGATATGTTTTCTTCGTCATAAGCATCTATTTCTCTTAACTTTGATCCATTGTTTGTATTTACACTAGAAAAATCAAAGTTTTCATACTTTGTTATTATTTCTTGAACTAAATCTCTAGAAAGACCTTCATTTAGAGACTTTCTAAAATCATCAATGCTTATTGCCATACACATCATCCCTATTTTCTATTCACTATTATTACCTACATTATAACATGATGATATGTAAAATAAAACACAAAAAAAGCATTAAATTAATGCTTAATTGTATATTTTTTTGTTTAAATCTAAACCTAATAGTTGTAACTTAATGATTATGATTTTGATATCAGAATCTTTAAATCCCATGGCCTTTAGTTTTTTTCTATTAAGTATCCACACATCTCCAACGGTGCTTAACCCTTGATCTCTAAGCATTTGACATATATCTGATGATAGTTCAAGAGTCTTTAAATCATCATGTTCATATATATTAATGTTCTTAGCCATTCTATCCCCTCCGATTAACTAGACCTCTATTTTGTAATTATATTATATCATCAATCAAGACCTTTTGTTGCATTTTTTTAAATTACTTGTCACATAAATTTATTTAGTTTTATTTTTTTGATAATTATATATGAAACTTAAAAGTAGTCTTTCAGGTACAAATCTCATAAAGAATTTACCTAATTTTAATGCTGTTCCAGGTATTATAATCATTTTATTTTTAAACATTTTATCAACGGCATATCTACCAACATATCTTGGAGTTAAAGGCTTTGTTTTAAATGTTCCTTTAGCTACTTTATTGAATTCAGTATCAACTGGTCCAGGACATAAAGCACTGATATGTACATTTGACTTAGCTACTCTCAATTCTTCATTTATTGCCTCAGTTAATTTAAGTACATAATTTTTAGTAGCATAATAAGTACTTAGATAAGGACCTGCTAAGAAACCTGCTGATGATGCCACGTTTAAGATATATCCTTTATTTTTCTTTTTCATTCTTATCAAGAATTCTTTTGTTAAAATATGAACTGCTTTAATATTAACATCAATCATTTCTAATTCTCTATTTAAGTCAGTTTTATCAAAATCACCAAATAGACCAAATCCTGCATTATTAATTAGAATATCAATATCTTCATCACTGGTAATATCAATTAACTTATATACATCATCTTGTTTTGATACGTCTAAAGTAATAATTTCTGACTGATTCTTTAATTCTTTAGATAGTTCTTTTAATCTATCTTCTCTTCTTGCAACTAGGATAGTATTATATCCAAGTTCATCTAAATATTTTGCAATTTCTCTTCCAATTCCAGAAGATGCTCCAGTAATAAGTGCTTTCATTATTTTCCCCTTTTAAAAATACTTAATATTTTAGATATACTTATAATTATATTATTAGCATTTTTAATAGCAATTGGCTTAAATATTGCTTTTCCACCAACTGTAAAGGAAGAAATTAAAGCTGCTAGTGCAACACTTATTAGAGTAGAATTAAGTCCAAATGTAGTTGATATAGAAACAGCTAAGACTGCTCCGATAGAACCAGAAATGATTCCTGATACATCTCCTACTACATCATTACATACTGATGATATTTTTGATCCATTCTTAACTATAAATAATCCAACTTTACCTGCTTTAATCTTTTTAGAATTAAGTGCGTGAAAAGTAGATTCTTCAGCACTAATAGCTGATGTTCCAATCATATCAAATATAATACCTAAGATTATTACACATATAAGAAGTATTCCAAGTACAATATTATTTGCTTTTAATGTTATAACATTAGATAAAGTACTGAATACAATTGATAATACAAATGTAATTAAAAATATGGTTAAAATCCAATTATCTTTCTTCATTTATTCTCACCCTATATTAATTATACCAAATTTATTGCATAAAAAAACTTTAATTCGTCTTTCCCCGTAATTAAAGTTTATTTGTATGGAATACCACAAATCAATTTTACGGCTTAGGTCGAGGTGAATTTCTCCTTTCAAAGCTTAAGATTACTCTTAAGTGCTTTCGCCTTGGTTTGAAAGACTACTCGTTACCAATGTAGTTCCTCGATTACCACTTAGTCCGTACCTTAATACCTATGGTATTTACACGCTAGAGGTTTTCCCTAACAAAAGTGACTATTCTTATATGCTTTTGCATTAATGATTTCATAGTACTAATCCCTCATTAACACTCACATCATGTACGTTATTATATTACTCTTTAAATTATTAAGTGACGCATCAGAAGGAGATCATCTAAATGCCATTTTAGAATATCCTTGAGATTTAAATTACTCACACACCCGAACTTGGGCAGAACAAGCATGTGTGTAAAGTGTCATTCGACAATTGATGGATTTTTAGCCCCACCTTCAAATAGTATAATGACTAGCATAATGCTCCACACATGACTAAAGTATAGCATATTTTACTAAAAAACGCAAATCACCACAAGAATGAAAAAAGATAAGAAATATTTCTTATCTTAAATTTTTAATTACTCCAGGTAATTCAATTAGAAGAATTAATACTATGATTGCTATTATAATCCCTAAAATTATTACTGCTTGTTTACTTCTTTCCTCAGGTGTTTGCGTATCCATAGTAACATTTGCTTTGTTAAAAGACTCTTGGTTAAATGATTTATTTACCTCTTGCATATTAACAATTGCATGAGCTTGAGTATCATTTAACTGTCTACCATTATATGTAGTTACATTTTCTTGTGTTGGTTCTTCAATTGAATCATCCTTAAATTGTGCTTGAGTTTTATTATCTTTCTCAAGTTTCTTTTGTGCATCTTCCTCACTAATAGCTATTGGTTTAACAGTTGTTGATAAATCAACAGTTATTCTCGTTACTTTATTATCTTCTTCATTCATATTATCTTAACTATGGTCAATTACAGACATTAAGTTTGGCACCATTTGTTTCTTTCTACTCATGACTCCTTTTAGTAATTGTCCTTCTTCAATTTCTTGAAGACCGTATGCTATTCTAATTAGTTCTTTTGATCTAGTAGAATACAATACATTGGAGTCGTTAGTAATAATATTTGTTACGAATAATGCACAAATCTTATATCCATGATGTTCTTGTTCTTCATCTAGCGCTTTTATAATATCTTCTTTGACAGATTTAAACCCACCAAAGTCAGTTGTGAATACTTGTCCTACTACCATCGATTCATCACCAATGTTATATGTTTTGAAATCTCTAAATATAATATCTCTTGCAGATAAACCTTCAATTGAAATACCACTTTCTAGAAGTTCCATTCCATATTTATTTAAATCTACTTTTGCAATTGAAGCCAAGTCTTTTGCAATTAACTTATCATTTGCAGTTGTAGTTGGACTCTTTAATACTAAAGTATCTGATAAAATACCACTTAATAACATACCAGCGATATGTTTAGGAATCTTTGCATTAGTTTCTTTATATAAATAGTAAACTATACTACAACAAGATCCTAATGCCATATTTCTAAAGTTAATTGGATTAGATGTAATAATATCACCAATATTATGATGGTCAATTATTTCTAAGATATTTGCTTCATTTAATCCAGTAGCTGATTGATTAAACATATTATGGTCTACTAAGATAACTTTCTTTCTTGTTATTTCATGAGCATCAATAGTTCTTAACATACCTAAACATAATCCATTATTGTTAACAATTGGATAATTAGTATGCTTTACTTTACTAGTTGCTTCTTCGAAATCAGTTAAGTAATCATTAGCATTAAATGTTATAATCTTTTCATTTCTCTTAATTGACTTGATTGGATTAGCTAAACATAAAAGTCTTGCAATCTTGAAACTAGATTTAGATGAAACTAATACATTTACATGATTCTTCTTAGCAAGTTCTCTTTGTTCTTTAGTTAATTTTCTATTTTTAACTAAAATAATCATTTTAACTTTTTTATTTAATGCATGATTAATGATAGATTCTCTATCACCTACGATTAGAATTGATTCTTCATCTAATGGAATATCTCTAATGAATGTTACATCATCAAATGTAGCAGCATGAGCATAACCAGAGATGAAATCATCAAATTGTAAATAATCTGATACATTTAAAACACTTAATAAGTTTTCAAATGGAGTATCAATCTTTATAGATTCATTATAGATCATATCATATGCTATTTCTTTTAAAGAAACATATCCAACAAACTTTTTATTATCATCTACTAAAGGAACTCCAGTAAATGCATATTGGTTCATTAAACTATACGCTTCAAAAATTGTTTTGTTTTCATTAATCATATAATTTTTGTTATATTTAACATCTTTAATTTTAACTTTTACATCATTTAAATACTCTGGAGCTTCAACTTTAAATTTATCTAAAGCGAATTGAGTTTCTGGACTGATATCACTTAGTCTTCTTGGTTCAGTATTCATCCCTAATTCATTTTTTAGATACGATAAAGCAATAGATGAACAAATTGAATCAGTATCAGGATTTTTATGTCCAAATATATAAACTTTTTCCATTATAACCACACCCTATTCTTTAACTGGAAAAAACTACTTTGTTAAGTAGTTTGGCTATTTTACTTTTGAAGAACCAGTTGCAGGTTTTTTACGTCTTCTTCTACGTCTCTTAGTTGTAGTTTCTTTTGTTTCTTCTTTTTCTTCTTGAGTTTTTAATTTTAATTTTTCAATTTCTAAATCAGATATTTGAGCTCTATAATCTTCAAGCTCAAGATCATACTCGTTACGTTTTTTATCAATGTTATAACCTGAAACTAGTACCATATACAATAAAACGGCAACAAACAGGAACATTATACCACTAAAGTCAAACGATGAAAAGTTTAAAAATACGTGTGTAGTAATAATATTTATAAGCATTATTACTGGTTGAGCAAATGATGTAAATAAAGCAAGTTTAATTGTTTCATATAACACACTTATATTTTTACTAGTAAATACTTTATCATTAACAATTGATTTAAATATTTCTTTAAATCTATATATCATTACATATATTAATCCGTAATGTAGAGAATAAGCAAAAGAATATAAAAGTAATGCAAACTTAGTATTTGTTTTACCCACTAATTTAATAGCATTAACTGCTTCATTATTACTATAATATGTAATCATTTCATATAGTCTAGCAAGTAATCCATTTTCAATAGATGTTCCTTTTACTAGGAATATAAGTCCACTTGAAATGAATGCTCCTAAATAGAATACTGCTAGTGCTAAAGCTAAATATTTATATATAGTCAATGTAGTACATCCTATTGCATATATTTCATTTTTTGTATTTATTTTTTTCATACTACCAACCTCTTTATTATATTTAAAGAATATCACAATTTGTATTTATTTAAAAGTTAACTACTCACTTTTTAATTCAAATAAAGCATTTCTTAATTCAATTGCTCTTTCAAATTCCATGTTCTTTGCAGCTTCTTTCATTTCCGCTTCTAATTCTTCGATTAAAGTAATTTTATCTTTCTTAGATAAGTTTTCAACATCAGTTTTACTTACTACTTCATCTACTGTATTTGAAATAGGTCCTCTAATATCTTTTATAATTGTTTTTGGAATAATGCCATGTTCTTTATTATATGCTTCTTGAATTTCTCTTCTTCTATTAGTTTCTTTAATTGCATAATTCATTGATTCACTAATATTATCTGCATACATTATTACATGCCCATTTGCATTTCTTGCACATCTACCAATAATTTGGATTAAACTACGATCACTTCTTAAGAATCCTTGTTTATCTGCATCTAAGATTGCAATTAAAGATACTTCAGGTAAGTCTATACCTTCTCTTAAAAGATTTATACCTACTAAAACATCAATAGTTCCTTTTCTTAAATCATTAAGAATTTTTAATCTCTCAAGTGTTTTAATTTCACTATGTAAGTATCCAACTTTAATGCCAACAGATTTAAGGTAAGAAGTAAGTTCTTCTGACATACGAATTGTAAGAGTTGTAATAAGTACTCTTTCATTCTTTTCTCTTCTAATATTAATCTCATTAATTAAATCGTCAATTTGTCCTTCAGTTTTTCTTACATCAATAGTTGGATCAAGTAAACCAGTTGGTCTAATAATTTGTTCAACTGTCTTATTATTAACAAGTTCCATTTCATAGTCACCAGGAGTTGCTGATACGTAAATTGTTTGATTTAATTTAGATTCAAATTCATCAAATTTAAGTGGTCTATTATCAAGTGCACTTGGAAGTCTAAAACCATAATCAACTAATGTTGTTTTACGCATTCTATCTCCATTATACATTCCTCTTACTTGAGGTACTGTTACATGGGATTCATCTATAATAAGTAAAAAGTCTTTTGGAAAGAAATCTATTAATGTAGATGGAGTTTCTCCTTCTCCTCTTAGAGCTAAATGTCTTGAGTAGTTTTCAATACCATGACAGAATCCAGTTTCTCTTAACATTTCTAAATCATAAGATACTCTTTCTTTAAGTCTTTGAGCTTCGATATATTTATTATTTTCTTCAAAGAATTTTAATCTCTCCTCTAGTTCTTTTTCTATTCTATTACAAGCTTCATTTAATTTTTCTTTATTAGTAACAAAGTGAGTTGCCGGGAATAAGACTACTGATTTTTTAGTATTAATAATAGAACCAGTTAAACAATCAAATTCACAAATTCTATCTACTTCATCTCCAAATAATTCAATACGAATACCATTCTTCTTTTCTGATGATGGAATAATGTCTATTGTATCTCCACGTGATCTAAATGTCCCTCTATGGAAGTCTATATCATTTCTTTCATAATTCATTTCTACTAATCTTTTAAGAATATGTTCTTTTGAATATTCTTCACCTTGTAAGACTACTAGTGCTTCATTTTCATAATCTTCTTTATCACCTAAACCATATATACAAGATACTGATGAAACTATAATAGTATCATTTCTTGTAATAAGTGCTTCAGTAGCTGCATGTCTTAATTCATCTATTTCATCATTAATAGATGCATCTTTTTCAATATATGTATCACTACTAGGGACATAAGCTTCTGGTTGATAGTAATCATAATAAGATACAAAGTATTCTACTCTATTATTAGGAAATAATTCTTTAAATTCACTATATAGTTGTCCTGCTAACGTTTTATTATGTGCAAGTATTAAAGTTGGTTTATTGACTTTTGCAATTACATTTGCCATTGTAAAAGTTTTTCCTGTTCCAGTTGCTCCAAGTAATACTTGAGACTTCTTACCTTCTTTAATACCATTAACTAATTCTTCGATTGCTTCTGGTTGATCACCACTTGGTTGATATTTAGAAATAAGTTCAAACATAAGTTTCACCTCAATTCACTCCTATTATATAAAAAAAGAATATAAAAATATATTCTTTTTAGTAGTGATAAGTATGTTTTTTTACCTTAGTGTTACCTATTTGAATAGTTTTTTCATTTTTATCTATATTATAGAAGTCACTAAACGTATCATTTACGCCTTTAATTATTCTACTTACATCTTTTGCATAATCTTCATGATTTCTTCTTTCAGTTAATGATTTTATTTCTATGAGTGCAATATCTTTAGCTTGCTCTAGTTGCTCTTTTTCTATTCTTAGATTAAAGGTTTCAGTATTAGTTTTAGCATTATTAATGTCATTTGATACATTAGCTATTTGTTTATCTAAAATAATAATTCTATTATTTTTTATACCGTCTATTTTTAGTTGTCTATAATTTTCATCTATATCTAAACTATATAAATATATTTCGTCTTTTGATGGATTATATGAAAAGACATTATAATCTTTAATTTTACTTTGAATTATAAAATCTAATGATTCTCTCCATGAACATAGTCTTTTATAATCTGATGAGTTACCTAAAGTTTTTAAAGCATGATCGTATATATTAAATCTTGATATATCATTATAAATACTTGAATATTTTAATTCATTTATTACATCTTCTGGAATTAAGCTTTTATCTAAAGCAGATATTTCTAGATTAATTAAAGACTTGTAGTATTCAATTAATTCTTCGTTATATATCTTCTTGTAAAAATTAATTCTTTCTTCTAATTCTTCCTTTGTTTTAATTATATTCATAATATCCTCTTTCCTAAAAAAATCTCCACCTATGTGAAGATTATTTTTTCTTATTTTTAATACTAACAACGGCAATTCTATTAAGCAATAAAGTAATTATATAATAAACTACGAATGCTATTAGAATAGCTTTTGCTGTTTTAAAATCATTTAATTTTAATATAGCATCTGGCGATACTGTTTCTTTACTTTCGATCTTAATTGATGAGAATAAAGAATATTTATAGATTGCCATTGATAATGTGTATATGAATACTGGGATTCCAACTAATATATATTTTTTCCAGTTAAATTTAGTTAATTGATTAAAAACATATAATAAAGATAATAATACTAAGATATTTGCGAATAGAATAACTAAAACATTAATTCTATTAGTCATTACTGAATCAGAAACTGCAAATGAAGTATATGCACTAAAACTAAGTCTTCCTAATATAGGAAATACTACTAATACTAATAATATATATGGAATAGTACTAGCAACAAATTTAACTAATTCATTATTACCTTTTTTCTTTTTCATATTATCACCTATTTCTTAATAATTATAAATTATAAGATTTTTTTATACAATATCTAATCAATTAATTTATTTCCACAATTTGTACAATACTTTTGATCTTTATCAACTTCTGCTCCGCAGTTTGTACAGAACTTCTTACCAGTAATTCTTACTTCTCTTGGGGCTTCTTCTTGTTCTTCTTGTGGTTCATTCATATATTTTTTAATACTCTTAATTATAATAAATACAACAATTAAACCAATTAATAACATATATACAAATGTTGGTACTTCATTTAATTGACTTAATAAGTTAAATAGACTTATAACAGTTAAAATAACTCCTGCTTTAAACATTGGATTATTATTTTTCATATAAACTAACATAATAATTACATTGATTGCAATTGTAACTAATATTGATGTCAAAGTACTTAAGCTAAATAAACCTAGGGATAATCCAACAATTAAAATTGTTTTAATTGCATTTGTATTAAAGCTATTAGTCTTAGTAGCTAAATAATAAGCACCAACAAATAAGAATACTAATGAAAGTACATCAATAATTTCACTTGATATATCTAACCTATTAATGAAACATACTAACGATATTATAAATGCTACGCAGCTTATTAAACTTAGTCCTTTTTCTTTAATAAAGATATGACCCAATATGAATACTAAAGATGCTAATAAATATAATAATGCATTTTCAAATATTGTTAATTTTATAATGATAAGTAATACTGCTGAAATAACATAAATATTTTTGAACTCAACAGATTTTTTATCCATTTCAAAGATAACAACATAATCAAATATTACCATTGCTAGAAGAACAATAAATTCAAATATTGTTTCAATACTAAACATGTATACAAATGTAATAATGCTAATACTTGCAAATATCTTTTTAAATAAATCATTTTTAGTAATATATGAGCATAATGTTGTAAATACATTAACTATTAATACAATTAGTACTGGATCTAAATAAATATGATTATTAATTTCAACTAATATACCAATAATACAAAGCACCATTTTGAATGGTAATATATATTGTTCATGATAATCACCTTTTAATGCATATGTTGAAACTAATGAACTTATTAATACAATAAGAACAGTTGTAATTATATTAACGCTATTTGATATTGAATAAATCAATATAATAATAGTTAATAAATCTAATATAATTTTATATGTTAGTCCTTCTTTTCTATCTTTAACAATATCACATACAATTATTAACATATCTGTTATAATTACAAAACCTAATGGTAATATAAGTAAACTACTAGAAAATTCTACTATTAGATTTAACAATAATAGAACTATTCCTATAAATGGAATTGCATCATATTTCTTACTTTCTTCTTTTCTAATTCTCATTAAGAATGTAAAAATACATATTGAAGTAATTACAATTGTTGGAGCTATTAATTTAATTCCAATAGTTACGTTATTTAATATATAGAATGTATAAAATAAATTAACTATACTTAATGTTTTTGAATACTTTTGATCTAGGAATAAATTATAAAGCATAAGTACTAGTGATAAAGTTACATATTCTAATGTACAATTTGTATTAGTCATTCCTAAAATATTAAATGTACAAGAAGTATAAATAGAGTTTAAAACAAAATATGCTAAATATAATGAAGAAACTACTATTATTTTCTTATATAAAATATCTCTATTTAAGAAATAACCAATTAATGGAATAATAATTCCAATAAGAGCTACGATAGTAAACTTATTTAAACTAAAGAATCCAATATTAATAAACTTAGAATCAATATTTAATTCATGTAAAAAATTAAAATAAGTTCCTACTAAAGAAATAAAGAATGAGAACATTGCCATTAATGTAATTAGTTTAGATGATTTTTCAAGTTTTAATGTATGTTCTACTTCATTTGAAATAAATAAAAGGATTGATGGAATAAGTAATCCAAGTACTCCTTTAATATAAATATTTTCAACTAAACTGCTTGTTATTAAACTTATATTAGCAATCATTATTAGAAATGAAGCTATTATAAGTATCATTTGCATCCTGTTAAGTTTTTTATTCATACTATTCACCTTTTTCTTTAAATGGTAAATCTTTTACTGTTGTATCAATTTTCTTAATAAGAATAAGAGATTCAATTATTTCATATACTGATGAAACAATTAATGCAATTCCAATTATTCTTAATACTGTTTGAGCTGTTGCATTTGGATAGAATACAACAATAAGGCCAATTGATAAAATAATTATTCCTGATACCAAGTTATATTTCCATGTTTTAGAATAGTCTTTTAAGCTTATTGCAAGTTGAATTTTATAAACTGATTTTACACAAATAAGTAAACCAATAATTGTAGTAATTACATTTGTTAATGCTGAATCATTTACAATTATATATAAACCAATTGCAAATAGAATAATTCCTAATGCAAATGATGCTGAACCAATTCTATTTTCTTTTGCATCTTTAAAATAGTTTATAACTTGTAAAACACCATATGCTATCAAACATCCTCCTATTACTTTTGTTATGATACTTAAAGTATCTCCAGGGTATATTGCAAGCATTAATCCAACTACTAAAGTAAGAATGGCACTAGCAATAATACTCTTTTCACCTTTCTTTGCGCTATTAATAATTTTTTCTTTAATATTCATATTATCACCCTAAGGTAATTATAATTTTTTTATATAAAAAAAACAATATCAAAAGATATTGCTAAGAATCTAAAATAAAAAATGCAGTAGGCACTGCAATTAGATTATAGCACAGGTTATAGAATTTCTCCAATAGAATCTACTTCAATTAAGTAAATTATTTTATAATCATTTTCTTTAAGTCTTAATTGTAATGCAGTATAGTAATAATCACCATCTTCATAATCCTTTACTGCAGTAAGTATTCCTTTATACTTCTTACCATTTCTTAATTCTATTTGTACATATTTATCTATTAAATCTTTTAAATCCATAGTTTTCCTTTCATTAATATATATAGATATATAATTAAAAATATAATGTTAAATATATAAAATGATAACTTTCTTGTTTTATGATGAAAAAATTTCATTCCTATTAAAGCTCCTAATGGACCACCAATAAGTGCCATTAAGAAAAGTACTACCTCAGGCACTCGAGTTAGTTTTTTCTTTGCTAAGAATTTATCAAGTCCATATATAAGGAAAGTAATAATATTTATTGCAATTATATATTTATTCAAATTATTCATATAAAAATTATATAGTGTGTAAAATTTTATGTCTAGTAATTTTTTTATTTTTAAATTTATATATTATATTGATTTGATGTAGTAATATTATTGTAGGTGGTTAGAGTACTATAGGTTTTACCGATATTCTTGGTGTACCAAGATGGTATAGAATATCCGATGTAGAGTAAAACTGAGTTTGGAATAGTTCTTGAATTATACAACATAGATTTTACAACAGACTGCCAAGTGAGTACTTAAAATGTACTGATTACCTTATATGCTTAAAATTTCCAATTGTAAGCAGGATGCTTATAATTGAAGGCTTTAATCTAGCAATCACATACTTGTTAGACTATTACAAGTGCTAGGCGGTTAAATGAGAGATGTATTTATTCTCGTAAATGTGATGATTATTTATTTAAAAATTTTCGGTTATTTAATTAAAATGAGCACGAGCTGTTCATTAAAGTCTTATGGAGTGAGATTTAGAATTTAGAATTTAATTAGTACAATATTAAAGAAAAAAATTCTTTCCCCTAAACTACTTCTGTACTGAATTAAACTTTAAATTCCGAATTAGTTGAAAAAATAGTTCCAAGTTGGAACTATTTTTTTGTGCATGTATATTCTTTAGATTCCTTGATATAATCTTCTACTTTTATTTTATTATTCATCTTATATTGAATTGAATCTTCTTCTAATAACGTTTTTAGACTATTCTTCAACTCTTTAAAGTTAATCTTATCGTAGTCATATTTAATAGTTACATATGAATTAGCCTTATCAGTTATTATATTAGTTTCTATTCCATCTATTTCATTATATATATCTAAGATTTCTTGAGTAAGATTCATCATTGAATTTGAAAAATATTCATTCTTATAAATACTTTCATAGATAGCACTACTTACAAATCCATTATCATCTACTTTTAAATAAAGATTTTTCTTTATAGATTGATTAAAAGAATCTTCATCATCTGTAGTTACTTCATATGAACAAATATAGTCATAATCAAATACTCCTTTTTCTACATTCTTTTTAGTTCTAGAAGTTAAGAATACACCAACTATGATAGTTAAAATAATTGAAATTAAAATTGTTATTAATATACTTTTCTTCATGAGAGTATTATAACATAAAAAATTAGGAATATTATTCCTAATTAAAGTTTACTAAACTATGAGCAAATTTATATCCTCCTAGAGATATTTCTCTTCCTAGTTTACCAGGTAGAGAAGCCCATCCACACATTCTTAGTGGACTATGAATCTTTTTATAAATAATTGGATTCTTTTCTTTTATTTCTTTCCACATATCTTTAAATTGTTTTTCTCTTTCATCAGTTCTACCAAGTCTAGAGAAGATTATTCCAAGTGTCACTATTAAAGATAAATGTCTCATCATTATCTTTTTATGTTTTCCCTTTAAATCTTCAAGATCATATAAAGTTGCTACTTTAGTAGATACTAATACTTGATGAGTACTTCTTTTAATTAGTTGTGGTTCTTGAACTGATTGGTCTGCTCTTCCAATAAAATATCTATAGAAGTCTAAATTCATATAGTAAATTGTTTCAACATATTTAAGTGCAGAATAGATAAATAAATTATCTTCATAGAAACAGTGTTTTGGAAGTTTGATATTAGTTTTATCCAGAACACTCTTTTTAAACATCATTGAATGTAAACTTAAATATTGTTGAGTTTTAAATCTCTTTGTATCTTCCCAAGTGCATTCTTTATTATCAGGAAATACATTTGAGAAGTTAATTACTTGATTCTTTCTTCCATCTGTATATGTATAAACGTAATTCATAACAATAGCATCACTATCAATTTTTTTAATTCTTTTAAGTAATGTTTTATAAGCTTTTTCATCAGCCCAGTCATCACTATCAATTACTTTAAAATATTTTCCAGTTGCAATCTTTAATCCTTGGTTAATTCCTTCACCGTGTCCACCATTCTTTTGATGAATTACTTTAACAATATTTTTATATTTTTTTTCATATTTATCTGCAATTTTTCCAGTTGAGTCAGTTGAACCATCATCAACTATTATTATTTCTACGTCGTCTCCACCAATTAGTAAAGAATCAATACAATGTTCCATATATTCTTGCGAATTATAACAAGGAACAACAAATGATATATACTTCATGTCACACCTACTTAATTATATTTTCTGTTACTTCGATTGTTTTATTATTAAATCCTGATTTAATATCAAGTTTAATTGTATTATTTGTATCTAAATTATTAGTTATATTTATAATATATTGTTTTTCTTCGAAAGGATTAATTTTAGAATTAATTGCAGTTAAAGGTTCAATTGTGAAGTTTTCTCCTTCATAAAAGATAACAAAAGAAGATTCTATTTCATTTTCACTATTAACTTTAAGTGTTAACTCTTTAATTTCATTAGGTTCAAACACTAATTCATTCGAATCATATCCATCAATTGTTAATACGTTTTTTAAATCAGGCACTTTAAGTTCACCTTTATCTACAGATAATGGAATATAATATGAAAAAGATATTTTCATTAATACAAGAGTTAAAGTTAACATAGCGACAATAGAAAAATAAATACTTCTAGGTTTACTTAAAACTTTCAATAATTCTTTCATTTAAATCACTTTCCTTAAATAATTATAACATATTTTATCTAATTTACTAATATCCACTATAATGATATAATTTTTTTGGTGATAGTATGGAAACTTTTGTTTACTACGTTGTAATCTTTTATATCTATTCTTTTATTGGATGGGCTCAAGAAGTTATACAAAGTATATTTAAATTTAAGAAGTTTATTAATAGAGGATTTTTGATTGGCCCTATTTGTCCAATATATGGATTTGGTTCAGTTATGATTACAAAATTTTTAACACCATATGTTGAAGAACCATTCTTTGTATTCTTAACTGCTATATTTATTTGTTGTACACTTGAATATTTTACTTCATATATATTAGAAAAATTATTTAAAGCACGTTGGTGGGATTACTCACATATGAAGTTCAATATTAATGGACGTATTTGCTTGGAGTGTGGACTTGCTTTTGGTTTAGGTGCTATGGCAATTCTATACGTTATTAATCCCTATGTTGTAGATCCAATATTTAAAGTATTTGATATTAATGTTTTAACAACTATTACATATGTAATACTATTCTTACAATTAGTAGATACTATTCTTTCATTTAACTTTATTTCTAAACTTAAAAATATTTCTAACTCAATTAAGTCAGATAATACTGAAGTTATTACTAAAGAAGTTAAGAGAATGCTTGAAGCTTCTACTCTACCTTATAGAAGATTACTTGAATCATTCCCTGATATGAAAATTAATAATAGATTATCACTTATAAGAACTAAATTAGAAGAACAAAAAAAGAAATATTTAAAGTATATTAATAATAGTAAAAGAAAATATAAGTTAGCAAAGAAACAAGCTAAGAAATATAAATAAAAATAATCAGAATTAATATTCTGGTTTTTTTGTGCCTATTACTTTTAGTTTGACAAAGGAAAATTATGATGTATAATTTTTTTAACAAGAAGGAGATAATAAAAATATGATAAATATAAAGGACTTAAGGATAAATCTAGAACAATGCTTAACGTCTTCACATCAAATGATTATAGTCCCACATAATAAAGTTGATTTTGATGCAATTGGTTCTGCAATTGCTCTAACTTTAATTGGAAATAAATATAAAAAAGATCCATATGTAATTGTTAATGACCCACCTCATATTATTGAGAGAGGTTGTAAAATAATTATGGATGATGCAAAGAATGATATTAAATTTACCAATAAAGAAAAATATCTAAAAATGCATAATGATGACAATTTATTTGTATTAACAGATGTTAATAAAAAGAAATTAATAAGTATGGCTGATATTGCTAAAAATCCAGAGAAAACCGTTATTATTGATCATCATCTTCCAGATGATGATACATTAGAATCAAATCATATATATATTGATTCAACGGTTTCTTCTGCATCTGAAATAATATATAAACTATTAAATGAATACAAGATTAAAATACCAGTAAATATTGCAAACTATTTACTTGCAGGAATTTATCTTGATACATCTAAGTTTGTTAAGAATGCTTCTCCACAAACAATGGAGATTGTATCTAAACTTATGCATTGTGGTGCAAACTTAGATACTGTATCTTCTTGGTTTACAGAAGACATTGAAAGTTATAAAAAAGTTCATGCTTTAGTAAGTGCAATGGATGTTATTCAATATACTTATGCTTTAATTCAAGCGAGTGATGATGTTGAATACGAAAAAGAAGAATTAGCTAAAGCTGCTGATGAAGCTTTAAAATTTGGTAATGATGCATCATTCGTAATTGGTAGATTAAGTGATGAAATTATTGGAATCAGTGCTAGAAGTAAATCAGATTTAAATGTTGAACCCATAATGAAAGAATTTGGTGGTGGTGGTAATAATCACTCTGGTGCTGCTCAAATAAAAGATTCAACAATACCTGAAATTGGTGAACAACTTAAGAAAATATTAAAACCAAAATATTATAATAAATAAAAAATCAGAAATTTAATTTCTGATTTTTTTAGCACATTGTATCTCCACAAGTAGTTGTTACTACTCCTTTATTATATGAAGAAAATATTTTTGAGAATTCACTCTTTTGATAATTTTTTAATGTATCATCTAATTCTATATAGGGATCAGTCATTGTATCAGGAATACCAGTGACTTTAATAATAGCTTCTCCATTTTCAACTAATACAAAGTTTGGAGCATAAATTCTTTTTTCATTTATAGCTACTTTTTTAGTTTTACCTTTTGAATTAACATATGTTAATGGTTCATAATCGTCTAAAACTTTTCCTAATTTATTTAGTAATTCATTATAGCCTGAAGTACCTTCTTTAGTTTTTACTAATTCATGTTTTTCATTTAGCTCGTATTTATCTCTAATATCACTAACATCTAAATAATATATCTTATCAATTGCATACTCTTTTGATGTATCTAAGAATTCTTGAATTACACTTCTACACCAAGGACAAGAAGCAAATCCAAAGTATACAATAAATGATTCTTTATTATTAATCTTTTCAATTAATTTATCTTCAGTTATATATTCAATTGGATTATTACTATCTATGTTAATTGGTCTAATTGTTTTTCCTGTTTCTGTTAATTTACTGTTGATATCTTCATACTCTTTTTCAAACTTTTCTGAATCTGTTATTGTTTTTTCTGTATTTGTTGTCATATCGCTTTCAGTATAAAGTTCTGAGAATATATATATTATAAATAATGCTACTAATAAAAAGATGCAAATTACGAAAGCTGTAGTTTTTTTCTTCATGCTTTTATTGCCTCATTTCCTTATTAATTATATCAAAGCATATATTAAAAATAAACAAAAAATTGAATTCGTAAACTATCTAAGAAATATCATATGTAGTATAATAATGATAGGAGGCTTTAAATAATGAAGGTATTTTTCAGAAAATTAAAAAGAACTAAACTAAGTGTAAGACTTATATATTATTTTGTATTCTTACTATTCTTAGTTTCATATATATTATTTACAAAATCATTATTATTACTTAATGGTATAGAAAATGTTATTAGAATAATAGTTATTATATTTTTAGGAACTCTATTATTAATTTATTGGTTCTTAGATTTATTACTACTCTTATGTAAGAAGTATAAAACTGTAATTATATTAAGTGTTATATGTATGCTTATATCATGTGTATGTATTATAGGATCATTATATATAAACAAAGCATATAGTTTACTTGATAAGATTACTGAAGGAGAATTTACTACTTATACAAGTGATTTAGTTCTTATGAGTGGTACTGAATTTAAGAATGAATCTTCATTTAAAGTTGGTATTATTAATAATGACACAGATATTGAAGGTAACATTCTTGCTTATGAACTTATAAATAAAGAGAATATTAAAAATATATCAATTACTAAATATGATACTTATTTTGAAATGTTAGAACTACTTTATAGTGGAGACTTAAATGGTATCTTCATAGGAGATGGATATGTTGATACTTACTCTACTTATGAACAATATGAATCAATTGCCGAACAAACAAAAATTCAATTCCAATATTCAAAGAAAATGGAAACTAAAGAAGTAATTGAAAATAATCATTCAAATGTTACTGAACCATTTACTATGTTACTTATTGGTGTTGACTCTGAAAAAAGTACATTAAACTTTAATTCAGGATTTAATAGTGACACGCTTATGTTAGTTACATTTAATCCTAAAACATTAAGTGCAACAGTATTCTCTATTCCAAGAGATACTTATGTACCTATTTGTAATAAAGGTATTTCTAGTAAAATTAATTCAGCTTCTGCTTACGGTGGAGCTTGCGTTGTTAAAACTGTTGAAAATCTAACTGGTATTCCAATTGACTTCTACTCTATGATTAACTTCCAAGGTGTTGTTGATTTAGTTGATGCTCTTGGTGGTGTTACAGTTGAAGTTCAAGAACCAGACTTTAAAAAACCATATAACGGACAAGTTTGTGAACAAAATTCAAAGAGACAATTTGGAAATCAAATTATATGTATGAATCCTGGTCTACAAACATTAAATGGTGAACAAGCACTTGCTTATTCTAGATGTAGACACCTTTATAATTTATCTGATTTTGCTCGTATTCAACATCAACAAGATGTAGTTGAAGCTATGGCAAATCAAATGAAATCAATGAAAAGTGTTAATGATTTCTATGCAGTATTAGAGGCTATATCAAATAATATGGTTACTAATATGAGTACTGCTCAATTATTAAGTTTATATAATGTATTTAAGGTCGCTGTTATTGATGGTAATAACGGATCAATGATAAATATTCAAAAGACATTCTTAACTGGTTATAATTTAAATATGATTGTTACTAATATTTCAAGAACTATGCCAGTTTATACATATCAATACTATGAATCAAGTTTAAACGAAATTAAAGATGCATTAAATATTACATTAGGTAAGAAAAAACCTACATGGATTAAAACATTTGACTATTCAATTAATGAAACATACGAACCAACAGTAATTGGTAAATCATACCTTTCTACTTCTAAAAATGAAGCATTACCTAACTTTGTAGGTAAAACTATTACAGAAGCTAAAGAATGGTGTGCAGCAAGAAATATTACTGTTACTACTGTTGAAGTTAGTGAAGGAAATCCTGCTTATAATAGTGAGTATCCAACAGGTACAGTTGTTACTCAAAGTGCTTTAAAAGGAACCTTAACATCAACATTAACTAACATAGTTTTAGGAGTAAATGCAGAAAAGAAAACATCTGCTTCTTCTAGTAGTTCATCTAGTAGTTCAAGAACAAAAGAAACATCTACAAGTTCTTCTACTAGTGAAACAACAAAACAAACTCAAGTTCCTACTCCTGCATTAGTTGAACCATAAAAAAAGTAAGAATTATTTAATTAATTCTTACTTTTTATTTTTTATATTCTTTTTCCAAATGATATTCAGCATAGTTATACCATATAGTAAGTGAGTTATTACTAACTGCTCTTATATATAGTTTTCCTTTTTCTCCATCTATTATCATTTCACCTGTACCTTTATTTAACTCGTATGTGGCATCTTTGATAACATCGGCTGAATCAATAACAAGATTAACTTTATCATCACTTACTGTAAATTTAATTTCATTTAATTCATTTACCCATGTAACATCTTTAAATTCATTAATTTTAAATTTTACTTTTGTAGATTCATTTTGTTGATACATATAATAGATAATTCCAAAAGCTGCTACTAAAACAATTGCTACTAAAATTAATACTATATCTAAGTTTCTATTTGCAGGATCTACATATCTTTTTACTTCTTCATTCATAATTAATCCTCATATGGGAATTTGAATTCGATAATTTCCCAACATTTCTTTACATATGTATATTGTAATTTAATAGATGCAGATTTATACTCTGATCCTTTTTCATTTGGATTTGTATATATAATTTTTAAACTATATTGTTTTTGTCCAGACGTATTAAATTCATAGTTTATTATTTTATAATCATTAATTTCATTATCACCACTAATTTTATAGTAGTTTTTAGTTTGTTCATTATAGTAAATAACTGGAATTTCATTTATTTTTATCTTTTTAATGTGTTCGATTGAACTAGCATCCATTATTGATTTCATTAAATTAGTACCATTATATATTATTCCATAGTCTTTACCATTTACATTAATTTTATCAGTTTCACCAGTTTTAGCTTTTGTTAATAAATAACTAATATTTATAAAATCATCATTACTTGGATTAACTATACCATCAAGAATAGAAAAAAATTGTTTTCCTAACTCAATCTTTTCATCCTTACTAATATTTTCATTTTCTAATAGGTCTTTATTTAAAATAGAATAAATATCTATATCATAATATGGACTAGTCTCATTACCTATTTTTTTTGTTGTTGTAGTTGTTGTTTCTATAGATGTAGTTGATGTTCCATCTGCTACCAAAGTTGAACTCTTACCTGCAGTAGTTTTAAGTTCAGGTATTTCTCCACTTTTATCTTTTAAACTAAATATTAGTTGAATAGCTGCTAAAATAACAAAAACAACTAATATACAATTTATAACAATTAATGTAATATTTGCTCTTGTAAGCTTAAATTTATCTTCTAACATTTTAATTACCTCTATTAATAATATACCTTAAATTTGACATTAAATAAATAATTTAAATTTTTTTCAAAAAAAATTTGACAAACTTTTAATTTTTTGGTAATATATCTCCTCGGCAAAGGGGTATATGTCTCGTTTGTTAATGGAAATCCACGATATCTTTCATTTGATATTATTTTATCATCTTCCTATCTTACTCACTGTTACATAGTTTTAAATAGGATTTCCATTTAGTTTAAAATTATGTATTACTTATTATCTTGGTAACCGATTAAACGGTTACTTTTTTTTAAAAAAAAAATAGATTCAAATGAATCTATTTATTTTTTTTTGTTGATTTTTTTGTTGTTGATTTTTTTGTAGTTTTTTTAGCAGTTGTTTTCTTTGCTGGAGTTTTCTTTTCTTCAGGTTTTTCTTCAACTACTTTTTCCTTTACAGGTTCTTCAGCTTTAACTTCTTCAGTTACTTCTTCGAAGTCTTCTTTTGTAGAACTTCTACCAAATACAATACAAACAACAATTATAATTGTAATTCCTAATAGGATATATCCTACCATATCATTATCAGAACTTGATTTTTCATCATCATTAACTGATGCATTTCCAGTTCCAACTGATGCTACGATATCTTTATAAGAACCATTTGATTTATTTGCTTCAACATATGCTTTTTTAATAGCTGCTTTTAATTCATCAGTTACCTCTTTTACAGTAGCTTGTACTTGTTCATCAGTACTACTAACATTTGGGAATCCTGATGCATAATAATCACCAACAACATAGAATGGAACTCCACTTGCAGTTGTATTTAATGCTTTAGCAACATCTTGCATTAAAGAAGCATTAGTTGTATCTGACCATACTTCATAATCAACTACTTCGAACATATAGTTATATTCTTTATCTGTAGTTAATTCACTTAAATATGTATGTAAATCAGCACAATGTGAACAAGTTGATCCATAGAACACATATAACTTAACTGGTGTTCCGTTTGCAACAACTTCTTCGGTAGTTGTTGTTGTTTTTGCTTTTTTAGCAGATACAAATGTTAATGGCATTAATAATACCATAGCAACGATTAATACTTTTAAAAATTTCTTCATAATACCCTCCATAAATTAATTATAACATAAATAATCAAAAGTAGAAAAAAAATCACTATTATAACTAGTGATTTTTATGTATTGATTTCTTAAGAATATTTCCGCATATCTTTAAAATAATGAATAAAATAATTGCATAAATATATGGTTTATATTTTTCATAATCTTTTAACGATTCTTTTATCTCTTTTACTAATTCATCAAGTTCTTCAAATTCATTGTTTGTTGGTAAATTTTTATTCGTGTTTGTAGTTGTCATTTCTTCATCTATAAGAAAGTCATAATCTCCGGCTTCAATATGATCAACAACAGATATATAGTAAATACCATATTGTTCTTGAATTAATCTTTTTAATTCATATGTATCATAATCATATGTAGAAAATGAAGTATCATTTATATCTATACTTTCTTGGTCAAAATATTCAGAATAGTAAATATTTACAAAGTATACAAAATCACTTTCAGTATTCAAATCAGCATATTTTCTTATTATTTTACCTTTTTTATCATTGAATGTATGTTCAACAACCTCAAATTTACCTTTTACATCTGGATCATTTTTAAGTGCATTAATTGCAATCTTAAATGATTTATAATCACTGTTTTCAGTATTGTGAAATACATCTACTATTACCGGTGTATTAGCTTCATGAGCAAATACAGTTATTGGAAAAATTAAGGCTAATATAATTAGTAATGTTATTTTCTTCATATTATACCTCTTTCTTTTTTCTAATAAAAATATATACTATTAATATAATTGCAGAAAGTATACCAATATATATTATATATTTAAAAGTATTATGCTTTTGATTAGCAGGTTCTATGAAACTGTTGTTTTCTTCTACTAAAGGTAATGTACTTTTTTCAGTTGTTGTTACTTTTACCTTTTCATCAATTATATCTTTTACAATTCTAGTTTTTTTATTATTTTTGTATTCTTCATCTATTAACTTTTTAATCTTTACATCTGTTTCTTTATATTCTTTTTCCATAGTTTCTGGATTTGGAAAACCTACTTCATATTTTGATCCGATTACATAGAAAGGTACCCCACTTGATTGTCTTTTAAAATATGCTAATACTTTGTTAAAAATTTTAGAGTTTTCTTTTTCATTTACTTCATAATAATCTATATTAATCATTTCTCCATATTTTGAATCTTTTGCTAAATTATCTAGGTATTCATGTAAATGAGTACAGTGAATACATGTTTTACTGTAGAAAACTGAAATTGTTACTTTTTCTTTAGCAAATACATTTGGAATAAAAATTAAAAATAAACTTAAGAATAATAATACTTTTTTCATACTTTCACCAATAATATTATAGCAAAAAAAAGAATGGTTATAAACCATTCTATAACAATACATTAGTACCAATTCCAAGAGGAATTCCAACTAATAACCATAATGTAATTATTATAATCCACATTGCTAATATTACAAGTACATATGGAATTAAATATCTTAAGCTTTTAATGATACCTGTACCTCCACGGTCATATTTATCACTATAAGATAGATAAATAACATAATATGCCATAATTGGTGTAAATCCATAAAGTACAGTTCCAAGTGAACTAAATAATAGTTGTGCAAAATTAGCTGTATATCCACTAGTCATCAATAGAGGTACTACTGTACCAGATAGAATTTCCCATCTTGCAGTTAACGATGGTAAGAATATCGTAGTAACTAAACTTACAAACATTACAAGTGATACAAGTGGTATTCCGCTAAAGTTAGATTTATAAATAACTGTTGAGAAAAGTGCAGTTATTAATGAACCAATATTAGTATATTTATATAATGATACTAAAATACTTGCAAAGAATATAAGAATAATAATCTTTCCAATACCATCTAATGACTTAGATAAAAAGTCACACATGTCTCTATGATCTTCGATTGTTTTAGCTCCTAAACCATATAGAAAACCAATTAAGAAGAACATAAATGTTATTACAAAGATAAATCCACTATTGAAGAATGAATTAGCTCCAAATAACTTATCAATGTATCTACTTTGACTATAATCTAGAAAATTACCACCAAATGGAACATAAGGAATAATATTATATATTAAGATAATTGCATAAATAACAAATCCAATACCTGCAAATAATAATCCTCTAACTTCTCTTTTTGTTAGTTTATCTTTATCAAATGTTATTTCTTCTTCATCTGGTTCATATTTACCTAATTGATAAATTGTATATTTTTCACATACATAAGTAATTAGAATACTACTTATAATAGTTGCAAAGAACATAATAAATAATAAACCTAATGAATGCATTGAATAATTACCATGCATTTTAGCTGCTAATACAGTCATTTCTGCTAAAGATGAATCAATACCACTCATAAATAAATTAATACCAAATCCAATAGATATAGATATAAATGAAACTATAATACCTGCTAAAGGATTTCTTCTTCCGTGTTTAAATAAAAGAGCTGCCATAGGTATAAATATTACATATGATACATCTCCCGTAATACTTAATACTACACATAAAAATGATAGTATAAATGTAACTACATATTTTGGAAGTCTTTTGGTAACTGCAAAGAAGAATGTTGATAGAAAACCGCTTTCTTCTAGAATACCTATACCAATTAATGATATAAGTAGCATTATTAGTGGTGCAAACGAAGAAAAGTTTGCAACTGTATTTGAAAAAATGTATTTCAATCCTCTTAAACTAAATAGTGACTCTACAGTTACTAAATTAGATTGATATGACCCAGTAACTGCATTTACTGTATTGTAACTTGCTGATACTCCAAATAGATTTAAAATACCACTAAGAATAATAACAAGGAATATAAGTACAATAATAGCCATCATTGGATGTAGAAATACTTTTGTTTTAAAACTTTTTATTCTATTCATCACAAACTCCTTTTAACTTCTTTTTGAATTCTAGACGATCCATCATGATTTCATGTCCGCAATTCATACATTTTAATTTCATATCTACTCCTACACGAGTAATAATCCATTTATTTTCACCACAAGCATGTGGTTTTTTCATTATAACTTTATCACCAATTTTAAAAACTCTATTTTCCATGATGTACCTCAATTTGTTGATATGGAATTTTTATATGTTTCTTATCAAATTCATTCTTGATATATGCATATACTTTTCTCTTAAGTGGCCATTTATCAGTAATTCTTGATGAAATAGTTATCATATAATCAACACTTGAAGAATTTAGATTATTAATCCCTAAATATTGTGCTTCACCTACTACTTCATCCCATTTAGAAATTTCTTCACATATTCTTTCTAGCTCTTTTTTAACTTTTGGTTCTGCTTCTTCATATGCTACAGGGATTGTAATTTGGATAGAAGCATTTTTATAACTTTGATTCCTTATTTGACTAATTTCTCTATTAGCAACAATTAAAGTAGTTCCATCAACTGATTTAATTTTAGTTGATTTTAAACCAAATTCTATAATAGTACCTGTAAAATCACCAAACGTAACAAGGTCTCCTACTACAAAATAATTATCTAAAATAATATTAATTCCCATAATTATATCTTTAAGAGCATCTTGCAAAGCAAGACCAGCAACTGCACCAGCAACTCCAAGTCCGGCAACTATTGCACTTACATTTACTCCCCATGAAGAAAGTATAACTACAAATGCAATTAATATAACTAAATATTTAATAATATTATTTATTAAAATAACAACAGTTCTTCTTCTTTTTGCTCCAAAGTCATGAACATCATCATTAAATAATTTCTTAACTATTCTTGATGATGCAGAAACAATAAGTATTGAAAACATTATTGTTATAATTGGAACGTAGAATTCTTTAGAACGTATCACATCTAAAAACAAATCTTTAGACATATTATTCACCCACTTTTATATTCATTATTTCAAGTAGTCTATTTAAGTCCTCATTAGAATTAAAATTAATTGTAATTTTATTTGTACCAATAGAAACTTTAGTTCCTAAAGTATCTTTCATTGTCTTTTCATATATTTTGTAAAGAATTTTATTAGTATCATCTCTTTTAATAGGTTTTCTTTTTATAATTTCTTCATTTTGAGTCATATTCTCTAGAGCGTGTACACTAATACCTTCTTCTTTGATTTTCTTAGCTAACTCTAATATTTTATCTTCATCATCTAATTTTGATAATACTCTTGCATGAGACATAGAGATTTTTCCATTAACTACGTCTCTTTGAACTTCAGATGGTAGTTTTAATAAACCTAACATGTTCGTAACATATGATCTTGATTTTTTAAACTTATTTGCTACTTCTTCTTGAGTTAATCCCATTTTTACCATGAAGTTTTTATAAGCTTTAGCTTCTTCGATTGGAGTAAGATTTTCTCTTTGAATGTTTTCAAGAAGTGCAATTTCCATCATAGATTGATCATCAAAATCTTTAATAATTGCTGGAATTGTAGCTTTACCTGCAATTTTTGAAGCTTTAGTTCTTCTTTCACCAGCAACTAATTCATAACCTTTAATACTCTTTTTAACAATGATTGGTTCTAAGACACCATGTTCTTTGATTGATTCAGCAAGTTCATTTAAAGCATCTTGGTCAAAATGAATTCTTGGTTGATATGGATTACTTCTAATCTCATCAACTGGAATTAATTTAATTTCGTTTTCTGGAGTAGTTTCAATTATAGTTTTTTCAATTGTATCAAAATCTAATTGATTAACATTATTGTTAGAAAATAATTGATCTAAACCAATTCCTAATGCCTTTCTTCTATTTGTTTTCTCGTTCGTTTGACTCATCTCTACTAATAACCTCCTTAGCTAAATTAAAATATGCTTCAGCGCCTCTACTAGTTGGATCATATTCACAAATTGGCTCTCCATGACTTGGTGCTTCAACTAATCTAATTAATCTTGGAATAATTGTATTGAATACTTTTTCATGGAAATATTTTCTTACTTCTTCAACTACTTCTAATCCTAGAATTGTTCTTTGATCTAATAGCGTTAATAAAACACCTTCAATTTGTAATTTAGGATTTAAATTAGTTTGAGTTCTAATAATTGTATTTAGTAACTGAGTTATACCTTCAAGAGCAAAGAATTCACATTGAACTGGAATAATTACTGCATCACTTGCACATAATGCATTAGTTGTTAGTAAATCTAAGCTTGGTGGACAATCAATTATAATATAATCATATTGTTTTTTAATTGGTTCAATTACATTTAGTAATTGTTCATTCATTCTAAATTCTGGATCTTGTGATGCCATAATATTAATCTCTAAACCAATACCAGCAAGATTAATAGTTGATGGTAATACAGATAATCTATCGAATTTAGTTTTTATAATAGCATCTTTTGTAGATACTTCCCCCTTAAGGCATTCATATATACTAGCTTTAATCTCACCCTTGTTAATTCCAAGTCCTGTAGATGTGTTACCTTGTGGGTCTAAATCTATTAAAAGAGTCTTTTTCCCTAGTTTACCTAATGAAGATGATAAATTAATACTAGTAGTAGTTTTACCAACTCCTCCTTTTTGATTAACTATTGAAATTACTCTTGTCATAAATATCACTGCCTTCTATTAAAATTATATCAAACTTCAATTAAAAAGAGTATAAATACTCTTCTTTATACTCAAAAAATTTATTCACATATACCATTATCTATCTTTTCAGAACTATTTAGTTGTTTATTCTTTAAAGATAGTTCTTTTTTTATAACTGTATTAGTATCGCAACTATAATAAGTTAATGTATCATCATTTAAAACTGGTATAGTATCATTCGTTTTAGATATGCTTGAATCATTTGTATTAAATGAGGTTAATATTGAATTAATATCTAAATAAGAATTTCCATCTTTAGTATAAATATGTGTTGTATTGTCATATGTTAATATTACATAATTACCATCTACAATTATATAATATTCTTTATTATTTGTTAGATAATTATCTTCTGATTTATCAAATATAAATAAAGGAATAGATGTATTATCATAATTTAACAATCCAAATCCTGATATACAATTATCATCTTCAATTTTTGTACATTTAAAATAATAATTTGTACCTTGATAATTTATTCTTACATCATAATTTTTTTTAAATTTATAACTTGATGTAATATTATTTAATTTTGCAACATATGAAATAAAATTATCTTCTTCTACTTTAGTAGTTGTTGTCTCAGCAGTTGTTGTGGTTGTTGTTTCTTCATCTTCTGGATAAGATGTATTCTTTCCCATTAAGTTTAAAAACATAAACATTCCAACTATTCCAATTACTAAAATCAGCGAAAAAATAATAAAAGAAGCTGTTGTATTATATACATTTACTTTCTTATCTATTTTCATCATAGTCACCTAATATTAGTATATCAAATAAGTGACTTTTTAGTATAGAGACAAAACAAAAAAAGACGAATTATTTTTCGTCTTCTTTATTTTCTTTTAAAGCTTTTCTAAGTTCATCTTCAGTCATTTTAGTATAACCTTTGATTCCTGCTTCTTTAGCTTGTTCTTTTAAATCATCTAATTCAGTTGTAGTTTCATCTTTAGATCTATCAGTAATCTTACCAGTTTCAACTAATTCTTCAATTTCTTCTTTAGTAATTGTTTCTCTTTCTACCAAAGCATTTGCAATTGCCCAAACTAGTTTTTCGTTTTCTTTTAAGATTTTCTTAGTTTCTTTATAACATTCTTCAATGATTTTTTGAACTTCTTTATCAATTTCTAATGCAACTGCATCTGAAAAGTCTCTAGCTTTATTATAATCTCTACCTAAGAAGATTCCTTCATTCTTTTCTTCTAGAGTAAGAGGTCCTAAATCTGACATACCATATTGAGTAACCATAGCTCTAGCAATCTTAGTTGCTTTACTAAAGTCGTCACTTGCTCCAGTAGTCATTTCTCCTAAGAATAATTCTTCAGCAACTCTACCACCAAGTAAACCAGTGATTCTTGCAAGTAATTCATTCTTAGTTTGAACTGCCATTTTTTCTTCTTTTGGCATCATCATTGTATAACCACCAGCATATCCTCTTGGGATAATAGTGATTTTATGTACATCTTCAGCATCTTCTAGTTTTAATCCAACAACAGCATGTCCTGATTCATGGATTGCTACTAATTGTTTTTCTTTATCATTGTATTTACGAGATACCTTTGCAGGTCCCATTAGTACTCTATCAGTTGCTTCATCAATTTCAGCCATAGTGATTTTTTCTTTATCACGTCTAACTGCTAATAAAGCAGCTTCATTAAGTAAGTTTTCTAGATCAGCTCCACTGAATCCTGGAGTTCTATGACTTAAGTTTTCTAAACTTACATTGCTTGCTAAAATTTTACCTTTAGCATGTACTTTTAAGATATCTAATCTTTCTGTTGGGTCAGGTAGACCTACAGTAACTTGTCTATCGAAACGACCTGGTCTTAATAATGCTGGGTCAAGTACGTCTGGTCTATTTGTTGCAGCCATAACGATAATACCTTCATTAACACCAAATCCATCCATTTCAGTTAATAATTGGTTAAGTGTTTGTTCTCTTTCATCATGTCCACCACCTAAACCAGTACCTCTTTGACGTCCAACTGCATCAATTTCATCAATGAAAATTAAGCATGGAGCAGAAGCTTTAGCTTGTTTGAACATGTCTCTTACACGTGATGCACCAACACCAACGAATAATTCAACGAAATCAGAACCACTTATATAATAAAATGGTACATTCGCTTCACCTGCAACTGCTCTTGCAAGTAAAGTTTTACCAGTTCCTGGAGGGCCTTCTAATAAAACACCTTTTGGAATTCTAGCACCCATTTTTTGGAATTTTTTAGGATTCTTTAAGAAGTCGATAATTTCAGCAACTTCTTCTTTTTCTTCTTTTAATCCAGCTACATCTTTAAATCTAACTTTTCCACCATCTTCAGATAGTCTTGCTCTACTTCTTCCGAAGTCCATAGAATTACTATTTGTTTTATTAAGTCTTGAAAATAAGAACATACATCCTCCAAGAATTAAAACAATAGGAACTACGTTTACTAGTAATACAATCCAGTTAGAATTTTCTGAATTCTTAATAACTTCCCATTTAAAGTTATTCTTTTCATAATAACTTTGAATTACTTCTGAAGTACTTTGTCCATATGGAGCACTAACTTTGAAGTATTCATTGTCTTTATAATCTTTTAGTTTACCTACAATAATTATTGTTTGATCTCCTGTATGATTTGAAGTTTTAATTTCAGTTACTTCATTTTCATTAAAATGTTTAAGTAATTCATCATAACTAAAATCATTATATTTTGTATTTCCTAAACTATATAATACAAAGATAACTGCGATAGCAACAATAAGCATTATATATGAACTAAATTTTCTATAATCTTTTTTCTTATTCTTCATTTTTAATCTCCTTTACATACTTAATTATTATATCATACTCACCATTAATTGGAATATCAAAATTGCTTTTCTTTATACCTGGAATCCATACAATTTCATTGTTTGAATTAACTAATACAGGGAGTTTCTTTCTTATATTAGCAGGAATTTTTTCATTAATTAAAATATCTTTAATTTTTTTAGGACTAGTCATATTTTTGACAGTCATTTTATCTCCTTCTTTTATATTCCTAATTATATATGAATCTTTCTTTAATCTAATAGTGAAATTACTTGTATCATTTGATTCACTTACTATATATATATTACCCAATGGTGTCTCATTTTCTTCTTTTAATTCATAAAAATAATCATTATATGTAGTTTCTTTAAAATTGAAGATTAATTTATCATATTCTTTATGAATTTTGATACCTCGAGGTAAGCTAATAGTTAGTGATGCTTTATCACAATTAATTAATTTAACTATTTCATTAACGTGAGATGAACCAACATAATATAAGTCATCTGGATAATAATCTCTAATAATTT
The DNA here is from genome assembly GCA_017450205.1 of Bacilli bacterium. Taxonomy (GTDB): domain Bacteria; phylum Bacillota_I; class Bacilli_A; order RF39; family UBA660; genus UBA6985. The sequence continues at coordinate 42,932 of JAFSVF010000017.1, read as the reverse complement.
CACAAAGAATTTTATCTTTAAGAAAATCATCAAGCTCATTGTATTGGTTTAAATCTAAAATGTCATTCTTAAACATTTTTGCTTTGTTGATATACACTAAGTTATTAACATAATCATAATAAGATTGAACAGTATTATGATATTTAATAAATTGTTTATGAATATTCTTATTTTCGCTTTTTAAGAATGGTAATACTTTATGCCTAAATCTATTTCTTGTATGTTCATCTTCAAAATTAGTATTATCAATATTATATGGAATATTGTTATTATCATTATAGTTTTCAATTTCTTCTTTAGTCATATAGATAAGAGGTCTAATTATTTTGTAATTATTTTTTTCAGTTATAAAATTAAAACCTGCATATCCATTAAGAGTAGATCCTCTTGAAATTCTCATAAGAATCGTTTCAATTAAATCATCACCATGATGAGCTGTAAATAAATATTTAGAATTATATTTTTTGATTAATTCTTCAAAAAATTTATATCTAAACATTCTTGCATAGTTTTCAAAATCTTTTGTAGGAGCATTTGTTAACTCAGTACCTTCAAATATAATATTATTTTTACTACAATAGTCTTTCATAAATTTATATTCATCAATAGATTCTACTCTTACATTATGATTAACATGAGCACATACAACTTTTAGCCCCAGGTTATTTAAAACACTCAAAAGGAACATGCTATCTGGACCACCTGAGCATGCTACAATTACTGGTTCATCAGTACTAATATTTTGATTTTTGATAAAACTAATTGCTTCTTTCATATTAATCCTTTCAAATTATATGTAGTATAACTTAAAACACTTAAATAAACAAGAAAATAAAAGGAAGAACCGTCGTTCTTCCCTAGGAAATAGTGTTATTTAATTAGTTTTTTCTTAATTTTCTTGTTAATAGATATGCAGAAGATAATATAAGTATAGCTACATATATCATAATACTATCTCCTGTTTTAGGATTTTTAGTTGCAGCTCCTGCTGCTAAAGTATAAATACTAAAGTGATCAGTTTCAAATATTGCATAATTACCATCATCTGAGATAGTTACTTTATATTCTTCAACTTTATCATCATCACCTACATAATATACTTTTAACTCTTTACCTTTAAATTCTTCTTTAATAGGTAATTTTACTCTAAATTTTCCATCATCTAATTTAGTGATAGTTTCATTCGATTTTGTAATCATTTTTAAATCAAACATATCAACATTATTATTTTTTAATATTTTTACTATTTTATCGTATTCATCACCAGATGTAACTCTAGCAACATGAATAAGTGTATCTAATGGAATAATTCCATCAACTGATACTTCAATTCCAGTTCCTACATCTGATGTTTTAAACTCTCTCTCATCAGCATTCTTTTCTGAATCTTCATAAACTACAACTGCAGCTACAGCTCCATCTGCCATTTCAACAAAATAAACTGGTGAATCTTTAGTAGCATAATCACCATATATAAAAGTATTATAGTCTATTGAGGCTATATATTCGTCTTCTGTAGCATATTGACCAGCTACAGAAGACGAATCATTTTTATTTGTTTGATAGTATTGTCTGTCTTTGATTTCTGCTAAATCTTTAGCAGTTAAAGGTCCAATATTACCATATGTATCTGATACACTTTTAACGTTAAAATATTTAGATAATCTATCTTTTATAGCTTTTGGTACATCAGTTGCTCCTTCAGGAATAAATACAACTGCATTGTATTGAATAATTGTGGTAGGACCACATCCATAGAACACATCATCATATATGAATGATAATTCTCCCATATTTGAATTATTTAAATAGTATCCTCCACCTGCTCCAACAAGTAAATTGAAATTCTTATATTCTATTGTTTTCATTAAGTCTAATGAAAAATTAGAAAAGAAGAATGGAAAATCAATTTCACCTTGGTATTCAGGATGATCAGTTAAATATGAATCTGCAGAAATTCTATATGTTAATGCTTCAACATCATTTAATTCAAATTCAATAGGATTATCTCCTAATTTAGCAATAAGTCCATCAACAACCTTTTTGATTGCCTCATCATATTCATATGTAATAGTTACGTTTTTTGTAGCGATTATTTCATCATGTTCTTCATTCCACTTTTTTAGAACACCTTTATTAATATCCTCATCATCAATATCTAGGTCATAATCATCCCATTCACTAAACTCTTCTTGAACATTTGGATACCACATTCTATCTTTTTCTTTAGTAAGTGGAATACTCTTTAGAGTTAGATTTCCTGATGTAATTGCTTCAGCAGGTCCATCAGCCTTAACTATAGGCATTAATGCGAATACCAAAACAAAAACACTCACGCATTTTAAAAGTTTTTTCATAACACCTCCTATACACTATATCCTAAAGTAATTATATAAAGAGAATAATATTATAGTCAATAAAACATATAAAAAGAGAGAATATTTTATTTATTCTCTCTTATATAAGATATACAGGTGTAATTTCTATATTTTTTTAAAATTATAATTAATTTGTTTTAAGTAAATGCACAATACCTCTTTTACATAAATATAAACTCCAATAAATTGTCACGTATACTAGTACTCTCTCGTAAAGATTATAGGTATCTAGTTAACATCAACCTCTCATTTACATTTTTCTTAACTTAGTATAATTTATAGTTTATATTGTTTTTTTAAATCTTTCTTTAAGATTCATAAATAGCATTTCTTATTTAATTAATTATTTATTGAACTTTTATCTTCAATAAGGAACTAGTCTTTACATATTTATCTAATGGAATATTCGTCAGTCAATATTTCTACACCAGCATCTTAGTTTAGAATAATTTACTTTTGAAGATTTATTTTATATATGTTTTTGAATTATTATTCTCGGAAAACATATAACCAAATAACTCTTTGCATTGGATATTAAATTCCTTTGATAATTTTAATATTTAACTAGTCCCATTCAATTCAAGTTATATAAGAATCGAATGGGTTTATAAAGTTCCGCTTCTACATACCTCCATTACTGGTTTTGCAGCATTTGCAATACATGTATAAGCTTTTCTCTTAAGCATTATAGTTATTACACCTCCTATACACCATATATATCTTAATTAGAATATACTAAAAAAAAGTGTAAATTTCAGTACTTTTAAAAAAATACATTTAATTTTACACTTTTTTAACAATTTACATTTAATCAATAAATTCTTGTTCGATGAACAAATCTATATCATATTTTTTCTTTACTCTTGTATGAACATATTTGATTAATTTTCTAATATCACTTGCGGTAGCATTATTATAATTAATTATAAAATTAGCATGTTTTTCACTAACCTTTGCTCCACCGATTGAATATCCTTTAAGACCTAAGTCTTCAATTAATTTACCACTAAAGTTATCAGGTGGATTTCTAAATACACTGCCTGCACTTGGATATTCAAGTGGCTGTGATTCTAATCTTCTTCTTTTTCTATCATTTGCAAGTTCAATGAGTTCTTCTTTTTTACCTTTTTTTAACTCAAATGTTACTTCTAATACAATATAATCCTTATGATGTTTAAAGAACGAATCTCTATAACCAAATTCTAAATCTTTATTTTTAAAAATCTTAATTTTAAAATCTGGTGTTAATGCTTTTACACTCTTTACAATATTACTCATGTCAGATTTATAAGCTCCAGCATTCATGTATAAACATCCACCAACCGACCCAGGTATACCACATGCAAATTCTAATCCCTCAAGAGATAAATCAATTGCTTTAAATGATAATGGAATTAAATTTACTCCAGATTCAGCAATTATTATATTTTCTTTAATTTTGTATTTATTTAAAATATCTAATTTTATGATTATTCCATTATAAGTCGTATCTTTAAATACTACATTTGATCCATTACCTAAAATCATATGCTTTATATTATTATTTCTTAAATATTTTAGTAACTTGATTAATGAATCAATATCATTTGGGTATACAAATGCTAATGCATTACCACCAACTTTATAAGTTGTATTTTTTTTTAAACTTACTTTTTCTTCAACCTTGCCTATATCAAGATTTATTATTTCTTTAACTATTCTTTTCATATAAACTCTTCCTTATATAAATTATAACAAAAAAAGAATAAATATTTCTATTTATTCTTAATCTAACATTTTTTTACCCTTTGTAAAATTAACTGGAGAGATATCTCCGCCTTGGCACCAAGGAACATCATTTGTTGGTTCGATATTATAGAAATAGCAAACAAATGCTGATAGATTTACTCCACTTGTTACACATATAATTGTGTCTTCCTCATTATATTTATTATAAATATCATCAATGGCTTCCATGTTTCTTTTAAGTAAATCTTTCCATTCTTCTTTCCATCCCATTTCATTAAATCTTTCATCTTCGATTATTGGAACGTTATGATACTTATTAATGATTTCTGCAGTATGTTTACATCTTAAATATGGTGATGTTACAATTGCAGTTATATTTTGATTTTTTATACGTTCAGCAAGAAGTTCAGCTGACTTAATTCCTACTTCAGTTATATCTTCAAGTTGTCTTAATTCTGGGTCTGAATGATTTTCCCCGATTGCTCTTTCTGCGTGATGCATATAAACTATTTTCATAAATTCTCCTTATAAGCTTTTAATGCTTTCTTTATTGTTTATTTTTTCTTCTAAATCAGCAACAATGGAATTACTTGCATCATTGCCTTTAACTTGATAGTTTTCTTTCTTTAGCTCATCCAATCGAGAGTCAATACTTAAATCAACATAGTCTTTAATGATACTTGCATCATATTTATCTTTTGGTCTAGAATTCTTTTTAACATTATAAATACTTTCTAAACTTTGCATTTTATAAAGTTTACCATTATACTCTTCGATATTTTTGCTAAATACTAAATTTGCATATTCTGGTAATAAGTGTTGTTCATTAACCAATAGTTCTTTTTCTGGTTTGTTATCTTTATGATAATATTCTTTTATAACTATTTCACCATCATTTTTTCTTTCAAACAAGAATAAACCAATACTCATTTTAGTTCCCTTATATTGAATTTTAAATTCATGGCCATTTTCTTCTTTATCATCCATATTACTTATAAATTCAAAAGAATCACTATCTTTAACTAATTTATATAGGTCTTCTAATCCATTTTCATTTATAAATAAATCTAAATCTCCATGATATCTTTCTAATTTATGTTTTGTCTTAATATATCCCATTAATCCACCAGTATAATAAGCATCATAATCAGTTCCAATTAGTTCATTGAACATATCGAATACCTCTAAAACTATCTCATGATTTTCTTCAAGTGGAGTATTAGTGTAAAGCATATTCATTGATTTTAAAAATTCATATCTATTTAATATATCTTCTTTAGTTTTATAATTTTCTGAAATCTTTGTTAGTAAATCAATATTATCAAATACATCTTTTTCACTTATTCTTTTACTTTCTAAAAGTCTATGTATTTGAACAATTAATAAATCAATTGCATCATTTTCTCTAAGATTAATAATTTCATTTATAAAACCTTTTAAATCTTCTTCATTTAAATTTAACACTTTTGAAAAATTAGATACGATTGTTTTAATTATTTCTATTTTTTCTTGATTCATATTTATCACCAACTTTATTATATCAATATTTAATTTTATTTTTTAAAAAGAAAAAGAACACGTGTAAACGTGTTCATGAAACTTGTAAATAAATTATCTCTTACTAAATTGAGGAGCTCTACGAGCTTTTCTAAGACCGTATTTTTTACGTTCTTTAACTCTTGGATCTCTAGTAATGAAACCAGCTGCTTTAAGGATTTTTCTGTATGATGAATCACTATTTGGATCAGTGTTTTCATCATAAACAAGTAATGCTTTAGTAATAGCTAATCTGATAGCTTCAGTTTGACCACTGTAGCCACCACCCTTAACTACAACATCGATATCGAAAGTAGTTTCGTTCTTAGTTGCAACTAAAGGTTGCATTAAATTCATAACATTAACTTCGAATGGTAAGTATTCTCTTACGTCTTTTCCATTAACAGTTATTTTTCCTGAACCAGGAACCATTTTTACTTGAGCGATAGATCTTTTTCTTCTACCACTAGCTGTTATAACTTTACTCATGTATTACCCTCCTATTTAACCTTGTATTCTTTTGGTTGTTGAGCTTTTTCAACGTAGTTATCATCAGCATATACTTTTAATTTTTTGATTTGTTGACGTCCTAAACGATTTTTAGGTAACATACCTTTTACAGCTCTTTCAATCATTTCTACTGGGTATTTTTCAATCATTTCAGCAGCGTTTCTTTCTCTTAAACCACCTGGGAATCCAGAATGATTATAGTACATCTTGTCGTTTAATTTGTTTCCAGTTAACTTAACTTTGTTAGCATTAGTAACGATAACGAAGTCTCCACAATCAACATGAGGAGTATAAGTAACTTTACCTTTACCTCTTAGTAAGTTAGCAACTTCAGTAGCAAGTCTACCTAAAGTTAAATCAGTTGCATCGATAACATACCAATTTCTTTTTACAGTTTCTTTCTTTTCCATGAATGTTGTTTTCATTTTAAATTTTCCTTTCAAATTAATTATTGCTCAATTATAAGAATTCCCAGTTCTTATAACCTTACAAATTTGAAAAATGTACCAACTTACATTATATGGTATTAGTGCAATAATGTCAAATGGTTTTGTTAAGTTAACTTAAAAAAGTTGACTTAATAATCAACTTTCATCAAATATAACCCATTTGCAGGTACCGTAACATACTTTTTACGTATTTTTTTAGTAATAAGTTCTTTAATATATTCTGGTTTCTCTTTTCCTTCACCAACTAATATTAAAGCACCTACTAAATTTCTAACCATATATCTATAAAAAGCTTTACCTTCAAATTTAATTGATAAGATATCTTTCTTTTTACTAAATGTTATTTTATAAATTATTGAATTATAGTTTTCTCTTTCACCTGATGTGAATGCTTCATATGAGTTTATTCCTAACATATATTTAGAAGCTTTTTTCATAGCCGATACGTTTAGATTTCTATTGTAATTATATACATATGAATTAATTATTGGATTGTATTCTCCTAAATTAATATCATATCTATATATTTTCTTTTTAACATCAAATCTAGCATGAAACTCATCACTAACTACTTTTACTGAATTAACATATATACTTGGATCTAACATAGAGTTCATTCCTCTTTTTAATCTTTCAGGTGTAATATTAACATTTAAATCAAAATGAACCTTTTGATCATAAGCATGGACTCCCCTATCAGTTCTTCCTGCTCCTTTAACAAGTACAGTAGTTTTATTGATTTTAGTTAAAACTCTTTCAAGTTCGCCTTGAACAGTTTTCTTTCTTGGTTGACGTTCAAAACCATATAGTTTTTCTCCGTCATAGCTAACACTTATTAAAAATCTCATTAGACAACCTCTCTAAATATATCCTTTAACAATTCTTTATGATCTAATGTATAAGTTAAACCTGCTTTCTTTTTATTTGCGCACTCAACAAATTTAATTACTGGTGGCATGTCTATAATATTCTTTTTTGTAATTAACTTATCTATTGAATCATTAAATACTTCTTTTTTATTCTTTATAACTATGATGTTTTCAACAATTTGATTTGCAAATAATAAATCTTTAGTCACAAATATCATTGTTATTCCATCATTTTTTAATTTTTTTATTATTTGAACAATATTTTTTCTTTCTTTATTTGAAAGTCCTATTTCAAATCTTTCAAATACTAGAATTTTCTTATTATTAAGTAAAGCATGACTTAATAATACATATTTAAATGTTACTTTAGATAATTCTTTTATTTTCCAATTTAAGTATTTAGTATCTAAATCTAAATATTTAAATACATTTTCAATTCTTTTTTTAGCAAGTAGTGAATTAGATAAGAACTTTTTTACTGTCCAGTTATCATCATATTCAATTCCTTCGACATCTACTCCCATATCAATTAAATCTAAAACATCTCCATAAAGTGCAGTAGTTTTAAGTTCTATATTACTTTTATTAACATACATTATTTCCATATATGATCTACCACCTTTTCTATTGATTCATATGTTTTATCTACTAAACCATATAGTTCAAGATTATGAGACATTTCTATTATGAAAGGAAGTCCTAATCCCATATAAGGAAGTACACTATTACCTGAGAAGAATTGTCTACGATCACTACAAATAATTGCTTTATAGTTATTCATTAATACAATATCATCTGCAAGTAATAAATGTTCTGGATTAGTTGTAACATATATCATTGAAATATTTTTTTTTCTTATATAATCAAATAATATTTCTAATTTTTTAGGGTCTAAATATGAGAATAAATCATCTATAGCTATTATTTTTGGATCAACAATTAAAAATGATAATATCTTGACTAGAATTTTATCTTCTAGATATAAAGAATCAATTCTTTCTGACATTAATTTTTCTATTTTAAATATTTTAGTTATTTCTTCAATCTTAGAAGTTATTTCATCAATTCTATAACCTAATAGATTTAAATTATGAAATAATTCTTCTGCTACATATTCTTGTTTGTATTCATTATCATCTAAACATACAACAATATTATTTCTTAAAAAATTAATATCATATTCATCAATAGGTACATCATCTATTTTTACATCTTTGTTTTCTATTCTATTACATAGTTTTTTTAATATAACAGTTTTACCAGAATTAGTAGGACCAACGATAGCAGTTATTATTCCATCTAATTCAATAAATACATCATTATCCTTTATTGTTAGCTTTCTCATAAAAACACCCCATATGCTACTTCTAATTAAATAATAACATAAAATCTAATTTTTGAGAAAGAAAAAGACGCTTATGCGCCTTATTTAAGTACTGTTTGTTGTTGAATAAAGTATTTATCTACCCTTGAATAATACTTTTCACTTTCTTTAATAGTATAAATGTATAAGTTACCACCACTTGTGAACAGAAAATCACATGTATGATCATCTTGAACATAAATCATATTAACTCTATCTTCCATTGCTTTTTCAAGGATTTTATCAAAACTTTTTACTTTAAATATATTAAAACTATTTATATTTGGAATATTATCTACCTTAGTTAAAATAAAACCATATGTTCTAACATAATTACATAATTCTTTTTTAAATTCAGATTGTTCATTAAATGTAGTTATCATTTCACATAATGTTTTAATTAATACTATCATAATAGATGAAGTTATAAATATTATTAATAACTTTGGTTTTGTCGTAATTAAATTAAAAAGTATAAAATACAAACATAAGATAAGTACCAATGTTGGTGCGTAGGTTTTTAAAACTTTTTTCATTTTGCACCTCCACCTAAATACTTTTTAGCATCCAATGATGGTTTAAATACATATTTTAAATTAAATATAACTTTTGCTTTAATTCTTTTATTATCGATAAGTTCTAATTCATTATCATCATTTAAAATATATAATTTTCTTTGTTCTTTTTCTTCAGCATTTGTTGGTTTAACAATTTCAAGTGTATTTATTGGATAAATATTTAATTCATCATTATCATTTAAATACATAATTATATCTTTTTCATGTAATGAGAATGCATTTACTCCCTTAAAAACAATTGGTGCATCTCCTTTTTCAATTGATACATGATTAATCTTATTAGTTGTAACATACAATTGAACTGGAGTTACTCCACTAACTAATATTCCAAAACTAACAAAGAATATAAATATCAGAATATCTAAGAAACTAAATCCGTCTTTAAGGCCAATCATTGGATATCCTTCATAATTCTTAATAATAACTCTATAACTCATTGTTAAGACCATGAAAGATAATAAAATGTCAGCATATGAATATATAAAATCATCTAGTTTAGGTATTATCGGAATAATACTTTTGTATTGAAGTACTATTATTGAATATATGATTGCAAGTCTTATATTTATGTGTTGACAATATAAAGTTAATAATATATTTCTTATAATTATCGGTGTAATAACCGTTGCTATATAAATTGCAAATGATCCGGTTGATATCATTACATTAACATCTAAAACAGTGGATATTTCTAATATTATTAATGTTAAAGTTGTTAAGAACGGAAAAATATCTGAATCTCTATTTGCATTTATTAAAATATATCTAAATATTTCTGTTGCTATTAAACTAATAACAACCATTAAAGTTGTTAAACTATATGTATTTTTTACATAACCAGAGAATATACCAAGTACATATAATACTATAAAGTATATTACCATAATTGCTATAATACCCCTAATAATAGTGACTTGTATTGGAGTATCATTAAATCTTGGAAAACCATAAAATTCATATGCTAAATAAGCAAGAACGCAAATGAATGATGCCATAATACAAGGTGCGCTATTTGGGCATGCCACTTTAATAAACACAAAATAAAAATAAGTAAATATTAAAGCTAAAATTATTAAAATTATTCCCTTCAATCTTCTCATAATTTACCTCTTATTTACATGTTGTTACATATAATAAAGCAAGCATTGCAAGAACTATAATTGAAAGTAAATAAATAAATACGTTAACTACTCTTATAGCATTAGCTTCTCTTATTTTGCTTCTTACCATTATAATCATCCTTATAATTTAATATTATTATTTTTACATATTAAAGTCAATTGAATAGACTTAAATTACAATCTATTTTTCAAGATAATTTTTAAGATCATTAATTGTTAAAACATATCTATTTTTATATCTATCAAGTTTTTTAAATCCAACATGATTAATAAATACTTCTTTTGATAAATTGTTATTTGGATTTATGAATGCATATACTTCTTTTATCTTATTCTTATTTATATTATAAAATCTTTTTAAAAGTTTTTTAGTAATACCTTTATTCTTTTCTTTATTATCTATTTGTATTTCTGCAATCCAGTTTTCTTCATTGATGAAACCATAATTTAGAAAACCTTTTATTTCATCAGTTTCTTTATATAAAAGTATATGATAATCTTTTTCATTTTTCATATTATTAATCCAAATATTAAAGTTATTTGGTTCATCAACAAATCCTGGATATGTTATACATTGATTTTCAATTAGAATTTCATGCATCCTTTTAAAATTTTCTAATGAACACTCTTGTGGAGTTAATTCTTCAATCATAAATACTCCTTTATACAAAAAGAAAATAAGTTTTACTTATCTTCCTTTAATTACTTTTATTGCACCAGTTTTTTCTAAATCATCTTCTTTTGATTCTTCACCATAATTTAGAATTAAACCAATAACAAATATATACGATACAAAATATAACCAAATCATAATTATAGCTACATTTGCAAGTGCACCATAAAATGCTGTATAAGTACTCATATTAGAAGCGCTATGTTGATATATAGATGTAACTATAAACCATCCGATTGTAGTAAACAAAGCTCCGGCTTTAAGATGTGAATTTTCACGTACTCTATCTGGTGCGAAGTTATAAAACACCCTTAAGAAAATATATATAAGCACAAACATAAATGGTGTTTTTAAATAATTAATTATATTATAAATACCATCCCAAATGATGATTCTATCAAATAAATCAAATAATGAATCTAAGAATATTGGAGATAATATTACAAATACAATCAATAATATAATATATATAGTCATAAAAATTGCTTTTAATCTTCTTTTTAACCAAGTAGATGAATTTATACCATATATTTGATTACTTACAACTATAACTGTATTACAACCGTTTGTTGCAATATAAAACATCCATATAAATATTAATATATCTATAAAACTAATTTGTGTTTTAAATGCCGATAAAGAAGTAACTAAAAAACTACTTCCTCCCGGTATGATATGATCTAATAATTCAATAATATAATTAGTGTTAAGATTTAAAATTGATACTAAGTAACCTGTAAATGTAATTATAGGTACCATTGAAAGAACAATTGTAAAAGCAAGTTGCCCTGGTAGAATACTCATTTCAGGTCTTTTAATTATACTTAGTAAATCTTCAAAATAATTCTTAACATCACTTTTTACTTTAGAGTATGTCTTTTTAATCTTTTTTTGCATCTCTTTCACCTTCAATTTCCTTGTTCTCTCTCATTTTAATTGAAGCTTCATTGAATGCATCCTCAACAAGTTTAGTACTATCTTCAACAGTTGAGTAACCTACTGCTACTCCTGGTTCATAATTTAATTTATTTAAACTCTTTGTAATTTTCTTTAAGTAAGACATAACTTGTTTATCTGAGTAACCAACCATGTATACCATGAATTCATTACCATCTGTTCTCATTATTTCTGAGTTATCTATTTGATTCTTAACTAGAATATTAGCTACTTCTTGAATTAGTTTATCTCCAGCTTCATATCCGCTTGAATCATTTAATTCTTTTACTTTATTAATATCAAATACTATACATGTTTGTGGATAAATTTTATTTTTATTCCATAAAGGCATTTGTTCATTTAAGTAATTTCTATTCTTAAGTGAAGTTAACATATCGATATACTTAATTCTATCTTCTTTTTTAACTTTAGTCTTAATCTTTAATCTCTTTTTATTCTTCTTATAAATGAAGTAGATTAATAAAGAAACTACAATAATTACTAGAATAACAATCGCAATATTTTCTAGAACTGTACCACCATTATAAACTTTGTTATATGTAGTAATACCTTTTCTAACTAAATCATTAATATCTATTGTCTTAGTATAAGCATTAAATAATCTATATAATGTATCACTAGAATTAGTATATTTAAACGAATAATATTTATCTGGTACAGTACCTGAGAATCTAACTGAATAATCATTAGTTAATTGAGTTAAATAGTAAGTAACTGTATTTTTATCTACTACTAGAATTGATTTCTTTCTTAAGATTTTCTTTAGTTCTGCAGTAGTAGCAAATGTTTTAATCTTAATACCTTCAATTTCTTTAATATAATCATAAATATATGAGTTTTCTTGAACATATACTTCTTTATATTGAAGTCCTTGAATATTACTCATAGATAAATCTATTGAGTTATCTGCATATACATAGAAATTAATTAATGATAATGCTCCAGAATCAATAAAACCAGTTTCAGGTGTATAGTAATTATAGAATAAATCTATTTTTTTGTTAGCTACAGAATCATTTAATTTATCAAAACTTTGATATTTTTGATAAGTGAATTCTACACCACTAAATTCTTGGAATAATTGTAGATATTGACCAGTAATACCACCATATTCTCCACCTTTAAGTATTTCATATGGTAGATTTTCTACAAATCCATATTTATATACTTTGTTTGTTAAAGTATCTTCTTCAGCATCACTTATACCTAATTTACTAATAAATAAATTATAATTATTCTTATTAAATGATTTATCAAATTCACCCTTTAAGAATTTATTAGCAGTTTTTCTATAAATAGAATTTAATACTTTATTATCACTATAATGGAAATAATAATACTTATTTAAATCCGATATATGAGCAACAATATTAATTCCGTGTTCAATTAATTCTGATTTATATTCGTTTAGTGAAACAATAGCATAAGTAATAGTTCCATTACCTAAATCAGTAGTTATTGTTGAATAATCATCATATTGTTTTATTCCTGCTTCTCCAACATTGTAATAATCCATTACATATGATGCATCATTTTTATATACACCAACTGTTTTACCATTTGGAGTAAAATTATTTACAAGACCAGTAAGTGATGAAACTACTACAAAGTGATCTTTATAAAATAATGAATCAACATCACTATAATTTTTTGTTATATAAAATCCATATGAATCGATATTAGAATCATATTTAGTATTATGATTATTAACATTAATATCTAAATTTTCTTTTAAATATTCAATATAATCAAAGAATACGCCTTTACCTGAATCACCAAATATTGAAATATCATTTGGAACTATAATATCAAATACTTTTGATGAATTACTATCAAGATATTTCTTTTCTTCAACACTTAATGCATCTTTATCTTTTAATAAATTAAGACCAACTACCCCTGCTAATATTATTAGTAATATTCCAATAATAATTAAGAATATTCTCTTAGTCTTCTTACTCATCTAAATCATCCTCATCTAGGTTATATTTAGCCCATGTGATTGTTGTTCCACTTGCTGATTTATCTCCAAAATAACCCTTTTTACCATCTCTTTGGATTAAATAATGCATATCATAATATCCAAGATTTTCAGGTGAGAAATATTGTAATGTACTTGTTCCAACATTTTGCATATCTTCAAGTGATGCATCAGCTTTTACTTTGATAACAAACCAAATTATTTTACCCTTTACTTCAATAGATACATTTTCAACAAGTTCATTTTCTTCAGTTTTTGTTTTAGTTTCATTAATATTATCTTGTACTGGATAATTCTTAATATCTTCTAATCTATTACCATATGGATTTGATGTATTTTGATGAATAAAATGTGCTAGTAATGCAAGTATAATAAGTACAATACTAGCAAAAGATATTCCCATTAAAATACAATAAATTCTATTATTTCTATAAAATCTTCTGACTCTTACTGAAAATTTTGGTTTTATTTTTTCAGGTTTTTCATCTGATTTTCTTAACTTTCTAATTACTTTTCTGGCCATAATATCACCTCAATTTTTTACATATAAATTATAACATAACAAAAAAATATAATATATACGTTTACTTCAACTTCTTTTGTTCTTTTCTTAACTCTCTGTATGATTTAACTACTGCATAAGCAAATACAATTTCATATATTACACCAATATAAGCTTGTTTATAAAGGTTAAATACAACACCATCTATGCAAGCAAGTAAACTTATTTTTTTAATACTTATAATATCTTTAGTCCATAATGCGATTGTATATAAAAACACATTTATAATAGGTATTATATCTATTGGACTTCCAACTAATTTAAAATTAGTAATAATTAAAACTATTATAAATACTATTAAATAAATTACAGGTATATCTTTTTTAAATCTTGAGAATATTATATTTCTTATAACTGCAATTACAAGACAAAGTACACCAGTATATGCTCCTAAAAGCATATATTGAATTGCACAAAAACCATTTGCTAATCCATTATAAATAATAACTTCTTTAGTATCATTTTTCTTATAACTTAAGAAACCTGTAATGAAAACTAATACACCAAATACTTGTGCTAAGATAAGATTAAAGTTCATTAATTACCTCTTTAAAATTCTCTTCATTCCAAATCTCGATGCCAAGCTCTACAGCTTTAGAATATTTACTTCCAGGGTCTTTACCTGCAATAACTACATTAGTCTTTTTAGATACAGATCCTGATACATTACCACCATTATTTTCGATAATTTCTTTTGCTTCATCTCTAGTGAATTCTTCTAAACCACCAGTTAATACAAAAGTTTTTCCTGTAAATGCTGTAACTGTATCTGAGTCATTTCCTAAATACTCAAGATTAACTCCTTCTGATTTTAAATCTTTAATCAATTGAACATTTTTTTCTTCTTTAAAGAATTTATATACTGAATCTGCAATTATTGGACCAATATCTTTTATAGAAGATAAATCATCTATATTAGCATTCATTAAACTATCTATATTTTTATATCTTTTTGCTAAAATTTTAGCAGTTTTAGCACCAACATTTCTTATACCAATTGCAAATAATAATTTTTCTAAAGAATTTTTCTTACTTTCATTAATTGAATCCATTAGTTTTTCAATTGATTTGTTACCAAAACCTTCAAGAAGTTTTAATTCTTCTTTAAAATCATCTAATCTATAAATATCAATAATTCTTGTTAAATATTTCATATTATAGAAGTCTTCAATTATTGAGTCTCCTAGTCCTTCGATATTCATTGCTTCACGAGATGAAAAATGAATTAAAGATTCTATATCTTGTCTTGGGCATGTATCATTAACACAATAATAATTAGAATCTTTTTTAATAAGTTTAGAATTACATATTGGACAATTAGTAATCATTTCAAATGGTTTTGAGTTTTTTGGCCTTTTATCTAATACAACTGATTCTACTCTTGGAATTACATCTCCTGCTTTAATGATTTTTACAGTATCACCTACTCTTATATCTTTAGTAATACAATAGTCTTCATTATGTAGAGTTGCTCTTGAGATTAAAGAACCCATAACCATTACTGGATTTAGAACGGCATTAGGTGTTACTTGACCAGTTCTTCCAACTGTAAAAATAATATCTTCTAGTTTTGTTTCAACTTCTTGAGCTGGGAACTTATAAGCAACTGCCCATTTTGGATATCTAACAGTATTACCCATTATTTCATGACCTTTTAAGTCATTAAGTTTAATAACTACACCATCAATATCATATGGAAGGTCATATCTAATTGATCCTTTTTCGTGAATAAATTCCATTACTTCATCGATTCCATTAACTAATCTATTATTTGGATTTACTCTAAATCCTAAATCAGACATAAATTTAAGTGCTTCTTCATGAGTTTTAATTCCGTAATCTTCAGGATTAGGTAAATGATAAATCCATACTTCAAGTTTTCTTTTAGCAGCTATACTTGAATCTAATTGTCTTACTGATCCAGCTGCAGCGTTTCTACAATTTTTAAATGGTTCTTCATTATTTTTAATACGTTCTTCATTTAGTTCATCAAAAACTTTATGAGACATATATATTTCTCCACGAACCTCAATATCTATTTTTTTATTTAATTTAAGTGGTACTTGTTTAATAGTTTTAACATTATTAGTTATATCTTCTCCGATAACACCATTACCTCGAGTTGCTCCGCTTACTAAAACTCCATCTTTATATTTTAAAGATACAGATAGTCCATCTATTTTAAGTTCACAAACATATTTTGGCTCAGAAATTTTTTCTCTTATTATTTCATCAAAATGAATTATTTCATCTTCATTAAAAACATCTTGTAAACTCATCATTGGAATATTATGAGTTACTTTTTCAAATTTATCTAAAATAATTCCACCAACTTTTGTTGTTGGAGAATCACTTCTTTTCCATTCTGGATGAGTATCTTCTATTTCATAAACTTCTCTTAAATAATTATCATATTCTTCATCAGTTAATGTTGTTGCATTATCCATTACATGGTATTCATAATTTGCTTTATTTAATAATTCTACTAGTTCGTTATATCTTTCTTGATTCATAATATTCACCTATGAGTATTATACCATTTATACTATGAAGATTGTATTGTTTTATTCCTTTTTTAAGATATTAAAAAAGGGCAATAATATTAAATGAAGGTAACATCTTAATCATGATTCGTAATTATAAAAAAAGCAAATCAAAAAATTGATTTACTTTTTTAATGATCTATTTTTTTCTTTAGGCTTACTTATACCTAATTTAAATTTTAATTCTTCAAGATAATTAAGTGCTAATCTAACTTTAATATTATATCGAGTATTAAAAACTCTATTATTAATAGCAATTACTTTACTTGAATAATCTAAATACTCTCTTAAATTCTTATCAGATTCTTCATAATCGGAACGTAAGTCTTCAATCATTAAAGAGATTCTTTCTTTTTCCTCTTCTGATAAATGTTTATCATATTTTCTATTATACTCTCCATGATTCTTTAAAGAATTTTCATAATTCATAATCTCATTATTGATACTTAGTGGTTCACTGTAAAATGGATAGTAAGCTCCTTTTCCCGCTTCAGCAGCAATGATTTTATTTAGTTCAGGTTTAATTTCCCTTTTAATTAGTTTTACTTGTTTCTCACCTAAAATCAAAAATTCCTTTTCTTTTTTTAGAATTTCTAGTTTATCTATTTCTGCTTCAGTTAAATCTTTTTTAAATTGATCTAATAGTAAATTAATAAGATCTAAATCTGCTGTCATACTATCAAAATCTTCATCTGTAAATTTCATCTTCTTCACCTCTGTTCGTTTACTATAACACAGTTTTCTATATTTTCTACATAAATAATTAAAATATTAAGTATAAATTTACAAGTAATATTCCTTAATATTTTGCCTATTAAAGAAAAAAGAAGAATTATCTTCCTCTTCCTAAACCTGTTTCTTCAGTTTTGATTTTATCAGTTTTCTTAATTTGTCTTTCGATTAATTTAATGTCTTTCTTTAATTGTTTTAATTCTCTAATTTGAGTTTTAATGTCTTTTTTAATACTTTTTTTTCTACTATTTAAATCTAAATCAGCATTAAAAATATCACTTACTTGCTTTTCAGCTTTTTTTGCTTCATTTTCTGCTATTTCAATATCTTCTTGTAGAACAGGTCCTTTTCCTTCAAATGCTTTAATAGCATCTCTACTAACTTCACCATTATATTTTTCTGTAGCAGAATTTTGTAAACTATTGTATTCTTGTTTAAGTCTAGCTGGTTCCATAATTGCATCAGCATATTTACCTCTACCAATCATACTTAAATAAGCTTCACGTTTTTCAGGACTCATGTCTTTGATTTCGCCTGCTACTCTACTTTGTAAAACTTCAAGTTCTTTAATTTTTTTGTCTATTTCTTTAATTTTGTCTTCTTTTTCTTTTTTACTGTTGAATAATCCAACTAACAATGCTTCTTTTTCATTTTCAGTCATTCTATTCATAAATATCACTCCTTAATAAATGTGTATTCACTATAATTATATCTAGTATTAAACGTATTATCAAATTGAGCATTTTTAATAGTGTAAATTATATGTAAAGTAAAATAATTGATTATTTCCACAATTTTTTTGGATATACTCCATTTTTTATTTCATCTTTAATATATGTTTTTAAAAAATCAGCATCTTCTTTATAAGTCATTCCAATCCATTTTGAATTAGTTGTAATATCATGAATCTTAACTCCATCTTGTATAGATTCATCCATAATATCTGGTAGTAACATTTCATAGTTCATTAAATCACCTTTATGAGATTCAAATTCACTTTTCATTACTGATTCAATTTTCTTTAACATTTCTTTTGTAAATCCGTTCATTAGCATTGAACATGAATTATCTCTAGGAACTTTAAATTTTCTCTTTTTCTTATCTAGTGGTGTACATATTACTTGATCACCATCAAGAACACAACTAGATTCAATTATCTTAGTAACAATACCATTTTTGGATTTTATAATTCCACGTTTTACTGCACCATTTTCAGATAAAGTATCTCCTACTTTATATCCTATAATTGAATAATCTTCACCATTTAAACTTTCTGATAAATCTTTAAACGCTTCATCTCCGTAGAAGTCATCAGAAGTTATAACTGCAAAGTTACCTTTAATTTCTTTTCTCGCACAATAAATTGCATGTGCAGTTCCCCATGGTTTTTCTCTTCCTTCAGGAATCTTAAAACCTTTAGGTATATCATCTAACTTTTGATATGCAAAAGCATAATCGACCTTTCCTTCAATTCTTTTACAAATAGATTCTTCAAATAATTTTTTATGTTCTTCACGAATAACAAAAACTATCTTATTGAATCCATACTTAACGGCTGAATATATAGAATAATCTATAATAAATTCACCATTAGGACCTACAGGATAAACTTGTTTAAGTCCTCCAAAACGAGAACCCATTCCCGCAGCTAAAATAACTAATGTTTTATCTTTCATACACAATCTCCCTCGATGATTTTATTATAACACTAATGATTATTATTGTTATTATATTTTATGCAATAAGATTATATATTTGAAATTAATAAAATATTAACTAAAAAGCTAGAAACAACTTATTTTTCAACAAAAAAGGAATAGTTTATTCAACTATTCCTCCCCACTCTACAGCAGTAAATCCAATACGCTTAAAAGTATTTAATTTTTGTTCTTTTATTTCTGTTTTTCTATTAACTTTTTTTACATGCATTGTAAGTCTTAATAATGAATCTGGTTTTTAGCTCAATAATAAGTTCATTTGCTTTTTGTTTTTCATCAGTTAATTCAAAATAAACTAATGATTTTTTATTTTTTTCAAGTATTGGTAACCAATACATTATAAATTCATTTCTTTCTCTATCATTTAAACCAATAATTGATAGTTTTTCTTCTAGAAATTCAATTGCATTATCTTTTTCTACATAGAATCCTTCATTAAATGATTCGCTTTTAGTAGTTTGTTCTTCCCAATATAATGCATAATAATTATTTTTTCCATCATTAATATTTCCCGACTTATCAACAAATACATTCCATCCATTATTATATTTTGGATATGTTGTTGTTAATAATTCCGGTTTTTCAAAAGAAACTTTAACATTTATATCTTCTTCAGGGTAAAGATATAAGACTGGTTTATCAATAGAACCATGCATAAATGGCTCAAGAAACATATTAACTACAAATAATCCTACACTTTCTTAATACTCTTATGATTTTTCATCAGTTTTTTTATTCCTGATTTAAAGGCAACATCTATTAGAGATCCATCTACTTTTACTACTACTCCAAGCCCTAATGTTTCATGACTAATAGTATCTCCAATACTTATATCATCATTATTACCTTCAACATACATTTTACTAGAATCAATTGGTTTTTCAAGCGATGTATCACCAACATTTTGATTATCTAATAATGAATCATCAATTTCTTTTATAAATCTAGATACTGTATTTTCTTTTGTTTGACCATATAGAAGTCTTCTTTTTGTATTTGTCATATAAAGTATTTCTTTAGCACGTGTAATACCTACATAGCAAAGTCGTCTTTCTTCTTCAACTCCATCTTCTTCATTAAATGCATTAGAATGTGGAAATAATCCTTCTTCCATACCAACTAGGAATACCACATCAAATTCAAGACCTTTTGCACCATGTATAGTCATTAATGTTATTTCATCACCATCTTCACGATGTTGTGACATATCAGCAACTAATGAAACTTCTTCAAGAAATGCACCTAAATCAACAATGCCTTCATTTTCTTCGAAGTTTTCGGTAACTGATTTAAATTCCATTAAGTTATCTAATCTAAGTTCAGCTTCGATTGATTCTTCTGATAGTAATTCATCTTTGATTCCTGTCTTAGTTATGATTGTATCAATTAATGATGTTAAACTCATATTCTTTGAATCTTCAGTTAATTCTTCAATTAGTTTTTTAAATTCAAGTTCTTTTTTACTTGATAGGCATTCATACATTGAAATTTCTTGAAGTTCAGCTTCATCACTTAAGTTATCTACAGAAGTTTGACCAATTCCTCTTTTAGGAACATTTATTATTCTTCTTAAAGAAATTGAATCATTATGATTATATATAAGTCTTAAGTATGCAATAAGATCTTTAATTTCTTTTCTGTTATAGAAATATACTGAACCAACAACTTTATATGGAATGTTATTTCTAACTATTTCTTCTTCGATAACACGCGATTGACCATTAGTTCTATAAAGGATTGCTATATCCTTTCTTCTTACACCTTCATCAAGTAGTTTTTTTATTTCGCCAACTACATAATGAGCTTCATCTTTTTCTTCATAGCATCTTTTATATTTAATTTTTAAGCCATCACCTTTTTCGCTCCATAGTTTTAAATCTTTTCTGTGAGTATTATTTTTAATAACTTGATTTGCAGCATTTAAGATATTATTTGTACTACGATAGTTTTCTTCAAGTTTATATACTGTACAATCTTTAAAATCTCTTTCAAAATATTCAATATTTTTATAATCTGCTTGTCTAAAAGCATATATACTTTGATTCATATCTCCTACTACAAAGATATTTCTATATTTAGATGATAGTAGTTTGCAAAGTTTATATTGTACTGGGTTTGTATCTTGATACTCATCTACTAATATGTATCTATATCTATTTTGATATTCTGACAAGATATCTGGATCTTTTTCAAATAATCTAACTGGTTTTAATAGTAGGTCATCAAAATCTACAACATTAGATTCTTCTAATGTTTTTTGATATTTATGATATATTTCTATATATATTTTATCTAATGGACTATTCATAGTTCTTGAAATTTCAACTTCACTTAAATCTTCATTTTTAATAAAAGATATTCTATTACGAATTGCATATGGACTATATTTTTTAGGATCTAAATTCTTAGATTTTAATATTTTCTTTATAATTGATAAAGAATCATCACTATCAATTATAGTGAAGTTCTTTTCTAATCCACAAAGACCATAATATCTTCTTAATATAGTTAAACCAAAAGCATGGAATGTACCAATAAATGCTGATGTTTCTCCATACATTTTAGTAATACGTTCTCTCATTTCTTTAGATGCTTTATTAGTAAATGTAATTGCTAAAATATTATAATCATCTATTCCATTTTCAAGTAAATTTACTATTCTTGTTGTCAAAACTCTAGTTTTACCTGATCCTGCTCCCGCCATAACAAGACATGGTCCATCTATATGTTTTACTGCCATAAGTTGCTCTTTATTTAAACCTTTTAATATGTCCATGTTATCACTCTTTTCATTACTTAATTATATCATTTATAACACACCATAAAAACAAAAAACTCCCGAAGGAGTTAAAGTTTACTAATAATATTTTTAAATTATTTAAAATATAATAAACTTGCAAAAATGTAAGATATAATTATACCTAAAGCTATCATTAAAGTAGAATAGCGTATATTTAAAATTGCTTTATTATAATTATCTTTTTTTCTAGTTTTTTTAGTATTATGTTTTATATAACTACTTGTATTAACAAATAAAATTATAATAATCATAGCTAAAATTATTACACTAATACCTACTAAGAATACATTTTCTTCATATTGAAGTAATTTATCATAAAAGTTATTTATAGTTGTATTAATCATAACTAATTTAACATCTACTTTATCATCTGATTGATATTTATTTAAAGAATTTAAACTATTAAGTTTTACTAAATATGAATAACCGTCATCTTTAAAATTTTCATAAAAATCTTTACTTACTAAAACTTGGTAATTCCCAATTGAATATCCTCTAAATTCTTTTATAACACAACTTGAATTAGTATTATTATCTCCTACTAAATCTAGTTCATCACCTACTGATTTTAATCTTAATACTTCATTATATGCAATACATTCATTACCTGATAGAGATTCATCAACACCTAATACATAATTTGCATTCTTAGTTTCACTTATAATTTCTCCACCACTAATTTCTTTTTTTGCTTCATTAAAAGACAATAGCACTAAATTTGATCTAACATCAGCATCTAAGCTTGCTCTTAATGAAATAGTATAATTACCTACTATAAATAATTCAAAAGAGATAAGTGCAATTATAAATACATATAATAATGATATTTTTCTAAAAATTAAATCTTTAATTTTCATATATACACCACCTATTTTAATTATATATACTAATTTTTTTTAAATAAATGAAAAAAGCGTGATTTTTCACGCTTTACGTTAAAATTACAATGACTACTACTACAATTAAGATGCTTGCTAAGATTGTAGTGCATGTTGAAATAGATGCATTTAATATTTTGTTGTCATTTGTTTTCTTTTTTGTTTTCTTAGTATTGGCTTTAATATAATTTAGTGTATTGAAATATACTACTACAACTAGCAATAAGAAGATTACTACTAAAGTATTTAAAGTAAAGATTGTTGACATATAAGTAGAAATTGTAATTCTAAATACTGCATCTGAACTTGATGGGATTCTTGCACCATCTTTTCTCCAATATATATTTTTAAATGCATTATAATCATTAACTTTTACTAAATAAGCATATCTATCATTTTTAACTGAATCATAAGTATCTTTACTAACTAATAATTCATATGGATAAATATCTTCATTATTTACTTCTCCTACAATTTCGCAATTTAAATTACTTTTTACTATATTATCAACAAATTTCTTTTCTGATGTATTTAAGCCTTTAATACTCTTACATTGATTACCTGTTAGAGATTCATCAACTTTTAGTACTTTTCCAACATCTTTAACTCTTGTAATTTCTGATACACCTGCTATTACAGATTGTTCTTCTTTAAAATATGCAACTAAATAAAGTCCTTTTGTTTCACTTTCGATAATTGATCTTTTAGAAGAATAATCTACATAAACTGATGCAACTGCAGTTATCATTAATGCAAATACAATTACATAAAGTATATTCATCTTTCTAAACACTATTTCACTTAATTTCATTCTTTCCACCTTCCTATTCTAATTATATAAATATTTTTATAATTATGTAAATAGACTAAAAAAATACTATGTATAAAAATAGTTTAATATTTTGTTAACATTATTTTGACTATCAAAAAAGTGTGATAATCATCACACTTTAATTTAACTATTTCTTACCTTAGCATTTAGTTTAGATTCAACATCAGTAATTATCTTATTAAATACTTCCATAACTTCATCATCTGATAAAGTACGAGTTTCATCTTTAAATGTTAATTTATAAGCCATTGATTTTTTACCTTCTTCAATATCTCTATAAATATCAAAAATATCTATATCAGTAAGTAATCTTCCACCACTTTTCTTAATTACTTCTTCGATTTCTTTATTTGTAATAGCATTATCTACAATAAATGCAACATCTTTCTTAATTTCAGGATAACGAGAAGCTTCTTTGAATTTTAGTGGTTTTGTTTTTAATTCATATAGTTTTGACATTGAGAATTCTGCAACATATACATCATCTTTCATAATTGATGGATGTACTTTACCAATTATTCCTAGTTGTTTTCTATCAACTAAGATTTGTGCAGAGATTCCAGGATGTAACTCTTTAAATTCTACTTTAGTAAAGTCATACCTATTTCTTAATCCTAAGTATTGGAATAAGTTTTCAATTATACCTTTTAATAAATAGAAGTCTACTTTAACATTTACTCCATTAACTATATTAGTTATGTAGTTACCTTTCATAAGAATAGCTACTTTAGTATCTTCATTAAATTCAGAATCATAAGTTTTAGCTATTTCATAAATGTTAATATCTTCAACTTTACGAGCTTTATTATATTCATAAACATTTAATAATGATGGAATTAATGATAATCTAAATACTGATTTATCAATACTCATTGGATTTGGTAAACTAATTGTTTCCTTATCTTCATATCTAAATATTTCAGTCATTTTAGGATTTACTAAAGTGTATGTTTTAACTTCATTAATTCCTAATGTTCTTAATCTTTTTGAAATTGTTTTTCTAATAGCAACATCACCTTTATAAACTCCTCTTCTTGTTGGAATTCTTGGCAATGTTGAAACTAAATTATGATATCCATAAAGTCTTCCAATTTCTTCAGCCATATCTGCAACGTTAGCTTCAATGTCTAATCTTCTTTTTGGAATTGTTACATTAAATGTATCTCCATTTAATTCATATGGAAAGTCAAGTCTGCCTAATTCTACTTTCATATCATCAGTAGAAATTTTAATTCCTAATAAACTATTAATATCTTCTGCAGTAAATGTTACTTTTTTTTCTGATTTATCAACTTTATCATGTTCTAGCATTCCATCAATGATAGTTCCACCTGCATATTCTTCAAGTAAAGATAAACATCTATCTAATGCTTTATATGTATATTCATAGTTTAAACCTTTACCATATCTTATAGATGCTTCAGATCTAAGCATTAATTTAGATGAAGTATTTCTAATTGAGACACCATCAAAGATTGCTGCTTCAATAAAGATATTTTTAGTAGAATCATCAACTTCGGTATTTTCTCCACCCATAACACCTGCGATACAAGTAGGAATATTACCATCAGTAATAACTATATCTTTTTCATTTAAAGTTCTTTCAATACCATCAAGAGTAACAATCTTTTCGTCATTTTTAGCATCTCTTACTAATACTGTTGAACCTAATTTATCTGCATCAAAGAAATGAGTTGGTTGTCCGTATTCAAGCATAACAAAGTTAGAAATATCTACAACATTGTTAATTGGTCTCATTCCAGCAGCTACTAATCTTTTCTTGATCCAATCAGGGGACTCACCAATTTTAACATTTTTAACCATTCTACCTAAATATAAAGGACACTTTTCAGTTTCAACTTTTAATGTAACATGTTTTTCAACTGAATCGCTTTTATCTACATTATAGTTTGCTTCTGGAAGTGTTACTGGTTTGTTAAGTACGGTTCCTACTTCATAAGCAAAACCAATATGTGAATAACAATCATTATTTCTATGTTTATGAATATCTAATTCATATGTAGTATCATCTAAACCTAAATATTCGATAGCATCCATTCCTACAGGAGCATCTTCAGATAATTCTTCAATACCTTTATTATAGTTTTCTTCAGTTTTTTCTTCTAAACCTAATTCGAATAATGCACAAATCATTCCATTTGATTCTTCACCACGAATTTTACCTGCTTTAATTTCAAAGTTACCTGGTAAAACCGCACCAGGTAATGCAACGATTACTTTTAAGCCTGTTCTTACATTTGGTGCACCACAAACTATTTGTTTAGTTTCATTACCTACATTTACTTTGCATACATGTAAGTGATCTGAATCCGGATGATCAATGCATTCTAATACTTCACCAACAACTAAGTTATCAATATGGTTAGTATTAACTGCTTCAATATTAATGTCAGCTTTAGTAATTTTATCAGCTAATTCATGTACATCTTCATTTTTAATATCAACGTAATCATTCACCCATTTTAATGAAATCATATTAATCTTGCTCCTTTCTATCGAAATTTCTTGTTTCTCTAAGGTCTGTATTATAGAAAGTTCTTAAATCATTAATACCATATTTAAGCATTGCACATCTTTCAGCACCAAAACCAAATGCGAATCCATTCCATTCTTTTGGATCATATCCACACATAGAAAGTACATTTGGATGTACCATACCTGCACCTGCTACTGTAATCCATCCAGTATTTTTACAAATATTACATCCTTTACCTTTACAATTAAAGCATGAAATATCTAATTCTACTGATGGTTCAGTAAATTGATAATATGATGGTTTAAATCTTGTTTCTGTATCTTCTCCAAATAATTTTTTTGCAATTACATCACATGTTCCTTTAAGATCTGATAAAGAAATATTATGGTCAACTAGTAAACCTTCAATTTGCATAAATTGATGTGAATGAGTTGCATCATCGTCATCTCTTCTATAAGTTTTACCTGGACAAATCATTCTTACAGGTTCAGTTCCTCCAAGTGATAGCATAACTCTTGCTTGAACTGGAGAAGTTTGACTTCTTAATAAATATTCATCATCTTTTACATAGAATGTATCTTGTGCATCTCGTGCTGGATGTCCTTTTGGAATATTTAATAATTCAAAGTTATATTTATCTTCTTCAAGTTCTGGTCCATCATAAACATCATAACCCATAGACATAAATACTTCTTCGAAGTCTTCAATTACTTTCTCTAAAATATTTGGAGCTCCCTCCTTTATTTCAGTTGCAGGTAAAGTAATATCTATAGATTCACTTTCTAATTTTTTATTAAGAATAGCAGTGTTAATTTCGTTTTCTCTATTTTGAATAATTTCACTTACTTCATTCTTAATTTCATTAACCATTTGACCAATTTCTTTTCTTTCTTCTGGTGCATAGTCTTTCATGTTTTTCATTAGTCCAGTTACTAATCCAGTTTTACCAATATATTTAGCTTTAATGTCTACAATATCTTGTGGTGAATTAACTGACTTAATATCTTCTACTAATTGATTTTTAATTTCTAAAATTTGTTCTTTCATAAAAATCACCTTTCTAAATAAAAAAAGCCATGAATATAGGAACGAAATTACTCGTGGTACCATCCTACTTCATGACTTTATAATCATCTTTATATACTTAACGCGTATCTACGATCAATACTCCTATGTTGAAATTTCATTATATAAAAGTTCAAGGATACTTTCAGCCGGTGATATCCATTCTCTAATGATTTTTCATATAACTACTGTGACATAATCACTGCATTGCTAAATGTATTTTATTATAACTTACGATTTTAGTCAAATAAAAAACTGGAAGTTTTCCAGTTTTTTATGCAACATGTGCTAAGATAATTAAAACTAAAATAGAAATTACTGTCATTGCAGCGAAGAATTTCCAAATGAATTTTAAATATTTCTTATAATTAATATCTAATATTGTTAATCCAAGTGCAAGTGTAATGCCTGTTGGAGCAACAAATTGAATTAATCCATATCCTAATTGAGTAGCAAAAGCAACTACATTTTGTGATTCGCCAGCACTACTAATTAATAATTGGCTGATTGGATAAATAGTATAATCATATGCTACACCAAATAATCCTGAAATCATTGAAATAATTGTCCATGTAAATGAATTACTTCCAAATACATCAATTATCCAGTTATAAACTACTCCTAAAGTTGGGAACATAGCACTTGTAAAGAATAAAATATAAATTACAAATACTACAAAGATTGGTTTAGCATAAGCTTTAAATCCTTCTAAGTATAATTCAACTACTTTGCTTAATTTAACTCTATAAACAATAGCTAAAATTAAAGTTGCAATTACAATTAATCCGATTAGAGTATATATACTCCATTCACCAAATGCAATTGAACTTTGTCCAATTAAATATTTAAATACAGGAACACCTGCGATTTTTGATTCAGTTACTTTAGTAGCAAAATCAGCAAATGCAGAAACTCCAAATGAGTTTGCCCAATCAATAAATCCAAAAATTGCAAATAATGAAGTTAAAGCTCCAATTATAATTAATGGAAGTGTTGAAACCTTTTTGAAATCTACTTTTACATTTTCATCTTCTAATAAGTTTTCAACTTTTTCTTCATCTTTCTTCTTATTACTGATAAATGTAAGAATTCCAAGTAGAAGTCCACCAATTATCATAATTCCTATTGTGCTAAACATTTCTGGATTGTATTTTTCAACAGTGAAAACTGTCTTTAAAACACTAACATTTTCATTAGCTGTAGATGCAAGAGTACCTAATAAAATACCACCAACTGATGAAGTAAATGTTGCAATCTTAGATTGTTTTAACTTACTCATAATTGCAATTGTAAATGGTACAAATAAGAACATAACTAAAACATCTTTAACAATACTAGTTAAAATAGCATAGAATGCCATTGAAACTATAGTGAATACGAATGGATAGTTTTCAACTTTTTTAGCAAAATTGCTAGTTAATTTTTTAAATGATTTTAATGAATTTAAGAATTTATAGAATCCAGCTAAAACGAATAAATATCCGAATACATATCCAAAATATTGGAAACCATAGAACGAATAAACACTTAAATCAAAAATACCAATTCTTACAAAGTCTCCTTTAACTAATTGCCCATCTGTACCAAATTGAGATCCAGGTACAATCCAAGTTAAAAGAATTGCGATTAGTAAAATTATACCAATTCCTTTTAAAAGTCCGTTTTTCTTTTCTTTTTTCATTTATATCCTCCTCCTAATTCATTATAACACAAAAAAAGAAATGTATTATTTTTTTTACATTTCTATAGTACTTTTTCGAAATATATTAAGTTTCTTTTCTCATTTGCAATAGTAGTTTTTGGACCATGTCCAGGATAAAGTGTAATATCTTCTGGATAATGTAGAAGATTTTGAATTGATAACTTCATATCAACTGCATTACCTCCTTCCATATCAGTTCTTCCAATTCCACCATTAAATACAAAATCCCCATCAAACATAACGTTATATTCTTTAAAATAATAGGCTACTAAATCATTAACATGTCCAGGAAATTTTATCATTTCAAAATCAAAGTTTTCAATATGATTCATACCTTCTTTTAAATTATTAACTGAATATATTGGACAATTATACTTATTAAAAATTTCAGTAATTGCACCAATATGATCTTGATGACTATGTGTTATTAAAATACCACATACTTTCTTTTGTTGATCCACATTAGCCACTATTTTTTCTGCTTCAGCACCTGGATCTATTATTAAAGAACTATTACCTTTTTCTAGAATATAACAATTAGTTTCTAAATCTCCTACAACCACTACTTTTATATTCATTTATTCATCTTCCTTTATAATTATCATCATGATATAATTATACTAGGTGATAAAAATGAATGCAACAGTTGTAGTCATAGCTACTATCGCATTATTAATTGTAATAATAGTATGCGTTTATATTTATAATTTATCAAAATTAAAAACATATAAATCAAGATTAGATGGTTCAGTTAAAGTTATAAATGATGAACTAGAAAATAGATTTAAACTTATACTTGATACTAAAAGTATGGTAAATAAAGTAACTAAAAAAGAAATGGATTTTTATAAAAATTTAGAAGATATTAAAAATACAAATATTACTTCTTATGATTTAGATATAGAAATTAAGAATGCTATTGAAACTATCAGAGTAATCGATACTGATTATAAAAAATTAAGTGATAAAAAAGAATTCAAAGAAATACTTAGAAAATTAGAAGAATCAGATACAAAAATTACTGCTGCTAAATCATTTTATAATAAAAATAATGATTTATTAATTACTTTTACTAAAAAATTTATTCCTAAAGTAGTTGCTAAATTAAATAAAATAAAAATTCAACCATCTTATGAAACAGTTGAATTATTTGATGAAGATATGAAAGTCATTGATGAATAATCAATGATTTTTTTACCACTTTATTTCTTCAATATTATTCTTCTTTAAAAATTCATTAGTTTTTGAAAAAGGTTTACTTCCAAAAAATCCTTTTCTTGCGCTAAAAGGTGACGGATGATTTGATTCAATTATTAAATGAATTGGATTTGTAATTAAATCTTTTTTACTTCTAGCATAATTTCCCCATAGAATGAATACTACTGGTGTAGTCTTTTCATTTACTTTTTTTATTACTTCATCAGTAAATGTTTGCCATCCAATCTTAGCATGTGATCCTGGTGTATCTTTAACTACTGTAAGTGTTGAGTTTAAAAGTAATACTCCTTGCTTTGACCAATCAGTTAAGTCTCCACTTATTCTTGTTATACCCAAATCATCAAAAAGTTCCTTATAAATATTTTTTAGTGATGGTGGTAATTTTATTCCATTATTTACAGAGAATGAGAGACCCATTGCTTCTCCTTCACCATGATATGGATCTTGTCCCATTATAACTACTTTAACATCATCATAATCTGTAATATTAAATGCACTAAATATATTTTCTTTACTTGGAAAAATAGTTTTTGTAGAATACTCTTCATTAACTTTTGCCATTAATTCTTTATAATAATTTGAATCTAATATTTCTTTTAAAACTATTTTCCATTTATTGTTCATAATTACTCCTTATTTAATTCTTCTTAATATTTTTGCTTTTCCTTCAAGCAAGTATTCATTTGGATATGAATTATTTAAATCATATTCTGATGGTGCCCAATATCTATTTGCATTACCTTTTATATTTAAATTCATATCATAAATACCAGGTAATAAATCTATTGATGATTCAAATAAATTTCCTTCTGCTTCTACTTCAAATACTTTTATTGGATCATTAGATAAGAATTCAAATCTTGATGTATCCTTACATAATTTATTATACCAATATTCTAGGTTTCTCTCATCTGTTAAGAACATACATTTTTCTCTAGATGGTCTTTCAGGAAATTGTTTTTGTCTGATAGATTCAACAATTATTTCTCTATTGTATTCAGATGTAAGATTAATATAATCTCTTAACATTTCTAATAAATCTCTTTGATTACCTTTAGAAAAAGTATCAAATACTTCTGGTCTTAATGCACCTGAAAAACTTGAATACTTCTTTATATGTTTTCCATCTTCTAATTTTTCTACAGTAGTAAATAATCCACTGTTTTCATAATAACAATCTTTTAAATAATTATTATTTTTTCCAAATTCTATTACATTTCCTTCTTTAAATAATTCATCATATTTATTTTCTCTGTGTACATGATATAATTTCATACTTTTAACTCCTATCTATATAACTTTTTAACTCTTGCTATTCCTTCAAATAGATACTCTCTTTTGATTGATTTTTCTAAATCCTCTTTTGTTGGATTCCAATATTTTTTTGCTTGCTCTTCGATTTCTTTAATTCTTGATTCTTGACGTGGTAATAATTCTTCAGTTGAACAAAATATATTTCCATCTAAATTCATTTCAAAAACATTATAATTTGTTCCTTTTTCTTCTAATAAAGTTATCCAACTATCAATACATTCCTCATCAGTTAACCACATACAACTACGTCTTGATGGTCTTGTTGGATAATTTTTATATCTTACTTCTTCTAATATAGTTTCTCTTCTAAACATTCCTTCATTATGTACGTAAGCTTCTAAACCTCTTTTCATTCTATTTAGAGTTACTTTATCTAGTGTATTTAAATCAACGTTAAATATATGTGTTAGACATTCCCAATAATTAGTGTCTTTTGTTATGTGATCTAAATAATAACCATCAAAGTTTTCAATATCCATCCATAAATTATTTATTTTATCAGGAGTAAATTCTAGTTCTTGTCCGATGTGATAGTTATCTTTTTCCTTTTTATATTTTCTTATATGATAATATTTCATATTATCCCCCTTTTAAGTGTTTCTTATTATAACACAAAATAAAAAAACTACCACTATTTGTGGTAGGATTCATTATTTAGTATTTTAAATGACCTATATATTTGTTCTAAAAGTAAACATCTAAATACTCCATGAGGATATGTATTCTTTCCAAAAGATAATCTAAAATTAGATTTTTCTAATACTCTTTCATCTATACCATCGGAACCACCAATTATAAATGTTATTGTCGGATGATTTATAAATGTTTTATCTATTAGTTCAGATAATTCAGGTGAAGAAAGATTCTTTCCACCAATTTCCATTGTTACTATAAAATCTTTATTATTAAGTAATTTAAGAATTAAATCTCCTTCATTTTTAATATTAGAGTCTTTAAGTTCAGTAACTATTACTTTATGGTATTTAGTTAATCTAGTTAGATAATCATCTGCCATTAGTTGTAAATACTTATCTTTTAGTTTACCTACACAAATAATATTTATCATTATAATTCAACTCTTTCTCTTTGTTTAGCTATAACAAAGTTGTTAAATTTTACATCATTTTCTTTTAGAATTGATTTCACTTCTTTTAATGCTATATCAGGATCATTATTTTCTTTTGATAGATGCGCTAGTGCTATTTTTTTAGTATCTGGTCCAATTATTTTAGATAAATAGAATCCAGCTTGAGCATTTGAAAGGTGTCCTTTATCTGAAAGAATTCTTTGTTTTAACCATTGTGGATATCTTCCATGCATTAAAAGTTCAACATCATGATTTGCTTCAAATACATATTTAGTATGATTATATAATTTTTTAAATAATCTTTGATTTATATAACCAGTATCAGTTATATAGACAAATGATTCATCATTTTCTTTAATTATATAACCACGTGATGCAGGAGCATCATGACTTGTATGAAACATTTCAATAATCGTATCTTCAAATTTATAATCTTTAAAATCTAATACTAAATTAGTATATTCTTTTAGGAATGGAATTTCATTTAACATTTCTTCATCAACATAAACTTCAGGGTTATGTTTATTTAAAAATACTTTAAGAGCAGATGTATGATCAGAGTGAGTATGAGTAATTAGAATACTATCTATTTCACTAGGATCTACATCTATCTCCTCTAGTCTTTCTTTTAAATATTTATAATTCATTCCTGTATCAATAAGTACCTTTTTATTCTTAGTTTGTATATATACTGAATTTCCTTCAGAACCACTTGCTAAGATATGTACTAACATTTGAACGCCACCTTACATGGATTTAATGCTGTTCCTGATGGATCTTCAAGTTGCCAGTGTAAGTGTGTTCCTGTTGAAGAGCCACTACTTCCCATATAACCAATTACTTGTCCTTGAGTAACCGTTTGTCCTACTCTTACTGGAACATTATTTGTTAAATGAGCATATATAATTCTATAACCATTGGGCATTTGTACTGTTACATGGTTACCATAACTTCCACCACATGTATTACCATAAGAACCTCTATTACCACATGAATTGATAATATCTATAACAATTCCAGGAGTTGATGAATAAATTGGTGAACCAAATCCACAACCTGAGATATCTATTCCCCTATGCATTTTACCCCAACGCCATTCATATCTTGATGTAATCTTAAATGGTGTTACTGTTGGCCAATAGAATGTTTCATTTCCTAAATCATTTTGATAATTATAATTTGATGGGTTGTATCCCCTTGTACCTCTAGTAATAACTTCATCAATTGCAGGAGTAATAACTTCTTTATCTGAAATTACTAAACTTTGAATATCTCCGTTTACATATACGATATCTTGAGTAATCTTTGTTCTACCATTTTGTCCTTTTGTAGTTACTTCTTTATATGAAATATATTTAGAATCATCATCAACATAAGTTGTATTATATGAAATATCTACAGTTTCAACCACCTTTTTACCATATGTTACTGATACTAATGGATTAATTAATCCTACATTTAATTCTTGACCCTCTCTTAATAAAGAGTCTTTTTGAATATCCGGATTTGCAATTAATAATTCCAAGATATTTAATTGGTTATTTTCAGCTATTGTTTGTAAATCTTCATTATCATTTACTGTTACAGTTTTTTGTTTATCAGTTGTACCATAAATTAAATACATTGATAATTCATCTACATTAGTAAATATTTTTTCTTTAGTCGAAACATAATCTTTTTTTATAGTTATTGATTCTGCAAAATATAAAGACGTTAAATTTTCTCCACCATCGACGATATCACTTTGTGTTCTTGATTCATAAGCTTCAAGTTGTTCTTCTCCAATAAAGGCAATTGCAGTATTTTGTAAAGCTTCTTTAATAATATCTTTTTCAAGAGTATATATTTTTAAAACTTTTCTACCGTTTTCTTGTAATGCTGATGAAGACTCATCATTATAATTTATAGTAATAGTATAGCCTTCGATTGTAAATGGTTCTTGTTCTTTGACTTCATCATATATTTTGTCTTCAGAAACTATATCATGATTATATGTGTATATTTTATTTATACTTAAACCATTTGGAGGATATACTTTATCTACACCATATGATTCTTTAATCATAGTTTGTTCATTATCTATCATATCAAGTAATGTTTTCTTTGAAGATATAAGACCTATCTTTTCACCATTTAAATATACTTGATAAGCTTCAGTAGGATCACCTAATTCACGTTTATCCATACCTATAAAAAATACTAAAATAACTAATATTCCTGTAAATAGAAAACTAATTATTTTATCTTTCATAATATCACCTAATTCTCTTCTTGTGCCTTATCAACATAATTACGGAATAAACTAATATTACGTTCAAATACTAATTTAATAGTTTTAGTATTACCATTTCTATGTTTAGCTACGATTAATTCTGATAAAGAGACATTGCTTTCTTCTGTTTCACCTTTCTTAGCATAATAGTCATCTCTATAAAGGAATGAAACTATATCGGCATCTTGTTCAATAGAACCAGATTCTCTTAAGTCTGCTAAGTTAGGACGTTTGTCTTCTCTTGATTCAACTTGACGCGAAAGTTGAGATAATGCAATTACTGGAATCTCTAATTCCATCGCCATTGTCTTTAGACTTCTTGAAATATCAGATACTTCTTGTTGTCTATTAGATCCATATCCTGAACCACCAGAAATTAATTGTAAGTAGTCGATAACAACTAAACCTAAATTGTGTTGATCGGCAAGTCTTCTACATTTTGCTCTAATTTCACTAATAGTGATATTAGTAGCATCTTCAAAGTAAATAGGAGCATCACTTAATGTACTGGCAGCTTCATTTAATTTTTTCCAATCTTCATTTGTTAATTGACCAGTTGCTAATCTTCTTGCTTCAATCGCACCTTCAGCTGCGAACATACGATTCATCAATTGATCAGCACCCATTTCCAAGTTGAATAAAGCTACACTTTTACCACTTGATAAAGCAGCATGAACTGCTAAATTAAGTGCAAATGCAGTTTTACCCATTGCTGGACGTGCTGCAATAATAATAAATTGATTTGGTTGCAATCCACCTGTAAGTTTATCAAAATCTGCAAATCCGGTAGCAATACCAGTTACATCTGATCCATTTTTTGATAAAAACTCTAGTTTTTTAAGTGCATCTTTAACTACTTCAGATGCAATTTTAAAATCCCCAGCTTTTCTTTGCTTAGTTATAGAAAAAATTTGTTTTTCTGCACTATCAATAGCATCTGCAGTTGGAGTATCTTCTTCTCGTGCAACGTTTTCTATTTTTTCACAAGCATGAATAAGATTTCTTCTTAATGCTTTATCTTTAACAATATCAATATATTCATCAATATTTGAAGCAGATACAACAGATTGAATAACGTCTGTTAAATAATCTACTCCACCTATTTCAGATATTGGTTTATATTTCTCAATTTCATTTTTTAAAGTTAATGCATCAATTGCTTTATTTTGCTTTTGTAAATCTACAACTGCTTGAAATATAACGGCATTATTATCATCATAAAACATTTCTTTAGTTAAAGTATTACTAACTTTTTCTAAAGCTTGTTTTGACATAATTGCACAGCCAAGTACATTTTTTTCTGCTTCTAAATTTTTTGGTTCTCCTTTTACTTCTGTTATTTTTGCCATATTTATCCCCCTAAATGACGTTAATGTTTACTTCTGCTACAACTCCTTTATATAAATTAATACTTACTTTGTGAGTACCAAGCGTATCAATTGTATGATCACACTCTATTTTCTTTTTATCTACTTCAAAACCTTTTTTCTTTAGTTCATCAGCAATTTGTTTTGTTGAAATAGAGCCAAACATTTTTCCGTCTTTTCCTGTTTTAGCATTAAACTTAATTGATAATTTTTCTAATTTGTTTTTAACTTCAGTAAAACTTTCAACAGTTACTTTTTCATCTTTTGCTCTCTTTTTCATAGTCAAATCATATTTATTTTTATTTGTACTATTATATGGAATAGCAAGTCCTGTTTTAATTAGAAAATTATTAGCGTATCCATCTGATACATCTATAATTTCATCTTTTTTACCTTGTTTTTTAACATCTTTTAGTAAAATTACTTTCATTTTTAATCACCTACCAGTTCATAATCATTATATCAAAGGAATTCTTTGATTGCATTAACTATACCATAAAAAAATGTTGAATATATCTAAAATCATAAATTTGTTGAAAACTTTATTTAATTTGTTGAAAAAAGAGACTTTTTCAAGTCTCTTCTACCATCTAAAGTTTTCTACTTCATCTATTTCTTTTCCAGTTGAACGTATTAAATCATGATGTTCTTTTAATTTAGATATACAATAGTTTTTAAGTTCTATATTAGTATTTCCCAATAATCTAACTGTATCAATTACTAAATGATATCTATCAATATAATTAACTACTCTCATATCAAATGGAGTTGTAATACATCCTTCTTCTTCATATCCATGAATTACATCATAATCTCTATCTCTATTATAAGTAAGTTGTCTTATAACATTTGGATATCCATGGAATGAGAATATTGTTGGTACTCCTCTTAAGAATAATGAATCATATTCTTCATCACTAATTGATTCAAGTTTTTGTAAATCTACGACGTTTATTACTCTTACTCTAATATTGTTTTCTTTTAATATCTTAGTTGCTGCTAATACTTCAAGTGTTGGAGTATCTCCTGCACAAGCAAGAATAACTTGAGGATTTTCATCACTTGCAAATTTCCATATTCCTAGTCCTTTTTCACAATGTTTTATTGTTTCTTCTTTTGTTAACCATTGTGGTCTTGGATGCTTAGATGCAACTATTACATTTATATGATTTTTAGATTTCAAACATTTATCTGCATAATAAATTAATGAGTTTGTATCATATGGAAGATAAATGTTGGTAATCTTCCTTTTCTTACATAATATATGATTTATAAGACCTGGATCTTGATGTGTATATCCATTATGGTCTTGTTGCCAAATATGACTTGTTTCAATAATATTAAGTGAAGAAATATCTTTTCTCCAAGGTATTTCATTACACATTTTTAACCACTTAGCAAATATACCAATCATTGAATCTATTACTCTAGCAAATGATTCATATGTATTAATAAAACCGTGTCTTCCTGTTAAAAGATAAGCTTCAAGAGCACCTTCTGCTAAATGTTCAGAAAGATATGAGTCTATAACTCTACCATATGATGCAATATTTTCATCTTTATCAGTTATATCTAGTAACCATTGTCTCTTTGTTTCATCAAACACATGACTAAGTCTATTTGATTGAGCTTCATCTGGTCCGAAAATTCTAAAATTATGATTTACTTCATTTAGTTTTATAACATCTCTTAAATATTTACCTAATTCAATCATATCTTGAGCATCTATATCTCCATGATTACAATCCAACATATAATCTTCAATTCTAGGTAATACCAAGTCTTTTAGCAATAATCCACCATTTGAAATTGGATTAGAAGATAATCTCTTATCACCTTTAGGTAAGAATGATATTACATCTTCTTTAATTGAACCATCTTCATTAAATATTTCTTCTGGTTTATATTGTCTCATCCAATTTTCTAATCTTTGAATATTTTCAGGGCAACTTGAATCTACAGCAAGTGGAACTTGATGAGCTTTAAATGATCCTTCTACTTCAGCTGGTCCTGTCCATCCTTTTGGTGTTCTAAAAATAATCATTGGCCATTTTATATTTGTAACATTTCCTGTTTCTTCACAAGATTTTTTTATTTTTTTAATTTGTGTAATGACATCATCCATTACTTTTGCCATCTTATTTTGCATTTCATTAATATCTGAACCTTCAACAAAATAAGGTATCCATCCATATCCTTTAAATAAACTAGTTATATCTTCATGACTAATTCTTGAAAGAACAGTTGGATTTGAAATCTTGAATCCATTTAAGTGAAGTATTGGTAAAACTACTCCATCACTTATTGGATTTATAAATTTATTAACATTCCATGAAGTTGCAAGTGGTCCAGTTTCTGCTTCACCATCACCAACAATAGTTGCACATATTAAATTTGGATTATCTAATACTGCACCTAAAGCATGACATAGAGAATATCCTAATTCTCCACCTTCATGAATAGAACCTGGAGTTTCAGGTGCAACGTGACTTGAAATACCACCTGGAAAAGAGAATTGTTTAAATAGTTTTCTCATTCCTTCTTCATCTTGAGTGATTTCTGGATAAACTTCAGTATATGTATGATCCATATATGCATTTGTAACAGCTGTTTGTCCACCATGTCCTGGTCCTACTATATATATCATATTAAGATCATATTTAGTAATTGCTCTATTTAAATGAGTAAATAAGAAATTTTGTCCTGGAATTGTTCCCCAATGACCTACTAATCTTGGTTTTACGTCACTTAATTCAAGCTTTCTTTTTAATAGTGGATTATCTAATAAATATAATTGACCAACTGCTAAATAATTTGTTGCATTAAAATACTTATTAAGTTGATTTAATTCTTCGTTTGTTAAATAGCTATTATTCACACATATCACCCTTTATTATCATAATTATATCATTAAAAGAAAAAATAATAATCGTTATTGATTATTATTTACACTTGGACTACTAAAAAAGTACTCTTGAGATTGTGCTCTTAAAGAAAGATCTGCAAAATCTCCTTTTAAAAATTGAGGATAAGCAGCACATGCTATCATTGTTGCATTATCAGTACAATATTTTAAAGGTGGAATTGATAACTTAATATTTTCACTTTCACATAATTTTTTTAGTTCTTCTCTTAAGTATCCATTAGCTGATACTCCACCTGCTACAATTACTTCTTTAATTTCATCTTTATATCTATCAATTGCAAGTTTTGTTTTTCTTACAACTTGTTCAACTGCTACATCTTGAAAACTCTTAGCAAGATCATATTTTCTTACTTCATGTCCTCTTTGAATCTCATTATGACTTAAATTAATAACTGCTGATTTAAGACCACTAAATGAGAAATCTAGTGAATCATTATCCATTGGTTTAGGTAATTCATATGTATGTTCACCTTTAAGTGCATACTTTTCAACATTAGGGCCTCCTGGATAAGGAAGATCTAATACTCTTGCTACTTTATCATAACATTCACCAATTGCATCATCTTTAGTTGTACCTAATACTTCAAATTCGTAATCACCAGTCATTTTTACTAGCTCTGTATGCCCTCCACTAACCACTAATGCAAGTAATGGGAATTCTAATCTTTCAACTAAATTATTAGCATAAATATGACCAGCAATATGATGAGTTGCGATTAAAGGTTTATCATATACAAAAGATAATACCTTAGCAAATTCAACACCTACTAATAAGCCACCAAGTAAACCTGGTGCATAAGTTACTGCTATTGCATCAACATCTTCAACACTCATATTTGCTTTCTTTAATACATCTTCTAATACCATAGTTATATTTTCTGTATGCATACGAGAAGCAATTTCTGGTACAACACCACCATATAATGCATGCGTATCCATTTGAGTTAATACTGTTGTTGCTATTTCTTCATATCCGTTTTTTACAATAGATATACTTGTTTCATCACAACTAGATTCAATACCTAATATATATACATCTTTTTTCACAAGCATTATTTCATCCTTTCCATGATTACTGCATCGCAGTCGCCATAATATTTTTTTCTTCTATAAATTTCCTTAAAATTATATTTTTCATATAAATGAATTGCGTTTAAATTTGTTTCTCTAACTTCTAACATTATTTTGTCATAAGATTCATTATTAACAACAAATTCTAGAAGTTTTGATCCTATTCCTTTATTTTGATATTCTTTTAAAACTACAATATTTATTAAATCCATTATTTCAAAATGAGAATCTACATGAATAAAACCTAATACTTTATTGTTTTCTTCATATAGGTATACTCTTGAATAACTTGTATTAACAACATTTTCCATTTTAAATAAATAAGCAAAATTATCATGTAATTCTTTTCCTATTTCATTAATACTATCTACATCTCTATATGTTGCTCTTCTTATCATTTTTTAAAGCCTCAATAACCTTTATATATATAGGATTAACTTTATGTGGATTAATTGTTTCTTTAGTCATTGCAAATTCATATAATTTGTTGAAATCTACTTTGTTTTCAACAATATTTTCTTTTAAATCATTTGCTTCGATGTATTCATCAAACTCGGAATTATTTTTATAGAAATATTCACCAATTAGTTTATTATCTGATGTAAATAATCCACCAAAACATCCTTTTAAATCTTTAATAATAACTAACTTTTCTTTATCTGAATTAGATGATACAGAAAACATTTCTAAACTAGTAATAGTTCTTATTGGAATATTTAAAGTATATGCTAACGTTTTAGCAATTGTTACTCCTAGTCTAACACCTGTAAATGATCCAGGTCCATTAACACAGAAAATACTATTAATTTCATTAACTTTTAAATTATTAGTTTTTAATAATTCACTTAATAATGGCATAATATTATCTGAATGATGAAGAGTTGATGACTTAACTCTAGTATCTAATAAATCACCATCTTTATATATAGCTAAATTAATATCTATGTTATGAGTATCAATGAATAAAGTATACATGATAATTCCTCCTTTAAACACGTGTATTATAACACTAATCACAAAAAAAAGACACCTCAGTGTCTATAAAACAAAATTTACTACATCTTCATATTTTTGACCATGAGGAGTAAGAACTAAAACTCTTGTATCCTCATCAATTAATTTAAATGTAATATCTAATCTTTCTTCTGGAAGTTTATCTTCAATAATATCTGCCCATTCAATAATAGTTATACCATTACCATTAAAGTAATCATTAAATCCGATAGTTTCATCTGTATCTTCTAAACGATATACATCCATATGATATAGTGGTAATTCACCACTTTCATATTCCTTAACTATATTAAATGTTGGACTAGTTATATTATCTTTGATTCCAAGAGATCCAGCAAAACCTTTTACAAATACAGTTTTACCTGAACCTAATTCACCATTTAAGCATATAACCATTCCAGGGAACTTTTCAGCTTCGATATTTTCAGCTAGTTCCATTGTATCTTCAATACTTCTTGAAGTATATTTATAATCCATTTTTCTATCACCTATTATAATTATACATATTTATAAGACCACTGCAACAAAAAAATAACCCTTGAATGACAAGTATTTACTTATAAATTTATGTATATAATTTTTAACGCACAAAAAAAGGTTTGCGATGACCTATTTTTGCCGAAACTATCGTCAGCGTGACTGTGCTTAACTTCTCTGTTCGGGATGGGAAGAGGTGTATCCACAGTGCCATAATCACAAACCACTTATATTTAATCAAATTATTCTAATATAGTCAACTATTTTTTTTAATATTATTTTTATTATATTTTAAAGATCTAGTTTTATTTTTATTATGAGTTATATTTTTAGTAAATGAATTAATATGAGTTATATTGTTGTCTTTATTATTTATTTCTTCGTTACATAGGCTTTTATACCTATCAAATGATTTTAATAATTCTTTAGCATGCTCTAGATCCAATTCATTTTTTCCCATATTTGTCTTTTTAGTTTCTAACTCTGTTATTTTCTCACTATATACGTTTCTTTCATTCATTTTTATCGCTTTCTTTGTGTTTCTTATTATGAATAACAAGTTTAAAAAAATCAAAAAAAATCTTATGAATTTTCATAAGATCTACTGTCATTTATATAAAAATGTTAATAACTATATAAAAATTAACAAAAATTAGAGCAAAAAAAAATAGTTTGCAACGAGTTATCTTTGCCGAAACTATTGTCACCGTGATA
>JAFSVF010000016.1 GCA_017450205.1 Bacilli bacterium | reverse complement strand
ACAAGAATACATACAATTTGTAGAAGACTGGATATTATTCTATAACACATCTAGATTAAAATCAAAAAAATAAGAAGCAAAATTAATTTGCTTCTTTTAATGTGTTTTTTATTAGTGTCTACCAAATGGGGTGCACTACACTATTCTTTTTGTTTTAATTAGATTTTTCTACTTCCATTACTACAGGTAATACCATAGGTCTTCTTCCTGTAATTTTATTAATGTACATACTTAATTCTAATATAATTAAATTTTTTAAATCTGTTATGTTATTTTTATTTTTAATAGCATTATTAACTATATCACTAACTTTATTTTCGATATCTTGAATTAATGCTTTATTATCATTAACCATTACAAATCCACGAGTAGTAATATTTGGCTTAATTAGTAATTGATGAGATTTTTTATCTATATTAATAATAGTAACTAAAATACCATCTTTACTCATTAATTTTCTGTCTTTTAATACTACTGAACCAACTTCACCAATACGAGATCCATCTACGTATACAGTTGAAGCTTGAACTCTTCCAGCTTTTTTGCAAGTTCCATCTTTCATTATTTTAACAACATCACCATTTTCGCATAGGAATGAATGTCCTTTTTCTACATCACATTGTTCTGCTAAAGTGATATGTTGTTTAAGCATTCTATATTCACCGTGGATAGGCATGAAGTATTCTGGTTTAAGTAATCTTAACATCCATTGAAGTTCGCCACTTCTTGCATGTCCTGATGTATGTAGTGATTCATCATCTTCATTAGTATAAACTTTAACACCTTTTAAATATAATTTGTTAATTACATAATTAACTGATTTGGTGTTTCCTGGGATTGGATTAGATGAGAATACGATTACATCATCTGGTAAAAGTTTAACTTGTTTATGAGTACCTGCTGCGATTCTTGAAAGAGCTGCAAGTGGTTCACCTTGAGAACCAGTACATAGAATAATATATTCATGTTTTTTTAGGTTTCTTGCAGTATTCATATCTATAAATATAGTAGGGTCATTAAGTAATTCATTTTTAAGTGCTATTTCTTTAGCATTTTCCATTGAACGACCAAATACTACGATTTTTCTATTGTTTTCTTTACATGTTTCAACTATATGTTTAATACGATAAATGTTAGATGCAAATGTTGCAAGAATAATTCTACTTGTTTGTTCTTTAGCAAATACATTCCCAAGGGCTTGGTCTACAACTGATTCTGATGCAGAAAATCCTGGAACTAAAGCATTAGTTGATTCACTTAGTAATAATTTAACTCCTTCTTCGCCAAGACGAGCCATTTTATGAATATCAGCCATTGGTCCAATTGGAGTTAAGTCAAACTTAAAGTCTCCTGTGTGTACAATATTTCCAAATGGTGTATGTATTACTATTGCATAACTATCCGGAATAGAGTGAGTAGTGTTAATAAAATCTACAGACATATATTTAAAATCTAATTTTGTATCTTTATTATAAGCTTCTAGCATATCTGTAGGTTGATTTCTATCTTCTAATTTTTTAGTAATTAAATCACATGCAATCTTTGGTGCATATATTTTAGGTATTTTAATATTTTGTAATAAAAATGGTATACCACCAATATGGTCTTCATGACCATGTGTAATAATTAAAGCTTTTATTTTTGATTCATTGTTTTTTAAATGAGTAAAATCTTGAATAACATAATCAATACCTAATAGGTCATCTTCTGGAAACATAACTCCACAATCGATTACGATTATTTCATCTTTATACTCAATACAATACATATTTTTACCGACTTCACCTAAGCCACCAAGGGCATAGACAAGGACAGTATCCTCTTGTGTTTTCATAAATTCCTCCTTAAAAAAATAAATAATAGAAGCTCATTCGATATAACAATAATACTACATTTTAGAGTGTTTGTCCAATATTTAGAC
The DNA here is from genome assembly GCA_017450205.1 of Bacilli bacterium. Taxonomy (GTDB): domain Bacteria; phylum Bacillota_I; class Bacilli_A; order RF39; family UBA660; genus UBA6985. The sequence continues at coordinate 21,550 of JAFSVF010000016.1, read as the reverse complement.
TCTTTTATTTTGCAAATATATGAATACTTTAATATAATTGTTATAGGTGAATAGAATGAAAAAAAGAAACATAATTATATTCTCAGTTATAATTATTTTACTTATTATATATGTTGTTAATCCTAGTGATATTTCTAATAATATTTCTTTACTTAAGAAGAGTTCTACTTCAGATATTACTGAAAGTTTAAGTATTAAGAATCATAAATTAAAAGTTACATATTATAAAGGAAACTTAATAGATGAAGTAATTAAATATGGTGATTCTTATGAAAAGACAATTAAAATAGAGAATGCAAGTAATAGTGATATTTCTTATTCAATTAACTTTAGTGATTCTGAAATAAATAATGATAAGTTAGTTTATTCTATGATTTATTCTGAAGATAATGAAGCTTATAAAGATCTTCAAGAAGAAAGAAGTATAACAAGAGATTATACTTTAATGTATAATTTAGGTTTAAAAGCATCTAAGACTATTTATATTAAAATTATATTTAAGGCAAAAGATGATGAAGAAGATACTATATTAAAGGGATGTATTTCAGTTAAGAATAATTTAACTAAAAAAGATATATTTATTAATGATACAGTAAGTGTTAATAATGCCATTATTGATCACTTTGAAGAGATTAATTGGGTATCTACTCCTGGAGTATTTGTTACTAATGTAAATGAATTAGGAATTAAAGATTTAACTATAAATGGATATGTAGTAATAGATGCAACTTATATAGGTAATATTGAATACTATTATTATGTTTATAATGATTCTTATATGTTAAATAGATATAAGTATGATAATTCTTTAAAGAAGAACAATATTAAAGATATAGATACTAGTAAGACTAGTGAATATAATGATGATAATATTTGTAGATTATATTCAAGAAAACCTTGTTCTAGATTCTTAGATCTTGAAGTAAATACAGGTAGTTCTAAAAAGATTTTTAAAGAAAAAATTGATAAAGTAGTTGAAGAAGTTAAAAAAGACTTTGATACATTAATTAAAGAAGTAGTTATTTATAATGTAGAAACTGATATAAACAATGATACTGATGTTAAAGGATATATTCTTATAGATAATAAAGAAGGTAATAGTGAATATTATTTATATCTAACTGATTATTATTTTATGGTTAGTGGATATAATTTAACTAAGTTAGGTCCAGTATTAACTAGTAATACTACTATAAAAACTTATGTAGTTGATTCTTATAATTTATCTAGTGAATCAATGAGTAGAGTTTGTACATTCTCAGGATTTAGTGAATGCAAAGAAAAGAATGGAAATCTTATTAACTAAACTTTATATCATGAATATTTAATGTTATAATTAATTAAGGGATAGTGATAATATGGAATTTGATAATTTAACAAAAAAATTATACAAAGAAAATATTAATTGGATTTATTCTATTATCAAAGATTTAGATGCTAAGGGTATAGAAAATAAAGAAAAGTTTACTAAAGACCCTTACCAACTAAATAATATGATAGTACTTGGTTATTATTTTATGAATCTACATATTATTTCTAATTATGAAGAAATAGATGCAGATAGTAAAAGTAAAATATTAACTAGCGTGATTAATGGAGCTTCTTCATATAATCAAAGTGAATTATCCCGTATTTATAAACAACCACTAGACCTTAATAGAATTGTAGATGATTATAATTCAATTGTTAGAAAAACTAAATTATATTCTAAAGAAGATGCTACTAAAGCAAGAATAGTTGCTATTGATGAAGTATATCGTAGAATATATGATGTTGTTAATAAAAAACATTTAATGGTATTTACTAGGGTATTTATGGCTTCGTTTCATGAATATGAATCTAGATTAGATGCTATTATAGAAAAATATTTGAAAGAGGAGAAATAATGGTATCAGAAGATAAAGTAAGACAAATTATTAGTTCATTAAAAGAAACTAGTGTATATTCTTTTGATTTAGAACAATTTAAACAATTATTAACTCTTTTAAATAAATTAGAATTAGTATTGTTTAAAGAAATACTAGTTAAAGAAGGAGAGAATAATATATTAAATCAATATTCTTTAATTGAAGAAGAAGTATTTAATAATATTGATAGACAACTAAGTATTTTAGATAATGATGAAGTAATAAATATGTTTAAAGCTAGTTTACTTACCAATAAATATGTTGATTATATGAGTCATTTAAATGTTAATGATTTAACTAATTTAAAGTTTTATGTATCTAATAAAGTTAATATAGATAATAAAGATAACTTAAGTGGTACTATTAAAATACTTAGAATTATATCTAGACTTTTAAAAGAAAAAGAAACTCATAAGTTAAACTTTAATGAATAGAGTAATCTATTCTTTTTTTTATGCACAAAAAAATACTTGAGATTAACTCAAGTATTTTATTATCTATTGTAGTATTCAACGATTAGTGATTCGTTAATATCAGCAGAAAGTTCTGATCTTTCAGGATATCTAACAAATTTACCAGTTAATTTCTTAGCATCAAATTCTACGAATGGAGCAACTGGTGAGTTAGCTTCAATAGCTGCTTTGATTACTGGATGTTCAAGAGATCTTTCTTTAACAGTAATGATATCTCCTGGTTTAACTTCGTATGAAGGAATATCTACTTTAGAACCATTAACTAAGATATGTCCATGGTTTACGATTTGTCTAGCAGCTCTTCTAGTTGGAGCCATTCCAAGTCTGTAAACAACGTTGTCTAATCTAGCTTCAAGTAATCTTAAGAAGTTTTCACCATGTACACCTTTTAATTTAGAAGCTTTTTCGAATAATCTTCTAAATTGTTTTTCATTTAAACCATACATGAATCTAACTTTTTGTTTTTCATTTAATTGGATACCATATTCAGAAACTTTTCCTCTTCTTCCAGTTCCATGTTGTCCTGGAGCATATGGTCTTTTAGCTAAATCTTTACCATTTTCTAATGTAGAAAATCCGTATCTTCTAGATTTTTTATAAGCTGGTCCTGTATATCTTGCCATTATAAATTCTCCTTTCTATTTATTTCATAGTAAGGAAGTTTATCTTTCTACTAGGGTGTTTAATAATCTTTCCCTTAAGGCAGTCTTAAGTTACTAGAGTTGTTTCAATTAAACACATTAATAGTTAGAAAAAACCACTGCCATAACTACGCAATTAGTAATATACAAGAAATTAAGTAAAATGTCAACAAAAATGCTGTATTCATGGTATAATTTACTAGGGTGAAGATATGAAAAAAATACTTGTTTTAATATATTCATTGTTTATTATTTTGATTCTTTTTTTAGATTCACCTTTATTAAATAATGTTTTTGATCATATATTATTAAATCTTGTTATTTCAATTGTTATTCTAAAGGACTATAAATTTAATAAAGATAAAAAAAATAATATATTAAGTTTTGTATTAAGTATTATACTTTTCTTGATGTTATCTTATAGAGGAGTGTTAGCTTCTGATTTATATTTAACTAGTTCTATGAAGGTAGTTTTTTTTACAATTATACCTTTAATTATTATAAGTACTCTTTTTATTAATATTTCTTTCTTAATTAATAATAAAGATAAATTAAGGTTTAATAAAACAAAAGAAGATAAATTGTTAGTTAATAAAATATTTAAAGTTATTGCTATATTTGCAATTTTAATTGCATTATCAAGCTTTAAGTATAGAGATTATAATGATTCTGCTAGACTACTTAATTGGTTTGTAAATGGTATGTGGAAAGAATGGCATACTATTTTTTGGCAAATATATGTTAATTTTTGTTTTATAATATACCCATGTACAATAATTATTCAATTAATGAATACTTTTATATATTTGATTGTTATTAAAAAAACTTTAAATGCTGTTAATAAGTATTATGGTAGAAAAGCTTTAATTATATATACAGTTTTATCTTTAATATTTATGCAACCTTTATTATATTTACAAGTTTCTTTTAAAGATATACTTTTTAGTATTTCATTACTTGGAGTTGAAACTTATTTAATTGATTTTATAAAGAATGATAAAGTAGATAAGAAAACAATAATTATTTATACTATATTTGCTATTATCTTTTCAAATGTAAGACATTTAATGTTTATACCTTTTATTTTTCTTTCTATTTTTGTGATTATTTATTTAAAAAAAGATATGATAAAAAGAAAAATGATTGGTTTATCAGTTATTATTGTTTTATTAGTTACTTTTTTTACAAATGGATTATTACCAATTTTCTTGAAAGCAGAAAAAAATCCATATTATGTTAAATATACAATACCTATATATCAAATAAGTTCATTTATAAAAGATGATTATAAATTTTCAGATGACGATTCAAAAGAAATAGAAAAGTATCTATCTTTTGAAACAATTAATGATAAATTAGAGATTTATAATGCGGATTCTGTTTCAAGATATTGGAGAATAAAGAATTCAGTTGATAATTTAGAAAAATATGATTTAGGTCCAACATTCTTAAAAATTAATTTTAAATTATTTGTAAGTCATCCGATTCAATATATGAAATATTTATGGAGAATAAATTCAATTCAATTTGAAATAGCTGATCCTCAAAATGGAGAGTTATTAAATCATATTACTAGTGGTAGATATGATGATACTCATATTGAAGATTATATGTATTTATCTAAATTACATATGCTTATTTATGATTTGACTGATAGATTAAGTAAAACACCTGTTTTAGGAGATATATTATTTAGAGGTGGTTTTTATCTATTTATGTATATAGTTTATATTGTTATAAATATATTAAATAAGAATAAAGATAAAATTCTTTTATTTATTCCTATATTAGTTATTTCTTTAATGTTTATTATTTCTATTCCTAGTCAAGAAACAAGATATATTCTTCCATATATAATTGTATTCCCGTTATTAACAATAGAAACATTTATAAAAACTAAAAAGACTAATAGAAATTAGTCTTTTCTTATGGTAAAATTAATTCAAGAATAGGGTGATGTGTGGTATGGCAAATTTACAAGAACATTTTAAATTTGATTATAAAAAAATATTACCTAATGTAAATAATATTATTCAAGGTAAAAAGTTTAGAATTACTGTACTTAGTGAAATATTAATTAGACTTGAATATTCTGAAACTGGTGAATTTGAAGATAGACCAACTGAACTTGTTCAATCTAGAAAGTTTCCTCAAGTTAAATTTGAAAGAAAAGATGATAATACATATCTTTATATAACTACATCTTATTTTAAATTATTTTATAGAAAAGAAATGCCTTTTTTGGGTACTAAGATATCACCTGATCAAAATTTAAGAATTGAATTAACTAATACTGATAAGACTTGGTATTTTAATCATCCTGAAGTAAGAAATTTTGGTTCAATTGGTTACTCACTTGATGGTAAAACTGGTGAACCTAAGTATGAAAAAGGATTATATTCAGTAGATGGTTTTGTATCATTAGATGATTCAAAAAGTTTAATATTTAATGAAGATGGTTCTTTAGGTAAAAGAACTGATACAAGAATAGATACTTATGTATTTATGTATAAAAGAGATTTTGGTGCTTGTTTAAAAGATTATTTTATTTTAACAGGTTATCCACCTTTAATTCCTAGATATTCTTTAGGTGTTTGGTGGAATAGAAATATTGAATATAATTCTAAAGGTATTGAAAAGTTAGTTCATAAGTTTTCTAAACATAAGATTCCTATTTCAATTATTATGTTAGGAGACCATTGGCATAGACAAAATCCTAAAATGAAGTCTGGTTTATCATTTGATGAAACTTTATTTAAAAGACCAAAGAGAATGACTGACTTCTTACATGGTAGAAATATAAGACTTGCTTTAAAAGTTAATCCAAATGAAGGAATTTCTCCTAAGGAAGATTATTATTTACCATTTAAAGCAGCAAGTGGAGCAGAAGGAAATGGAGTAATACCATTTAATGTATTTAATGTTAATATTTTAAGTGCTTACTTTGATTATTTTATTCATCCATTAATGAATTATGGAGTAGATTTCTTTTGGCTTGATTATAATAATAAAAATGATTTAGCTTCTTTAAGAGCTTTAACTCATTATCATTTTGATGATTTTAAACAAATTGTTAATAGAAGGGGTATTACTTTTGCTAGAAATGGAATGCTTGCACCTCATAAATATCCAATTCATTATACTGGTGAGACTGAAGTTAATTGGAAAAATTTAGAGATAATGCCACACTATAATGCATCAGCATCTAACTTGGGTGTTTCTTGGTTATCTAATGATATTGGTGGATTTATGAATGGAACTGAAGATGGAGAGTTATTTTCTAGATTTGTTCAATTTGGATGTTTCTCACCAATACTTAGATTATCTGCTGATGAAGGTAATTATTATAAAAGAGAACCATGGAAATGGGATATTCAAACTCAAGCAATCGTATCTAAGTATTTAAGACTTAGACATGAATTAATTCCATATCTTTATAGTGAAGCTTATAGATATCACAAAGTTGGTATGCCTTTAGTTCAACCACTTTATTATCAAAATCCAGAGATCTATGATGAACCTCTTTATAGAAATGAATATATATTTGGTTCTTCATTATTAGTTGCACCAATTACTAAAAAGGATGATCCTTTAATGAATAGAGCAGTTGTTAAACTTGCACTTCCAGATGGTGTTTGGTATGACTTTACAAATGGTAAGAAGTTTAATGGTGGAAGAAGATATACTTCGTTTTATAAAGATGAAGATTATCCAGTATTTGCAAGAGCAGGTACAATATTACCACTTGCAATATTAGATGAAAATGATTTGAATAATACTGATGCTCCAAGAGCAATGGAACTTCAATTGTTCCCAGGCGACTCCAGTACTTATGAATTATATGAAGATGATGGTGTGTCTTCTTTATATGAAAAAGATTTCTTTATTTTAACTGAGATTGATTATACATATCAAAAGAATAATGTAACTGTTTCTATAAGACCAGTTGCAGGTAAGAGTGGTATTATTCCACCTTATAGAAGTTATCGTTTAAGATTTAGAAATATGAATGAACCTTCTACTATAAGTGTTATGTGTGGTGCAGATAAAGTAAAAGAAAATGATTCATATGTAGATGATAATGATTTTATTGTAGAGTTACCTCCATTATCAACACTTAAACAAATAACTATTAATTGTAAAGGTGAAGATCTAGAATTAGACCAAGGTGAATTAATTAACTATGATATTGAATCAATTCTTAATGACTTACCAATACCTACTAAAGTTAAAGATATGATAGGAGAGATTCTTCTTAAGGACTCATCTATTCAAGAAAAACGTATTGCAGTTAGAAAACTAGCAAGAATAGGCTTACATCAAAAGTATGTTAACTTATTCTTAAAATTACTTGAATATATGGCAGAAGTGTAAAGTAAGACTATAGATTTAAAATCTATAGTTTTTTTATTGTAATAAATTTTATAATGACTTATACTTTAACTAGGATAGTGTTTATAGAAAGTATAGGAGGAATTAAAATTGAAAAAAATATTTAAAAAAGCACTTTTAAGTGTATGGGCAATGAGTATACTAATGCATATTTTTGCACCACTTACATTAGTATTAGCTCTAGAAAACCCTTTTGATGTAACTTTTACTGTTGAAGACATAGAAAAGTTTAAAATCGAAAAAAATTATGATGAAATTAAGATTACAGATTTATCTAATAATCAATTTAGATTAATCAAAATTTATTCAGGAGATGAAAAAGTAGCTACAGATTTAGTTTTAGTTACATGTTCTTCTTCATCAGTTTGTAAATTTTCAGTTGATGGATCAGTAACTAATTATAGGATAGATTTTGATACAACCTTTAATGATATTACCGAAGGTGAAAATGCAATTTATACAAATACTAATTTAACTGGTGCTAGAGATTTTGTGATTAAGGAACATATTAATACACCTTCGGGAGGAGATAACAACAATAACAATAATCAAGAACCTGTTTCAACAGAAGATTATACTGTTACAGTTATGCTAGATAAAAATATGAAAAAGTATTACGAAATGACTGATGGAACAAATGTAATTAATCTATCATTAAAGAATACGTCTGAACCAGCTAAATCTATTTCTTTATATAGAAATGATGATAATACTAAAGCAGTTATAACTACTACAGTTACATGTAATGATAATAAAGATAGTTGTACAATGATTGCACCTGCAAATACAATTGTTAACTTAAATTATGATACTAAAGTTATTAGTTTGGCTTCAGGAAAAACTGATGAGCAAGGGAACTTAATTACTAAAGATGGATATCCTGAAAAAGATGAATATCGTGATGAAGATGCAATTAGAAATAATAAATATATAGTAATTGATGAACCAAGAGATTTTGATGGTAAAGCAGTTCTATTATGGGATTGTGATGGAAAAATCTGTTATAACTATTCAAATTTTGATGATTTAAGTTCACAAGTAGCAAAAACTACTTATATGGATGAAACAACTATTACAAATCAAAATACTAATGCGGGAGCAACAACTATTAAATTTAGTGTTCATTCAAGAGAAAAATTCTTTGCTCCATATTGGAAATTCCAAGTTTTAAAAGATGAAATTGATGCTGGTACAAAGAAACTTGATGCATACAAAGGTGAAAGTGGAATTGATTATCCACCACTAGAAGAACCTAGTGAAAATAATACTTATATTTCATACATGAATAGAGGACCAAAAATGATCATCTATAATGAAGACTTTAGAGGTATTAAATTAGCTGATTTAGAAAGTTTAAATTACTATCCAAGCGAATGGGCAAATGCATTCAATAGAAGAGAATCATATGATATCTCTGGGACAACAAAAGATAATCCAACAGAAATATTAGCATTATTATTACAAGACAATGTAACAATTAATGCATTATCTACTTATAATGGATTTACAATTAAGTCTATCGAAGCATTAGATGTTCCTGAAGGAGCAGTTGAAGTTGCTAAGGTAGATAACAAATTTAATTTAATATTCCATTCAAATTATTTTGAAAAAGTTGTATTTAAAGCATTAGATAATGAAGATCATGAATATTATTTCTTAGTTAATAGAAGAACAATGGATCCTGGATTTAATAGAATTGGGCATGGAGAAGATGCTATCCTAGAAGCTGAAATATTCTATGATAATCATAAGACATATGAAGATTATAACGTATTAGGTAAAATTCAATATAAAAATGGATCAACCAAAGTTATTGATTTAACTATAACTAATTATGGTGATGATGGATTTGGTAATGCAGTTGATGCACTTGAATGGGATGAGGATGATCCACCATTTGGTGATGCCATCGGAAAAGGAATTAAGAGAGCTAAATTCACATATACAATATCAGATGCTGAATTAAAAACAGTTGATAAGATTTATATCAATGTTGAAAAAGCTGGATCTACTGGAACTACTTATGCTGGTAACTTTGCTGGTAGTGGTAAAGGTAATGTAATAGATATGGCTGATTGGAAATTGCAATTATATGGGGAGGATAGAGTATAATGAAAAAGATAATATTAGCATTATTATTAATAGTTCTTCCAGTAACAGTATTTGCAGCTGAGGCTCCTGCTGTAACTAAATTAACTGTTAGTAATTCAAAAGGTACCATTACATATAATGGTGAAATTGAAGATGGTTCTTTAGCTGTTATGTGTAAATTATATAACTCTAAAGATGAAGAAATAGATTTGTATTCAACTGAAGTAAATGAAAATAAATTTGAAGGTACATTTACTGTAGTTAAGAATGATACTTATACAGTTTATTGTGCAAACTATGAAGGTGGAAATATTAAATCTGAAACAATTAAAGTAGATGACATTGTTAACCCTAAAACAGGAGATTTAATTGAACTTTATTGTTTAGTTTTCGCATTTTGTATTGCAGCTTTAATACTTGCTTTAATGGCACCTAAATATTTAAAGAAAAGAAAAGGTACTAAAACTACAGCTTCTGTAAGCAAAACTAGTAGTACAAATAAAAAGACTACAAGTAAGAAAGCACCAAAGAAAACAACTTCTAAAAAAACTAGTAAAAAATAATTAAAACTCATGGAAACATGAGTTTTTTTATGTAAAACATATTTATATATAGTTAAAAATGTTTAAATATACTTTATAATTAATATGGTGATGATAATGAAAAAGAAAAAATTAAGTGTTTATGAAATATTAACTATTATTTGGTTTGTATATGTTTTAATTGTTTGTATTACTATGGCACCATTATATTTAGAATTGAAGTTTCAATTGAAATTTCCTGAATTTATTACAAAAATAGATGAACCATTAATGTCATTATTTTTTACTTCTTATATGTATACACCATTTTTTTATATATTATTATGCTTTTTTAATCCACATGATAAACCTTTTAAAACTAGATATATTATATTAAATATAATAGATTCTATTTTATGTTTTTGTGTAGCTGTTGTTTATCCTTGGCCTTATTCAATGGTTTTATATGATGATTATAAGTTTATATATTATTTCTTAGGAATAATTTTTGCTATATTCCCATTTATAAGTGATTATATTATAAAAAAGAATATTGATGTAAAACATGTTTTAACATTTGTATCTAGAGTTTTAATGATCTTTATTGTTGTTATGTTTTGCTTTATGCTTGAATCATGTGTTTCTATATTTAAATGATAATAAAATTTACTTGAACATAAATTAAAATTTATGTATAATGTTTTTTAAGCAAGTGAAGGAAAAGTAGTAGTTTATGGATTACTTAAAGAGAGTTCACGGTTGGTGTAAGTGAATAGTATGAAGTTTATGAACTTGTTTCTGGATGTATTAGGTTGAACCCTTTATAGTTCAAATAAGTATAAATTAAGGTGGTACCACGGTCTTTCGTCCTTTGGATGAGAGGCCGTTTTTATTTAAAGGAGGAATTATGGATATAGTTAGTTATATAGTTATTGCTATTTTAATATTTATAAGTATATTTGTATTTTTAAGATTGTATACTCTTATTAATTATAAGATGCATGGAGAAGAAGAAATTTCTATTCCACTTAAATATATTAAAAATAGATATAAATTAAGTGTAAGAGAAAGAAAATCTAAACGATTACGATTATGGTTAGATTTAGTTAATACAATTGCAATAACAGTTCCTGTATATATAGTTTTATTTTTAGATTTAAAGATTAATAAAATATTTATATATGGATTAAGTTTATTAATATTTATTATTTTATTATTAGTTGGATATAACATAATAGGAATAATTGAAAAGAGAAGGGAGAATAAATAATGGAATATGATTTTAAGAAAATAGAAAAAAAATGGCAAAAGTATTGGGAAGATAATAAGACATTTAAGACTGATGTTTGGGATTTTTCTAAACCTAAGTATTATGCTCTTGATATGTTTCCTTATCCATCAGGAGTAGGTCTACATGCTGGACATCCTGAAGGATATACTGCTACTGATATTGTGTCCCGTATGAAGAGAATGCAAGGATATAATGTATTACATCCAATTGGATATGATTCATTTGGACTTCCTGCTGAACAATATGCAATTCAAACTGGAAATCATCCAGATGGTTTTACACAAAAGAATATAGATTATTTTACAAAACAATTAAAAGCACTTGGTTTTGATTATGACTGGGATAGATGTATTTCTACTAGTGACCCAAATTACTATAAATGGACTCAATGGATTTTTAAGAAATTATTTGAAGATGGATATGCTAAATATAAAGATATGCCAGTTAACTGGTGTGAAGAATTAGGTACTGTTCTTTCAAATGATGAAGTAATTGATGGTAAGAGTGAACGTGGTGGTTATCCTGTTGTTAGAAAGAATATGAAACAACTTTGTATTGATCAACCAGCTTTTGCTGAAAGATTACTTGAAGGTTTAAATGAAATTGATTGGCCAGAATCTACTAAAGAAATGCAAAGAAATTGGATTGGTAAATCGACTGGTGTTGAAATGGATGTTGATATTGTAGGTGGAGGTAAGTTCTCTATATTTACAACATGTATTGAAACTGTTTATGGTATTACATTCTTTGTTCTTGCACCTGATGGTGATTTAGTACAAACATTAATGCCAAGAATTACTAATAAAGAAGAAGTAGAAGCTTATATTGAAGAAGTTAAAAAGAAAAGTGAAATAGATAGAACTGACCTAAATAAGGGTAAAAGTGGATGTAGACTTGAAGGAGTTAAGGCAATTAATCCTATAAATGGAAAAGAAGCTGAAATATTCATTGGAGACTTTGTACTTGCTAATTATGGTACAGGTGCAGTTATGGCTGTTCCTACACATGATCAAAGAGACTTTGAATATGCTGTTGAACATAATATACCTATGATTCAAGTTATTGATGGTGCCGATGTTTCAAAACATGCATTTGAAAAACATGATTATTTAGGAAAAGGATGTAAGCTTATTAATTCTGAAGAATTTACTGGAATGACTGTTGAAGAAGCAAAAGAAGCTATTACTAATAAGTTAGTTGATATGGGTGTTGCTAGAAGAACAGTTAATTATAAATTTAGAGAATGGATTTTTGCTCGTCAAAGATATTGGGGAGAACCTGTTCCGGTAGTTCATACTAATGATGGAAAAGAATACTTACTACCAGATAATGAATTACCTCTAGTACTTCCAGAACTTAAAGACTATAAAGGTCATAATGGAAAAGCTCCACTTGAAAATGCTGAAGATTGGAAACGTTATAGTAATAGTGGTATTGAAGGAATTAGAGAAACTTCAACTATGCCTGGTTCAGCTGGATCAAGTTGGTATTATATGAGATATATTGATCCAGATAATAATGAAGAATTTGCTAATCAAGAACTTCTTAAACATTGGATGCCAGTAGACCTTTATGTTGGTGGACCTGAACATGCTGTTGGTCACTTAATGTATTCAAGAATTTGGAATAATTATCTTTATGATAAAGGACTATCTCCAGTTAAAGAACCATTTAAAAAGTTAGTTCATCAAGGAATGATTCTTGGATCAAATGGTATTAAGATGGGTAAAAGATATCCTGAATACGTTGTCAATCCACTTGATGTAACTGAACAATATGGTGCAGATACATTGAGACTTTATGAAATGTTTATGGGACCACTTGAAGCTTCTAAACCTTGGAGTAATGCTGGTGTTGAAGCATCTAAAAAGTTCTTAGATAGAGTATGGAGACTTATTGTTGAATCTAATATTGTTAAAGATGAGGAAAATAAGAATCTTGAAAAGGCATATCATAAGATGGTTAAGAAAGTTACAAGTGATTTTGAAGGACTATCATTTAATACCGCAATTTCAGAATTAATGATATTTGTTAATGCTTGTAATAAAGAAACATTTCTTCCTAAAGAGTATGCTGAAGGATTTGTTAAGTTATTGAATCCAATCGCACCTCATATTACTGAAGAAATGTGGGAAATTCTAGGACATGATAATACAATTGCATATGAAGCATGGCCTACATATGATGAAGCAAAAACAGTTGATGATGAGAAAGAAATTGGTGTTCAAGTAAATGGTAAACTTAGAGCTACTATTAAAGTTAATGTTGATGATTCAGAAGATGTTTTGAAGGAAAAAGCATTAAGTGAAGAAAATGTTAAGAAGTTTACTGATGGAAAGACAATTGTTAAAGTAATTGCTATTAAAGGAAGAATAGTTAATATAGTTATTAAATAAGGAAGTAATACTTCCTTATTTTTTGTGTAAAGAAATTGTTTGTATATCAACAATTATTTTCTTTTATGGTATATATAAAATAGGTGATATCATGAATTGTTCAAGATGTGGTGCGGAAGTAAATGATACTTTAATGTTATGTCCTAAGTGTGGAAATATACTTAAAGAAGAAAAAGAAGGATATCATCACAATTATGCGGATAAATCTCTTAAACTTGGAGCTGCTAAATTAACTGAAGAAGAAGTTGATCCAGATTATGATTTAAAAAAAGAAAAAAGAAGTTCTTTAAAACTTCTTTTTAAAAGTTTTTTATTTTGGTTTGTTAATATAGTAGTTCTTATTTCAATTGTATTCTTAATTGTTTGGATAAAAGAATTTTTTGAGAGTATTTGGTATCTTTTTATTCCGTTAGCTTTATTAGTAATGATAAGTATGTTTTCTTATGAATGTCTATTTTATAAAGCGTATAGAAGTCCATATTATGGGCTTATACCAATATATAGATTTAAAGTATTATTTGATGTTTGTAATGATGAAGGTAGTAGAAGTAATTCTAGAAAACTTATGTGTATAATACTTGCTTATGTTATATGGTTTTTACTTTCTTTATCACCAATGTATATGGTTTGGTTTATTTTCTATAAAGAAGCATTCATAATTATTTCTATTGTTTCTTTAATAGTTTATATAAATATGAGAGTAAAAGTATTAGGAGATTTATCTTTACGTTTTAGTTCTAGTGAAACTAATAGAATACTTACAATTATTTTTCCTTTTGCCGCAATTATAGTTTATGGATTGAGTAGTAAATATACTTATACTAAACTTAATGATTCTTATTTATAAAAAACTCAACATTTGTTGAGTTTTATTTTGTTAGTTCTTCAAAAGTCGAATCAATTTCATTTTCATCAGCGTATTGATAATGGAAATCTGTTTCTTCATATACAGGTATTACATGTAGATGATAATGCTTAACTAATTGTTCTGAACCATAGTTATTAACAAGTTTTAATCCACATGCTCCAAGTTTATCATAGATGAGACCTTTCATTTTTTTAGCTACACTATGAATATGAGTAAGCGTTTCATCATCAATTTCAGTAAAATCTTCGATATGTTTTTTAGGAACTATTAACATATGTCCATTAGTATTTGGTTTAGCATCCATAAATACTGTTACAACTTCATCTTCAAAAACTTTTTTTGTTGGTATTTCACCATTTGCTAATTTGCAAAAAATACAATCTTTCATTAAAATCACCAAATTAAATATAACACATTTTTAAAAAATAATGTATAATATGAAACCAAGAGGTGGAAAGATGATAAAACTAAATACAGTTAGTGTTGAAAAATATTCTGGTTTAGAAAGAGAACACAGAAGAGTTAAAGATAGATTAAAGGAAGATGTTTATACTAGAAGAAATATTTCTAGGGATTTAGATAGTTATATTGAAAAGTTAGAAGATAAATCTAGTGAACAAAAAGATAATTTAATTGGAATGAATGTAGCTTATTTAAATAGAGAATCTGGTAATATTCCAGTTGGATTAATTGGAATAGATAAAAATGACTATAGATATTCATTAGTATGTTCATTACTTGAAGAATATAGAAATCAAGGAATTGATTTAATGCTTATTCAACAATATGCATATTATTTAATTGATGAATTAGGAATAGATGCTTTATATGAAGATATTAATAAATTAGATAATGAAGCTGTAACAAATGCTAACATTATTGGATTTACTCCAATAACTGAAGAAACATATGTTTTAAAACGTAATAAAAGATAAGTTGAGGAACTTATCTTTTTATGTTATAATTTAATCACTTGAGTGCCTTATATAATTATTTTTTGAAAGGAGATTTTATATGAGTAAAATAAAAATCTTCGCATTAGGTGGTCTTAACGAAAGTGGTAAAAACACTTATGTTGTTGAAGTAGATGAAAACATTTTTGTTTTTGATTGCGGACTTAAATATGCGAATGATAATATGTATGGAATAGATTATATTATTCCTGATTATAGTTATTTAATAGAAAATAAAAAGAAAATTAGAGGTATTTTTATTACTCATGCTCATTTAGAACAAATGGGTGGTGTAAGTGATTTAATTAATGCTTTACCTGATGTAAAAATATTTGCAACTAAATATACAAAAGAATATATGATACTTGAAGGTGTTAATAAAGATAATATTATTGAAATAAAGGCACATAAAAAGATAACATTTAAAGATATATCTATATTCCCAATTAATGTATCACATTCAGTACCTGATGCTGTAATGTATGTACTTAATACTAAAGATGGAGCTATTTGTTATACTGGTGACTTTATTATTGATCCTACTATGACAGGAAGTTATGGAATGGATTTAGGTAAAGTTGCTTATGTTGGTAAACAAGGAGTTTTATGTTTACTTTCTGAATCAAGTTTTTCAGAACATAAAGGACATACTAGTCCACATCATAGATTAACATCTTGGTTTAAAGATAATATTAATCAAGCTGAAGGAAGAATTATTGTAAGTATACTTCCAGTACATTTATATGCTATTCAAGAGTTATTTGATGCATCAATTAACATGCATAGAAAAATTGTTATTATGGGTAATAAACTACAAAATATTATTAAGATGGCTCGTAGTGAAGGTTATTTAAATGTATCAGATGATTTAATAGGTAATATGTCTGATATTGAAAGAAAAGATTCGATTATTCTTGTTTGTGATGATAGAAAGACTCCAACTGGAGCTTTACAAAAGATTGTTTCTGAAAATGATAAGTTTATTCATTTAAAAGAAACTGATACAGTTCTTTTTGCAGAACCTGTATATGATGATACTGAAAAGATAGTTGTTAAAATGAGAGATGCTATTGCACAAAAGAATGTTAATACAATCGTATTACCAAAAGATAAGACTGTATTACATCATGCATCTTCTGAAGATTTAATGATTATGTTAAATCTATTAAATCCTAAGTATTATATGCCTGTTAAAGGTGAATATAGACTTATGGTTAATAATGCTAATTTAGCAGATGAATTACATATGCCTAAAGAAAATATTATATTAAAACAAAATGGTGATGTAGTTGAATTTGTTGATGGAGTATTACAAACAGATAAGTTTGATAAGATTAAGATTAATGAAACTTTAATTGATGGTAAAACTTCAGATGATATTGGAGAATTAGTTATTAAAGATAGAGAAATGCTAGGAGAAAATGGTATTCTTTTAATAAGTGCTACTTTAGATAAAAAGTCTAGACAAATTCTTGTTGGACCAGAAATAACTACTAGAGGATTCATCTATGTTAGAGATTCTTATAAAATGATTGAAGAAATTAAGAAGATTAGTAAAGAAATCATTGAAAGAAATGTTTCTCCTAAGTATGTAGATTTTAATGCTATTAAGAATGAATTAAGAGAAGAATTATCTAAATATTTCTTTGAAGAAACTGGAACTAAACCAATGATTATTGATGTAATTCAAGAGGTATAATATGGCAATTAAAGTTACTAATAAAGAAGTAGATGTAGAAAATGAAATCATGCAAAAATTATCAGAGATTGGTCTTACAATAGACTTTAATCCTGATGATGAAGATGATGATTCAAAAGAAGAAAAAACTAAAGAAGAAAAGAAGAAAGAAGGTAAGTAAAATTATCTTCTTTTTTAGTGTTCAGAATTAAAGTTTTTGTAGAATAAACCCCTATAAAATGGTAAAATATGTTAAAGGTGTGGTGGTTATGAATATTAACGTATTACCTGCTGATATTTATACTGTTGTTAATCAAACTGTATTAACTGATCAAGATAAAAAAATACTAATAAGTTTGTATCAACCTATAATTGGAGCAGATGCAATTTCTTTATATTTAAGCTTTTGGTCTGATTTAGATAAGAGTGAATTTATGAGTGAAGATTATACTCATCATCATTTGATGGTTATTCTAAAATCTAGATTAGATAAAATAATTGAAGCAAGAAGGTCTCTTGAAGCAATTGGTTTATTAAAAAGTTTTGTTAGAAAAAACGATAATTTAAATGAATATATTTATGAGTTATATTCACCACTAAGTGCAGTAGAATTTTTTAACCACCCAGTATTAAGTATTCTCCTAAGGAATAATATAGGAGAAGAAGAGTATAAAAGTTTAATTAATAATTATAAAAAAAGAGTTATTAGAAAAGAAGGATATGAGGAAATTACTTCTTCTATGAATCAAAACTTTAAGAGTATTCCTTCTACTAGTCTTGAAGAAATTAGAAAAGAAGAAAAGATTGGTCCAACATTTGAAGATAGAATTGATTTTGATTTAGTAATGAAATCTATTCCAAGTGGATTAATAAATGCTAGAACATTTAATAAGAGAGTTAAGTCTGTTATTAATCAATTATCTTTTGTTTATAATATTGATACTATTAAGATGATAGAAATAATTAGATTATCTATTGATGATGGTGGATTAATAAATAAAGAAAAATTAATTGAAAGTTCTAGAAAGAGTTATGAATTTAATAATAATGGTAGATTACCAACACTTATTTATAGAACTCAACCTGAGTATTTAAAGACTCCTGAAGGAGATACTTCAAATAAAGCGAAGATTATTAAATTCTTCGAAAATACAACTCCAAATGATTTTCTTAAACTTAAGAATAAAGGAGTTGCACCTTCAAAGTATGATTTACAAACTTTAGAGAACTTAGCTCTTAATTTTGAGTTATCACCTGGAGTTATTAATGTATTAGTTGATTTCTGTATTAGAGTTAATGATGGTAAATTAACTAGAAATTATATTGAAACAATTGCTACTTCATTTAAAAGAAAAGGTATTAAGGTTGTACCTGATGCGATGGAAGAGTTAAAGAAAGCATATAAGAAAAAAACTAGTGTTACTGTTAAGAAAGAAAGTAAAAAAGACATTAAAGAAATGCCTGTATGGATGAATAAGAATTTAGAATCTAGTGAAATGAGTGAAGAAGATTTAAAAGCACTAGAAGAAGAATTTAAAGAATTTAGGTGATTTATATGGTAGGAAATTTTAAAGCAAATGAGTCAAAATTAAAATCAGATTATTTAGAAGCTTGTAAAGATAATGATTTTAAAAGATTAGTTGCTAGAATTAAAGCTGATGATGAATTAGCTAGAAAATATACATCTAAGCTTGAAGAATGTGTTAATAATTTAAAGAAATGTTCTAAATGTAAAGGATTAGGTGAATGTCCTTTTGAATGCCCTGGACTTATTTTATATCCTAGGGTAGATGGAAATATGATTACATTTGAATATCATGAATGTAAGTATTTAAAAGAAGAGAATGAACTTAAGAAAAAGGAAATGAGTTCAACTGCATTTTATTATAATGAACCTATTCAAATTAAAAATGCATCTATGGGTGATATAGATTTAACTGATAAAAATAGATTACAAACTATTAAATGGATTAAAGATTTTTATAAAAAATATAATAAAGATAAGCATTTAAAAGGATTATATTTACATGGTTCTTTTGGTAGTGGGAAAACCTATATTTTAGCAGCACTTTTAAATGAACTAGTTAAGAATGGTACTACTACTGTTATTATGTATTATCCTCAACTTTTAAGAACTTTAAAAGAAAGTTTTGGAAAGAATAACAATGAATCTTATGATGAAATGATGAATAAATTTATGACATCTGATATTGTTTTATTTGATGATATTGGAGCAGAAAATTTAACTGCTTGGAGTAGAGATGAAGTTTTAGGTACAATTCTTCAATATAGAATGGATGAGAGTTTACCAACATTTTTCACTTCAAACTTAAACATTGAAGAATTAGAATCTCATTTAGCAGAAACTAAGTCTTCTGTAGATATTGTTAAAGCTAAAAGAATAATTGAAAGAATTAAATCATTAACTGATGATATAGAACTTATAAGTAAAAATAGAAGAGTTTAAGTTATTGTGTTATATTAAATATTAAATTATAATTTACTTGAATGGAGGACATCTATGAAAAAAATTAAATATTTTATAGTTTTATTTGTTATGATGTTTACTTGCTTAATAAATGCTAAAGCTGTTGTTTACGGTTCTATGGAAGAATGTAGAGCTGATGTACATAGTGCAGATCTTTCTTCTGCTACTGGAAAAGCAACTACTAGAAGTTGTGTTCAAAGCTTTTGTAGTACTGCAACACTTACTTATGAATATTATAGTATTCAATTAGTAAACGCTAGTGGAGTTTGTGCAAATGGTAATAGATCACCATATAAGACTGTTACATATGGCTTAGTAAGAAATGGAAAATGTAATGGTGTTGCTGATAAGAAATATACTAATATGGATACTACTTATGATTGTTCAAGAACAACTGGTGGAGATCCTTATTATAAAGTGACTACTACAACTACAACTAAGAGAAATACTACTCAAGCATCTAAACCAACTACTTCAAAAAGAAGTGGTACTAATGCTACAAGTGTAATTAGTAGTGAAACTACTAGTTCAACTACTAGAGTAACTACTCCTGGTGAAAATACTACTTCAAGTAGTCCAACTACAACTAAGATTATTACTAGTGATGCATCAATTAGAAAGATTACTATTAATGATAAATTTGATTTAGGTTATTCTAGTGATAAAAATGAATATGCTATTAAAGTACCTTATAGTATGGTTGAATTTAATGTTTATGTAGAAACTAATGATCCAACTGCAACAGTTGAAATAAATGGTAATAACGATATTACTTCTGATGGTGGTACTATTAATATTAAAGTAACTAGTAGTGATACTACTAATACTACTGAAGTAAAAATAAATGTTACTAGATATACAAAAGAAGAAGGAGATTGTTCTCTTGCTCAATTATTAATTAAAGATTATATTTTTGATTTTTCTTCAAGTAAGGAACAATATACTTTAAAACTTAATAATAATGATAAGTCATTAGAAATTGAAGCAGTTCCTACAAATCCTAGTTCTATTTATACAATTAATGGAAATGAAAAATTAAGAAATAATAGTAAGATTGAAATCTTGGTAGAAGCTGTTGATGGTACAACTTGTACTTATTTAATTACAACTAAAAAATCGTCAAAATTACTTTTATATTTATTAATAATTGTTATTGTTGGTGTTGCTATATTCTTTACTGTTAAGAAGTTGATTGAAGTTTCTACAAAAGGTAAAAATAGATATAGATATGAATAATAGACATTCCAAATATCTATTTTTTTATTGTCTATTGTTTATAAAAAAAATTAAAGATATAATTATTTAAGAATAGGGTGATAATATGAGAGATTCTATAGCTGGAGCTTGGCTATATTCAATTGTTTTAGTATTTATTGTTCTTTTGGTAGGTTTTATTGCCATTTCAATTAATTATAATAAAGCTTATAAATTGAAGACTACAGTTGTAAATTTAATTGAACAAAATCAAGGTATTAATGCACGTACTTTGAAGCTTATTGATGGATATTTAACTAATAATGGATACGTTAATGGAAAACGTTGTAGAAATCTTTATAAAGATGGTCAAAAGTATATGGGAATTAATAAAGGTGTATCTACTGGTATTCTAACTAAGGGAACCGGTGATACAAATGTTGGAAGTCAACAAGTATGTGTTACGAGAGAAGAATATATATCTACTATTTCTGGTGCAACAAATATTGAATACTATTATGATGTATATATGTTTTTTAGTTTTTCATTACCTATATTTGGTGATATATTTAGATTTAATGTAGTTGGAACAACAAATCCTATTCTTTATCCGCAAGATAATTATCCATGGTAAAAAAATTAAAAAAAATTATATTT
>JAFSVF010000003.1 GCA_017450205.1 Bacilli bacterium | reverse complement strand
TTTTGGAAGAGTAATTTATGTGTAGAAAGGAGTAATAATGGAATTAAGTAATACTGAACTAATTAATATAAATGGTGGTGGTATTGGCAAATGGGTAATCATAGCTGGTGCTGTATCATTTGTTATTGGTTTTCTTGACGGTTTCTTAAGACCACTAAAATAATTTATGGAATTAAAAAACGTTGAATTATATGAAATCAATGGTGGAGCCGTTTCCATGACAAGTTTAAATGCAGTATGTAGATTTATTGATACATTCGTTAATTTAGGCCGTATGGTAGGTTCTGCTGCAAGAAAATTATTTAAGTAATAAAAAGGGGACACTGTATGTGTCCTTTTATTTGCTTTTTTAAGAATTATGATTATAATAATATGCACTTGGAGGAAAAATAAAATGGGACATTATGATATCGAAAGTCACGTTATAAGTGACATGAATGATAAAATTAGAAAATGTGCTGAAAAGAAAAAAAGATTAACACAATTACAATCATCAAGATTTGAAAATAGAAAGAGCGGGAAACAGTTAATAGGAATGTTTGCATTAATGGCTAGTTGCGGAGTTTGTGCTTTCCTAGCAGCTAATGGTATTTCAATGCCAGCAATATTACCAATTGTTAATGTTGTAGGTTCTCAATTTATAGGTGATGTTGTAGAAAACATAATATTTAAAAAAGACTATAAAGAGGATTATGACATTCTTTTTGAAAGTGAAAATCATAAAGAACAACAAGAATTTTATTTATCTGAAAAACTTGAAGACTATTACGCAGAAGAATTAATTGCAGAAAACAAATATAAATATACAGAATCAGAAGACTTTAAAAAGCGTAGAATTAAAAAAGACAATAATAAATATTCTCATTTTAGTAAAGAAGATTTATTAAATAAATTAAAAAATACTAATACAAAAATTACATTAAGCAAAAAATTAAAAGATTATAATGATCCAATTAAAACATATTCTAAAGAATCATTAAAGGCTATATTTGATTCATTACCATTATTATTAGCATCACTATTAGCTCAACTTTCGTGTGGTATGAATATATCTTTACTTACATCACTTGTTCCATTTGGACTTGGTTTAGTAGGATATGGAAATTATCATATTGGTTTAGCTAATACTAGAAGAAAAATTTATGATAGAGCAGTAAAAAGACTTCCTTCATCAGAAATAGAATCATTTGAAGAATTAGAATTTGAACAAAAGTTATTAGTTAATAATATAGTTAATAAATCAATGAAAGAAGAATACGAAAGAGAAAGAGATTCATTCAAAAAACTTGATACTTCAAAGTTTATAAAGAAACAAATAGTTAAAGATGATGAACATTATTATCAACAAATAGCAAATAATATATTTGATGATAATCCTAACATAGAAGTGTCAATTGGTGAAAACAGTAAAGCTAAGATTTTAAGAAAGAAACCAACTCAAAACAGTAAATAGACTTTTATAGTCTATTTTTTTGTTTTTTATTTTTAATTTAAATGTTATAATACATCTAGAGTGAGGGTAGTGTTGTGTTATGAAAGAAAAAGACCTAGAATTTTTCCAAAACATATACATGTTATTGCAAAGTAAAGAATCAAATTATAATGATTTAACAACAATGAGATTAAATGACTATTTTAAAAGTTTCTTAGATAACTATTCAATTAATTCATGTAATAGTGAAGAGTACTTAGGAAATGAAGAAAGCTATAAAACATTTATGGATAATTTCTTAAGTGTATATAAGAACTATCAAGATAAAGAAAATATGAAATATGTAATCCCATTATTTATTTATCTTTATGATCAAGATCAATTTGGATTTAATATGAATAAATTTAATTCATTCGTAGAAAATGAAGAAATCTCATCATTTAATGATTTACTTGCCAATTATGATGTATATACATTAAATGAAAAAACAATTTAATTTATAGAAAGAGGGATAATATGAGAAGAATTTTAATGCTTACTAATATGTATCCATCTAAGAAGTATCCACATTATGGAACTTTTGTTAAAAATACTGAAGATATATTAACTAGTATTGGTTTTAGTGTTGATACTATTAAGATATCAAAACATGATAATAAGATTATAAGATTATTTGCTTATATTCTTTTTTGTTTAAAATATTTTTTTAAAGCATTTAAGAATTATGATTATGTATATATTCATTATATTTCACATTCATCAATTCCAGTTGTAATGTTTTATAAATTATTTCCAAAGAAGAATATCATTTTAAATGTGCATGGAAATGATATTATCGCGGATAGAGGATTAGATTTTAAGAATAGAGGAAGAAGTGTTAAAGCATTAAAGATTTGTTCTAAAGTAATTGTTCCTTCTTCTTATTTTAAAGAAGTTCTTATAAAGAATTATGAAATTGACGAAAACAAGATATATATATTCCCGAGTGGGGGTATAGATACAAATATATTTGATATTGAACTTTCTAAGGAAGATGCAAAAGATAAAGTTAAACTAAACAAAGACAAAAAATACATCGGTATGGTATCTCGTATTGAGAGAGATAAAGGATATGATACTTTAGTAAAAGCATTTAACATGTTATCAGAAACTTATAAAGATTATGATTTACTTATAATTGGTACCGGTGATGAAGATAAATACTTGGATAGTTTAATTGATGAATTAAATATTAAAGAAAGAGTTGTAAGAGTACCTTTTGTTACTCAAAAGAAGTTAGTTGAGTATTATAAAGCAATGGATTTATTTGTACTTCCAACTAAAAGAAGAAGTGAATCTTTATCGTTAGTTGGTCTTGAAGCATTCGCATCTCACACATTATCAGTTATATGTACAATGTATGGACCAAAAGAATATGCTAATAGTAAAAATTCTATTTGCTATAACAGTGATTCAGAAGAAGACTTATGTGAAGCAATTGATAAAGCTTTAAAATTAAATGAAGAAGATAAAAATACATTAATTGAAAAAGCTTATAAACAATCTCTAAAATATGATAAATCAAAAATGTCAGATATTTTAAAGGATATATTTATTTAGGTGAATAATATGAAGAAAAAGTTCGATTTTATTATTTACTTATTTATTCTTTTAAATCCTTTTATAGATTGTATTACAGGATTACAAGAAAGATTTAATATTCCATTTTCAATCGGAGTTATTGCAAGAGGAATAATACTTTTAAGTGCACTCATCTATTTATTTTTAAATAATAAAAATAGAAAAACTATATATTTATTTTTAATATATTTAATCTTTGAGTGTATTTATACATTTATTTATTTAAGGACTGGAGTATTTACTGAATTTAAGAATCTAATAGTAATATTTTATCTACCATTAATGATTCTATTCTTTAGTAATTATAAGAATAAAAAAATTGATGAAAGTTTAATTACTACAATAAGTTTTATCTACTTATTTTTAATAATTATTCCATTTCTTTTTGGGCAAGGTTTTAATACTTATAGTGGCGCAGATGGTAAAAGTGCATTCTTAGGTTTCTTTTATGAGGGAAATGAATTAAGCGCATTAATGATACTGTTACTTCCTATTAGTATTAAATATCTTTTAGAAAACAGGAAATATATACATTTAATAATTTATTTAATTTTATATATGATAAGTATTATATTAGTAGGTACGAAAGTATTATTATTAGGTACATTCGTAACATTCTTATATTTTGGAATTAAATATATTTCTAAATTTGAAAAAAGAAAGAAACTAATACTTTCCTTTATACTTTTAATGCTAATTGGATTATGTATTCTAATTATTCCATTTACACCAGTTTATAAGAATTTAATAATATCAATGGATTATTATGGTGTAAAAAATATATTTGATTTGTTTAAACCTAAGTTTATTGATAATATAGTATTTAGTAATAGAATTAGTTTTGCAATGAAAGTCTTTAAAACATTTTCAAGTAGTATTATTTATGTTCTATTTGGAATAGGCAAATTTACTTTAATATTAATTAAAGATGTTGAAATAGACATATTTGATATAGTTTATTCAATTGGTTTAATAGGAACTATTATTTATATAATTACATTTAATAAAAATATTTTTAAACTAAAAGGAATATATAAATTTATTTTTATATTGTTGTTTGTAATTAGTTTATTCTCAGGACATGTCTTAATAAAACCAATGGTAACTACTTTTATAGCATTATTATTTATGCTAAATGAAGAACTAGAAACCTAGTTCTTTTTGTTTACTTATAATACAAATAAGAAAATTTATATGCTATAATTTATTATGGAGATGATCATATGACAGGTATAGTAATTCTTAATTATAATGATTCTAAAACTACATCAACTATGTTAGATAGTGTTTCTGTTTTTAAATCACTTGATCATATAATTGTCGTAGATAATGCATCTACTGATTCTTCAGTAGAAGTCTTAAAAAAGTATGAATCTAAAAAGATAGATATTATAGTTAATAAAGAAAATAAAGGTTATTCTTATGGTAATAACGTAGGTATTAGATACTTAAGAGAAAAATATAAATGCGATAAAGTGTTTATAAGTAACCCTGATATTACTGTAAGTGAAGATACTTTAAAGATACTTATTAAAGACTTGGATAAAGTGGATGTAGTAGCACCTGTAATCAGTCAATTAGGAGAAAACATTAAAGGATGGAAACTTCCTAGTTTTAAAAAAGAAATAAATACTATTACATCAAATAGATTATTTAAAAATGAATCAATTTATAGTGATGACTATTATGAAGATGAACTTAATATAGTAGAAGTAGTGTCTGGTTGTTTCTTTGGTATTAATGATTCTGTACTTAAGAAAGTTAATGACTTTGATGAAGGAACATTCCTTTATTTCGAAGAAAATATCTTAGGATATAAATTAAAAGAAAAAAATATAAAAACTTATGTAGATAATAGTGTAACTGTTACACATAATTTAAGTGTTTCTGTAGATAAAAATATTAAGAAATACAAGAAATATAAAATACTTATGAATAGTTTATTTTATTATGAAAAAAATATTTTAAAATCAAATATATTCAGAAGAGTAATATTAAAGTTTTTTTATTTTGTTATGCTTGTTTTACTAAAAATAAAAAACATCGGAGGTAGATCATGAAAAAGAATTTAATTATAGTTGGTTCAAGAGGATACCAATTCAAATATGGCGGTTGGGAAACTTTTGTTACTAATTTTGTAGATTACTCAAATGATGAATTTAACCTTTATATTCCATATTTAATTCAAGACAAAAAGAATTATAAAGGTAATTATATAAATAATAATGTTAATGTTCATGATATTTATATAGGTAAATTAGGATTTGCTACAATGTTTCAATTTACAATTAAATCTATTAGATATTATCTTAGATTAATAAGTAGAGGTGAAATTAAAGATGCTACTATTATAATCTTAGGATGTAAAGTTGGACCACTAATGAGATTTTGGTATCCTAAATTTAAAAAATATAATACTAAAGTAATAATTAATCCTGATGGTTTAGAGTGGAAAAGAGAAAAATGGGCAGGATGGATTAAGAAGTGTTTTAAAATATCTGAAAGAGATCATGTTAAATACTCTGACCATGTAGTATGTGATTCAAAAGCAATCAAAAAATATATTGATAGTGAATATAAAGATTTTAAAAGAGATTCTTCTTTTATAGCTTATGGAGCAGATAAAAAGATTACTAGTGAAAAAACTGAAGATTTAACTAACTTAATGGATAAGTTTAAATTTAGTGAAAAAAATTATTACTTAGTAGTAGGTAGATTTGTACCTGAAAATAACTATGAAACTGTTATTAGTGAATTTATGAAATCTAAAACCAAAAGAGATTTAGTAATAGTAACTAATTTAGATAGTAATTTAAAATTTTATGATGAACTTGAAGAAAAGTTACATTTTACAAGAGATGAAAGAATTAAATTTATAGGTTCAGTGTATAATCAAAAAGCACTTAAATATTTAAGAGAAAATGCTTATGCTTATATTCATGGACACTCAGCTGGCGGAACAAATCCATCTCTTCTTGAAGCGCTTAATACAACTAAAATTAATATTTTATTTGATGTTGCTTATAACACTGAAGTAGGTGGAGAAGCCTGTTTCTATTTTTCCAAAAGAAATGGTTCATTAAAAAAAGAAATTGAAAAATGTGATAAGTTAACTACAAAAGAAATTAATATAAGAGAAAAATTAGAAAAAGATATTATAAATAAGAAATATACTTGGGAAAAAGTAGTTAACGATTATAAGAAAATTATTTAGGAGGTTTTATGAGATATTTAATTACTGGAGGTTCTGGTCAACTTGGAACAGATATCAAAAGAGAGCTTGTTAAAAATGGAGAAAGTGATATTTTAACTCCTAGTCATAATGAGTTAGATATTACAGATATAGATCAAACATATAAATTTATTAAAGAAGAAAGACCTGATGTTATATTTCATTGTGCAGCTTACACTAATGTAGATAAAGCAAGTGTTGATAGAGTAGCAGCTTGGAAAACTAACGTAACTGGAACTTGCAATATGGTTTTAGCATCTAGCAGTACAAATTCTAAATTAATTAATATATCTACTGACTATGTATTTGATGGTAAAAAAGGTACTCCTTATGAAATTGATGATGAAAGGAATGCTCTTAACTTTTATGGTAGAACTAAAAAAGTAGCAGAAGATACATTAATAGGCAATAAGAAAACATTTAATGTAAGAACATCATGGGTATTCGGAGAAAATGGTAAGAACTTTGTTAAAACAATGCTTAAACTTGCAGAAACCCATGATAAAGTAGATGTTATATATGATCAAGTTGGTAGTCCTACATATACAAAAGACTTAGCTGATGCATTAATTGAACTTTCAAAAACAGATGCTTATGGAACATATCATATGACTAATGAAGGTTTCTTAAGTTGGTATGATTTTTGTAAATTAATTTATAAAGAAGCCGGAGTTAATACTTATGTTAATCCTATTAAAGCTTGTATTTATGAAGGTTCTAATGTTTTAAGACCTGAAAACTCAAGATTATCTAAAAAGTGTTTGGATGATATTGGTTTAGATAGACTTCCATCTGTTGAAGAAGCAGTAAAAAATTATGTAAAAGTACTAAAGAAATAACTTCTTTAGTTTTTTTATGTAATGATATATAATTTAATTGTTGGTGATAATATGAAAAGGGCAAAAACTTTCTTTATATTTTTAATTGAACTTATTGCACTTCTATTTAGTTATGAGTTTTTATATAAAAAATCTTTAACATGGTATTCACTAATGAATCCATTCGGAGGTAGCTTACTTATAGCTATAATTATTTCATATATAAATAGAGATAAATTAAAGAGTCTATCTATTCATAAAAAAGTCTTAGTAGTTTTATTTACAATATTTATGATTACAGGTGAAATAATAGATGTTACTACTAATATCGCATACTTATTTAGATTAGAATATTTTATTCTTACTATATTTAAAACAATTGGTTACTTTTATATATTTACTAATACTTTAAAATATGTAGATTATTTAGTTAATACAAAACATAAATTTAAAAGTAAAACTAAGAGTTTAATTGGTAAGTATGAAAAGTGTTTATCAGAAAAACCTTTTAGAACTGCATTCATAAGTATATTCTTAGTAATTACAATATTTATGATTGCTTTTTATCCAATCGTATTAAGCCCAGATCCTGCTTTTCAAATAAAAATGTATTTAAATATACCAACTAAATATATAAGATGGGTAATACAAAGAAATCCAAATGTCTTTATGACTAATCATCATCCAATCTTACAAACATATTTACTAGGTTGGGCACTTGATATTGGAAGACATATTTTAAATGATAACTTTGGTTTATTTATATATACATTTACTCAAAGTTTAATCTATTCAACATGTCTTGCATTTACAATAAAGTTCTTAAAGAAATATAAAGTTGATAGTAAGTATTTACTTACAGTAACTCTTATATATATGTTAGTACCTATGTATCCATTCTATTCAGTAAGTGCAGTAAAAGATACATACTATACAGTATTCTTTATTTATTTTGTACTTTTCTTATTTGATTTAATTAAGAATAGAGATAAAGATATTAAATGGAAATATGTATTATTACTATTTATTATAAGTATTTTCTTATGTTTATTTAGACAAAATGGAATATACATTTTATTAATAGTATTCCCAATAATATCATTTATATCTATTAAAAATATTCATAAGTTATCTTTAGTATTTTTTTCAATTTTAATATTCTTATGGGGATTCAATAATATTTTAATTCCATATCTTGGAGTAAGTGATGGAAGTATAAGAGAAGCTTTATCAGTTCCATTCCAACAAACTGCAAGACTTGTTAAATACCATGAAGATATAATAAGTGAAGAAGATAAAGAGATTATCGATAAGATACTTGTCTATGAAAATATTAGTAAAAGATATGATAGAGATCTTTCAGATCCAGTAAAGAATCAATTTAATAAATATACTACTAAAGAAGATTTAAAAGCCTATTTTAAAATGTGGTTTAAATATCTTTTAAAAGAACCAATTTGCTATATAAATGCAACACTTAATAATACAAGTGGATATTATTATCCATATAAATTAAAATGGTATTTCTATCATAATTATGATTCTAAGGTAGTTGAAAGTGAGAAACCTGTAAACTATCACTATAATAAACTAGGTATAATTAGGAATTCTTTATCAAATTATGCTATAATATATCCGTATATACCAGTTATTGGATTATTATCGAATATTGGATTTGGATTATTTAGTGTGCTTTTCTTAATTAGTAACTTAATTGAAAAGAAAAAAAGTATCTATATAATTGTACTTATCCCATTGATAATATCAATACTAGTATGTTTAGTTGGACCTGCAAATACTTATTTTAGATATGCTATGCCATATTTATTTGTACTTCCAACACTTGAAATATTATTTAAAAAAGAAAATGAGGTTTAAACTATGAGTAAAAGTAAAATTGCTGTATTAATTCCTTGCTACAATGAATCAAAAACAATTGAAAAGGTAGTTAAAGACTACAAGAAAGCATTGCCAGATGCAGATATTTATGTATATGATAATAATTCTAGTGATCATACTGATGAAATTGCTAAAAAAGCTGGAGCTATTGTTAAATATGAATATAGACAAGGTAAAGGTAATGTAATTAGATCAATGTTTAGAGATATTGATGCTGATTGTTATTTAATGATTGATGGTGATGATACATATCCTGCTGAAAATGCTGAAGAAATGTGTAAACTAGTTTTAGAAGGAAAAGCAGATATGGTTATTGGTGATAGACTTTCTTCTACATACTTCGAAGAAAATAAAAGACCATTCCATAACTTTGGTAATGTATTAGTTAGAAAATTAATTAATATTTTATTTAAGAATAATGTAAAAGATATCATGACTGGTTATAGAGCATTCAGTAAAGATTTTGTTAAAGGATTCCCAGTATTATCTAAAGGATTTGAAATAGAAACTGAAATGACTATTCATGCAGTAGATAAAAACTATAAATTAGTAGAAATCCCAGTAGAATATAGAGATAGACCAGAAGGTTCAGTATCTAAATTAAATACTTACTCAGATGGATTTAAAGTATTAAAAACTATTGCAACTTTATTTAAAGAATATAAACCAATGGGATTCTTTGGAATCTTAGCATTCCTTTTTGCGGTAGTAGGTTTAATCTTAGTAGTTCCTCCATTTGTAGGTTTCTTCCAAAATGGAGTTGTAGAAAAATTTCCAAGTCTAATATTTGGATGTTTCTTAATTACAGTATCGCTTTTAAATATTATTACTGGTATTATTCTAGAAGTAATTGCTAAGAAACACAGACAATTATACGAACTATATTTAAATTTATTAAATAAATAGATAAGTTATTCACTTATCTTTTTTTATGTTATAATAACACTACAGGAGGATGTATTATGGATCAAGAAACTCATACTTATGTTGTTCAACAAAATAAATATACTGTTACTAAAAATGGAGAAGTAGTTCAAGTCGGAGGAGATTGGTATAATTTATTTACATCTTCTGGAGAGATTAGAGTGCCAGGAGATATTATTAAGAAACTTGTTAAGAATGGTTATACTCCGCAAGCAATCGAAGTTGAAGGTAAAAAATATAATGATACTTTTAAACTAAGTGGTGCAGTAATTCTTAAAAGAGGTACTCCATTTGGAGATACAACAGTATACGTTGAAGACTTAGATGATGGAAGAAAATATGATAAAGAAGATGAGGAATTAGTTGAAGAATTTAATGAATTATCTAGATGCTTTGAAGAAAAATTAAGTGATTTAACTGATACTCAAGAACAACTAAAAGCAGTTGGTAAAAGAATGCTTAAGAAAAGAAAAAACAAGAAATAATTAAGTGAAAAGTTTACATTTTAAATGTGAACTTTTTTCTTTAGTCTTTCCTTTATGATATATACTAATAATAGAGTAAGGAGGATATAATGAACGATTATTTTAAAGAGTGTTGTGATACTATCGTAGCTAATTCTTGTAAACCAATGAGAGTTAAAAAAAGTAGTATCATAAAAAGAAAATGTTCTAAAAAAGATATGGTCATAATAGGTGCTTCAGAAGAATTACTTGGACAATCTAGTCAATTATATTTAATTCCACCTGATGAACAAATTGAAGTAATGAATGAAAATACTATTGAATCTTCTTCAAATGAGGGTTATGATATTGAAAAAGAAGTAACTGAAATGAGTGTAAGTAGATGAATAACGAAGAACAAATTGAATTAATGAAAATCAACGATAAAACTTATATGATTATAGATAAAATAGATATTTATACATATGTAGTTAATGAAGATGATTTTAAAGATATGCTAATTCTTAAAGATGATGGAAAAGATTTAGTAAATCTTGATAATGAAACTGAAGCTCAAAAAGCTTTAGAAATGTTTGGAAGAAAGTATTTAGAAAAGAAAGAAGCCTAAGCTTCTTTTTTAGTGATTATTTATCTTTCTAGATAATTTAATAATAATTTGCTATAATACTCGCTGTTTAAAGGGGTGAAACCATGAAAAGAGTACTTACTGAAGTAGAAGAAATCGAAAGAAGTATTATAAAAAGATTTAGAAAAGAAATATGGTCTAAATTTGTAAAAGCCATTAAAGATTATGAACTTGTTAGTGAGGGTGACTCAATAATGGTTTGCATAAGTGGAGGTAAAGACTCATTCTTACTAGCTAAGTGTTTTCAAGAGTTAAAAAGACATAATAAATTTAACTTTGATGTTAAATATGTTGTTATGAATCCAGGTTACGTTGATAAGAATAAAGAACAAATTATAAAAAATGGAGAAAAGCTTGGAATACCACTAACTATGTTTGATAGTGATATTTTTGAAGTATCTCTTAAACTTAATGAAGAAAATCCATGTTATATGTGTGCAAGAATGCGAAGAGGTTGTTTGTATGCTAAAGCACAAGAACTTGGATGTAATAAAATAGCACTTGGTCATCACTTTGATGATGTTATCGAAACAACTCTTTTATCAATGTTTTATGGTTCTGAAATTAAAACGATGATGCCAAAACTTCATAGTGATAACTTTGAGGGTTTAGAATTAATCCGTCCATTATTCTTAGTACATGAAAGTGATATTATTTCATGGAAAAATTATAATAATTTAGAGTTTTTAAATTGTGCTTGTAAATTTACTGAAAAAGCAGCAAGAGATGAAAATGCATCTAAAAGAAAAGTGATGAAAGAACTTGTAAAAACATTAAAGAAAGATAATCCAAATGTAGATAATAATATATTTAAAGCATTAGACAATATAAATTTAAATTGTGTTTTGGGATATAAAAAGGATAAAAATTATAAATCATTTTTAGATGAATATGAAAAATAAGAAAAATATAGTAAAATTTTTCTTATTTTTTTATATTTATAATTTAAAAATCTTAAATGATGTTATAATTGATTTGGTGAAATCATGAATAACAAAATTGAATTAGTATTAAAAAAACTTATTGATTCTGGATTTGAGGCTTATGTAGTAGGTGGATATGTAAGAGACTATCTTTTAGGTAAGAAAACTTATGATGTTGATATTGCTACAAATGCTAAACCAATAGAGATAATGAATGTATTTAATGTTAATACTAATAATGATAATTTTGGTATGATTTCAATTAAAGATTCTCTTTATAATTATGATATTATGCCTTATAGGGAAGAATATAAATATAGTGATAGAAAACCAATAGATTATACTTTTACTGATGATATTGTAAAAGATAGTGAAAGAAGAGATTTTACTATTAATTCTTTTTATATGGATATTAATGGTAATATTAATGATCCATTTAACGGTAAAAAAGATTTAGATGAAAAACAAATTAAAGTAATTGGTGATATTGATACTAAGTTTAGTGACGATCCACTAAGAATGTTAAGAGCAATTCGTTTTGCATCTATTCTAAATTTTGATTTAGATGAATCAATTAAGAATTATATTAAATCTCACAAAGAATTAATATCAACTTTATCTTTTGATAGAAAAAAGAAAGAATTAGATAAAATATTTAAAAATGAAAATAAGATTACAGGTATTAATTTAATTAAAGAATTAGATTTAGAAAAAGTTTTAAATCTTAAAATAAATGATAATTTTAAATATACAATCTCAAGTGAGGGTATTTGGGCTCAAATAGAATGTAAAAATTATAATTTTAGTAAATCAGAAAATGTTCTTATTCAAACTATTAGAAAAATTGTAGACTATGGCATAATAGATAATATTGTCTTATATCAATATGGATTATATCCATGTGTAATAGCAGGAGAAATCTTAGGTATTAATGAAGCACATGTATCAAATTTGTATTCTTTAATGCCAATATACTCAAAAAATGACATAAATTGTTCAGGTGATGATATAATAGATTTACTTAAAATTGAACCAGGTGTCAAAGTTAAGAAAATCTTAAATGATATAGAGTTAAATATCCTTAATGGAGACTTAAATAATAAAAAGGAAGAATTGTTAGAATATATAAAAAAGAATTGGGAGTGATAATATGAACGAAGTTGTTTTTAAAACTTTAAAACAAAAAGATTTTATTGTTAAAAGTTTTGTTCTTAAAGTAGCAACTGAATTAAATTTATCACTTAGTGATACAATTCTATTAATATATTTATCAAACCAAGAAATACCAATGCTAGATGTAGAAAATATTGAACTTACTACATATTTAAAACAAGAACAAATCCTAGAGTCTTTCCAAAAACTAGTTACATTAGGTTTAATAGAATCTAAAGTAGAAAAGAATGCAGATGGTAAACTTGGAGAAGTTATTTCTTTAGATAATTTAATTCAAAATGTTACTCAAGATATAACAACTGGAATAAAAAAGAAAAGTCAAATAGATATCTATGGATTAATTGAAGAAGAATTTGGTCGTCCAATTAGTTCAATGGAAGTAAGTATTATAGATAAATGGTTTAAAGAATTTGAACCAGACTTAATTAAAGAAGCATTAAAAGAAGCAGTATACAATAATGCTAAATCATTAAAGTATATTGAATCTATTCTTAATGCATGGAAAGAAAAAGGATATAAATCAATTAATGATATTCATAAAGGAATGATTGAATATTCTAATAATAATTCTAAAAATGATTTATATGATTATAACTGGGTAGATGAAGATTAATAATGATTTTTATGAAAAACTAGATTTAATGGTTCCAAATCCTAAGTGTAGTTTAAATTATACTAAAGATTATGAATTATTAATTGCAACAGTTCTTAGTGCACAATGTACTGATGCAAGAGTTAATGAGGTCACTCCAGTTCTTTGGAGTAAATTTGATATAAATTCTCTTGCTAAAGCTGACAAAAAAGAAGTTGCTAATATTATAAGACCACTTGGAAATATGAATAAAAGAAGTGAATACTTAATTGAAATAGCAAGTAGATTAGTTAATGATCACTCTGGTCATGTTCCAAATGATAGAGTTTATTTAGAAAGCTTACCTGGAGTAGGTAGAAAAACAGCTAATGTAGTATTAGCAAACATATTTGATGTTCCTGCATTTGCAGTAGATACTCATGTAGATAGAGTTTCTAAAAGATTAGGTTTAGCATCTCACAACGATGATGTATTAAAAGTAGAAAAGAAACTAATGAAAACTTTTCCTAGTGATAAGTGGTTAAGACTACATCATCAATTATTACTTTTAGGTAGATATACATGTACTGCAAGAAACCCTAAGTGTGATAATTGCTTATTAAAAGATATATGTAAATATTATAAAAATACAAATAAATGATTTGTATTTTTTTATTTTGAAACTATGTTATAAAATTTCAAAATAGGGTTGTTTGATATGAAATTAGTTATTAAAAGTATATTAATTTTAAGTTTATCTTTCTACAAAAGCATATGCACTAAATGAATATTTTATTGATGTAAAAAATGATACCATTGAAGTTAAAAATGCATTTAATAATTCTAATATTAGTGATTATAGTAATATATTAGAATACTCTAATGGTGTATTAACTATTAAAGAAGTAGTATATATTAATTATATTCATGTTCATAAAAATATAAAAATAACTTAAGTTTATTTAAAAATATAAAAAAATCTATAAGTATATAGATTTTTTTTGTTTTTTGTTATAATAAATTTAGTATAGGTGAGGTTTATATGTTAAAGTTGTTTTTTAAAGTAAAAAAGATATTAAAGGAAAAAGGTTTTACTTTAGTTGAATTACTTGCAGTAATTGTAATACTTGCAATTATTATGTTAATAGCAATTCCTGCAGTATTAAATTCACTAGAGGGAGCTAGAAGAAGAACTTTTATGTCCTTCGCAGATAAAAGTGTAAGTTTATCTTATAAACAGTTGATTGAAGATGTTGATCTTAATGGTTCAATAAATACATCTTCATGTGTAATCTATAATATTAAAACGGATTTAGGACTTTCAAATACAGGAAGCTTTGAGGGATGGGTACTAATTAATAGTGAAACAGAAGATGCATATATAACTTTGTTTAATAAAGAATTAGCTTTAGTAGCATATCATTATAGTGATTCTACATCTAAAATGGAAGCTTCAATTGTAAATAAAAGTTCAGTTGATCCTGAAGAATTAACTTCAGAGTATTTGTGTAATCATTCTGATTGTTCTTCCTGTAGTGAAGGAGAAAAAATAATTGATAATTCTGAGTTTAAAATAAAGAATAGTGCTTTATTAGATGTGGGGCGTAATATAAATAAAAAAGTTAAAATTTTGTTTGAAGGTTCTGCTTCTGCTTATGACGTAAAAGAATTAAAAAGAATTGTAAGAGATTTCAGCGGTAATTATCCAGAAGATTCAATTGTTATTTCATCAGATACTTCTTTATATAAAGTATGGGCTTGGAAAGATGGTGATACATTATATTATTATTCAGATACCCCTTATGATATTTACATGAATCCGGATTCATCTGATTTATTTTATGACTATAGTAGATTAATAGAAATAGATCTAAGCCAATTAAATTCATCTTTAGTAACAAATATGAATTATATGTTTTGCGGTAATAGAAGTCTAGAAACCATAGATTTAAGTTCATTAAATACGTCAAATGTTACTAGTATGGAAGGAATGTTCTTAGATTGTAGAAAATTAGTTGAAATTAATTTCGGTAATATTGATTTATCAAGTTTAAAAAATATAAGTGGTATGTTTGCTTATGCCGTAGAATTAACTGAGGTTGATTTAACAAGTTTTGAAAAAGCAAAATTAACTGAGGTTGGAAGTCTATTTTGTGGTGTCGGGTATAACCGTATAGGCGGCGCAAGTTATGCAATGAAAATTAAGAATATAAAAGGTATTGAAAAAATAGATACTAGCAATATAAAAGATTTTAGTAGTATGTTTTTTTATTGTGAATATATTGAGTATATAGATGTTTCAAATTGGGATACATCAAAAGCAACAAATATGGGTTATATGTTTGCATATTGTAGAAATTTAAAAAAACTTGATGTTAGCAAATGGAATACATCAAAAGTATCATCTTTTTATGATATGTTCATGTCTTGTGGTAAATTAGAAACTCTTGATGTTTCTAATTGGGACACACGAAATGCTACTAGTTTTTCGGATATGTTTAATTGGTGTTGGAGTTTAAAAGAACTTGATGTTAGTAAATGGGTTACAAGTAATGTAACTTCTATGAGGGGTATGTTTAGCGGATGTAACAGTATAATGTCATTAGATGTATCAAATTTTGATACATCCAAAGTAACGAATATGAGTAGCATGTTAAGCGGATTAGAAAAAGTTGATTTTATAGATACTTCACATTTTGATACATCAAAAGTAACAAATATGTCAGATATGTTTAGAGGGTGTAAGTTGATCAAGGAATTCAATTTAGCTAACTTTGATACATCAAATGTAACAAATATGTCGTGGATGTTTAGCGGATGTACATCATTAAAAAATGTGAATTTAAATTCATTTAATACATCAAAAGTAACAAATATGTCATATATGTTTGACAGATGTGCAGCATTAGAAAATGTGAATTTAAATCTATTTAATACATCAAAAGTAACAAATATGTCA
>JAFSVF010000015.1 GCA_017450205.1 Bacilli bacterium | reverse complement strand
TTATGATGTATATATGTTTTTTAGTTTTTCATTACCTATATTTGGTGATATATTTAGATTTAATGTAGTTGGAACAACAAATCCTATTCTTTATCCGCAAGATAATTATCCATGGTAAAAAAATTAAAAAAAATTATATTTCTATTGAAAATAATATAAAATTATTTTAATATATAATTATATATAGAATAAAGGAGAGATGTTAATTTATGAAAGACGCAACAGGCGAATTAAGTATGACTGCTATAGCAGTAGTAGCAATTGCAGCAATTGCTTTATTATTCCGTCAATTTGTTTGGCCATCAATACAAAATAATATTCAAAGGAATACTTATTGTTCACAAGCACATGCTTGTAATTGTCCAACAGGTGCATCAACATGTACATGCAATTATTTTAATGATGCTGGAACAGAAATTACTGGTTTAAAATGTCCAAATAATCAAAAAGGTTTAAATAATTAATTGATTTATAAATAATCACAGAATAGGAATTAGTTTTAATTAATGAGAGAAGCGATTGGTGCGACTTGGATATTTGTGATTGTAATTGTTTTTATTATTGTTTTTACAGGTTATTTAGCTTTTTCAGTTAATTATGCTAAAGCTTTTACTGTAAAAGATACAATAATTGATACTTTAGAAAAATTTAATGGACCAGGATCAGAAAATAATAAGTATGCTTATTCTTCTTCTGGTCCTGTTTTAACTGAAATAAAAGAAAAAATGAAAAATATTAATTATAATTCAAAAGGTAGATGCAGTTTAGTTGCTAAATCATTAGTTAAAAGTGACACTTATAGAAATGAAAAATTTAAAAATAGTGTTATGGGTGTAACTGGTGATGTTGGTTATGTAATGGATAATCCTTTTAGTAATAGGTATGATACAAAAGATTCAAATTATTGTGTTATTAGATTAAAGCAACATGGTCATAATAGTTATGGCGATGATTATTCTAGTGATTCAACTGCCTTGGGTTTATCATCTTACTTTGTAGCTACTTTTTTTAGTATAGATATAGATATAATTAATATTATTGGTGTTCATTTTAATTTTTTTGTATCCGGACAAACAAAAAATATTGCATATCCAAATGATGAATTTTTAAGTGTTTCATAGTTTTGATAGTTAGGTAGGAGTTTGACTTTATGAATGTAATTGTAGTAAATGAAAATAAAGCAATATTAGATCAATTAGATGTTGATGTTATAAAGAAAATTGAAGGGCAATTTGAAGTTTCTGAATTATTAAGTAAATTTGTTAATTTATATTTTGATAAATTAATTATTGATGTTACTTCGATACAAAATTACACAAGTAATGAAGTTATGGAAAAATTTGCTCATCAAGTTGATGTTAGTAGAGTTATATTACTTTTAAATGATACTCCAGTTGTTAATTCAAATGATTATTTAGCTAATCTAGTAAAAAATGGTATTTATAATTTTTCAAGAAATCTTGAAGGTATTAAATTTTTGTATAATACTCCTAATACACTTGCTAATGTTGAATATATTTTAAATCAACCAAAGGATAGTATTAGTTATTCAACAGGAACTTCTAGCACTGCTACTTATTTAAATGATGGAAAGAATACTTCAGTTAATTTATCAACTGCTGGTAAAAAGATTATTGGACTTTCAAATTTAACGATGCATGCAGGTGCATCTACTTTAACTAATATGATGGTTAGACAACTTAATGCTGCTGGTATACCTTCTATTGGTGTTGAAATGAATAGACAAGATTTAATCTATTATAGAAGTGATAAACTATTTTCTTGTATGAGTAGAATTGAATTAGAAAAAGTGTTAAGAGAGAATAGTGATTCTGCGGGGATTATTATTGATTTAAATGATTTTCCAGAAGCTGACAAATATTGTAATTCAATTGTTTATTTAGTTGAACCTTCGTTTATTAGATTAACAAAATGTATTCGTAAAAATAAAAATGTTTTTATTGAAAGAAAAAATGATAAAGTTGTTTTAAATATGAGTTTTGTTTCTGATGATGAAGTTTATGATTTTGAAATAGAAACTGGAGTTAAAGTTTTTGATAATTTACCCCCTTTAAACGACCGTGATACAAATTGTGGAGAGGTAAATGAATTGTTAAAGAAACTTGGCTTTAATATTTAATTTTATATTGTGTCAATACTATATTTTTTTGTTGACATAGTTAAGTATAAAAATATATAATAAGTTTAGAAAAGAGGAATTAATATGATTTTAGACATAGGTACTTTTTGTACACATGCTGCACCATTATTACAATTTGTTGGATATTTGGTTTTAATTTTTAAAATTGCTATTCCAGTTATTATAATTGTTATGGGAATGATGGACTTTGGAAAAGCTGTTATTTCAGAAAAAGATGAAGATATTAAAAAGCAAGCAATTAAGTTAGGAAGAAGAGCTTTAGCGGGTGTTATTATTTTCTTTATTCCAACATTTATTAAATGGTTATTTAGTGCAAGTGCTGGTTTAGTTAAGGACGCTGAAAATAGTGCTGGAGCTGTTTGTGTTAATTGTGTTACTGATGTAACAAGTGAGAGTTGTGCAGGCGCAGTTGCAGAAGCTAATAGTTAATTTAATAATTAAGAATTTATTTAAAAAGAAAGTTTTTGCTTTCTTTTTTTATTGTTAATTGATATAATCATTTTTACTTGAAAGGACTGTTTACTATGAGATTAAGAAAAGTAAAAAATGCTTTAGATACTGTTAATACTAGTAAATATATTATTCTTGAACCTGAAAAGCATAAAGGTAATTTTAATAAACTATTTAATAATGATAATCCTATATATTTAGAAATTGGAATGGGAAAAGGTAATTTTATTATTCAAAATGCCCTTAATCATCCAAAAAATAATTATATTGGTTTAGAAAAATATGAATCTGTACAAGTGAGAGCTGTTCAAAAACTTGAAAAGTTAGATCTACCAAATTTAAAATTGATTCATATGGATGCTCAAAATTTAAAAAATGTATTTGACAAAGAAATTGATACAATATTTTTAAATTTTTCTGATCCATGGCCAAAGAGTAGACATTCTAAAAGAAGACTTACTTCATCATTCTTTTTAGAAATATATGATTCTATTTTTAAAGGGAAACCTCATATTATTCAAAAAACTGATAATATCGGATTATTTGCTTCATCAATTGTATCTTTAAGTGAGTATGGTTATACTATTCACAATTGTTCGTTAGATTTACATAGTGAGACAATTGAAAACTTTGAAACTGAATATGAAGAAAAGTTTGCTAGTAAGGGTGAAAAAATCAATTATTTAGATGCTGTAAAAGAATAGTCAAATTTAACTATTCTTTTTATTTACTGTGTTATAATAATTATTGTAGGAGTGTATATAAATATTGTTTAAAAAATAAATAAAGTTTGTTATAATTATCTAGAAGAGTAGGTGTTTTATGAGAAAAAAACTTATATTAATCCTTACTATGTTAATTGTAACAACAGGTTGTGTAAATGTACAAAATGCATCAGTTGAAAAAATTACTGATGAAATACTTAAAAGTAAGTTTGTTATATACAATCATAATAATAAAGGATTTAAGTATTATTTACCAAATGGTATGACTGTTTCTTATAAAGATGAATATAATGAAATTATTAAGAGCAATGGTTATACATATTATTTATATGTTGATTTAGTAAGATATTTTGCTGGGGAATCTTTAGATTATAATGAGGAAGATGCTTATTTAAGTTCAGTTTTTACTAATGATGACAAAAAAGGAATTATTAATGTTTATTATAAAGAAAAGAATTCATATTTAGTTAATGTTGAATATAATTATGCTAAAGTTGAGGTATATGTAAAAAAACAAGATATTAATGAAGCTATAGCTAATGCTTTAACTATAACTACTACGATTAAATATAATAAAAGCATTATTGAAAATATGATTGGTAAAGATTTATCTTCTGTAGAAGAAGAAGTAAATGTTTTTGAAATAAAAGATGATAGTTCATCATTATTGCAAATTGATGACACTTATCAAGAAGATGAAAAATACGACAGTGAAGTTATAAGGTAAAGGAGAATCATTATGGGATTATTAGACAAGGTTAAAGGTATTTTATTTGACGAAACTGAAGATGATGATACTATTGAACAATTACCAAAACGTGAGCCTAAAAAGCCAAAAAAGAAAGCTAGTTTTGTAGAGTTTGATAAAGAAGAAGATACAATAAAAGAAGTAAAAGTTGATTATTCAAAAGAAGAAAAAAATAATTTTTCTATTGATAATTATGAACCAGTTACTAGAACTCGTTCTGGAATGAATAATTTTGATTTATATGATGAACCTAAAGAAGAAGTTCATGAAGTTAAAAGAGAAATTCCTGTTGAACACATTCAAGAGCGTTCAGTTGCTCATAGAGAGACTATTCAAA
This sequence comes from Bacilli bacterium, assembly GCA_017450205.1. Classification (GTDB taxonomy): domain Bacteria; phylum Bacillota_I; class Bacilli_A; order RF39; family UBA660; genus UBA6985. The sequence continues at coordinate 102,373 of JAFSVF010000015.1, read as the reverse complement.
GAGAAATTCCTCGTGAAGTTCATCATGAAGTACATCATGAGGTTCCAAATCAAAGAAGTAAATATGAGCTTCCTCCTAAAAAAGAAGTTGTTCATGAACAAAAAGATTATAGAAAATTATTAGATGAAGCTAAACATTCTGAAAAGAAACCATTTTCAGTAACTCCAATTATTAGTCCAGTATATGGAATAATTGATAAGAATTATAAACCTGAAGAGATAGTTGAAAAGAATAAGCCTGTTCAAATTGATCAAGTAAGAGAAAGAATGTTTGGTCCTGTAAGCTATGCTGATGAAGCTATTCCTGAACCAGTTAAATATGAAGAATCAAATGAAACTTTAACTGAAAAATTAATTCAAGAGAATAAAAAACAAATTGAAAATGAAAAAGTTGAACCTGTTTCAGAATTTGATGATTTTGATACTAGAGAAGTAGAAATTAATAATGATAATTTAGTTGAAGAAGAAATACAAGAAATTAAAGAAGATAAAACTTCTCCTAAACTTGATATATCAGATTTAATTAATGAAGCTGAATCTAATGAGTATAATACTAAAGATTATGGTGAAGATTATTTTAGTAGTGAACCTGATGATTATGAAGATGAAAAAGTAGAAATAAAGGCTGAACCTAGAAAAGAGAGTGTAAAAGAAAGTCTTGATGACACAATTGAAACTGATCTTTTCAATTTAATAGATTCAATGTATAAAACAGATGAAAGGGAGTAATTAAATGGAAATGTTAAGTACAGTATTACCAATCGTAATAGATTGTTTAATTGCTTGTTTACTTATTGCTCTTATCGTTTTAATCGTAAAAGTAATTGGAATCTTAGATGATGTAAGATTACTTGTTGATAACATCATTGATAAAGTAAATACAGTTAATGGTTTATTCTCGGTAATAAGAAAGATTGACAAGAGTGTTAATGGTGTTGCTAAAAGATTAGTTGATGTTTTTGATAGTGTACTTTCTAAGATACCATCAAAAAAAGAAACTAGTGCAGAAGAAATTGAATTAGATGAAATATTGAAAGGAAGGAAATAAAAATGGGTAAACGTGGAAGTTTTAAAGATTTACTTTTAGGTGTTGGTGTTGGAGTTGTAATTGGAGCTTTATTCACACCAAGAACTGGTGAAGAAAACAGAAAATTATTAAAAGAAAAAGCTGGAGAAACTTTTGAAAAAGCAAAGAATATTGATTTTGAAGCTTTAAAAACAAAATTATATGATGAATACTATAATTTAAAAGATCAACTAGCTAATATGGATTCAGAAAAAGCTCAAGAATTAGCTTATGAAAAAGTAAAAGAACTTCAAGCTAAAGCTGATAAAGTAATTGCTGCTGCTATTGAAGAAAACAAACCAAAAGTTGAAAAATCTTTAGTTGAATTAAAGAAAAAATTAGCAGTTGTACTTAAAGAAGTATCTAAAAAATTAGAAGCTTAATTGCTTCTTTTTTTGTGATTACTTGTATTGAATATAGGTATTCCTTAAAGTATAATTATGATAGAAGGGAAGTATTTAGTATGAATGAAAATGTTAATAGTACACAAGTTAGTGCATCAACACCTCCTCAAGGTATTAATATAGATCCACCTGATTTGAGTAGTGTTATTCCTATTTCTGAAGTACAAAATATTCCTGTACAACCTGTTGAGAATACTACTTCTACTGAAAAAAAGGTAGAAGATAATGTTAATATTAGTATTCCTGATAAACCTCAAACAGTAGTAGATACTAATATAAATAAAGGTGAGACTGTTCCTGATAGTGATATCGAAGTTTTAGTAGATGATCCTGTTACTTTAAAGGTAGAAAATAATATAGATAAAAAGACTAAAAGAATGATTAAGATTAATTTTGGTAGTAAAACTATTCCTTTTAATCTAGCATTAATTTTATTTGTAGTAATGTTTTTAATTGGTATTGGTTTTGGGGCTACTAGTTTTTCTAAAACAGTTTATTCTAATCAAAGTAATGTAAATGCAAATCAAAATACTTCTGCTAGAGTAAGTGATGGTAAGAATAATGAAACTAATGCAGGTGGTTATATTTTTAAAGTACCAACAAATTATTATTATGATAAAACTTCTGATGGATTACTTGTTTATGATACAAATGATTCATTTAGAATATTTTTAAAACCACTTGAAGGTAACTATGAAGATGTTGCTAATGCTAAAGCAAGTGTAAAAGCAACCTTAGAAAACTCTGGTTTATATGTAGGTAATATTAAAGAAATTATTTTAGGAGATAATGCATTCTTAGTAGCTGAAACAAGTAAAGATTTGAATAATAGATTATATGCTTTTACAAGTGGTGAAGAAGGAAATGTATTCTTTATTGAAATAGTTACGAGTGATAATAAATATAATTATGATTGTTTAGATTTAGCTAATGATATAAAAACTAATGCTAAGAAGAATGATAAGGTTTCTTCAATGGAAAAAATTAAAGTTTTAGATATGTCTTCATTGATTATATCAGCAGCAAACATTTATAAATCATTACAATAAAAAATTAAATGTTGACGGAATTTAATTATTATTTTATAATTAACTCAATTGATGAAGAAAGGCTTTACAACCCTGGAGTCAAACCGTGTATTCGCGTTAAGAATTAAAGATGATTATAAAGATCATGAAGTAGGATGGTACCACGAGTTATTCGTTCCTATGTCATGGTCTTTTTTTATTAGAAAGAAGGATTATATATGGCAATGACATGTTATGAAGATTTAATGTACAGAGGTCTTATTAAAGATATGACTAATAATGAAGACTTCGAAAAAAAATTAAATGAAGGTGGAATGACTTTCTACTGGGGAACTGATCCTACGGCTGATTCACTTCATATTGGACACTATTCATCTCTTTTAACAGCAAAAAGATTAATGAAATATGGACATCATCCAATTCTTTTAGTAGGTGGAGCTACTGCTTTAATTGGAGATCCAAGACCTACTGCAGAAAGAGAAATAATTGATAAGAGTGTAGTAGAATCTAATATCGAAGGTATAAAGAAACAAGTATTAAGTTTATTTAATAATGATGTTGAAGTAGTTAATAACTATGATTGGATTAAAGATTTTACATTTATTGATTTTTTAAGAGATGTAGGTAAATATGTTAATGTTAACTATATGTTAAATAAAGATATTATTTCTAGAAGATTAGAAACTGGTATTACATATGCAGAATTTTCTTATACATTATTACAAGGATATGATTTTGTTCATTTATATAAAGAAAAAAATTGTATAATGCAAGCAGCTGGATCTGACCAATGGGGTAATATTACTACTGGTGTTGAATTAATTGGTAAAATGTTAGGAAAAGAAGCTTATGCATTTACTATGCCATTAATCTTAGATGCTAATGGTAATAAATTTGGTAAGTCTGAAGGAAATGCTTTATGGTTAGATATTAATAAAACTTCTGCATATGATATTTACCAATACTTAATCAACTCTAGTGATACTAAAGTTGAAGAATACTTAAAAGTATTTACATTCTTAACAAAAGAAGAAATTGAAGATTTAATGGCTAAACATATGGAAAAACCAGAATTAAGATTAGCTCAAAAAACTTTAGCTTATGAATTCATTAAAGAATTACATGGTGAAGAAGAAGCTAATAAAGCTAAAGCTAAGAGTGAAGCATTATTTGGTGGATCTACTGAAGATTTAGAAGCAACTGAAGTACATACTGAATCTAAGAATATCTTAGATATTATGATTGCTGCTGAGTTATGTCCATCTAAGAGTGAAGCTAGAAGACTTGTAGAACAAGGTGGAGTATCAGTTGATAATGAAAAAGTAACTGATCCAAAAGCTGAGATTGAAAAGGAAGAATTTGTTTTACAAAAAGGTAAAAAGAAAATTATTAAAATTAAATTAGTATAAAAAAATAGAAGTTATTAAACTTCTATTTTTTAATTTCTTTAATATATCTTTTTAATTGTTTTGAATTAGGTCCTAATATAATTTTTAATTGATTATCTATTTCTACGATACCTTGAGCACCAAGTTTTGATAATCCATCTTTATCAGCAAGAGAAACATCTTTTAAAGTAACTTTAAATCTAGACATTGTTGTTTCTGAATCAAGAATGTTATCTTTTCCTCCAAGACATTTAACTAGTTTATTAACATCCATATTAAAATCTTTATGGTTTAATTTAACTATTACTAGTGCAATTATAAGTAATATTGCAATAATAATTACATATTGTATAACTAATTCAAAATTCATATTTATCACCTAGAAACATAATACAATAAAAACTTTAATATTTCAATTGTTTCAAAATAATTGTATAATTTAAACAGGTGATAGAATGAAAAAAGTATTCTTTAGAACGTTTGCTTATTTAATAGATGTTCTTTTATTAGGACTTATTTTAACATTGGTTGTAAGTACTATTCCTTTCTTTAATGATAAGAAAATTAAAGAGTTAAATAAAAGTTATACTGATGTAGTTAATGAATATATTGAAATTACTAAAAGCAATGATAAATATTTAGAAGATAAGATTATTAATGAAGATGAATTTAATGAAATTAAGAATAAGTATCCAAATCTTTCTTTAGTAGTAGAAAAACATTTAAATGAAGAAGTTGAAAAAGAAAAATTAAATGAAGAGTTATTTGATTATACAAAGGATTATGCTAGGGAATCTGATTATAAAGCAAATAAACTTAATTTAGGAAGATTTATATTAGAATTAGTAATTACTATTTTATATTTTGGAGTTCTTCAATTTGTATTAAAAGGACAAACTTTAGGTAAAAAGATATTTAAACTATTTGTTGTTGATGAGAAGGATAAATTACCTAGTTTAAATACTTTCTTAATTAGAAGTTTATTTACTTCTACAATTTGTTTTTCAATAATTAATTCAATCCTAGCTTTAACATTAAGCTTTAAGAATTATTCGAACGTTTATAATTATATAACTGGAGTATCATCATTTTATTTAGTATTTATGTATGCAATTGTGGTCTTTAGAGAAGATGGTAAAGGATTACATGATATGTTATTAAAAACTCATATAAAGATGCTAAATGAAGAGAATAATGATTCAAAAACATTAGATTATAAAGAGAAGAAGAAAAAGAATGAAAAAGATACTAATTAAATTAATTGAAATTTATCAAAAAGCACCACTTAGTACACATAGTGTTTGTAAGTTTACTCCAACATGTTCTGAATATACTAAGCAAGCTATTATAAAGTATGGTGCATTAAAGGGTACATTTATGGGAATAAAAAGAATATTAAGGTGTAATCCATTCTCTAAGGGTGGATATGATCCAGTAAGGTAGTGTGATTATGGAAATTATAATTAATATAGTTGTAATTGCTTTAGTAGTTTCTTTATTAACTTTTATTTATTGTAATTCTTATAATAAACTTATGATAAATAAAAATAAGGCAACTAATACTTGGGCTAATATAATAAAAGAGATCAATATAAGAATTAATCTTTTAGGACAATTAAATGATGTAGCAAGTCAATATTTAGATGATCGAACTAAACAACAAGTTGCTGCTCTTACTCAAAGTTATCAAACTAAAGTAAGTACTGAGGATGTTATTAATTCATATTATGATATTAATAAAGTTATTGATATGATTCTTGCTAAATTAAATAACGAAGAATGGAATAAAGCTTTTAATGATTCTTTTAATAGAATCGAAGTTTTAAGAAAAGAATATAATGATACTATTCTTAAAATTAATAATTTGGTTAAGATGTTTCCAACAAGTTTAATAGCTAAGGTTAATAGTATTACTCCTTGGATATTCTTTAGGGGAATAGATTAAAAAAGAACTTCAATTGAAGTTCTTATTTTTTATAATTTTTTAAATATTCATTATATGCTAGGATATCTACATTTTTATAGTCACTTGTAATTTTCATATCATTCTTTTTAAATAGAAGTTCCATAAATCTATTTAATAAATAAGGGTTTCTTATTAGAAGTGGACCTAAAAAGTAAGTTCCATAGAAGTTATCTGTATGTATACCATCTTTATTTAAGAAGTAATTACTTTTTATTTTAGCTTCACTATTTCTATTAACAAAAGCAATTACTGGTTTATTAAAAAAGTCTGTATCTACGATTTTTTCTTCTACAACATAGTCTTTTAAATATAAAGTTTTAAATGGTAATAGATTAAGACATTCTTTATTATCTATTGATGAACCGAATAGTTCAAATGAGTTACCAGTTGCTAAGATAAGTTTATCTTTAAATACTTTTTTTAATTGATATTTATATTTTAAAATATCTTGTCTTGCTAGTTCTTGAGCTTCTCTTGAACCATCGCCGATATATATAAAACTATATTTATTAAAATCTATTTTATCATTTAAAGATAATTTATCTATTTGATATTTACATCCTTCATTATCAAGAAAGTCTTTGATAGCTACCATGTTTCCATCTTCACCAGATAGATTCATTAGATCATAGTAAAGGTGTAATATTTTAATTGATTTCATTATTTAACCTCCTTAAGTGATTTAAGAATAGGTTCCATTGTATCAACAAATACCATTGAATAAATATTACCTTTAGAATTATTTTTAATTTTCTTAAGTAGATTATTTTTATAATCATCTACAAGAATTATTTTCTTTTTATTAACTTTATTATGAATTAAACATGAATATACATCATATTTAAATTTACCAATTATATATATTTTATCAATTGATTTATCATTTAGAACACTAAAGTTTATATCATATAACCAAGATAAATCATTAAAGTTATATCTTCTTGATACATTATCAAATCCAATTATAACTGTTTTATCTCCTGGCATTTCTTTAATATAGGAAAGACTAGATTCATAACTTAAGTTATTTTCGTGTTTAGAATCTAACATTTCAATTCTTCTTTTACCTAAATATGGAAATTCTTCAAGTTTAGATGAATAAGTATTAAATGAATTTATTATTTGTGTATCAGTAAGTCCTAGTTCTTTAAGTAGAGAATAGGCTGCTGTAAAAGCATAAGCACTAAACATAAAACTTGAATTAATATTTACTTTATTATTGTTTATTTTAATAGTTCTTGAAAGTAAATTAACATTAGTTGTTTCATATTTGATAGGTCCTCTTTCAAAAGAACACTTAGGACATTTATAATCTCCTAAATGACCATAGTGATAGTAATTATATTTAATTTTACTATGACACTTTGGACAATAAACTCCATCTACTGGGATAGTAGGTTCTTTAGTATCATTCTTTGTTTTACCAATTCCATATTTAACTAGCTTTCCTTTATGATCTAGAGAAAATTTATTAACTAAAATATCATCTCCATTAATGATAAGTTCAGTTTCACCATCTAGAGCATTAAGTATTTTTTTATATACTACTTCAGGAGAACCATTTCTAGCTACTTGATCTCTAGTTAAATTAGTAATTACTAAATGAGTTAATTTATTTTTATGAAATACTTTATTAACATAACTTTCATCTAGTTCCATTAAAACAACATCTGCTTTAATTCTTTTATTAAATGTTCCTGAGTTGTTTAAAAGAAGAGTAGCTGCTGCATTAAATAGGTTAGAACCATTTTCATTCCATACTACTTTATATCCATTTTCCTTTAGAACATGTGCAATTAACTTAGTAGTTGTTCCTTTTCCTGAAGAACCAGTAACACCAATTCTTAAGTTTGGATATTCTAATTCATCAAGTATATTCTTATTTAATTTAGATGCATAGTACCCTGGAGTAACTGAACCATCTTTCTTTAAAATAGGTTTTAATATTTTACAACCTAAACTAATTGTTTTATTTAGTATAATAGCTAAACTATTTTTCATAACATTCACCATTTACATTATAACACGTATACGTTGTATACATAACCCAAATACATTGAGTTTATCTTTTATTTTAAGGAATATTATAGTATAATTACGTAAAGATATGGAAGGTGCTTAGACATGAGAGAAATTATTGCATCAATTGATATTGGTGGAGAAAAAATTAAACTTGTTGTTGCTGAGATATTAGGTGAGAGACTTAATATTCTATGTGCATTAAGTGAAGAATCTCGTGGTGTTAAAAAAGGTGCAATTTGTGAACCTGAAGAAACAGGTTATGCTTTAAAAAAGCTTCTTAAGAAAGCAGAAGAAATGTTAGGCGCCAAAATATCTAAAGCACTTGTTACAGTAAACGAGGATTCAGCTGATTTTAAAGTTGGTGAAGGATCAATTACTATTACAAGTGATGATAAAGAAATTTCAGTTGGTGATATTACTAGAGTATTAAAACAATCAGTTGGTGATAATATTCATAAAGGTAATGATTTAGTTACTGTTGTTCCAATATCATTTAAGGTGGATGGAGTTAAGGTAGGAAATCCTAAAGAAATGAAGGGTTCTAAGTTATCTGTTAAGAGTGTAATAGTATCAGTACCTAAAAGAGAAATTTATACAACTGCTAAATGTTTAGAAAAGGTTGGAGTAGAAGTTGTTGATGTAATGATACCAAGTATTGGTACTTACTGGGCACATAAAAATGTTTCTACTGATACTGAAACTGGTATTGTTATAGATATTGGATATGATACTACAAAGATATCTGTATTTAATAAAGGTATTATTGTTAATAACTTAGTAATTGGTGTTGGTGGAAAGAATGTAGATAATGATATTTCATTTATTTATAAAGTTACACCTGAACAAGCTAGTGATTTAAAGAAAAAGTTAGCACTTGCTAATAAGAAGAATGCAAGAGAATCTGAAAAACAAACTTTAGTTAATACTTTAGGTCAAAAGATTACAATTAATCAAAAAGAACTAACTGAAGTAGTTATGAGCCGTTTAAGAGAGATTTTAAACATGGCCAAAAACGAAATTAACTACTTAACAAAGAAAGAAATTAGTTATATAATTATAAGTGGAGGATTGAGTGAAACTCGTGACTTTCCTTTAGAAGTAGAAAGTGTATTTGGAACCAAAGCAAATGCTGGAAAGATAATGGTTATAGGTGCACGTAGTAATGAATACGCCACAGCTATCGGTATGATTAAGTTTTTTGATTATAAACTTAAGTTAAGAGATAGGGATTTTTCAACATTTACTCAAGATGAAATTGACATTATTTGTGGTGGAGGCGAAAAAAGAATTAATTTAGGGGATTCTGTACTAGGAAAAGTATTTGGAATTTTCTTTGATAATTAAGGAGTGAAATTATGAATAACGGATTAGAAATGAATCAAATCGCTAAGATTAAAGTTATTGGTGTTGGTGGCGGTGGATGTAATGCTGTTAACAGAATGATTAAAGCAGGAGTTAAGGGTGTTGAATTTATCGTTGCAAATACTGATAAACAAGTATTAGATGCTTCTCCAGCACAAGTTAAACTACAAATTGGTGAAAAACTTACTAATGGACTTGGAGCAGGAGCTAACCCAGAAATAGGAAGAGAAGCAGCTGAAGAATCTAAAGATGAAATTAGAGCAGCTTTAGATGGAGCTGATATGATCTTCGTTACTTGTGGTATGGGTGGAGGTACTGGAACTGGTGCTTCTCCAATTATTGCAGAAATTGCACAAGATATTGGAGCTTTAACAGTTGGTATTGTTACTAAACCATTTAAATTCGAAGGTAAAAGAAGAATGGAACAAGCAATTATCGGTGTTGATGAATTAAGAAAACATGTTGATACTTTAATTGTTATTCCAAATGATAGATTAAGAGATATTATTGATAAATCTACACCTATGTTAGATGCATTTAGTGAAGTAGATAATGTATTACATAGAGGTGTTCAATCAATTTCAGACCTTATTGCTGTATCAGGTTTAGTAAACCTAGACTTTGCAGATGTTAGAGCAATTATGGAAAAACGTGGAAATGCGTTAATTGGTATTGGTCTTGGAACTGGTGAAGATAGAGCTATTAAAGCAGCTCAACAAGCAGTATCAAGTCCACTTCTTGAAACTTCAATTGTAGGTGCTACTGATGCAATTATTAATGTAACTGGTGGTAAAACACTTACATTATTTGAAGCTGAAGATGCTGCTGAAGTTGTAAGAGAAGCTGCTTCAACTGATATTAATATTATATTTGGTGCTGTAATTAATGAATCACTAAATGATGAAGTTATTGTTACAGTTATTGCAACTGGATATGAAGATAACTTAGGAACAATGGAACCTCAAACTTCAAGTTACCAAGTTGAAGAAACTGTTCAACCAGTAAAACCAATGAGTGTAATTGATGATGAATATGATATTCCACCATTCTTAAGAGATAGAGATAATATTTAATATAAAATCACTTCTAATGAAGTGATTTTTTTAATATTTATGTATATAATTATTATGGTGATGTTATGTATAATAAAGAGTTAAAAGAAATATTTGAATTAGTAAAATCTAGTGAAAAAGGTTTAACATCAAGGGAAGCTAATAATAGACTTCAAGAAAATGGTAAAAATGTATTAACTTTTAAAAAGAGAAAAAGTATATTTAAAATGATTTTTGAAGAATTAACTGCTGCTTTAACTATTATTTTATTATTAACTGCATTATTTTCTTTTTTAATTGGAGAAAGTTTAGATGCATGTGTTATTTTAGGTATTGTAATAGTAGACGTAATTATTGGTGTAGTTGAAGAATCAAAAGCAATTGATGCTGCTGATGCATTACAAAAGATGATTATTACTAAAGCTTTAGTTTTAAGAGATGGTAAAAAGATAGAAATTAATTCAGAAGATTTAGTAGTTGGTGATATTGTATATCTTGAAAGTGGAGTAAGAATTACTGCTGATGCAAGAGTAGTAGAATCATCAAATTTACTTGTTAATGAATCGAGTTTAACTGGTGAATCTTTATCTGTTGAAAAGAATAATAAATTAATTGAAGAAAAAGCTGTACTTGCTGAGAGACATAATATGGTTTATGCTGGTACTTCTGTAATGTCTGGTAGAGCTACTGTTGTTGTTACTGCTACTTCACTTGAAACTGAACTTGGCGCGATTGCTAAAAAGGTTGAAGAAACTGAAGAAGAAAAGTCTCCTTTAACAATAAGAATGGAAAAGTTTTCTAAACAAATTAGTATTATTATTTTAGTAATTGCTGTTATTACTACTGCAATACTTTTCTTAAAAGGAGAAGATCCTAAAGATATAATACTTTCAGTTATTGCTTTATCTGTTTCAGCTTTACCTGAAGGATTAGCACTTGCTCAAACAATGGCTTTAACAATTGCTAGTAGAAGAATGTCTAAAGAAAATGTTATAGTTAAAAAACTTAATTCAGTAGAATCACTTGGTAGTTGTACAGTTATAGCTAGTGATAAAACTGGTACTTTAACTGTTAATGAACAAACTGCTAAAAAGATTATTTTACCTAGTGGGGAAGAATTTGAAATAAGTGGTACTGGTTATGATGTAGAAGGTACTATTACTAATGCATTTTCTAAAAAATATGATGAAGTAGAAAGATTAGTTGCATTATGTTCTTATAATAATGAAGCTACTTTTAAAAAAAATGTTACATTTCAAGGAGATTCAATTGATATTGCATTCCTTGTATTAAGAGAAAAGATAGATGCAAAACTTGATATTAAAATTGAAAAAGTAATTCCATATGAATCTGAAAATCAATATTCGGCAATCTTTTATAGAGAAAATGGTGAACTTAGATGTACTGCTAAAGGATCTTTAGAAAAGATGATGGAATTTTCTAAGAAGAGTAAAAAGTTAATTGAACAAAATGATTACTTAACTAATGATGGTTATAGAGTTATTGCTGTTTGTGATGGAAAAGTAGATAGTGTTGATTCAATTGAAAAGTTAGATTTTATTGGTATGGTTGGTTTTATTGATCCAGTTAGAGAAGAAGCTAAATATTCAATTAATGAATGTTTAAGAGCTGGTATTAAAGTGCTTATGATTACTGGAGATCATCCTAATACTAGTTATTCAATTGCAAGTTCATTAAATATTTGTAAATCAAGAGATGAAGTTATTACTGGTCTTGAACTTGAAGAAGCATTTAAGTTAGGTGAAAAATACTTTGATGATGTTGTTAAAACTAAGAGAGTTTTTTCAAGAGTTACTCCAACTGATAAATTAAATATAGTTGAAAGTTTAAAAAGACAAGGTGAGTTTGTTGCAGTTACTGGAGATGGAGTAAATGATGCTCCTGCTATTAAAGCTGCTAATATTGGTATATCTATGGGTAGTGGTACTGATGTTGCTAAAGATACCGCAAGTATGATTATAGTAGATGATGATTTTACTTCAATTGTTAATGGTATTAAAGAAGGTAGAGTAGCTTATGCTAATATAAGAAAGATTACATTATTCTTAATATCATGTGGATTATCTGAGATTGTATTCTTCTTATCATCAATTGTAGCTGTTTTAGAAATACCTTTACTTGCTATTCAACTTTTATGGTTAAATCTAGTAACTGATGGACTTCAAGATATAGCACTTTCATTTGAAAGAAGTTTAAATAATATAATGGATGATAAACCTAGAAGTACTAAAGAAAGTTTATTTGATAAAGAAATGTTTATAGAAGTATTAGTTTATGGGCTTGCAATTAGTATGACTGTTAATGCTTTATGGTTCTATTTAAATAGTATTGATATGGATATTTTAAAAGCTAGAAGTGCTGTTGTAATGCTAATGGTATTCATTCAAAATGTTCATGTATTAAATTGTAAATCTGAAAAGAATAGTATTTTAAAAATTAATATCTTTGATAATCCATTAGTTGTATTTACAATTATATCTTCTATATTACTTGAATTATTAATTACTAATGTACCATTCCTTGCTAAGATGTTTAAAGTTACTTTCTTAGCACCTAAAGAGATTATTAGTTTATTTGTTCTTTCTTTAGTAATTATATTTATTAGTGAAATATTTAAAGGAATTAGAAATAGAATTGAATATAATAAACAAAATAATATGTAAAAGAAGAAGTTATGTTTACACATAACTTTTTTTTATTTTTCTTAATGTGATAGAATTAATTGATGAGGTGTTTTTTATGAATAACAAACCTAAGAAAAAGAAAAAGGTTAAAAGACATTTGAATCCTATTATTTATAAAATAATGGTATTTTTATTTATAGTTTTAACAGTATTTACTTTTGGTTATACAATTATTAAAGAAGTATTTACTTTATATCAATTAATTCCTTTTATATTAGTTAGTATTGTATATACAGTTATTATTCTTTTAGTTGTTAATAGTAAATTAAGACATTGGATTAAAAATATATTTATGATTTTAACTATTATTGTAATGATAGTAGAATCATTATTTTGTATATATGGTACGAAAGCTTTTGATTTATTAAATAAGATTACTGATACTGGTTATAGGGTAGAAACTTATGGAGTATATGTTAATGTAAACTCACATTATGATGATATAAAAGATTTAAGTGGTAAGACGATAACTTACCTTCATATGGAAAATGAAAAAGATAATCAGACAGCTTTAGATAAGTTTGATAAAGATGTTAATTTAGAATATACATTAGATTCTAAAGATAATCTCGAAGATTTAATTACTTATATAAGTGAATCTAAGACAGATGCGATATTTATGAGTAAATCATATGAAGATATAGTTAAAGAAGAATATGAAGAGAATTATAATAATTTAAAATTAATATATTCATTTGACATTGTTAATTATGTAAAAGCAGAAACTAGTAATAAAGATGTTACTAAGGATACATTTACTGTTTATATAAGTGGTATTGATACTTCTGGTAAAGTTGGATCTAAAGCTAGAACTGATGTTAATATTTTACTTAGTATAAATCCTAAGACTCATCAAGTTCTTATGGTTAATACTCCTAGAGACTATTATGTTCCTCTTAAAACATCTAATAAAAGTGATAAACTAACTCATTCAGGTATATATGGACTTGAAGAAAGTATTGGTACTTTAGAAAACTTATATGATGTAGATATAGATTATTATGTAAGAATTAACTTTACTTCATTTATGAAGATTATTAATGCTTTAGGTGGAATTGAAGTTGATGTTTCTAAATCATTTTGTGAACAAGATAGTAAGAGAAATTTTGATAATCAAATTTGTTTAAAGAAAGGTAAACAAAAACTTAATGGAGAACAAGCACTTGCTTATGCTAGACATAGAAAGACTCTAGCTAAGGGTGATATGTCTCGCGGTGAAAATCAAATGGATATCTTAGAAGCAATAATGAAGAAGGCAATGAGTCCTGCGATATTAAAAGGATATAATAATATTATTAATTCATTAATTGGTAATGTAATAACTAATATGAGTGGTGATACTATGATTAGTTTTGCTAAGAAACAATTATCTAAGAATACAGAATGGAATTTTACTAGTATTTCTGCAGATGGAGTATCTCAAGTAAAACCATGTTATTCACTTGGTAATGCTAAAGCATCTGTTGTAGTTCCTAATGAAGACTCTATTAATAGTATAAAAATTGCTATTCAAAATATTTATAATGATAAATCAAATCTTTTAGAAAATACTGAGACTACTACGACTACAAGTAGTACTACAAGGAAAAAGTAAAGTAAGTCAACCAAAAATAGTTGACTTACTTTTTTTAGTATGTTATTATTAGGTCATAAAGAAAAAGGAGGCATAGACATGGCTGTTAAATTAAGATTAAAAAGAATGGGTTCTAAACAAAAACCTTTCTATAGAATTATAGTTGCTGATTCAAGAAGTCCAAGAGACGGAAGATTCATTGCTACTGTTGGTACTTACAATCCATTACTAGCTGATAATAAATATTCTGTTAAAGAAGAAGAAATTATCACTTGGTTAAACAATGGAGCTCAACCTACTGATACAGTAAAAAGCATTTTAACTCAAACTGGTGTTTGGGCTAAGTACAAATCATCAAAAACAACTAAAGTAGCTAAAACAACTAAGAAAGCTTCAACTAAGAAAACTACTAAGAAAGAGGCTTAGTATATGCATGAACAATTAGTAACTTTTACTGAAAATTTAGTTAAATCTTTAGTTAGTGATCCAGAACTTGTAAAAGTTCAAGAATTTCTAGGAGATGAAGGTATTATTCAACTTGAAATTATGGTTCCTGAAGATGAAATGGGTTCAGTAATTGGTAAGGGTGGAAAAATGGCTAAGGCAATTCGTGTTTTAGTTCAAGCTGCTGCTTACAATATGGGTATTAAGAGAGTAACTGTTAATATCGATTCATTTTAAGATGAGTATTTACTCATCTTTTTTAATTGTATTAATTAGCACTTACCTATTGACAGTGCTAATACAAGTGCTATAATTGGAAATGTAGACATAAGGAGGATACAAAATGAAAAAACAATTCAAAGCTGAATCCAAAAAATTAATGGATTTAATGATAAACTCAATTTATACAAATAAGGATATTTTCTTAAGAGAAATTATTTCTAATGCAAGTGATGCAATTGATAAATTATATTATAATTCACTTACTGATGAATCAATTCTTTTAAAGAAGAAAGATTATTTTATTAATATCAAAACTGATGTTAATGAAAGAACTATTACTATTAGTGATAATGGTATTGGTATGACTAAAGATGAGTTAGAAACTAACTTAGGTACTATTGCTAAAAGTGGTTCACTAGACTTTAAAGAAAATAATGAGCATAAGAAGAATATTGATATTATTGGTCAATTTGGTGTTGGTTTCTATTCAGCAATTATGGTAGCTTCTAAAGTTGAAGTTATATCTAAAAAGTATGGTAGCGATGAAGCTAATAAATGGGTATCTGAAGGTATTGATGGATACTCAATAGAAAAGGCAGAAAAAGCTACTAATGGTACAGATATTATTATTACATTAAAAGAAAATACTGAAGATGAACATTATGATGATTTCTTAAATCAAGACACTATTGCTAGATTAGTTAAAATGTATTCGAACTATATTACTTATCCAATTAAGATGAGTATGGTTAAGAGAGATTGGAACGAGACTAAAAAAGAATATGATGAACATACTGAAATAGAAACATTAAATGATATGATACCTTTATGGAAAAAGAGTAAGTCTTCTATTAAAGATGATGATTATAATAATTTCTATAAAGATAAATTTAATGATTTTGAAAACCCTCAAAGAGTAATTCATACTTCTGCTGAAGGTTTAGTATCATTTAATTCATTACTGTTTATACCAAGCAATACACCATATGATTTTTATACTAAAGATTATGAAAAAGGATTAAAACTTTATTCTAATGGTGTACTTATAATGGATAAGTGTAAAGATCTTTTACCTGATTATTATTCATTTGTTAAAGGTGTTGTAGATACTCCTGATTTATCACTTAATATTTCAAGAGAAATGTTACAACAAGATAGAAGTTTAAAAGTAATTGCTAAAAATATTGAATCTAAAATTAAAAAGGAATTACTTGCTCTTCAAAATGATGATAGAGATGAATACGTTAAATTCTTTAAGAACTTTGGTATGAATATTAAATTTAATATTTATAATGACTTTGGTATGAAAAAAGATGAATTACAAGATTTACTTGTTTATGAATCTAGTAAAGATAAAAAGTTTATTACTTTAAAGGAGTATGCTGATAGAGTAAAAGATAAAGATCAAAAGAATATTTACTATGTATGTGGTGAATCTGTTGAAAAGATTTCTAAATTACCAATCGTAGAAGAGTTTAAAGATAAAGATATCGAAGTATTATTCTGTACTAATTATATGGATGAATTTGTTATGCAAACAATTCGTGAGTATGATGGATTAAAGGTTCTTAATATTACTAGTGATAAAGTTGATTTATCAAGTGAAGAAGAAAAAGAAGAGTTAAAGAAAAAGAATGAAGAAGCAAGCGATATGTTTAAACTTATGGCTGATTCATTAAGTGATGTTTCTTCAGTTAAATTTACTAATAAACTTAAAAATCATCCAGTATGCTTAACTAGTGAAGGTGATATTTCGATTGAAATGGAAAAAGTAATTAATGCTATGCCTACAGATGAACATATTGATGCTAAAAAAGTGCTTGAAATTAATGAATCACATGATATTGCTAAAAAGATTAAAGAATTATATGATACTGATAAAGAAGCACTTAAAGATTACACTAAGATTCTTTATGCTCAAGCAAGATTAATTGAAGGATTACCAATTGATAATCCTACTGAAATTACAAATTTAATTTGTGAAAAATTATCGAAATAGGTGATATATTGGAAAATATAGTTAATGATGTATTAAATCAAATGAAAGAAATTTCATATGGATGGGTTGAACCAAATGGAGTTAAACACTTTAAATCAAAGCAAAACTATTTTAAAGAGTTTTATAGAATAATGACCATAAAACAAATTGAAGAATATAAAGTAGGTACTTGTTTTGAAAGTGCTAAGTATGCAGCTTATTTATTAAAAAATAAAGGATGTAATCCTAGATCATTTATGATTAATTATGATGATCCTAATAAGCTTGCTAAACACACATTTACTGTTGTAAATGATGATAGTAATTATTACTGGGTAGAAGCTTCTTGGGTTAATGATCAAATTAAGTTTAGTTCACTTGATGAACTAATTGATGCTGTTATTAAAAGATATCCTAGAATGTATAAAATAGAAAATTTAGATAGAAATTTAATTCATGTATATGAAATAGATGAATTCACTGATGGTTTATCATTAAATGAATTTGTAAATAAAATTAAAACAAATGAAAAGATAATTGCTAAATAACAATTATCTTTTTTGTTAGTAAACATATTAATGGAAATATTAGTAATAAGATTATTATTGGTATTTTATTACCAGTTGAAACAAGATATTGGGCGAATGAATCATCAATAATGTATACTTGATCATTATTATTAGATATTTTCTCTTCGTTTATTATTTTTTCGTCGTTAAGGTTTATTGTGAATGTATTTTGTGAATTAGGCTTTGAATTATTAATTTTGTATGAAATAAGTTTATAACCATCAATTCCTTTTAGTTGATTAAGTGTATAATTACCATATTTAAGATGTAAGTTAAATTTACCATCTGAATTAGTAGTATATACTCCTTGAAGATTATTATTTTTATCATTTATAAGTTCGAATATGGCATTTTCTTCAGGGTATATATCATCATAAGTTTTATTAATTATATAATCATTATAGATAGGGTCAATGGAAAGAACTATGGTATGATTTAATTCATTGTAGATTTTATAAGTTTCAATACTTTCATTTAAATTATATCCATCTGGAACGGATTCTATATTAACGTTTAATGGTTCATTATAATAAAGAATATATGAATCTTTATTACTTATGATTGTATCATTTACTTTTAAAGTAACTCCATCAACTTCGTTTTTGGTTTCTGAATCTATTATTTTAAAATTATATGTAATAGGGTTAACATATATTTCTTTTGAATAATTTAATTCAGGTATATCACCAGGCATTAGTAAGTGTTGATGGTTAGAGTCTCCATATATTTTATAATTATAATTATATTCAGGTTTTCTATCTAGTTTAATTGTATGATAACCAAATTCATCAAAAGTTTTTTCTAATGATTGATATATTAGATGTGGCGTAAATATACTTATATCATAATTTCCTAGTGATCCATTTTTATCATTAAATTTAGTAGGGTTACCTACAATTATGTCATTAAGGTTTATTAGATTTGGTTGTTTTATTTTGTTTTCAATATAACCATAAATTACACTTTTAAAGTAGGTAAGATCTAGAATTTCTCCTTTTCCCCAAAGTTCAGTTGAATAAATTGTTTCAGTCCCTAGTATTTCTTGCCATATGATACTTTGAGTTGCAATAGCAAATCTAAAATCATTATGATTGTTATGCAAGTATCCACCTTGAGCAGCTAGAAGAATTCTTAATTTATTTTCATATGGAATATTATAGTTATCAAGTACACTATAGTCACTTCCTAATCTAACTCCTGGTTCAATACAATAGACTACTTTACCATTAATATAATAGGTATAATCTCTATCCGAGAATCTCGTACCATCTGGATGAGTTCTTAAATAATAGTAATCGTTCATAACTCTTGTTACACTTTCAGCTTTAACTACTTGAATTGATAGTAGAATAATAGTTAGTGAAAATATTAATAATATGATTTTCTTCATTTTTCCTCCTTTCTGATTAGTATTTTTGCATATTCATTAATCCTTTTTTTAGACTTTATGTCGAAAATAAAAAAATATGTTAAAATTATTTTAGAGGTAATAATATGAAGTATTTAGTTGTATCAGATTTACATGGAGTTAAATCATATATAAGTGAATTTGAACGTTTAGTAAAACTAGAATTACCTGATAAGATTGTTTTATTAGGTGATATATTAAGTAATACTAGTGATGATTATTATTTATCAGAATTACTTAATTTATATAAAGATAAGATAATAGGTATTAAAGGTAATAATGATACTTATTATGTAGAAAAGCTATTAGATTTTAAGTTAAATGATTATTATATTGAAAGAATTAATAATAAAAACTTTTTCTTTACTCATGGTCATTTATTGTATTCTTATGATTATACTAATATAGATTTTATAATTGCAGGTCATACTCATATATCTGGAGTTAAAGAATTTGATGGTATTCCTGTAATTAATCCTGGATCAATTAGTTTACCAAGAGATTTTAAACACTCATATATGATAATTAGTGATAAAATATATATTAAAGATTTAGATGGGATAGTTTTGGAAGAGGTAAATATATGAATAATAAGAGAGATTTTTATAATGCGTTAAGTTATATTATGGATGAAGAGCAAATTCAAGTTTTATTTAATAAAGCAAATGAAATAATTAAAAATAATTTAAACTCTCAAGGTATTTATGAGTCTTTAAGTAAAGAAAAACCAAAAGATGTTGGTATAATTTTAAATATGCTTTTCTTTGAAAATTATTTTCTATTTACTTTAGCTCCATTTTTAATTGAACAAAAAATAAGAAAAGAAACTTTATTAAAATTTAGAGATTCTTTAAGAGCAAATTCAATTAAAGAATTTGTTAAAGATTATGATAAAGATGATTATGAATTTTTAAAAAATCTTATTCAAGAAGACGATGAATTTTTTGATAATAAAAGAAAAGAATTATATTTAAATGAAGTTATGTATTTAAATAATGAAATTGAAAGGGCAATCCCTTTAATAAAAGTTAAGAAAAAAAAACCAACAAATATTGTTAAAAAATAGTTAGATATGATATTCTAATTACAGGAGGAATTTATTATGGAAAGTATTGCTTTAGTTTTTGCTTCATTCTTTTTAGTTTTTGCACTAGTAGGTTTAGCTATTGGAGTAGCTGCAATTATTGCTGGTTATAAATTATTTGAAAAAGCAGGAGTTGCAGGATGGAAGATTTTAATTCCGGTATATAATGCATATGTATTAACTGTAGAAGTTGCTAAACTTGATGTAATGTGGTTTATTATGTTATTTGCTTCTATTCTTCCTTTTTTTGGCTGGATAGTTGCAATGTTAGCTTCAATTAATATTTCATATTCTGTTTGTAGAAGATTTACTAAAGAAAAAGATATGCAAATAATTGGTACTATTTTCTTTGGTATATTTGTATTTATATTTGGATTTGGTAAATACAAATATGATAATGGAAATTATAGTAAACACGGATTCTTTAGTGATTCATCAGTTGATAATGTAAAATCAACAGTTGCTAATGGTTTTTCATCAAGTAACAACAATGGTCCAGTACATTTTTGTAAGAACTGTGGTAACAAAGTAAAAGAAGGAGAAAAATTCTGCGCTAATTGTGGAAGTGAAATATAAAACTCGTATTTACGAGTTTTTTTAAATAAGGAGTGAAATTATGAATGTTTTATTAACTGGTGCTTCAAGCGGGTTAGGCATTAAACTTGCAAAAAAATTATTAGAAGAAAATAATTTCGTAATACTTCATTATAATAATAATTCTAATGAAGTAAGTGAATTACATAAGTTATATCCAGAGAAGTCTATTATTTATAAATGTGACTTAAGTAGTGAAGAATCTATTCATAAAATGTATTTAGATTTAAAAGAGTATAATATTAATTGTTTAATTAATAATGCTGGAATTGAAATTAATTCTCCACTTGAAGATAAATCTTTTAAATCATTTATAGATGTTTATAAAGTTAATTTGATAGCTCCTTTTATGCTTATTAGATATTTTGCACCTTTAATGCATGAAGGATCAATTATTAATATATCTAGCGATAATGCAATTGATTCTTACGATGAACAATCAAGTGAATATGATTGTTCAAAGATAAGTTTAAATTTAATTACTAAAATGTATGCTGATAAGTATAAAAATTTAAAAATTAATGCTATTTGTTTTGGATGGTTAGATACTAAAATGAATAATTTTGATCCTGATATAAAAGAATTAATTGATTTTGTACCACTTGATAAAGCAATATCTGAAATTATAGATTTAACGGAAACTAAGAAAAGTGGAACTATTAAAGTAGTAAGTAAGTAATTTGCTTATTACTTTTTTTTGTTGTACAATATAGCACAAGTAGGGGAGATAAGTTATGGGTACGTTTGAATTAACAAATAATACTCAGTTTAGAAAATTAAATAGTAAGAGTTTAAGAGAACTTAAAGAATTACTTAATGACTATAAACTTTCTTATAGAAATAAATTAAAACTTGATGAGAGATTACAATTTGGTGTCGAAATTGAATTTGATGGTTTTCCTATGGAGATGGTTAATAGTTTTCTATATATTGTAAGTCCTGAGTGGAAAGTAGTTCCTGAAAGATCACTTGCAGAAGGTGGTGAAGTAGTTTCACCAATATTACACAATAATGAAAACTCTTGGGAATATTTAAATGAAGTGTGTTCATTTTTAAGTATTGCTGGTGCTAAAGATGATGAGTTAACTGGAGCACATGTACATGCTGGTGCTGATATGTTAGGATATAATACTAGAGCATGGAAGAACCTCGGGAAACTAATTATGGCCTATGAAAATATTATTTTTAGATTTTCTAGTGGAGAATATAATAGACTAAGAGATGGAATAGATTTAATGGCTTATCCAATTGCATTAGATTTATATTATGAGTATAAATATAATAGTGAATATGATTCTTGTTTAGCATCTGTATTATATTTCTTAGGAATAAAAGAAAAGTTTCAATCATTTAATTTTAAAAATGTTAAAATGTTTGATTTAGAAAGTAGAGTTAAGAAGAACACTATTGAGTATAGACTTCCTAATGGTACTTTCGAACCTGTTATTTGGCAAAATAATGTAAATATGTTTCTTCATTTATTAGATGCTTGTAATAGAGATTTAGATGAAGACTATATTAATAAGCGTATTAATAGATTAGATGAAGTATATAATTATACTGGATATGATAAAATTGATGAAGAAGGTGCACTTAATTTTGTTGATCAAATATTTGATAATGATTTAGATAAAGCATACTTTTTAAGACAATATTATAAAGATAATAAAAATGTTCAATTAGGAGAAGAATTTAAATTAGTAAAAAATTTTATAAAATAGTTTGACTCTCCAGTTAACTGGAGTGTTATGATATCTGCAAAGGAGAGATAATTATGTTATATAGTATTGGAGAATTTGCTACTTTTTGTGGTTTAAATGTTAAAACTCTTAGATATTATGATGAAATAGGTTTATTAAAACCAGTTAAAGTTGATCCATTTACAAAATATAGATATTACTCGGATAAACAATTAGATGATGTAGAATTAATTAAAACATTAAAGAGTTGTTCATTCTCATTAGAAGAAATTAGTCAAAACTGGGGAAATTTTAATACTAGTGTTATTAGAAATAAAAAGAGTGAATTATTAAGACATGTTCAAGATGTTATGCAACAAGTTGAAGTTCTCGATTTTTTAGATAGTCAATCACAAAATTTAGGAATCGAAGAAGTATCTGATGAATATGCATTAGATAATAAAAGTATTAAAGTTAAAAGAAAAGTAAATAATACACCAGTTCATCATTAAAAAGATTACTAAGTAATCTTTTTTTTATGTTATAATTTTTTTGTATGGTGGAGGATGTAATATGGACTATGATTTAATTGTGGTAGGAATGGGCCCAAGTGCTGCATTTTTAGCATATGAACTTATTCAATTAAAAACTAATAAAAAAGTTTTACTTATAGATCAAGGAAAAAATATTAAAAAAAGAAGTTGTCCGATTGAAAAAATTGGAAAATGCATGAAATGTAAACCATTTTGTAATATAACATGTGGTTTTTCCGGAGCAGGTGCTTTTAGTGATGGTAAGCTTCTTTCATATCATATGTCTTCATTAGGTAATTCTAATGATATGTATTTAGGTGGTAATGGAGGAGGATATATTAAAGAATATATGAGTGAAGAAGAAATTAAAGATTTACTTGTATATACTGATAATGTTTATTTAGATTTTGGTGCTGATACTCATCTTGAAGGATTAGAATATCAAAAAGAAATAAAAGAACTTCAAGAAAAAGCTGCTAAAGAAAACTTAGGTTTAGTTTCTTGCCCAATTAGACATTTAGGTACTGAAAAAGCTCATATTTTATATACTAAGATTCAAGACTATTTAGAAGAAAATGGTATTGATATGATGTATGAGACTGAAGTAAAAAACTTGATTATTGAAGATGGTAAAGTTAAAGGTGTAGTTATTAAACCTAATAATGAAACTGAAACAAAAGAAATTATGGGTAAAGAAGTAGTTTTGGCCGTTGGTAGAAAAGGTGCTTCTTGGTTAAGTGACATATGTAAAGAACATGATATTAATACTAAGATTGGTTCAGTAGATATTGGTATTCGTTATGAACTTCCTGATGAAGTTATGAAGGATATTAATAAATATATGTATGAAGGTAAGTTTATTGGTAGACTTAAACCATATGAAGATAAAGTAAGAACTTTCTGTCAAAATCCAAGTGGATTTGTAAGTGCTGAAGTATATGATAATGGTCTTACTTTAGTTAATGGGCATTCTTATAAAGAAAAGAAGAGTACTAATACAAATCTTGCAATATTAGTAACTCATCATTTTACTACACCATTTGATAAACCAATTGAGTTTGGTGAGAATGTTGCTAGAAACTTAAATGCTTTAGCAGCAGGACATGTAATGGTTCAAAGATTAGGTGATATAAGAAGAGGTGGAAGATCTTATCAAGAATTTTTAGATAAGAATTCAGTTGTACCTACACTTAAAGATGCAGTTGCTGGAGATTTAACTTATAGTTTAGGTTATAGAACTATGACTGATATATTAACTTTTATAAATGCTATTGATAAAGTAGTTCCTGGTTTTGCAAATGATGATAATTTATTATATGGACCAGAAATAAAATTCTATAGTAATGAAATAGAATTAAATAATAGATTTGAAACTAATATTAAGGGGTTATATTCAATTGGAGATGGAGGAGGACTTACAACAGGATTAATGATGGCATCAGCTTCCGGAGTTAAACTTGCTAGAATTTTAAGTCAAAAATAATTATGATTGCATATAGATATTGTTCAAATAAAGAATTACAAGATTTAAATAAAAATAAATTAAAAGGTTATCATTATGAAACAAATGAAGAAATTTCTACACATATTTATGATTTAAAAAAGAAGTATTTACATTTTTATTTAGATGAAGGAAATATGTATTGTTTTGATGATATTGAACCAGAAAATTTAGTTCAATTTGTATTTCCAAATGATTATGATGAATTTAGAGGTTTAGGTTTCTATTATGTAATGAATGATGATGGGAATATTAGATTAAGAACTGCAAATCAACTTGCTATTCCTGATTCATTAATTAATAGAGAACAAGTTAAAAATATCGAACCTTTAAGAACTAATGATTATGAAGCAAAGGTAAAAAAATTAATTAATAATGGATAATAGTGAAATTTTAAATAAGTTATCTAAGTCTAAATTTAGATCATCATTTCATTTAAGAAAATACATGATTAAATATATTGATGATAAAGGATTAGATACAGTTATAAGACATACGAATGATTTTGTGTATCAAAAGTTAAAACCTGCATATCCTAAGAATGATGGTAGACAAACTCCAATGAAAGGTCATCCTTCATTTATTGCTATGCATGCTTGTGCTTGTTGTTGTAGGTCTTGTTTAAATAAATGGCATAGAATCCCTATGGGAAGAGAATTAACAGATAAAGAATGTGTATTCATAACTAATTTATTAGTTGAATGGATAAAAAAAGAATATGAAGGAGAAAAATATGAAAAATAATAATATAAATAATAATATAACTAATAATGGTTTTACATTAGTAGAATTACTTGCAGTAATAGTAATATTAGCAATAATAATGATAATAGCTATTCCTGCTGTACTAGAAACTATGACTAGTGCAAGAAGAAAATCATTTAGTGAATATGCTATGAAAGTAAGTACTGGTGCTGAAAAACAATACTTGGAGGATCAATTGACTAGTAATCCTGGTACTTGTGTTTTATATGATATAAAGAAAGACTTAGGTTTTTCAAGTACAGGAAATTATGAAGGATATGTTATTGTAAAAATGACAAATAATGATCCTAAAATATATGTTACTCTTAAAGACAATGATTATATGATTTATGGTGTTGACGGAAATAAATTAGAAACTGTTGAAATTAAAAATTATGTTGATGGAGATTACTTATCAGATATTAATCTTTTAAGTGTTGCTAAATGTGAAGTTTATTCAGTAGTTAAAGAAAATTCTACAACTATAGAAAAATATGAGAAAAAAACAGCTACATTAATAGAAAATCCAGAAAGTAGTACACCAATTGAAAAGAAACTTTTAACAGGTGAGAAAAAAGGCTCAAATGATTGGGTTGGAGTATATGAGAATGGTAAAATGATTGGATGCTATAATAGCACAGGTAACTTTGATAAAGATGGAAATAGTTTAAATGATGGTAGTTTAGAAACAAGTTATTGTGTTGGTCAAGGATATGAATCTACAAATAGTGATGAGTGTAAAGCACATCAATCAATTTCTTGTTGTACTGCATCTACTGAATATACTGGAAATTTATCAAGTCAAACTTATCATTATAATTTCAGCATAACTAATAATAGTAAATATAAATCTTCATGCGGAATTACATGGTTTTCAATTAATGGTGGTGATTTTATTCCTAGAGGCTTAGGACTTCCAGGTGGTGGAGGGCTAAAAGAAACAGAAGTTTATGAAGACTAAAAGAATTATTTTAAATAATTCTTTTTTTTATTTTTGTTAATGATATAATAATAAAAAGTTAGGTGAGATTGTGGGTAAAGATTATTTAGTTAATTTAACAAAAAATAAAGAACAAATTTTATATACAGATGAATATTCTAATTTTGAATATGATGATATTTCTAAGATAGATAAGATTACTTTTAATATGAATCAAGATGAATTTAAAAAATATATTAAGAATATAAATTGTAAAGTCTTAAGAGGTAATAATTTTATTTTGGAAACAACTTCAACTGGTAAAGGATACATTTATAGACCATTTATTAATGAAACTAAAAGTAAAAGTGAAAAGTATTTAGATGAATTTAGTAAATATATTGATGAAAGAATTGAAAGAGTTGATACTAAAAAAAGTGATAAAACATGTAGACTTGAGTTAGCAAGAACTAGTGAATTTGAAGAATATATAAATGAGATGCTTGATGATGTAATTAGAGGTTTTATTGATGGTGCACTTCCAGCATATGAAATGATAAGTGTAAGATCTTTAATGCCAAATGATATTGCTACTCATATTGTAAAAGTAAAAAATGATTATAAAAGATTTAATGTTAGTGAAAAGGAAAAAGAATTAAGACATATTTCTAGATCACTTACTTGTTATAAATCTTTAAGAAATTTTTTAATAGAATATATAAGATTTAAGAATAATGAATATGGTGGCTTAAATAGACAATTATATTTATATTCTAATAGTATTAAAAATGGAAAATATTATATAGGAGATAAACTTATGTCTGATATTAATGAAGACATAAAAAAGAAAAGATTAGTATGAAAAGAGAATTATTAGATAGATTAAAAGAAGAAAAATATAATGGAGATATTAAAGATTATTTGAAAGAACTAATTTATTTAAAAAGAAGTCCTTTTAGTAATATTGATTATTTAAATGAATTAGAATTAACTCCTTTAGAAAGAGAAATTATTAAATATAATTTATCAGTTAAAGCTATAAATGCAATAGGAGATAATCTACCAGAAAATACTAAAATGAAGGTTTATAGATATGATAGATTTTCAATCGAAGTAGGAAATAATAACGAATGGGAAATAGTTAATATGATATTTGATGATAATATAAAAGTATCTTATTATGATAGAACTACTTTATTAAAAGATATTTTCAACTTATCTAATGAACTAGATGAGTTAGAAGAAGAATATCATCATAATTATTCAGTTTATTATCATCATTTAGAAGCTACTAAAGAAGAAGTAATGATGAAATTTAGAATTGAAGAATTAAAGAATCTTATTTATGATCTTTCAGTTATGAAAGATGATAAGAATATATTTATGCTTGATAATGTTTTAAAAAGTGAATTAAAGCTTCCTTCAATAAGTGGAAAAAAAGTTAATGAAGATGAGACTTATGAAACACATGATGTAACTAATAATAAAAATATTAAAGTATATAAAAATGTTATTAGAAAAATATAAAAAGAGTTATAGCTCTTTTTTGTTTTTTAATTTGTTTACAAACTATAAATATATATAGTATAATTTATATGGTGACGATAATGAAAAAAAATAAAGGTTTTACATTAGTAGAATTACTTGCAGTAATAGTAATATTAGCAATAATAATGATAATAGCTATTCCAGCTGTACTAGAAACCATGACTAGTGCAAGAAGAAAATCATTTAGCGAATATGCAATGAAAGTAAGTACTGGGGCAGAAAAACAGTATTTAGAAGATCAATTGACTAGTAATCCAGGCGCTTGCGTTTTATATGATATAAAGAAAGATTTAGGTTTTTCAAGTACGGGAAATTATGAAGGATATGTTATTGTAAAAATGACAAATAATGATCCTAAAATATATGTTACTCTTAAAGACAATGATTATATGATTTATGGTGTTGATGGCAATAAATTAGAAACTGTTGAAATTAAAAATTATGTTGATGGAGATTACTTATCAGATATTAATCTTTTAAGTGTTGCTAAATGTGACGTTTATTCAGTGGTTAAAGAAAATTCTACACCTATAGAAAAATATGAGAAAAAAACAGCTACATTAATAGAAAATCCAGAAAGTAGTACACCAATTGAAAAGAAACTTTTAACAGGTGAGAAGTGGGGCTCAAATGATTGGGTTGGAGTATATGAGAATGGTAAATTAATTGATTGTTATTCTACTGAGGGAACTTATAATTATGATACATTTACTTCAAATAACGATGGTTCACGTGAAACAAGTTATTGTACTGGTCATGCTAGAGAATTTAGTGAAAGTGCTTGTGCTGCTGCTAAATCAATTGAATGTTGTACAGCTTCTGCAGATTTTGAATTCTCACAACTAAGTGAACTTTATACTCATTTTTCTCTTATGACTAATGGATCGCGTTTAGGTTATTCAGATATAGGTTGTGGTTATAGAGTTGTACTTGGATCTGAAAATAAACCTGCTTTTTATT
The DNA here is from genome assembly GCA_017450205.1 of Bacilli bacterium. GTDB lineage: Bacteria > Bacillota_I > Bacilli_A > RF39 > UBA660 > UBA6985. The sequence continues at coordinate 73,625 of JAFSVF010000015.1, read as the reverse complement.
ATGGTGGAATTCAAGGTGGAGGCCTACCTGAAGACGGTGTTTATGAGGATTAAATTTAAGAATAACTAATAGTTATTCTTTTTTCTTGTATTGAGTATTTTTTTTAATTTAAGTATAATAAAATAAGTAGAATATATAAGAGTAAAGAAGGGTACTGAATGAAAATAATAACTGCAATATTATTAATTAATTTCATTTATATTTTTATTATTTCAGTACTATACTTCTCTAAAAAGAAAGTAATGGATAAGGAGAATATTTATTTATCTATTCTTTTAATTCTTACTCAAGTATGTACAATTCTAGAATTTTTTAATTATACTGTTATTTCTAAAGATACTATTACTACTTTAGGATTAATTATACATAATATATTTGATACTTTTTTAATTATATGGACTACGATTTTTTCTATTTATTATTTAGGAATAGTTTCTCCTAAAGAGGATAAAGGTAATAATCAAAAAAAGATAATTATACAAACAGTTTCAGTTGTTTGTTATATTTTAGTTATTGCAATTATATTTGTTCTTATTCCTGCTAAATTTGTTGATGGATTAATTCTTCCATATGATTCAAGTGCAAGAATAATTTTAATAGATGTAATTGTTTCTTTCTATTTAATTTATCTAGATATTAACATTTTCTTAAATAAGAAAAATGATATAAGAAAACTTACACCATTAATTGTTTTTGAGTTTTTATTCTTTATTGGTGCTTTATTAAGAAAGACTGTTATTAGTCCGGAGTTTATTGTTGTCTCTCAAGTATTATCTATCATAGTAGTAATAATGACTAATACTATTGAGAATCAAGATTTAAAAATAATTACTGAGTTAAGTGCTGCTAAACAAGAAACTGAAAAAGCAACACGTGCAAAAGCTGATTTTTTATCAAGTATGTCACATGAAATAAGAACGCCTTTGAATGCTATTGTAGGTTTATCTGAACTTATTTCTGAAAGAGATGATATTAATGATTCAGTTAGAGAAGATTTAAAAGATATTAGTTATGCTTCTCAAACATTACTTGAAATTGTTGGTAACATACTAGATATCAACAAAATTGAATCTAATAAGATGGAAATTCAAAATATGAATTATTTTCCAACTGAGATTGTTACTGAACTTTTAAAGATGAATAAAGTTAGAGTTGGTGCTAAAAATATTCAATTAAAATCTAATATTTCATCTGATGTTCCTTATGAATTAGTAGGAGATAAAATTCATATTAAACAAATTATTAATAATCTTTTAAGTAATGCTATTAAGTATACTGATGAAGGTAGTGTAGAAATAAATCTTTTTGCAAAGAATGAAGGTTTTGTTTCTAGATTAATAATTCAAGTTAAAGATACTGGTAAAGGTATTAAGACTAGTGATTATAATAAATTATTTAATAAATTTGAAAGACTTGATACAGAGATTAATTCTACAATTGAAGGTTCTGGTTTAGGACTTGCAATTACTAAGAGATTAGTTCAACTTCTTAATGGATCAATTAGAGTTAAAAGTACTTATGGAGTAGGTTCTATATTTGAAGTAGAAATTCCTCAAACAATAAGTATGATGATTAATCCTAAACAAGTTGAAATGGAATATAGAATTGAACAAATCGAATCTGGAGATATTGAAGCATCAGTAGCTGCTTTAAAACAAGTTTTATTATGTGATGATTCACAAATTAATTTGAGAATAGCTAGTTCTCATTTAAAAGGAGAATCTGTTCAAATTGATACATGTATTTCAGGTAGAGAATGTATTGAAGCTGCTAAGAGAAAGAATTATGATATTATTTTCTTGGATTTAAAAATGCCTAACATGGATGGATTTAAAACATTAGATGAATTAAAGAAAATAAGAGGTTTTAAAACTCCAGTTATTGCATTTACTGCAGTTGAAGAAGACGTAGAATCTACTTGTTTAAATGCAGGATTTTCTGGTTTCTTAATTAAACCCTTTAGTAAAGAACAAATTGTTAATAAATTAAATGAAATTGTTTGGAACTATAAAGAAATTAGAAATAATGTTAAACAAGAAGTAATTGAAAAAGTAGATGAAGGTATACCTGATAAAGTTGATGAAAAATTAGTAGAGTCACTTGCGCCAGTAGTTAATATTAAAACACCTACGATTGATGATACTCCAGCAATTCCTATTAGTAATAATTCAAGCGAGGAAAAAGTTCCTGAAGATACAAAGATTAATGTAGAAACTACTAATAAAGAAGAAATAAATAAAAATACAACTAATATTCAAGGTAATGTTCAACCAGGTATTAGTTTTGATTCAAATAAGTAAAACTGTAAAAAAGTCTAATAGTTTTACTTTTTTTGTTTTATAATATATATGATGGATTATGAAGAATAAAAGTTTAAATATAATAATTTTTGTTTTATGTATAATTTTAGTAATTGTAGTTATTTTATATATTCAAAATGATAAAACATATGGGTATGAGGAAGAAACTTCTACAAGTGTAACTACTACTAGTACTACTACAAATGTAAGTATAAATAAAAGCGAAATACCTGATTATAATGGCAATGCTGTAATTGAGATTAATTTTAATAAACCTGAATTTAGTGATATTGATTATAATACTGAAAGCTTTGAAATATATAGTTCACTTGATTCACTTGGAAGATGTGGAGTTGCTTATGCAAATATTGGAGTAGATTTAATGCCTACTGAAAAAAGAGGTAGTATTTCTAATGTAAAACCAAGTGGATGGCAATCAGTTAAATATGATAATGTGCCTGGTAAGTATCTTTATAATAGATGTCATTTAATTGGATATCAATTAACTGGAGAAAATGATAATGATAAGAATTTAATTACTTGTACTAGATATATGAATGCAACAACAATGCTTTATTATGAAGATTTAACTGCTGATTATATTAAGAAAACTAATAACCATGTTTTATATAGAGTAACTCCTATATATGATGAAGATAATTTAGTTGCTAAAGGAGTTCAAATGGAAATATCTTCTGTTGAAGATAAATGTAATGCACTATGTTATAATGTGTTTCTTTATAATATTCAGGATGGTATAGATATTAATTATAAAACAGGTGCATCAGTAAGGAGTGAGTAGAATGAAAATATATAATATTGTTATTTTATGTTTATGGATTATTTATACATTTGTATATTTTTTAATGTTTTCAAAAAATAAAAAGAAAAAAAGAAAAAGTAATAAGTATTTTAAAGTAGTTTTATTTTTACTTATTATTACAGTATTTATAAATGGTATTGGTATTATTTCTAGTAAAACTAAAGCAAATACTAATAATACAACAACAACTCCTTCAAGTGTAAGTGAAGAGACAAGTGAGGTAACTACTATGGAAGAAACTACTACGGAAGAAACTACAACTGTTACCACTAAATCGACAACAACAAAAAGTCAAAGTAATGGAACATATAAAAAGATAAGTTATGATTTAAGTGGTGCAATTGATAAAGGTAAAACATCAAAAGGATATTCTATTCAAGAAAAGAATGGAATAACTTATATTGATGGATATATGATTGCCAATAAGACTTATGGATTACCTGAAAGTTTTAATCCAGGTAAGTTAGATTCGACAGTTGAAGCTGCAGCTAGTAAGATGTATCAAGCAGCTAAAAATGAAAAAGGATATAATATGTGGGGACAATCACAATTTAGATCTTATGAAACTCAAAAGAAACTTTATAATAATTATGTAGCTAGAGATGGTAAGAGTGCTGCTGATACTTATTCTGCAAGACCAGGGTTTAGTGAACACCAAACTGGATTGGCATTTGATGTATGTGCTAAAGGTAAACCTTGTATTACAAGTGACTTTAATAATACTCCTGAAGCTAAATGGTTAAGTGATAATGCTTGGAGATTTGGTTTTATTTTAAGATATGTAAATGGTAAAACTAATGAAACTGGTTATAAATATGAATCATGGCATTTTAGATATGTAGGTAGTGAACTTGCTGAAAAACTTTATAATAATGGTAATTGGATTACAATGGAAAGTTATTTCGGTTTTGATTCAGTTTATAAGGATTAGGTGATAATATGAAAATAATTTCTTGGAATGTAGCTGGTTTTAGAGCAGTACTAAATAAAGGCTTTGATGAATTCTTTGATAAAGAAAATGCTGATGTTTATTGCTTACAAGAAGCTAAAGTATTAAAAGAACAATTAGATTACTCTAAAGAAGGATATGAAATATATTTAAATCCTGCCGAAAAGAAAGGATATTCTGGAACTTTAGTTTTTACAAGAATTAAACCTTTAAATGTTACATATGGAATGGGTATTCAAGAACATGATAATGAAGGAAGAATTATAAATTTAGAATTTAAAGATTTTTATTTAATTAATTTATATGTACCTAATGCTAAAAGAGATTTATCTCGTTTAGATTATAGAATGACTTGGGAAGATGATTTTAAAGCTTATGTTAAGAAACTTGAAGAAAAGAAACCAGTAGTTATTTGTGGTGACTTTAATGTTGCTCATACTGAAAATGATATTAAAAATGCTAGAGCTAATGTTGGTAAAGCAGGATTTACATATGAAGAAAGAGATAAGTTTACTGTTCTTTTAGAATCAGGTTTAATTGATACTTGGAGATACTTTAATCCAGAAGAAAAAAATAAATATACTTGGTGGAGTTATATGGGACATGCTAGAGAAAATAATTCCGGTTGGAGATTAGATTATTTTCTTATATCTAAAGATTATATAAGTAAAGTTAATAGTTCTAAAATATTAGATGATGTAATGGGAAGTGATCACTGTCCAATAGAACTAGATTTAGAAATGGAGTAATATATGATTTATGTTATTTTAACATTACTTGTTATTTTAATTGTATTATTACTATGTTTATTTAGTGGAATAAATAAGTTTGTTAGTGCTTTAGGATTTAGTTCTATAAAAGAATTAATTGAAGAAATTAAAAAGCAAAGTACTACAGAAAAAGAAATATACTCTAGACCTAAAAACTTAAGTGATATGACTAAATTATTAGTTCCTTTAATAGCTAATGATTTTCCATCATTTAATCAAGAACAAATATTTACTCAAACAAAAAACTATATTAATGAAATTTTAGATGCTATTGAAAGTAAAGATTCATCACTTATTAAAGATAAAAATCTTAAATTTATTAGACCTAAAGTTGAAGATGAAATTAAAAATTTAAATGAACTAGATAAGAATGTAAGTTTTATTAATGTTAGATTTAATAAATGTGCTATTAGTGAATATTCTAATAAAGGTGGAGCTGCTAAAATAACTGTTGTTGCATCTTTAAGTTATTATTATGATTCTAATGATGAAAAAGAAAAGAAGTTTACTGATGTTAGAAAAGAGACTAGATATAAATTAGAATATGTTTATATTTATGATGAAGATAAGATTCCAGAAAACTTTGATTTATTAAAGATTAATTGTCCAAATTGTGGAGCTCCTGTTGATTTCTTTGGTAGAGGTAAATGTTCTTATTGTAATACTATGCTTTCACCAATTAATATTAAGAATTGGAGTGTTGTAAATTATGAAGAATACTAAGATTTTAGTTTTAATATTTTCTTTATTTCTTATTACTGGTTGTAGCGAGGAGAATAAGTTAGTTGTTTACTTAAAAAATGATGGATTTGAATGTATGAAGAATGTATGTGTTAAAGATAGTAACGAAACAGATTCTATTAAGACTACAACTATATATGATATTGATAATACTGAATTAAAAGTTAATACAGAATATACTTCATTACAAAACGGGTCAATGATTTATAATTGGAAAGATAAAAAGATAACATATGATTATAAAATAATTAATGATACTTTTAATTCTACATATGATTTAGAGAGTTATGAGTATACTTGTGAATCTGATAATGAAGATAAAGCTTATAAATTAGCTGAGTGTAATATTATGAAAGATGATATTCAAAAAGTTATAGATAATTTTAATGATGTTATTAAAAACTCAAAATATGAGATTAAATAATGTAAACAAAGATTATTTAGTCTTTTTTTATGTTAAAATAAATTAGTAAGGTGAGGTAATGATATGGGAAAAAAGAATAGAGTAACTTATTCAGGTTTATATATCATTTTAGTATTAATAAATGTTGCTTGTGTACTTGCATCAAATATTATAGTTGTTAAAACACTTTCAATTTTTGGTCTTGTATTTGCAGCATCTAATTTAGTTTATCCGGTTACTTATATAATTGGTGATATATTAACTGAAGTATATGGTTATAAAAAAGCTAAGTTTTCTACTTGGATGAGTTTCTTATGTAATTTAATAATAGTTATATTTTTTGCAATTACAATTGCACTTCCAGGATCTAGTGAATTTCAATATCAAAGTGATTTAGTTCATATTTTAGGTAATACTCCTAGAATATTAGTTGCTGCATTTTTAGCATTTTCAGTTGGAACACTTGCAAATGCATTAGTGTTATCTAAATTGAAAGTTGTTATGAAAGGTAAGTATTTATTTTTTAGAACAATTTTTTCTACGATAGTTGGTGAAGGATTAGATTGCCTTATATTCTTTCCACTTGCTATGTATGGAACTATATCTAACAATGCTTTGATAGAAGTAATGATTTCTTCATTTATATTTAAAGTAGTATTTGAAATAGTATTAACTCCTTTAATTATATTTATAATTAAAAAAGTTAAAGATTATGAAAATTTAGATACATTTGATAACTAATTAGACTTTTATAAGTCTTTTTTTATGTAAATATTTATGACAAAAAATCTTTGAATATCTTTTATATGTTATAATTTATATGGTGATGATAATGGATAGACAAATAGTATTAGCAATAATGGATGGTGTAGGTTTAACAAATAAAGTTAATGGTAATGCATTTAAAAATGCTTATACACCAAATTTAGATAAAATAATGAGTAATTCAATTGCGATTCATGCACATGGTACTTATGTAGGTTTACCTAGTGATGAAGATATGGGTAATAGTGAAGTTGGTCATAATGCAATGGGATGTGGTCAAATATATTCACAAGGAGCTAAACTTGTGAATGATGCTATTAATGATGGAACACTTTTTGAAGGTAAAACATGGATTGATGCATGTGAATATTGTAAAAATAATAAGATGCATTTTATTGGACTTTTATCTGATGGTGGAGTTCATTCACATATTAATCATTTATTAAAGATGCTTGAAGAAGCTAAAAAAGCTAATGTTAAAGATGTATGTGTTCATATTTTACTAGATGGTAGAGATGTTCCTAAAACATCTGCTTTAACTTATGTTGATATGTTAGAAAATAAGTTAAAAGAATTAAATGATGATACATTTAATGGACGTATTGTAAGTGGTGGTGGAAGAATGAACATCACTATGGATAGATATGAAGCTGATTGGAGTATGGTTGAAAGAGGATGGCATACTCATGTATTAGGAGAAGGAAGAAAATTTATTAGTGCACGTGTTGCTATTGAAACTGATAGAAAGGAAAATCCTGATATTATAGATCAATATTTAAATCCATTTGTTATTGAAAATAGTAATGGAACTATTGAAGATAATGATTCAGTTATTTTCTTTAACTTTAGGGGAGATAGAGCAATAGAAATATCCAGAGCATTTACTGAAAAGGAATTTAGTGCATTTGATAGAGTAAGAGTACCTAAAGTTTATTATGCTGGTATGCTTCAATATGATTCTGAACTTGAAATACCAAAGAATTATTTAACTTTACCTCCAAATATAACTAATACTTTAACTGAAGAATTAGTTAAGAATGGTATAAATGAATATGCAGTTTCAGAAACACAAAAGTTTGGTCATGTTACATATTTTTGGAATGGTAATAAGATAGATAAATTTAGTGAGGAACTTGAAACTTATGAAAAAGTTGATTCTGATATTATTCCTTTTGATCAAGCTCCTGCTATGAAGTCATATGAAATAACAGATAAATTTATAGATGCAATAAAATCAAATAAATATAAATTTTTAAGATGTAATTTCCCTAATGGGGATATGGTAGGTCATACTGGAAATTATGAAGCTACAGTTAAGTCTATGGAAGCAGTAGATGAAAATATTGGAAAAATAATGAAAGCAGTAGATGAAACTAATTCAATTCTTTTAGTTCTTGCAGACCATGGAAATGCTGAAGAAATGATAGATGAAAAAGGTAATGTTAAAACTAGTCATACTACTAATCCTGTACCATTTATTATTTATGGTAAAGATATAGATAATATTAAATTTAAGAATGGAGACTTTGGACTTGCTAATTTAGCTAGTACAATTACTGATTTACTAGGAGTTGAATCAAATCCAGTTTGGAAAGAATCTATGATATATATTCAAAAATAAAACCAGTTTTATAAACTGGTTTTTATATGAATAAAATAATTGTGTAATATACAAAGAACAAGAATACCATTATATAACCATTAACTTTTGATATAACTCTATCAAAGTAACAGAATATGAATAATAAGAAAGCTGTTAATATATCCATTACTATATCTAGTAGGTTAACTGTTATATTTGGTACATTTCCATATAATAGAATAGGAAATCCAATTACTACACATATATTAAATATATTACTACCTAGGATATTACCTAAGATAAGTTCTGATTCATTTTTACGAGATGCTACAATTGCTGTTATCATTTCTGGTAGAGAAGTTCCAAAAGTAACAACTGTTAAAGATATTATTCTTTCACTTATGTTAAACATATTACCAATATATTCAACTGAATCTACTACTAAGTCACTTCCTACTACAAGTGAAATTAAACCAATAATCATTAATATGAATGAAGTACTTATTTTATAATCCGGTTTTTCTTTTATTTTTTCTTTCTTTTTAATAGATTCTCTTAATAGGTAATTTATAAATACACCAAATGTAAGTATTATTACAATTGCATCTGATCTAGAAAAAATATTTATATTATTATTTTGTAAGAATATATCACATAGTAGAGTAGTAAATGTTAATGTAATTAGTAACATTATTGGAAGTTCAGCATATATTGTTTTTTCTTTTATTTTTATTGGTCTTATTATAGCTGATATACCAAGTATTAAAAGTATATTTGTTATACCACTACCAATTGTATTACCAAAAGCTATATCAGGGGAACCTTCATAAATAGATTTAAAGGCTACTGCTAGTTCTGGTAGAGAAGTACCAAAAGCAACAATTGTTAAACCTATTAATAGTTTCGGTAATTTAAAATTTAGTGCAAGTGATGATGCACCATCAACAAGTAAATCTGCACCCTTACAGAGTAGAAAGAAACCTACACATATGAGTACAATTTGTAATAATATAATCATAAACTCACTACCTTAATTTAATTATATCAAAAGAAAAATTTAAATAAATAATTATAAGATATATTTACATTTATAATTGAGAAAAGAACAAATGTTTGATAAAATATTTTAAGGAGGTAAAGAATGAATAGAATATATATGTGTATAGATTTGAAAAGTTTTTATGCCTCTGTTGAATGTAGAGAAAGAGGTCTTGATCCACTTAATACTAATTTAGTTGTTGCTGATGCTTCGAGAACAGAAAAAACAATTTGTTTAGCAGTATCACCAAGTTTAAAACAATATGGTATTCCTGGTAGAGCAAGACTTTTTGAAGTGGTTGAAAAAACTAAACAAATTAATAGTGAAAGACTTTTAAAAACTGATAAAAGTAAGTTTGAAGGAAGTTCTTATTTAGATAGTGAACTTAAAAGTAATAAGAATTTAAAATTGGATTATATAACTGCACCTCCTCAAATGAGAAAGTATATGGTTTATAGTACTAATATATATAAAGTATATTTAAAATACTTATCTAAAGATGATATATATGTTTATTCAATAGATGAAGTATTTTGTGATATAACTAATTATTTGAAATTATATAAAAAGACTCCTAAAGAATTAACTACAATGATTATTCAAGACGTATTAAAAACTACTGGTATAACAGCAACTGCTGGAATAGGTACTAATATGTTTTTAGCTAAAGTGGCAATGGATGTTGTAGCTAAACATACTGAAGCTGATGAGTATGGAGTTAGAATAGCTGAACTTGATGAGTTAAGTTTTAGGAAATATTTATGGAATCATAGACCTATGACTGATATATGGAGAATAGGTGGAGGTATTGCAAGAAAGTTAGAATTAAATGGAATGCATTCTTTAGGTGATGTTGCTAGAATGTCTCTTAATAATGAAGATTTTTTATATAAGTTATTTGGTGTTAATGCTGAGTTAATAATAGATCATGCTTGGGGTTATGAACCTTGTACTATTAAAGATGTTAAGTCATATACTCCAACTACAAATAGTTTATCTTCTGGACAAGTTTTACATTGCCCTTATACTTATTCAAAAGCAAGACTTATTGTTAGAGAAATGATGGATTCACTTGCTTGTGATTTAACTGAAAAAGGATTAATTACAAGTGAATTAACTTTAACAATTGGATACGATATAGATAATTTAACTAATCCTAAAATATATAAGAATTATAATGGACCGGTTGTAAAAGACTTTTATGGAAGAATGATTCCTAAACATTCACATGGAACAATACATATTGATCACAAAACTAATACTTCTTCGATTCTTTGTGATTATATAATGGATTTATTTAATAGAATTGCTAATCCGTTATTATTAGTTAGAAGAATAAATATATGTGCTTGTAATTTAGTTGAAGAATCTAAGAATATTGAACCAATTCACTTTGAACAAATATCTTTGACTTCTAATTTTGAAGAGGAAGAAAGAAAAAGAAAAGAAAAACGTAAAAGAGAAGAAAAAGATAAAGAACTTCAAAAAACAATCGTAGAAATAAAGAGTAAGTATGGTAAGAATGCAATATTAAAAGGAATGAACTTTGAAGAGGGTGGAACTATGATTGATAGAAATGGACAAGTAGGTGGTCATCGTGGATAATTATGAAGATATTATTAATTTAGAACATCCTGAACCTAAGCATCATGTTAGAATGTCTATTTATGCACGTTCTGCTCAATTTGCACCTTTTGCTGCTCTTACTGGTTATGAAGATCAAGTTTATGAAACAGGAAGACTTACTAATAAGAAACATGAATTAACTGAAGAAGAAATGCTTAATATAAATGATTGTTTAGTAGAAATAAGTAATAGTGAAAATGTAAAAGTACATGTAACTTATTTTCTAAAAGATGAAAAAAAGAGTGGTGGTAAATATTTAACTCTTGAAGGGATTGTTAAAAAGATAGATAAATATAAAAGGCAAATTAATATTGATGGAGTTAGAATAGCAATAGATGATATTTATAGAATTGAAATAGTGAGGGACAATTATGAATAGTTTGTTATTAATATTAACAATAGTATTATATTATGGGTTATTGTTAGTATCTTTTAAGAGATTTGGTAAAGTAGGGTTATTTGTTTGGATTATAATTGGAACTATATTTGCTAATTTAGAAGTTAATAAGTTAATATATGCTTTTGGTGTTGAAATGACTTTAGGTAATGTATTATTTTCATCAACATTTTTAGCAACGGATATAATGAGTGAATGTTTTTCTAAAGAGGATAGTAAGACTTGTGTTCATATTGGAGTATTTGCTTCTATTTGTATGATAGTAATTACAAATATAGCTGTTATTTTTGTTCCTAGTAGTAATGATACTATTAGTGAGGCACTAAAAATAGTTGTATCTAATGTACCAAGAATATGTATATCTTCTTTACTTGCATATATTATTGTTCAATTTTTTGATATTTTTATGTATCATAAAATCTGGGATTTTACTAGTAAAAAAAATAAAGATAAAAGAAAATATTTGTGGGTTAGAAATAATGGCTCTACAATATGCTCACAACTATTAAATGCAATTCTTTTTAATATATTTGCATTTGGAGGAATATTTGAAATAAATACACTTATTAATGTAATAATTTCGACATTTATTTTAGGACTTGTGCTTGCAATATTTGATACACCTTTTATTTATTTAGCAAGAATGATACATGAAAAAACTGGTAACAAATAGTTATCAGTTTTTTTATAATCCTAAAATAGATACTGCTACTTTAAAGTATACAAGTAATGCAAGTGCATCTACGATTGTTGTAATAAATGGACTTGCCATAACTGCTGGGTCGAAACCTAGTTTTTTTGCGCCCATTGGTAGGATAGAACCTACAAATTTAGCAATAATAACTGTAATAGCAAGTGTAATACATACAGCTGTGGCTACTAAAACAGTTACTTTATCTATTAATAATAATTTAACAAAATTACATACTGCTAATACTATTGAACAAAGTATTGCAACTCTAAATTCTTTAAATATAACTTTAAATATATCTTTAAATTCTATTTGATTTAATGATAAAGCACGTATAATTGAAACTGATGCTTGTCCTCCAGCATTACCACCTGTATCCATAATCATTGGAATAAATGCTGTTAATACTGCACAAGCTGCAAGTTTATCTTCAAAGGATTGAATTATTCCACCAGTGAATGTTGCAGAAACCATTAAAAGTAATAACCAAGGAATTCTTGATTTAAAGATTTCAAATGTTGAAATCTTATCATATGGCTTATCAATAGGGATGATAGCAGCCATTTTTTTGATATCTTCAGTTGCTTCTTCTTCTAATACATCGACAACGTCATCGATAGTAATGATACCAACTAGTCTTTTTTCTAAATCAACAACAGGCATGACATTAATATCGTATTTTTTAAATGTATTAGCAACTTCTTCTTGGTCCATTGATGTAATGGCGTAAGTTTCAATTTCTTGAGTAATTGAATTTATACTTTGATCTCTATCAGCAAATAGTAAATCTTTAAGTTCAACATAACCAAGTAATCTTCTTTGATTATCTACAATAAATACATTATCAATTGTTTCGTAATCATCTACGCGTTTTTTTAGTGATTTAATTGCAGTATCTACTGTAATGTCATTTTTAAGCTCAGCATATTCAACTGTCATTAAGGAACCAGCTGAATCTTCTTTATAATTAAGTAGTTTATTGATATCTTTTCTTGTATCTGGGCTACATTTCTTTAATAGTTTGTCTACAATATTAGCAGGCATTTCTTCCAAAACGTCCGCAGCATCATCTGATGCCATTTCTTCAATTAATGTTACAGCTTCTTTATCTGTTAAATAATTTAATACATCTGTTGAAATACTTGGGTCTAGAAGTGCAAATACTTCAACTGCATCGTCTTTCTTTAATAGTCTAAAAAGAGATACAATTTCTTTAGTTTCAAATTCACTAAAGATTTCAGCAATATCAGAGTTATTTATTTCAGATAATTCAACTTTAAGTACTTTATAGTTTTTAGAATCTAAAAGATTTCTAATTTTTTCTTCCATATAAACCTCCAAAAGTGATATTTTTTAAAAATAAATTCTGTAAATAATTCGGGTCTAATTCCATAAAATATATCACTCCTTTCGGTTTCTTCGGTAAGACTATACCACAATTCTTTTAAAAAATAAAGTTTTAGAAAAATAATTGTTTTTGACTTTCTTAAAAAAAATGCTAGAATAGGTTACTACTAAGGGGAAGTTGGTTATGAAAGTTGTAATAAGAAGGGCTATATTTTCGATTTTAATAATTAGTGCATTTGTTGCTTCTTTAAGTTTTATGAAACCTGAAATAAAAGAAGAAGAGTTACTTGCATATGTAGATTTAAGTGATACTACAGTTGAAGTTAGAAAAACTACTAGTGAAATAATTACAAGTGAAACAACTACAACTACAAGTGTAGCTACTACAACTGTAACAACTACTACAACAAAGAAAAGTATTACACCAGGTATTGGTGAAATAAAAGGAAATGTAGATAGTTATTATTTAAGTCTTTTAAATAAAGAATTAAATAAGTTACCTAGTAATGTATTAAATAAGTTTGTTAATTCAGGATGGCATATATATGTAACTAATGAAAATATTGCTAAGACTGTATTTAATGGTCAGTATTCTAGTGTGCAAGGAGTAACTATTTATAGAGATAAAACTATTTTAATATCTGCTAAAGAATCTTGTATTAGAGAATCTACTATTCATGAGTTTGGACATTTTATTGATTATACATATAATTTTAGTAGTAATTCAATTGCTTTTAAAAATATATATAAAGAAGAAGTAGATTTATTTAAATCAAGAATTACTAATTCATCATGTGTTAGAGATGAACAAGAATTCTTTGCTGAAACATTATATTATATGTATAAAAATCCAAGTAAATGTACTGAAAAAGCTTATGAATTTGTTAATAAAAAGCTAATTAGTATGTAAAACCATTAAAGTTTCCTTAATAATTTGTTATAATTATTAAGGGAGGATTTTGAATGGAAAATATAAGAAAGATAAAAAAATCAAAGAGATATAATAAAGACTTCGAATTAGTACTTTTAACTGTTGCTTTATTAATGACTGCAGATCATATTGATTATAAAAATAGTTTTAAAGATGATGTTGAAGAGGTATCTGTAGTTAGTGAATATAATGATCATTATGAAGGAGAAGCTTATAATAGATACAATATGAATTACGATGTTCATATTGATCCATTTCTTGTATCTGAAGATAGTGAATCATTTGTAAGAAGAACAATTAAAAATAATAATGAAGTCAAAAAATTAAAGAGAAAGAAAAGGTAGGTTAAATGAAAAAATTATATTCGGACACATTTAAATGGTTAGCAATTGGATTATTAGTTACTTTTGTTACTGGATTTGTAATCGCATCAACTCCTAGTATATTAAAAGTTTTAGTATCTAATCCATTAGGATTATATTTACCAATTATTATTCAACTTGGTATATGTATTGGATTAAGTGCTGCAATTAGAAAGTTGAGTTATTCATCTTGTATTGCATTATATTTAGGATATTCAGTTATAACTGGTATTGATGTTGCATTCTTATTAGTTGTATTTGAATTAAGTAGTGTTTTATTTATATTCTTAGTATCTGCATGTGTATTTGGAATTATTGCTTTCTTAGGAAAGTTCTTAGATGTAGATGTTACTAAGTTAGGTACTATTCTATTTATAGCATTACTTGGAGTTATATTACTTCCAATAATTAACTTTTTATTTATACATTCAGAAAACTTAGATTTAATGATATCTTGTGTTGCTATTGTTATATTCTTAGGATATATAATTTATGACTTAAAGATTGTTGAACCAATGGCTATGAGTGTTGGAGAAGAAAAAGCTTCTATTTATTGTGCTTTCCAATTATATTTAGATTTTATTAATCTATTTAT
This sequence comes from Bacilli bacterium, assembly GCA_017450205.1. Taxonomy (GTDB): domain Bacteria; phylum Bacillota_I; class Bacilli_A; order RF39; family UBA660; genus UBA6985. Next base: position 58,304 of record JAFSVF010000015.1, on the reverse strand, counting down.
TAGATTACTTCAAATATTTGGTAAAAGAAGAGATTAATTATTTTAAAAGCATCTCATATATTATGAGATGTTTTTTATTTACTTATCTTTTAATATATTAGTTTTTAATTTATACTTTATTATAGGTGATACCATGATAAAATTAATAGCTAATTTAAAAAATAGTATTTTAAAAAAGTTTAAAAAAGGATTTACTTTAGTTGAGTTACTCGCTGTTATTGTGATACTAGCAATAATTATGTTGATTGCTATACCTGCAGTATTATCAACACTTGAATCTACTAGAAGAAAGACTTTTTATGAATATGTTGATAAAAGTGCGGGTGTTGCTCAAAAACAATTTGCGGAAGATCAAATTAACGGAAGTAAGAATCTTTCATCTTGTTATGTTTATAATATAAAAACTGAATTAAATATTGCTGATACAGGTGATTTTGATGGATGGGTTCTTATTAATCCTTTAAAAAATGATATATATATTACTTTATTTAATAATGATTACGTTTTAATTGGATTCCATTATAGTGATTCTTCTTTGAAGATGGAAGACTATGTTACTAAAAGAAATAACGATAATGAATCAAAACTAACAGTTGAAGAATTATGTAATTTATCTTCTTGTTCAACTTGCAATATAGCTGATACTAATATTCCTAATGTAAATAATAAGATTCCAACTTATTTAATTAGTGGTGAAAGTTTTCAATCTAAATTAGCTAATTTAATGTGTCCTGGTGTACGTTGGTTATCTGATTGTAAAAAACAATTTAGTGTTGTTATGAATGATTCTAATGTACCTGATGATGCAACTCTTTTATCTACCGATGATTCAGAACATAAAATGTATGCTTGGGTTGATCAAGACAATTTAAAAATGTATTTTTATACTGATGCAAATAGTTATGTTATGAATAATAATAGTTATTATATGTTCTATGGGTTACCTATGGTTGGTTTTGATTATTCTAAATTAGATTTTAGTAATGTTACAAATTTATCTAGAGCTTTTGGTGGAAGAAGATTTAATGAAGATATAAATTTGAGTAATGCGAATGTTTCGAAAGTTTCTAATATGGAAGGTGCATTTGCTGCTTCATCATTTAATAGTTTGAATTTAAATAATTGGAAAGCTTTAAACATCAGTAATATGTTATATTTATTTCAAAGTTCTACTATTAATACTTTAAAAATGGATAATACAAAATTTGTTATTACTCCTACAAGTGATGATATTAATACATATGGTATGAAATCTGCTTTTTATGATTTAAAAACTACAAATGCAAACCTTGACTTAAATAATTGGGATGTAAGTAAAGTTGTTAGTTTACAAAGTGTTTTTTATCAGGCAGTTATTCCATCATTAAACATTAGTGAATGGGATGTTTCTAATGTTACTGATATGGTAGAAATATTTGGTTATCTTAATACTAATGAATTAATTCTAAATAAATGGAATACTTCTAAAGTTAGTTCTGCTAAGGGATTAGCTAGATACAGTGTAATTAATAAGATTGATTTATCTAATTGGGATTTGTCTCATATTGGAGAAGATAAAAGTAGATATTATGGATATGAATTATTTGCTTGGAGTGGTGTAGGAGAACTAATCTTAAATAATTTTAATTTATCTAATTGTAATGAGATTAGTGGTTTTATATATGAATGTAATAATCTAAAGAATATTGATTTATCCGGTGTTAATCTTACTGGTGTAAAAACGGTTAGAAAGTTTATTTATAATAGCGATAATTTGGAAGTTGCTGATATTAGAAATGTTGATTTTTCTTCTGTTACAAGTTCTTCAAGTATTTTTCAAAGTTGTGGTAAGTTGAAAACTATATATGCAAATGAAAATACAAAATTTAGCTCATCTATGATTAGTGATACTTATTTGTTTAATGGAGGTTTAGACTCATTAGTTGGTGGTAATGGTTTAAAATATTCTTATGGTAATTCTAGTGGCTCGTATGCAAATTATGAAACTGGATATTTTACTTATAAAGCTTAATAATTTATATTGAAGAGACTTTATTGTCTCTTTTAATTTGACTTATTTTATTAAAAGTAATAGAATAAACCGCAATTAAGCGGGGGAAAGTTATGAAAAAGAGATTACTTACTTTTATATTACTTGTAATAGTAGTATTTCTTAATATTTATTTAGTTCCAAAAGTATGGACTCCTACATCAAGAACATATTACATTGCTGAAAATATAATTGCTAATGTAGATGAACCTACAATTAATGTTATTGAAGAATTAAAGAATGAATATAATAACAATGATATTAAAGCAGTACTTTCTATTGATAATAGTGATTATAATTCAATGGTAGTTCAAGCAAATGATAATAAATATTATTTATATAGAAATGTAGATAAAAAAAGAGATGGATTAGGTACTCCATTTGTTGATTATAGAATTGATTTAAATAATACAAAGAAAACTCTTATATTTGGACATAATTCTCAATATAAAGAAATGCCTTTTAAAATATTAGAAAATTATTATGAGAAAGATTATTATGATGAACATAAGTATTTAACTTTAACTTTAGAAGATACTACTAAAAAATATGAAATATTTTCTGTATATGTTGAATATGAAGATTTTGATTATTATAATTTAAATTTTAAAAATGAAAATGAATGGTTTAAACATATTACTAAGTTAAAGAATAAGTCTTTTTATGATACAGGAGTAGAAATAGATAAAGAAGATGATATTATTATTCTACAAACTTGTTCAACATTAAAAAAATATTCTAAATATAAACACAAATTCTTAGTTATAGTTGGAAAGTTGGTATCATAATGAAACTTAAAAAAGTTAATATTATATTTATATTATATTTATTTGTTTTATATGTGATAGCTATTATCTAAAAGTTAACATTATTGTTAACTTTTTTTATTTAGTGTTATAATCAATTAAAGGATGGTGTTTTATGTTAATAACTTTAGATGGTTTAAGCGGAACTGGTAAAAGTAGTGTAGCTTTAGAACTTGCGAGTAGACTTAATTTAACCAGTATATCTAGTGGAGATTATTTTAGATCAATTGCATATTTTATTAGAAAAAATAATATTGATGAAGATTCAATTGATTATAGTAAATTAAACGATTTAAAGATAAAAAGGGTTGGTAGCAAAGTTTATTTAAATAATGAAGATATTACTTCTTTTCTAAAGACTCCAGATAATAATGTTTTATCTGCTAAGATAGCTAATATTAAAGAAATACAAGATATAGTAGATAAAATAGAAAGAGATATGATGACTGAGAGAACTATTATAGATGGTAGAGATGTTAATGTAAGATTTAGTAATGCTGATTATTCTTTTTATTTAACTGCATCCGAAGATGAGAGAATGAAAAGAATGCACTCAACTAAAGAAGAAGTAGCATCTCGTGATAAATGGGATTTACTTGGCAATATTAGAAAAGGTAATAAACTAATTGAAATTAATACTGATAATAAAACAATAGACGAAATAGTAGAAGAAATTATTAATATAATAGGAGAAAACAAATGAGAATGCATTTAGATAATTATTATTTCGAAAAAATTAAAAATGGAACAAAAACAATTGAAGTTAGACTAAATGATGAAAAAAGAAGAGAATTAAAAGTTGGAGATATTATTACATTTGATAATAGAAAAACTAATGAAAAATTAGATGTAAAAGTTAAAAAGTTACATATTTATAAAAATTTTGAAGAATTATATAAACATCATGATAAAATATCTTTAGGTTATGAAGAAGAAGATGTAGCAAGTCCATCTGATATGAGAAAGTATTATTCATTTGAAGATACAATTAAATATGGAGTAGTTGCAATAGAAATTGAAGTGATTTAAATGATTCAAAATTTAACTTTAAGATATGCGATAGTAGCATCCTTAATTATTGGATTTATGTTTACTTTATCTTTTGGTATGTATGGATATACATATTATGAAATATATTTAAAGAGTGTTCCTGTATATGGTACAGTTGAAGAAGTTGATTTAGATAAAGGAACTACGACTATAAGTTATTCTACTGATGATGCTACATTTACTAGTAAAATTCATTTTATTGACTCAGGACTAAAACAAGGGGACAGAACTACTGTTTACTATAAAGTAGATGATCCTAAGAGGTCATTTATATATGAACAAGCATTTATACTTTTATTCTTTTTTGGCATTGGAATAGCATTTATTATTCTTTCTATAATACTTATGTTTATTAAGACATTTAAGGAAAAGAAAGTAATAAAAAAAGTAAATAAAAAAAGACGTGTAAAATAATTGTCAAAAAACTTTTGAATAAAAATAGATTATAGTATATTAATAATGTAGGGAGTGATTAATAATGATTTATCCATCAGTTGATAAAATACTAAAAACTATTGATTCAAAATATATTTTAATTCATGCTGTTTCTCAAAGAAGTAAACAAATAATTGAAAATGGATATTTACAAAAGAAACAAAATGAATATGTTTGTAAAAAAGAAATTGGTAGAGCTTTAGAAGAAATTGAAGCTGGATTAGTAAAAGTTATAAGAAAATAACATATTTTAGTTGACAAACCGTTTAAAAATGATATAATCAAATTGTTCTAAAAAGGAAAGAGATGTATCCACATCCACCCGAGCCGTGAATAATGCTGGGTAAATGCCAATAAAATAATTTGATAAATGTAGTTTATAAAATTTTTTATAATGGTTTTAAAGTGGATACGTTGTATTCACTTTTTATTATGTTAAGTTAAATTAAAGTGGAGGTGTTTAACATAGCAAATTTCAATAATAAAAAAGATAACGATTTACCAATTAACGATTCTATAAGAGTTCCAGAAGTAATGCTTATTGGTCCTAATGGAGAACAAATGGGTACTAAACCATTAGATTTTGCAAAACAAATTGCAAATGCTGCAGGTTTAGACTTAGTTTTAATGAATCCAGGAAATGAAAGACCAGTTGCTAAAATAATGGACTACAATAGATTCAAATATGAAAAGAACAAAAAACAAAAAGAAGCGTTAAAGAAACAAAATGCAGCTATTAAAGAATTAAAGGAATATAGATTATCAGCTAAGATTGATATTGGTGACTTTAATACTAAAGCTAAAAATGCTCGTGACTATTTAGAAAAGGGTCACAAGATCAAAGTATCTATTCGTTTTAGAGGTAGAGAAATGGCTCATACTGAAATTGGTGAAGAAGTACTTAATAGATTTGCTGATACGTTATCTGAAGTATCAACAGTTGAATCTAAACCTAAACTAGATGGTAGAAATATGACTATGTTATTAGCACCAAAAAATAATTAAGGAGGATAAAGAATATGGCAAAAATTAAACAAAAAACTCATAGTGCAACTAAAAAAGTTTTAAAGAAACATAAAAGTGGAAAATTAACTTACATGAAGAGTGGTAGTACTCATAAAACTGCAAAGGATTCTTCTAAACAAGTAAGACAAAGAAGAAATAAAGGACAATTAGCGAAAGGAATAGCAAAGAGACTTAAGAAAGTTATCTAATCTATTAAGGGTGAAATAAATGACAAGAGTTAAAGGCGGAAACGTTGCAAAGAATAGACGTAGAAAAGTATTAAAAAGAGCTAAAGGTTATTTTGGTTCTAAACACAGATTATTCAAAACTGCTCAAGAACAATTAATGCATTCAGGACATTATGCTTATAGAGACAGAAAGATGAATAAGAGAAACTTCAGAAAATTATGGATTACAAGAATTAATGCTGCTTGTAGAATGAATGATATTTCTTACTCAAGATTTATCAATGGTTTAACTAAAGCTGGTGTTATTATCAATAGAAAGATGCTTTCTGAAGTAGCTATCGATAATGCTAAATTATTTACTTCTTATGTAAATATTGCTAAAGATGCTTTAAATGGTAAAGTTGCTCAAACTAAAGTTGAAAAAGCTAATAAAGCAGTTAAAGCTGCTGAAACTGAAACTGTAGCAGAAAATACTGATTTAAATTCATTAAAAGTTGCTGAATTAAGAGAAATGGCTGAAGCTAATGGAATTAAAGATGCAGCTAATATGAAAAAAGCTGAATTAGTAGAAGCTTTAAGCAAATAATTATAATTTAATTAAAAAACGCTTTTATAAGTGTTTTTTTTTATATTTTTAAGTGTTATACTTTTGTTAAGTAGGAGGTTGTTTATATGGCAGAAACTAAAAAGAAAGTAAGTAAGAAGTCTAAAAATGAACAAGTTGATTCAATAATTGTAATTCTAATAGTTATTATTGTACTTGCGGTTATTGCTGGTGGGATTGTTTTTTGGATTCAAAGTAGAACTCCAGATGTTCAACCACTTGATAATAATCCTGGTCTTGTTACTACTAAAGAAGGAAGTTATCAAGAATATTTACAAAAAACAAAAAAGGATGTTGGATCTAAAACTATTCCATTGAAAAGTCAAGCTAAGAGTGGACAAATTATTAATTATGTTTCGGTAGTTTTAGGAGAAGATGATTCATTATATTTTGTTTCAACTGATGATACTAAGAATATTGAAGAAATTCCAGGATCTAACTTTAAAGGATTTAAATTTACTGGTGGTGTATTTGTTGATGTTTTTGCTGTTGAAAGTAGTGATAAATTCTATTTATTTGCATTAAGTGAAGCTGGAGTATTATTCTCAATTGATTTAACTGATGTAAGTGCTGCACCTCAAAAATTTGAAGGACTTGAAACAATTGATGTATATGCTGTTGGAAACCAAGTTGAAGTAAAATTATTTGACAAAACAACAAAGATTATAATTGGATAAAAATAGATGCTCTAAAGCATCTTTTTTCTTTTAAAAGAAGAATTATTTGATATAATTACTATTAGGGTGGTTATGATGATAAATACATATGTGGGTCCTATGTTTTCGGGCAAAAGTGACTCGTTAATAAATATATATAGTAAGATTTGGAATAAAGATATTGTTATGGCTTTTAAACCTAAAAATGATACTAGAGATGAAAATTATATTAAATCAAAAAATAGTGATTTAACTATTCCTGCTTATTATATTGAATACTTAGAAGAAATTTATGATTATATTGAAGATAGAGAAAAAAATGGTAAGCATGTAAGTACTATTTTTATTGATGAAGCACAATTTTTAAAGGGTAGTGTTGATGTTTTAACAGATTTAAGTGTTAATTATGATATTGATTTTTATATTGGTGGTTTAAATATGACTAGTGAACAAAAACCATTTGGACTAATGCCTAATATTATGGCTGTATCAGAAAATGTTGAAGTAATTAAAGGCTTTTGTGTTGAATGTAATAAACCATCTATTTATACATATTATGAAGGTGTTAAAGATAGTGATGTTTTAGTTGGTGATGGTAATTATACATCTTTATGTAGAAAATGCTTAGCTAAAAAGGGTATAAAAATTAGAAAGAGGGTTAAATAATGAAAGGGAAACTTATAGTTATCGAAGGAACTGATTGTTCAGGTAAAGAAACACAAAGCAAATTACTTATTGAAAAGTTAAATAAAAATAATATAAAATGCGAATATTTTTCTTTTCCGAATTATAGTTCTCCAAGTGGCAAGATTGTTGGATTATCTTTTTTAGGTAAATCTTATTTAGCACATGAACTTGTTGAAAATGAAAGTGAAAGTTTAAAAAATAAATTAAGTGATATTGATCCAAATGTAATTGATAAAGTTTTATATGAACTAGGTGAAAACTTGAGCAAGGGATGGTTTCCTGAAAGTGCACCTAATGTAAGTGCTAAAGTAGCGTCTTTATATTATGCTGCTGATAGACTTTATAATTTAGATTATATTAATAAAAAGTTAAATCAAGGAACTAACTTAGTTTTAGATAGATATTTTTATTCTAATATGGCACATCAAGGTGGTAAATTAAATAGTGAAAATGAAAGAAAAGAAATGTATGAATGGTTATATGATTTAGAAGTTAAAAAGTTAGAATTACCAGATAGTGAAATTAAATTATTTTTACATATGCCAACTCCATACATAAATCTTTTGAAAGCAAAAAGAGAAGAAAGATTAGATGAAAATGAAAAAGATGTAGCTTATTTAGAAAATTGTGAAAAAGCATATTTAGAATTAGTAAAAAAATATAATTTTGATACAATTGAATGTGTTGAAAATAAATTAAATGAAGTTTCTAGAGAAAATATTAAAACACCTAATGAAATAAGTGAAGAAATCTACAAAAAAGTTCTTAAATTAATGAAATAATCAGTTTATTTAATTGATTATTTTTTTTGTATAAATTATAATTAAAGAGAGAGAAATTTTACAGAAAGAGGGTAAAATATGATTCTTCTAGCAATTACAGATTGGATACAAAATTTCTTTTGGGATTCAATTTATAGATTTTTTATTTTTGTTATAGATAATGTAGTTTATTCTCTTATCGGATTTGCATATAAAGTTTTTTTAATTTTAGGTACACTTGATCTTTTTGGTGGATATACAAGTGGCACTGAAGGTGCTATGGAAGTTTATCAAGCTTTTTCTAAGAGAATTTATAGTGTTATTGGTATAATAATAATGTTTATTCTTGCTTATCAAATAATTCTTTTTGTTATAGATCCGGATAAGGGTGTAAAAGAATCGAGAAAACTTGTTACAAATGTTGTTAAAGGTATAATTTTGACTATTATTGCACCTTTAGTTTTCCATTATTTATCTTTAATTCAATATCATGTTTTAGTTAGTGATAATTTAATTTGGAATATAGTTCTGGGTGAGAATGCTAGTCAATCTGATAGTGTTATTGAAGGTGGAAATACAATGGCGTCAATGCTTTATATTTCTGTATTCCACCCAATAGGAACAGAATTTACTGATTTTTATAATACAGATGGTTCACTTAAGTCATCATCTGATGCTTGTGCGAATTATGTGGGAGGAAATATTTCACAAGATTCCATTGCAAGGACTTTGACTGGAGCGGGAGTTGGACTTGCTATTGGAATGGCGCTTGGAAATCCTGGTTTAGGTGCTGTTATTGGTGGCATAATTGAGTGGATGCATGATGCGAATAATAGTGTAACTACTTGTGAATATTATTATTGGTATTTGTATCAAGGAGGATTGCCTGAAGGTAAAGTACAAGATGTTAAACCTAATGAGGTTTCTTCTATAACAAATTATTCCGAGAGTAAAGTAGGTTATAGAAATAAAGCACATCAACTTGCTTCTCATTTAACTTTAATTGATGAGATTTATCAAGAAAATAATATGGAATATTATTTCTTTGCACCTTTGGGTGGTATTGTTATTTTATTCTTTATTGTTGCTTATACTTTAGATGTTGCTGTAAGGGCATTCAAACTTGCATTTTTACAAATGATTGCTCCTGTTCCAATTCTATTAGGAACTATTCCTAAAAATGAAAAATTATATACTTCTTGGAGAGAAAAGTATATAAAAACATACATTGATATTTTTGTGAGAGTTTTTGTTATTGCATTTATTGCTTTAATGATTAAGCTATTGCCTTCAATTTTTGATGCACTATTTGGTATTTTTGAAAATGTTAGTGCTGAAGATGAATCTCATAACTTTATGTTAAAGGCAGTTACTTATTTTGCGTTAGTTATTGGTCTTTTAAGAGCTGGAAAAGAAATTCCAGATATGTTAAAGGATTTAGCAAAAAATGCTGGTGGATTATTAAGTGGTATCGATTTAAATCCTACGAGATCATTTACTAAAGTTAAAGATGCAGTTGATGCTGAGAAAAAAGCAATTGGTACTGTTACTAAACCAATTGGAGCGGTTGCTGGTGGTTTACTTGGTGCTAAGTCTGCTATGAATGCTGTTAAAAATAAAGGTGGCGGAAGATTAGATAGTTTCTTAGCAGGTGCTAGAGGTTTACAAATTGGTACAAAAACTGGTTTTGAAAAAGGACTTGGTAAAGGTTCGTTAACACAAGCTATGAGACAATCGAATGAACGAGCAATTAATGATAAAATGACTAGAGATACTCGAGCTAATGAATGGAGAGAGGATAAGAGAGCATTCTTTAACAATTTAACAGAAGGTAGATTAGGAGAATTTACATCTGCTATGCAAGGTAGTCTTGTTGGAGTTGAAGATTCTATTCTTTATGCTGCTGGTACTAGTTATCAAACTACATCAAATGGTATTTTACAAAGAAGTGATTCTGCAAGTAAGGCTGCCAAAGCTGATGTTGCGGTATGGGATAGAAATGCTGCTGCTTCCTTAAAAGAAGTATTTGATGATCATAATAATTTAATTGGTTATAGTGCTTCTTGGAAAGGTAGAGATATTTCTCAAGAAATTGGTATTGATCATGTAACTAATAGAGCAGAAGCTGAAAGAAAGCTTGAAGAACATGTTAAAAAAATTAGTAAAGATTATGTTAATAAAGCAGAAATTAATGCTATAGCTAAATCATTTGAGACAACTGGTGTTGAAGATATTATGAATATAGCAAATTCTAATAGAAATTTAAATGCACAATACGCAGATACTATTAGATCATATCCTCAATTAGAGGAAACTATTAAAAGTGCTTCAAAGACTGCATTTGAATCAAGGGAATTTACTGAGGTTCGAGATTTATTGAAAGATTTAAATAATGGTGTTGATCCTGCGAGTGATGATTATAATAAAATTTTAGAATTGATGGGAGATAGAAAATTTGGTGATGTTTATAATGCAAAACTAGCGACACTAAGTGAAGATGATCAAAAGAAACTTAGACTTGGAGTTGCAAAATACGTTCATAGTCTTTCAAAAGCTGAAAAGACTGTAGGAGAAAGCATTAGTAATATTAAAGGTGGTCTTGAAGGTACTAAAGTTAGTTACTTTGCTAATAGAAGTGTTAATAACCTTGGCAGTGGTCCAAAGGATAAGTAATGTATATTAGAATAAAAAGGAGATGGAATTATGAATAATAGATATTTAATTCCGGCAAATACAAAAAGATCTATGTTGATATTTGGTTTATTTAAACCAGTTGATATTATTATATTTGTTATAGGTGGATCACTTACTGCAATTTTGATTGCAGCTCTTGGGACTGATACTCCTGCTCAAGTTTTGGTTGGATTGGCACCACTACTAATTTCTGTAGTAATGTTGTCTCCTGTTCCAAATCATAGAAATTTTTGGACTTTTACAGTAAATGTTTATACATATTTTACTAGTCAAAGAAAATATAGATGGAGAGGTTGGTGTATGCTACGTGGCGAAGACAAAGAACAATAGTGCTAAATATACGGAAGATTGGTTACCTATAATTGATATTAAGAATGGGTATATTAAAGTAAAAGGTGAAGGTTTAATGGGTGGCGAACAATATATAACTGGTGTTCGTATTGAACCTAAAAATATTTTTATTACTGATACTCAAAATCAAGCTTATGTAATCAATGCTTTAATGGATTTTTATAATACTTTACATGATGAGTTTTGGTTAATTTGTTGTGATAGACCTGTAGATATTAATTTATTTAAATCAGAACTTGAAATCATGTATAATGAAGCAAACGATACTCAAATTAGAAAGTTAATACAACAAGATATAAGAAAATGTGAACAATTTAGTGGTCCTACATATAATTCTGTTGATACTGAATTCTTCATATTAATTAAAGGACCTACAAAAAATATTGAACAATTACAAAAAAGAGTTGCAAATATGATTTCTGGGCTTGCACAAGCTCAATTAAATAGTCGTCAAATTACAGATGATGATGCAAGAGTTATTCTTGATAGTTTCTTCAATGATGGCATAAAAACAGAGTTTGGAACGGTGATGAGTTAATGGCAAAGAGTACATTAAAAAGTGAAATAGCACCTAAAGGATTAAATTTTAAAACTACTCAATTTAACATAGGTGATAAATTTGCAACTATTTATACAGTAGTAGAGTTTCCTCAAGTTATAGGACCAGGATACTTAAGTAATATATCTTCTATTCCTGGAGCTAAAGTTGTTGTTAAACATATTCCAATTGAACTTGCAATAATGCAAAAAGCTATTAATAAAGAGGTAGCTGAATTAAAAGAAGAGTATCAAAAAGAAAACGATTTAACATTTAAAGAGAGAATAAGAAATGATTATGAATCATTAGATAATTTCGTTTCTATGTTAGCTTCTAGTCAATCTAAAGTATTTGATTTTCAATTACATATTATGATTGTAGCTGATTCTCAAGAAGAATTAGATAATAGAAAAGTACAAATTAGAAATTATTTAATTTCTCTTCAAATGAGAGCAATTCCTTTAATGTTTGAACAAGAAAAGGTTTTAAAATCAATGATTCCTATTTTCCCTAAACAAGATATAGAGGAAAGAATAGGTGTTCCAATTCCTGCGCCAACAATGGCTGCAATGTATCCTTTCGTATTTGATTCTATTAAAGATACTGGTAAGGGTACTTTACTTGGAATGGATTCTTCAGGTGGTGTAGTATTATTTAACCAATTTTTATATCAAACTAAAAAAGAACAAAATAGAAATAATGCTAATATTATAATTTTAGGTACATCTGGTTCAGGTAAATCAACAACTGCTAAGTTGTTATTAAGAGGTCACATTAGAAATAATTATCAAATTATTTGTATAGATCCTGAAGGTGAACTTGAATCAATGGCTAAAGCATTTGGTGGTTCATTTGTTGATTTAGGAAAAGGTGGATCATATGGTATGATTAATCCACTTGAAATTGTTGCTGATACTGAAGAAGGAGATATGGATTCTAAGAGTGGTACTTCAATTCTTACTTCTGCGCTTCAATCAGTTAGAGCATTTATGAAATATTATATTCCAGATATTGAAGATGATGTTTTACAAATGTTTTCTGAAGTTTTACAAGAAACTTATAAAAGATTTGGTATAGATTATGATACTGATTTTACAAAAGTTAAAACTGAAAACTTCCCAACATTTGATGATGTATATACAACTGTTAAAGGAAAACTTATTTCTATGCCAGAAGCAACTCGTGAAAGAGATGTTATGGAAAGATTAGAGTTAAGAGTTAGACCATTTATTAACGAAGCTCGTTATTATTTTAATGGTCATACTACAATAGCTTCTGATTCTAAATTTATAGTTTTCAGTATTAAAAACTTAATGAATGGTGATTCAAATACAAGAAATGCTTTATTCTTTAATATTTTAAAATATGCATGGTCATTAAGTTTGGATAAAAGAGTTAATTCAATAATGTATGTTGATGAAGCTCATGTATTATTATCAAGTAATAATGAACTAGGTGCTGAGTATTTAGCTCAAATGCAAAGACGTGCTAGAAAGTATAATACTGGTACAATAATTATTACTCAACAACCTACAGACTTTGCTTCCCCTCAAGTAATTACTCAAGGTAAGGCAATCTTTGATAATGCTTCTTACTACTTAGTTATGGGTCTTAAGAAACAAGCTGTTGAAGATTTATCTAAGTTAATAGATTTAAATGATGCTGAAAAGGAAAGTATTAAAACTTATCCACAAGGTAGAGGATTATTTGTATGTGGTTCGAGAAGAATGATAATAGACGTTGTGTTAACACAAGATGAATTAGATTCATTTGGTGGAGGCGGCGGCCTATAAGATTAGGCGGTGATATTATGAAAAAAGTAACTAAAGAAAGTTTAATGCTATTATTAAAAGGGGTTTTAGTAATAGCACTTTTTTCAGTTATAGTAATTAATATGTATACTGAACCTGTATATGCTGCTACAAAAGATTATTCAACTTTTGATTTTGAAAAGTTAAAAGAAGCTAATTTAGAGAATTGGACTGAATATTGTAAGAATTCTTATAATGAACAAGGACAAGATAAAGTAGATGAGTGTGTTGAAACTTTAAGTGATACATTAGAAAGTTTCTATAAAAAACTTTATAAGTTATTAACTAAATATCAAAATAAAGGTTTAGATATCAATGATCAAGTAATTTTATGGACAGTATTTTTTGGACAATTTGCAACACCTACAACTGGTAATTCTCCATATATTCAAAATAATAACAATAATTCAAGTGATTTTTATAAAAATTGGCCATCTCCATTTTGGGGCTTTAATAGTGATAATTCTGATGGCTCTGATGAAACAGTAGAACCAACTTATACTAAGGATTTTGCTGACTATTATTCTGAAGAAAGAGATACATTAAAGGTTCTTATTAGAAACGCTGTTGCTTACACGACTACATGTTATGGTAAAACTGGTGAAGTTCAATCTACAACAAGAAAAGATGGTTCGTTTGAAAAATGGTGTGAAGGGGATGCTACTATTTATGATGTTCCATTTGGTTCTGAAATATGTGCTGATATTCAAAATTATGAAATGGGATTTTGGAAATACTTTGTAAGTAGAATGAAACATGATGAAATCTTAGGTATATTTACTAGTGTATTATTTTTAGGATTTGAAGATGAAGATGAACATTATGATGAGTGTATGGCTTGGAAAGATACTGGTAAATACGAAGATGTAGGTTATGTTTATAATGAAGATCCTAGAGTAAGTTATGAAATGTATTTTGATTTTCTTAAAGAAAATGCATATTTTGATGGAAAAGCAAACTTACAATATTTTTTCCAAGATGTTTTAAGTTATAGTAATACTGATTGCTTAAAGTCACAAGTATGTGATAATTCACTTGAAGCCAAAGGTGATGAAGAATATCTTAAATATATGGATTATATTAAAGAAGATAGATTAAAAATTATAAAAAATATATTAGAAATATTAGACAGTTTAGGAATAGGTATTTCTTATGGTGATTATACTCCTTCAAGTGAGTTAATTCCTGGAAATCCTATGCAAGATAGAAAGGCTTATTATTGGCCAATTGGTAGTGATACTACAGAAGAGAGAAATGGTGTAACTTATGCTGATGGTGCACCATCTAGTACTAATGTAATTAGTAATTATGGTGATAGAACAAATCCTGTTACTAATGAAAAAGAATTCCATTATGGTATAGATATTGCAGGTACAGAAGGAACTACTAATGTTATAGCTGTTGAAAAAGGTGAAGTAGTTTTAACTTATGATAGTTGTACTGTCGGTGATACTGATTGTAATGATGGATATGGAAATATGATTATTTTGAGTCATTCTGATGGTAATTATACAGTTTATGGATTATTAAGTTCGATTGATTCTAGTGTTACTGTTGGTACTACTGTTCAAAGAGGTCAATTAATTGGTAAAGTTGGTAAAACTGGTAGAACTAATACTGCTGCTTTGCATTTTGAAATAAGACAAGATGGTAATAGTGTTGATAATGCTATCGATCCACTTTCTATATTAAAAAGAACTGATCCTAGACCAAGTGGATTTGTTGGTGGAGATTTCTCTATGAGAACTACTTCTTTAACTAGAGAAGAATTTATATCAGGGTTAGTTGGATATTGTAATAAGAATACATGTAATTCTAAGAGACTTGGTTATTTTGCTGATCAAGCTGGTCTTATTTATGATAAGTCTAAAGCAAGTGGTTTAAATCCTGAGTTTACAGTAGTAAGAGCAATTGTAGAAGGTTTTTCACCTAATAATGCTGATTCTTCTAATAAAAATTATTGGGGAATTGGATGTACAAATAAAGGTGGATTAAAAGCTTGTTCTAGGTATTCATCTTTAGAAACTGGAATTGTAGGTTTATCTAATTTAGGTATAGTTAAGAAATATGAAAGTGCTTTGGAAGTATTTACTATTGGACATTATGCATATATTGGTGATTATTGGGAAAAAGGATCTTCTAGTAGTGGTGGATGTTATTATTTCCCATATATAAAACAATATTATTCAAATACATCAAGAGTTTCTTCTGTTGAAGGAGCGTGCAATAATGCTAATAGTGGAGGTTGTAGTGGTTCTTCATGTATGAAAACAAATGCTGAGGATCAAGAAGCATATGGTTTATATAATATAAGTAGTATGTCTAAATGGAGATATAATATTTGGGGATTATAGGTGATATTTATGGCTAGTAAATTAGGTATTACAAAACAAGAAAAAAAAGTATTAACATATTGGGGAATTGGATTATTAGTAATTATTGGTTTAATAATAATTGTTAATTTCTTTTTTCCAATGTCTAATGGATTAAGAAAGCTTTTTGATAAGAATTCTTCTAGTGAAGCAAGTTATAAAATTGTTGATGATTTTAGTAGATATTCTACTGTTTCAACTGCGATTGAAAAATTTTATTCATTTGTTAATATGAAAGATTATGATTCGGCTATTAAAATATTGGATGAAGAATATGTTAATAAAAATAATATTAATTCAAGTAATATTAAAAATTATTTGTATGTTAGTGATAGTTTGTTATCTTTCCAACCAAATAAAATGTATGTAAAATCTAATAAAGGAATTATGACATTTTATGTTGATGGAAAATTAATAAATTCTTTAACAGGTGAATTTTATAAAAATGAATATTTAAAAGTTATTTTAGATGGAAATACATTCCATTTTAGTATTAGACCAATCGTAGAAAATGAATACAGTGAGGTGGCTAATGGAAAATAATGGATTAAAAGAGTTTTTTAAAGAAAATGCACTTTTGTTTTTAGTATTCTTTGTTGTAGTTTTTGGTTTTTTATCATTAATTATTTATAATAGTATTAGAAATGCAAGAATTAATTCAACGGAATTAGAAAATGGACCATTAGATCAAGCACCTGATATTATAAAAACATATGAAGCTAATGAATATAAAATTATAGAAAAAAGTGATCAAGATTTAGCGGAATTCTATTTAAAAAAATTAGTTGAAATGTGGGATAAAGATCCTGGGAAATTATATGATTTAATGGATAATAAAATGAAGAATAAATATACTTCTAGAGAAGATGCAATAAATATGTTAACTAAATTAAGATCTTCGAAAGTTTTAAAAAGTACGGTTGAATCTTATAAAGTTGATAGAAATATAATAGTTATTCTTACTAATGAAGGAATAGAATTTAAATTAGTAGCAAATGGTATAAATGATTATAGAATAACTTTTATGGGACAAATTTAAAGAAAGGGAGGTAATGATTATGAATGAGACTCCACAAGTTACAGGTAATAGTACATTACCTCAACAAAATAATCCAGTTGGAGGTATAACTCCATCTGGTGGTGGAAATCCTAAACTTGAAGCTATCAATCAAGGAGTAAATGCAATTGATAGTGTTAGTGACAAGTTAGGTATTACTGATGGTCAACCACAAGTTGGTCAACAAGTAGCTGGTGAGCCACAAGTTGATGAAAATGGAAATGAAGTTCCTGGATATAAACCTGGGGATAAAATTGCTCCTGGTATGGAAATTGGAGAAGATGGAAAAGTTAAACAGGATTCTGTTGCTAGACTTACAAATAATGTTGGTAGAGTAGCTGGTGCTTATTTTGGAGGAACTAAAGGTCTTGAAGCTGCTGATAATATTGAAAAATCACGAGTAGGTCAAAAACTTGTTGGTGTTGTAAGTAATACTGTTGAAAATTCAGGAGTAGCAGGAGATGCTGTTAAAAAGGTTGCTGATGAACTTGAAAAGGTTGGAGTAGATGATGCAATTGAAGGTGGTACAAAAGCTTTATCAGGTTTAAAGAATGGAAACTTATCAGATGCCTCTGAAGGATTAAAACAAGTAAATGAGGGAAGGAAAAAACTAAGAAATAGAATTATTATAGGTGCAATGTTTTCTTCTTTTTTCCTTATTTTTGTAGTTATGCTTTTACTTGTTGTTTCTTCATCAATTAGTGATGAAAATGATACATCTTCAAATCAAATTTATGAGAACACTTATAATTATGAGTGGGAAACTACAGATGATGAAGATGATGACGATAATGACAATCCTGGTGGTGGTGGTACACCAATATTTAGTGGACATAGATTAACACAAGAAGAGATTGATAAGATTACAAGTAATATTCCTGGATGGAATGTATTATCTCAAACAAGACGTACTATAATTTTGACTGCTTTATCTGCTGTTGGATTACCATATACATATGGTAGTCATGCAACAGGACCTGGTTTATCTGGTATTCCTGCAACTGGTCTTGACTGTTCTTCTTTTGTTAACTGGGCATACTGGACAGGTTTAGGTTCTAATCCAGGTTTTGGTACGACTGCTACTATTTATAGTAATAGTGGTAATTGGTTCGATTCTAGAACTTTTGATACAATGACTCCGGGAGATGTTGGAGTTAGAAGAGCAAATGGTGAAGGACATACTGCAATATATTTAGGAAATAATACTTGGGTACATGCAAGTAGTAAGAAAACTGGTATAATCGTAAGTAGTTATTCTAGTAAAAACGTATATATGAGATTTTATTCTTATAAAGGAATTTAGAAAGGAAAATATATGAAAAAGATTATTATTTTTATTAGTTTATTTTTCTTATTTCCTGCTTGTACTTTTGCTAAAACTGTTAGTATGAGTGCTATGATTGATTCTCGTATTAAAGATAATATAACTTCTTTAACAGTTGTATTTGATTCATCTACATCAGAATCTGGATTCGAAGAATATACTTTAAATAAAAGTAACGATTTTAAATTAAGAGTTAGTGATTTTCCTAATGATGATGAAGTTAATTTTATATATGGAACAGTTGATGTAAATGGTGTAGCTGACAGTGTTGGAAGATATAGAATTGATTGTTCTAAAACAACTAGTAAAGATTTAGTAGTAGTTAAATTTAGTGTATTTGATACTTCTCTAACTACTACGACTGTAACAACTGTTATTAATAATGATGAAGAAGAACAAGAAGAAAATAATGAAAATAAGGAAACAAAAAAATTGATATCATATATGATTGTTGCCTTAGTTGTTATTATTTTAGTAATAGTAGTATTGATATTTTTAATAAAAGCTTTAAGAGCTTCTAAAATGTATTAAAGAAAAATTATTTGACTCTCCAGTTAAATGGAGGTGTATAGTAGTGAATGCAAATGAAAGTTTGCATCAAAAGTGTATTTAATTATAGATAATTTATATTATTTATATTATACTATGACATGAAAGAAGGAGATATTGTGAAATTCAGAGTAAGAGGTGCCGATTTTGCTAAATTTATAGCTTTTAGTATTGTATTGCTTTTTCTAAGTTCATTAACTGTAGCTAATATTTTTAGTTTAATAAATGAAGAAGGAGCAACTATAAACTTTTTATCAGGTTTTGAATTATCACATATTTTATTTACTTTAATGATTTTCTTTGGTATTGAAATATTTATTTTTGCCTCTGTAGAATCTAAAATCTTTGAGTCCGAATCAGGTTTTGGTTTATCTTTTGGTGAAAAAGAATCAAAAGGATATTCTAGATGGTTAAAAGAAAAAGAAATGAAAAAAGGCTTTAAAATTGTTGAAGTTGGAGTTAAAGATCCTGATGCTCCTGCTGCTGGTGCAGTTTTAATTAATGATGGTAAAAATATGTGGGTAGATAATAGTGAAAACCATACACTAGTAATTGGTATTACTGGTTCAGGTAAAACATCTGCTGTTATTGATCCATTAATATATAGTTTAATGAAACATAAAGAATCTATGATTATGACTGACCCTAAGGGTGAATTATATAAAAGACATACTAATCACTTAAAGGCTAGAGGTTATGATATAGTAGTTTTAAATTTCCGTGAACCTGGACAAGGTAATTCATGGAATCCATTATCTTTACCTTATAGATTATATAAAGAAGGTAATGTAGATAAAGCAATTGAATTAGTAGATGATATTGGTAAAAATATCGTTAAAGATAAAGATGCCCAAGATCCATTCTGGCAAGATAGTGCTGGAGACTATTTCTCTGGTTGTGCTCTTGGTTTAATGCAAGATGCAAAAGAAGAAGAATGTAATATTAGTTCAATTAATGTAATGACTACTGTTGGTGAAGATAAATTTGGAGCTGGTTCTAACTATATTAAAGAATACTTTAATATGAAAGGTGAAGAATCTTCTGCTTACGTATTTGCTTCAAATACAATAAATTCTCCAACTGAAACTAAAGGTGGTATTCTTTCTACATTCCGTCAAAAGATTCGTGTATTCGCATCTCGTGAAAACTTATCAGAAATGTTATCTTATAGTGACTTTGATATGGCTGATATTGGTAAGAAACCTACAGCAGTATTTATCATAATTCATGATGAAAAAACAACATATCATGCACTTGCTACAATTTTTATTAAACAAGCTTATGAAACTTTAATTGATGTTGCTCAAGCAAATGGTGGACCACTTCCAGTCAGAACAAACTTCTTACTAGATGAGTTTGCTAACATGCCTGCGCTTAAAGACGTTACAACAATGGTTACTGCTGCACGTTCAAGACAAATTAGATTTACATTTATTATTCAAAACTTTGCTCAATTAAATGATGTATATGGTAAAGATGATGCTGAAACAATTCGTTCAAACTGTGGTAACTTAATTTATCTTTTAACAACTGAACTTTCAGCTCTAGAAGAAATTTCTAAATTATGTGGTGAAGTTAAGAGTAAAAAGGATGATAAGAGTGAATCTCATCCATTAATTACTGTTGCAGATTTACAAAAATTACAAATGAATGAAGTTATCGTTTTAAGATCAAGAATGCATCCGTTTAAAACTAAATTTAAACAAGCATTTAATATTGATTGGGGTGATGAAAAATACGAAGAGGCTGAATTCTTTACAAGAGAAAAGAGACCAATTCAAGTTTTCCAAATTAAAGAGTTTGTTAATTTAAGAATGAAATCTAAAATTAATAATAAGATGGGTCCTAAAGGTCCAGGTGGAATGCCTCTTGGCCAAATGGGTGGAAGTAATCCATTTGCTCAATTAATGGGTGGCGCTTTCCCTGGTGGTGGAATGTCTTCTGGAATACCTGGTGGTATGGGAGGAATGCCTCAATCAAGACCACAATCATCAGGTCCATCATCGTTTGAAGATATGCTAAGAGGACAAAGAGATGCAAGACCACAACCTCCTAGACCTCAAGGAATAAATATTGAAGAATTAATGAAGAAGATTGATGCTAAAATTGCTGAACTTGAGGCTGAAGAAGAAGCTGAAAATCGTGCAAAAGAATCAAATAAACTTAATCCAACAATTGATAATGCTGGTGCTAAAGATTTACCATCTGTTCCAAAAGATGATTTAGAAACACCGGATGATAAGAAGTTACCTCCATCAAACGTTGCTTCATTTAGTGATATTTTAGCTAGTGCAAGTTCTGGATCTAGTGAACCTGAACCAAAACCAATGGTTACTAATCCAATTGATGAAACAACTAAGGCTCCTGAGTTCCCAAGTGAACCAATTATTAATAAACCATTAACTGGTATAATTGATCCGACTAAACAAATGACAATTGATTCAATGAACAAAGTAGAATCAACTACTGTAAAACCAGTAAGTGAATCTAAACCAGCAGAAACACCTGTTAAACCTAAGGAAAACCCTTATAATTATGTTTCTGATGATGAGTTCTTTGACGATTTCTTTGATGAAGAATAAAATTCTTCATCTTTTTTATGTTATAATTATAGAGTGATGAAATATGGAAGTGATAATTAATGATATTATTAATTTTATATATTCTCTTGGACTAATTGGCGGAATTGTTAGTGTTCTTTTAATTATTGTTGAGGCTATTTTTCCAGTATTACCATTAATTGCTTTTGTAATTGTTAATATTACTATTTTTGGAACACTTTTAGGTTTTATATTAAGTTCAGTTGCAACTATTCTTGGTGGTATTTTTGTATTTATGTTATCAAGAAAAGTATTTAAAGAAAAAGTATTTTTATATTTAGATAAGCATCCTAAATATAAAATTGTTAAATCGCTAAGTAAGGGATTAAATAAGATTAGTTTATCTGGATTATCTTTAATAATTGCTTGTCCATTTACACCATCTTTTGTAATAAATATTGGTTCTGGACTTTCTAATATGAATTTTAAAAAGTATTTAGCAAGTATGATAATTGGTAAATTTTGTATGATTTATTTTATTGTATTTGTGGGTACTAATGTTAAAGATGTGTTTCATGATCCAATAGCAATTGTAAAAATAATAGTAGCATTTATTGGTGCTTATGTATTAAGTTTAATTGCTAATAAGATAACTAAGAAATATATATAGGAGGAATTTATGAATACATTATTAATTGTTCTTATAATACTTACATCTATTGTAATTATATTAAATATTATTCTTTTAACTAGAAAACAAAATAATAATGATATCTTAAAAGATATTATGGAATTACGTAGAGATATAACTAAAGAAATTGGTAGTTTTAAATATGACTTTTCAAAAAGTTTATCAAATGATTTTGATAAGATAAGTGATAGAATTGAAAATAGATTAGATGTTATAAATGAAAAAGTTAATCAAAGATTAGATGTATCTTTAGAAAAAACTAATAAGACTTTTGCTAATATCTTAGAACGTTTATCTAAGATTGATGAAGCTCAAAAGAATATTGATCTTTTATCTAAAGATATTATTAGCCTTCAAAGTGTATTAACTGATAAAAAGACTAGAGGTACTTTTGGTGAAATAAACTTAAATTATATTCTTACTTCAATTTTTGGTGAAAAGAAAGAAATATATGATTTACAACATAAGATGAGTAATGGATCAATTGCGGATTCTATTCTTTATGCACCTGAACCTTTAGGTACGATTGCAATTGATTCTAAGTTTCCTTTAGAAAATTATGAGAGAATGACTGATAGAAGTTTAGATAAATCTTTAAGAGAAGAAGCTTTTAGAAAATTTAAACAAGATGTTAAAAAGCATATAGATGCAATAAGTTCTAAGTATATTATTGAAGGTGAAACTTCTAAACAAGCTATTATGTTTTTACCAGCTGAAGCTGTATTTGCTGAGTTAAATGCATATCATGAAGATTTACTTAAGTATGCTTATACTAAAAATGTGTGGATTTGTGGTCCAACTACATTAATGGCTACACTTTCTACAATTGGTATGATTCTTAAGAATATTGAAAGAAATAAATATACTGAAGTTATTCATGAAGAATTGAATAAACTTGGTATTGAGTTTAAACGTTATAAAGAAAGATGGGCTAAGTTAAATAATAGTATTGATTCTGTATCTAGAGAAGTCAAAGAGATTAATACTACTACAGAAAAGATTACTAATCGTTTTGAAAAAATTAGTAATGCTGATGTTAAAGCACTTGATTATAATGATGAAAATATGTAAAGAAGAATTATATTTTAATTCTTCTTTTTTCTAATTTATAGAGGTTTAGGCTTGTTTATGATATACTTACATAAGTAAAGGTGATAAATAATATGGATTTTATTGAATTTAAAAACGTATATAAAGTATATAAAAATGGTGTTTCAGCATTAGCTGATTTAAACCTAACTATAAAAAAAGGTGAATTTGTATTCATTATTGGACAATCAGGTTCAGGTAAATCTACTTTAACTAAACTTCTATATAGAGAAGAACGTCCTAATAGAGGAGAAGTTTTAGTAGGTGGAGTTAATGTTTCTAAGTTAAGAAATGGTAATGTATATAAATTAAGAAGAAAAATTGGAGTAGTATTTCAAGACTTTAAATTATTACCTAAGTTAACTGTATATGAAAATGTTGCTTATCCACTTGAAACATATGGTATGTCTAGAGGAGAAATAAGAGAAAAAGTATTAACTGCTTTAGAAAGAGTCGGTTTAAAAGAAAGAATGCATTCATTTCCAAATGAATTATCTGGTGGAGAACAACAAAGAGTTGGTCTTGCAAGAGCAATTGTTAATGAACCAAAGTTAATTATTTGTGATGAACCTACCGGAGACTTGGATCCTAAGCTTTCAAGAGAAGTTATGGATTTTATTGAAAAGATTAATCAAGAATTAGGTTCAACAATAATAATGGCAACTCATGATAAAGAAATAGTTAATAGAATGAAAAAGAGAGTTATTTGTTTACATGATGGTGTATTAATATCAGATAAAGAAGCTGGAGGATACATAGAAAATGAAGATAATTAGAATAATAGGAAAAGGAATTAAAGATGCATTTAAAAGTGTATTTAGAAATTTTTCTTTATCAATTGCATCTATTTCTTGTATTGCTATTACATTAGTAATTGTCGCAATTGCTTTAATTGCTTCATATAATGTAAATAATATTACAAAGCATATTGAGGGTGTACTTGAAATAGTTATATTTATTGATAGAGATGCTGATGCAGATGTTGAAAAAGAAATTGGTGAAGAAATAAAAAAATTAGATAATGTAGATACATCTAAGGTTGTATTTCATAGTAAGGAAGATCTTGCTACTGAATTAAGAGAAGATGATCCTAATATGGCATTAATACTTGATACTTTAGATGATAATCCATTACAAGCATCTTATGTTGTATCAGTTAAAGACGTTCTTAAGATTGGTGAGACTGCTGAAGATATTCAAGAATTACAACATGTAACAAGTGTTAGATATGGTGAAAGTGTTGTAAATAAGTTATTGAATGTATTTGGAATTTTAAGAAATAGTTGTGCAGTTGCAGTTATTGCTTTAATTGTAGTTACTGCATTCTTAGTAGGTAATACTATTAAGATTACAATTTTCTCGAGAAGACAAGAAATTCAAATAATGAGACTTGTAGGAACTAGTAATACTGTTATTAAACTTCCTTTCTTAATTGAAGGATTTGTACTTGGTGTTATTGGTGGTTTAATTGCTCTTGGAATATCATTATTTGCATATTATTTTATATTCGATTATACAAATGGAAGCATATTTACTAATTTAGCTCCACTTGTTAGTCCTTCATCAATTGTAGTTAATACATCAATTGTTTTAATTGCAGTTGGAGGACTTGTAGGCATGTTTGGTTCAATTATGTCTACTAGAAAGTATTTAAAGATATAATGAAGAATACAGGTAAATTATTAATAATATTTATTTTAGTTTTATTTGTTACTATGACTCCAGTTATTGTTTCTGCTAATACTAATGCTAGAACTTTAAAAGAGTTAAGAAATGAATTACAACAATTGAAAAATAAAAAAGCACAACAAACTGCTGATAAGAATGCAACTAAATCAAAGATTAATGTTGCTAAGAATGATATTGGTAACAAACAAAATGAAATTGAAACTAATACAAAAGATATAGCTGATGCTACAGCTGAATCTGAAAAGTTAACTGTAGAAATTGCTGAAGGTAAAGTTAAACTTGATAAATTAGTAGCTGCTTATCAAATTGCAAAAGAAAATAATGCATATTTAGATTATGTTTTCGATTCTAAATCATATGATGAATTAGTTTATAGATCTGCTTTATCTGAACAACTTATGGATTATTTAAATGAAGAAATTACAAGTTGGAATGATAAGATTGATAAAAATGAAAAATTAAAAGTTGATTTAGCTGAAAAGTCTAAACAATTAGAATCTGATATAAACAGTCTTTCAAGTAGTATTGATCAATGGGGAGCATATTTAAATAAACTTGAAGAAGGTGCTGTTTCTATTAATGAAGATATTAAGAGTACTGAAGAATTAATTAAGTATTATACTTCTATTGGATGTAGTGAGACTGAAGACTTAGAAAAATGTGCATCAGTAAAAGGTGACACAGGATTTATTAGACCACTTAAAAAAGGTGTTACAACTTCTTATTATGGATATAGAACATTAAGTTCAGGTTCTATGGGAAACTTCCATAGTGGTGTTGATATTGGTGGTAATAGTGAAGGTACACCAGTATATTCTGTTGCAAATGGTATGGTTGGTAAGATAATAAGACAATACTCTTGTGGTGGTAATATGGTTTATGTATATCACACTATTAAGGGTGTTCAATATACTACAACTTATATGCATTTACTTACAATTAATGTTAGTGTAGGTCAAGCTGTTACTAGTCAAACACAAATTGGAACAGTTGGTGGAGGAAAAGGAACAAAGAGTTATGAACAATGTTCTACTGGTGCACACTTACATGTAAGTTTAGCAACAGGTTGGTATGGTAGAACTTATACAACATCTTCTCAATGGAAAGCACACTTAGTAGATCCAAGAAAATATATTTCTATTCCTGCAAAAGGTGTATGGTTCTATTCTAGATATTAGGTGATTATATGAAAAAAAGAATATTAGGAGCTGCAATACTTGTTGTATTACTTGTTCCAGCATTAATTATTGGTGGTAGATTATTTAAAGTAGTTGCTTCTTTAATTGCATTTGGAGCAACTTATGAACTTATTAAAACTACTACTAAAAAACAAAGTAAATTGATTTATTTATTATCATTTATATTTGTATTTGCTAATATGCATTTTCATTTTGTTAAAACATTCTTAAATATTGAAGCTTTAACTCAAGAAAATATGTGTATATTTATGATAATATTAATTCTTTTATTATCACTTTTCTTAAAAGAAAAGTATGGTGCTAATGATGCATTAAAAACTATAGGTATTATTTTTTTCTTAAGTTATTCATTTAACTGTGTAATGGGTATTTATAATGAATCACTTTTACAATTAATATTTATTGTTATTATTGCATGTGCAACAGATATATTTGCATTATTTGGTGGTATGTTAATAGGTAAACATAAACTTACAAAGATAAGTCCTAAGAAGACAATTGAAGGTAGTGTAGTTGGTTTAGTAGTTTGTACTATGATAGCTACAACTTATTATTTAATTGCTATAAATGAAAATGTTGGATTTAAGATTATTCCAATAATTATAGTTTTAAGTATTGCTGGACAAATGGGAGATTTATTCTTTAGTTTAGTAAAAAGAGAAAATGATATAAAAGATTATTCTAATTTAATACCAGGACATGGTGGAATATTAGATAGATTTGATAGTTTAATATTTATAGCATTAACTTATAGTTTTATATTAAATTATATGTAGGAGGGTTTTATGGCAAAGACTAAAAAACAAGAAGAAGAAAAGACAACACTAGGTAGTGTTATAGAACTTATTGGAATTATTATAGGTATAATTGTAATATTAGTATTCTTTCCACATTCTGTAATATGGAATATTACAGTTCTTTTACTTATGTTAAGTCTTTTAATTACAGTTCATGAATTTGGACATTTTATTGCTGCTAAAAAGTTTGGTGTTCATGTTTATGAGTTTGCGATTGGTATGGGACCTAAAGTAATTGAATTTAGAAGAAAGAATGATCCAACTAAATATACTTTAAGAGCACTTCCGATTGGAGGTTATAATCAACTTGCTGGTGAAGTAATGGAAGATGATGATAATTTAAAACCAGATCAATTTATGTGTAATAAA
This sequence comes from Bacilli bacterium, assembly GCA_017450205.1. Lineage (GTDB taxonomy): Bacteria > Bacillota_I > Bacilli_A > RF39 > UBA660 > UBA6985. The sequence goes on along the minus strand of JAFSVF010000015.1, from coordinate 31,013 downwards.
CCTAAATTGCAAAGAATAATTATTCTTATTGCTGGTGTATGTATGAATTTCATTTTAGCTATTATATTCTTATTTATGTTATCTTGTATTTGGGGTAGTAGTGAACAAGCATCTATTGTTGCAAATGTAATACCTAATACAGGTGCAGAAGAAGCTGGTATTGTAGCTGGTGATAGAATTCTTAAAATAAATGGACATGGTGCTTCTAATTTAGATAGTTTAAATGTAGTTAATTTACTTAAGAATGATAAAGATTCAAATGAATATTTAATTAAACATAAAGATGGTAAGAAAGAAAATATTAAAGTACAATTAAAGACTTTTGTATTAAGTGCTGAAACTGGTGAGGTACTAGGTGAATTAACTGAAGAAAATACATTTGATAAAATAATAGAAGATAATAATGTTTCTAAAGATAATGTAGTTGAACAAAAACTTGCTGGTGTTCAATTTGATACTAAGAGAAAAAAAGGATTTGTAAGATCTATTAAGTATGCATTTACTAAGTTTGCTAATACATTTACTTTAATGTTTAGAATTATTTTCTATTTAATATCAGGTAATTTAGGATTAGATGCTTTATCTGGTCCAGTTGGAATGTATACTGTTATTGATACTGCTACTAATGTTGGTAGTGCATCTTATGGACTTTATAATTTAATTTATTTAACTGCTTATATTTCAGTTAATCTTGGAGTAATGAATATACTTCCATTCCCAGCATTTGATGGTGGTCAATTAATGTTTGTTTTCTATGAAATAATTACTCGTAAGAAAGGTAATACTAATGTAGAAGCTGCAATTAATTTAATAGGATTCATTCTTATATTTGCACTTATGATATTAATTACTTATAAAGATATATTTAAACTTATTGGATAAGAGACTATTATTCAAGATAAATTGTAAAAAAGAATTTAAAAAATTCTTTTTTTTATTAAATATTATTTAGTTTAAAAACTCTCTAGAGTATAATTAAACTAGGTGAGAATAATGATATTTGTATATATTATTTTAGGTGTAATTATTATTTTATTTATTACTGTTGTTATACTTGCTATTCGTAAATACAATAATGAAGAAGTATCTAAGGAACTTGAGTATGTTTCTGAAAACTATAATGTTAATGAAATAAATGAACAAAATGAGATTAAAGATGATTTAGTTACGAATCAAGTAAGTGTTACTCAAACAAAGGTAAGTGAAACAACAAAAGTTGTTGATAATAACCAAAGTGTAAATAAAACAGTTAACACTAATGTACAAGCAACTGTTGATAATACACCACCTCCAGTAATTGATTTAAAGATTCCTGAAAGAACTGATGAAGAAATAGCTGTTGTTGATACTGCTATTAAAGAAGAAGTAGTTTCAGAATCAGTTGAAGTTAAAGATAATTCTTTAAAAAGTGAAGAGTCGGGAGAAGAGGTTAAAGTTCTTGATAATAGTTTAAAAGTTGAAGAAAGTGGAGATGCTGCAGTTGTTATTCCAGAAGATACTCCAGTTAGTAAACCAACTATTCAAGAAGTTCCTAAAGATATTACTGATTATAAAGGACAAGCTTTTAATAATACTTTTGATGGTAATACAACTATTAATAAAGATATTAAAGTTGAAAATCCTATTCCTAAAGATTTAAATAAAACTGAAATATGGGATATGTCTGAAGTAAGGAGTGAATTAAATTCTAATGAAAAAAATTAAAGAATTAAAGAATGTTATTTTAGAATATCCTGATGAAAGAGAATTAAAAGAAGATGAATTAGAGCAATTAAAGATGCAAAAAGAAAAACTTATGCGAACTAGAATTATTGTTTCTAAAGAAGAAATATTAAAAAGACTTGAAGAGTTAGACAGAGGATATACAAGATAGTATATCTTTATTTGTAAAGGAGAATAAATATGTGTGAAGAAATTTATTCAAAAAAATTAAACAAAAAAGGTTTTACGTTAGTGGAGTTACTTGCTGTTATTGTAATACTTGCAATTATTATGTTAATAGCAATTCCTGCGGTACTTAATACTTTAACAGCAGCAAAAAGAAAGTCATTTGGAGAGTATGTCGATAAAGTTTTTTTAACTACACAAAAGAAAGTTTTAGAAGAAGAAGTAAGCAGTGTACCTTCTCTAGGATGTAAGGTTTATAAAATAAAAACTGATTTGGGGTTATCTTCGACTGGTAGTTATGATGGTTTTGTTTTAGTAAAAAAAGATGGATTTAATGAAGATACTTATTATATAACTATGCACGATGATGAGTATAAGATTGAAAGTTATCTTTATAATGGTTCTTTAAATACTGATAATCTTGAAATATATGTTAAAGGTGAAGAAGTAGACATAGATAAAGCGTGTGCTATGGCGGGATGTACTTCTTGTAGTGTTGAAGATAATCAAACTGCAACAGGTATTTGTGATAGTATTCAAATTGTAAATGATTCTAATCCAGGTGAATTTAATGGTAGTGGAACAAAAGCAAATCCATATAAAATAGAATCAATTGAAGATTTTGTTGCTTTATCAAAAGGAACAAATGATGGTTCACTAGCAGCTAATAAATATTATAGACTTGAATTAGATTTAAGTTTTGCATGTGATAAATCATATGCAGATTCAAGTAGTACAGGTTTTGGTGATATTAATGGAGATGGTACAACAAGTTCTATTAAAGAAGAATTGACTTCTAGTTTAGGATGGGTACCAATTGGTAATAAAGATCATCCATTCTCATCAACAATAATTGGTAATAATAAAAGAATATATGGTTTATATATGAACCATAGTGAAAAGAAATATGATTATGTAGCCTTCATTGGAAAAGCTTTATCTAGTAATGATGAAATTATTAGTAATATTTCTTTTTTAGATATGAATGTTAAAACAGTAGGAACTAACGTTGGTGCTGTAATGTCTTATGTTAACTTTGAATCGACAACTGGTAAAATTGATAATATTACTACTTCAGGTAAGTTTGTTGGTAAAATTGAAGGTTATAGTGGAGCATGTGGAACTGTCTTAGCTTCTACTGATTCAAATAGTAAGCAAGATGTTACTAATATTGTTAATAAAGCTGCTGTTGAATGTGGTGGTGGTAATTCTGGTGGTGTTATTGGATCCATTAATAATGGGAAAATAGAAAACATTTATAATTATGGATACATATCTCTTGATGGAGGATGGTCAGGAGGAGTTTTGGGTACAACAAATAAAGGATTGAAAATTGAAAATGTTTATAACTATGGAAAAGTTGTTAGTAAAAATGCATCTTATACAGGTGCAGTAATGGGATATTTCCAAAATGGTACTTTTAATAAAGCATACAATTATGGTGAATTTGAATGTCAAAAAGGTTATTGTGGCGGTATTGTTGGTGGATCTTGGAATGATGATGGTTATAGAGATTTGTTTATATCTAACATTTATAATTATGGAAATGTAAGTGGTACTGCTGACTATATGGGAGGATGTAATGGAAAGTTAACTTATACTCATGAAATAAATGCATTTAATTATGGTAATGTTACTTATATTGGTGATAAATCTCGTTATTATTCAGTACTTGGTGGAGTAGTAGGAAATGTTAATTATGCAGCTTTACTTTATAATGCTGGTAATCATGGTACAGTTACTGGCATAGGTGATAGTGGAAGTGGTAGAATTGGTGGAGTAGTAGGTTCTGGCGAAGGAGTTATTTCAAATGTATATAATTTAGGTAAAGTAGTTTCTAATAGAGAAAATTATTCTGATTATGTTTATCTTGGTGGATTAATTGGGACTGGTTCTTGTACAAACTGTTACTTTATCGGTGATATTGAATTAAATGGAAATCCAAAAAATTCTAGTGATTATGTAGGATTAACTTTTGGTAGTCCGAATAATAAAAATGTAAGTAATGTTTATGCAGTTGGTACTATTACTAGTAAAGTGGTAAAACAATCTTGGTCTAATAATCATTATGGTGCTTTAATGGGATATTTTACAGGAGGATATAATGATCAATCTACACATAGTTACTATGTTAAAGCTACTATTACTGGAATTCCTAGAGTAGGTTTAGTTGGCGAGAATATTGGAACTTGGTATCCTGAATATGAGAATATTTATGTTGATTTATATTCAGATGCTACTGAATTAACTGACGGTACTTATGGTGATGATGCTAGTCGTTTTAAAGGTTATTATGGTTCATTTGGTTCATCACCTAATAATCCTGGATTAAATTATGCTAATCCATATGATTTTTCTCAAGTAAATGGAATGTGGTTTAGAGATACATTAAAACTTGGTAATAATTTTAAGTATAAAGATGGTTATTATCCTCAATTATATAAACTATTACCAAACGGAAGTACAACATCAGAATTACTTGATGGTCAAAAAGATATTACTATTAAATAAAAGAAAGATTTAATCTTTCTTTTATTATGTATAAAAAAATTTTCTTTTGGAAAAGAATGTTTTTTAGTGTATAATTAGTTAAGGTGAGAAACATGGCAAAAAAATATGATGCTGATTCGATAAAAATATTAGAAGGATTAGAAGCTGTTAGAAAAAGACCTGGTATGTATATTGGTTCTACTGATAAAAGAGGACTACATCATTTAGTTTGGGAAATAGTAGACAATGGTATAGATGAAATTATTAATGGTTATGGTAATACTATTAAGATTATCATGAATAAAGATGGATCTATTACAATAGCAGATAATGGTAGAGGGGTTCCAATTGGAATGCACTCTAGTGGTAAATCTACTCCTGAAGTTGTTTATACAGTGTTACATGCTGGTGGTAAGTTTGAAGAAGGAAACTATAAAGTTTCTGGTGGTCTTCATGGTGTAGGTGCATCTGTTGTTAATGCATTATCTGATTGGATGGATGTTATCATTTATAATGATGGTAAGATTTCTGAAATAAAGTTTAAAAATGGTGGAGAAGTAGATAGTCCACTTAAAACTATAGGTGAATCTAAAAAGACTGGTACTATTGTTACATTTATGCCAAACTATGAAATATTTAAGAATTGCCAATTTTCATTTTCAACAATTTGTGAAAGAACACAAGAAAGTGCATTCCTTTTACCTAATGTTACAATTGACTTAGAGAATAGAGTTAGTGATGAAGTACAAAAAGTAAGTTATCATTACGATAAAGGATTAGAAGCATTTGTTGAATATATGAATGAAGATAAGAATACACTTGATAATATTATTAATATTCATGGCGAAAAGAATAAGATTATCGTAGATGTAGCCTTACAATATACTGATACATATAATGAATCTATCGTATCATTTGTTAATAATGTTAAAACAAGTGATGGTGGATCTCATGAAGTTGGTTTTAAATCAGGTTTAACTAAAATATTTAATGATTATTGTAGAGAAAATAATATTTTAAAAGCTAAAGATTCTAATTTTGATGGTAGTGATGTAAGAGAAGGATTAACTGCTGTTATTAATTTAAAAGTACCTGAAGAATTACTTCAATTTGAAGGACAAACTAAGGGTAAACTTGGTACACCTGAAGCAAGAGTTGCTGTTGAACAAATTGTTTATGAAAATTTAAAATTCTATTTACATGAACATAAGAGTGAAGCAATGGCTATTGTTGAAAAGATGACTAATTCTAAGTTTGCAAGAGAAGCTGCTAGAAAAGCAAGAGAAGAAGCTAGACTTGGAAAATCTAAAAAACAAAAACAAGCAAGTTTATCTGATAAGTTAACTCCACCTCAAGGACATAATGCAAAGATAAATGAATTATTTATAGTAGAAGGTAATTCAGCTGGTGGTACTGCTAAACAAGGTAGAGACCGTAAATTCCAAGGAGTACTTCCTTTAAGGGGAAAGGTTCTTAATACTGAAAAAGCAAGTCTTGCTGATGCATATAAGAATGAAGAGTTAAATACTTTAATCCATTGTATTGGTGGAGGAGTAGGTAATGAATTTGATATTAAAGATATTAACTATGATAAAGTAGTTATTATGACAGATGCTGATGATGATGGATGTCATATTCAATGTTTACTTTTAACTTTCTTCTATAGATTTATGAGACCTTTAATTGAAGAAGGACATTTATATATAGCAATGCCTCCTTTATATAAAGTTCAATTTGCTGGTAGTAAAGAACCAATATATTGTTATACTAATGAAGAATTAAGAGAAATTACTGAAGGTAAAAGTAATTACACTCTTCAAAGATATAAAGGTTTAGGAGAAATGAATGCTGAAGCTTTAAGAGAAACTACAATGGATCCTAAAACTAGAAATATTATTAAAGTTAATATTCAAGACGATATGCTTGCTGAAAAGAGAGTTTCAGTACTTATGGGTGATAAAGTAGAACCTAGAAAAGCATGGATTAATGAAAATGTAGACTTCACGCTTGAAGATGACTTTAAAAAGAAAAATTAGTAAGTTAATTACTAATTTTTTATTTACAAACAAGTGTTCGAAGAGTAAAATAGATTTAAGACTGGTGATAATATGGAAGAAGAAAAAAAGTATTATTCTGTTACTCAATATAACCAATCAATAAAAAGATTCTTAGATGAACAACCGGGATGCCAAGATGTTCATATTAAGGGTGAGATAAGTAATTGGAAAGGTGCTACTAGAGGTCACCTTTATTTCACACTTAAAGATGAGGAATCTAGAATAAGTGCAGTTATGTTTAAGGGTGCAGCTGATAAGTTAGATTTTGCTCCTAAAGAAGGAGATAAAGTTTTAGTTGATGGTAGAATTTCTGTATATCCAGCATCTGGTACTTATCAAGTATATATTGATAGGATGAGATTAGATGGAGAAGGAGATTTACTTAAAAAATTAGAGGAATTAAAAAAGAAGTTAGCAGCTGAAGGATTATTTGATGAATCACATAAAAGACCAATTCCTAAGTTTCCAAAAAGAATTGGTGTAGTTACTTCTAGTAACATTAATCAAGCAGCTGTTCATGATATTATTACAACTATTAATAGAAGATATCCAATATGTGAAGTAATATTATTTCCTGCGATGGTTCAAGGAGAACAAGCTAAGTTTGATATAGTAAAACAAATTGAAGAAGCTAATAAAGAAAAGTATGAACTTGATACTTTAATTGTTGGTAGAGGTGGAGGATCTATTGAAGACCTTTGGGCATTCAATGAAGAAATAGTTGCTAGAGCCATTTATGATTCTAGAGTACCTATAATATCCGCAGTTGGTCATGATATAGATTATACTATTGCTGATTTTGTAGCTGATTTAAGAGCAGCAACACCTACAGCGGGTGCTGAACTTGCAGTACCTAATTTAGTAGATGTTATTTCTCATTTAAATCAATTAAAGATTAGATCAAATAATGCAATAACGAGTAAGATTAATCATTTAAGAGATATCTTAAATAAAGTTAAGAAAAGTAGAGTTCTTGAAAATCCACTTGCTTCTTTTGAAATAAAAGAACAAAAGTTAGATGATTTAATTAATAGATTAAATACTAATATTCAAAATAAAATTGATACATCTAAAGTAATGTTAGATAATATTATGAAAAAAAGAGTATTAAGAAATCCTGAAGATATTTTAATACCTAAGAAAAATAGTTTAGAACTACTTATTAATAAACTTGAATTACTTAATCCTTTAAGTGTAATAAAGAAAGGATATTCTGTTATTGAAAGAGAATCTAAAATTATTAAATCAGTTAAAGATGTTAAGAAAAATGATAACTTAAAAATCAAAGTTATTGATGGAATTATAAGCGCTAATGTTGAAGGAGTTGAAAATAATGGCTAAAGAAGAGAAAAAGTTTGAAGAATTATTAAATGAAGTTGAAGAAATTGTTACTTCACTTGAAAATGGAAATGTTGATTTAGATGAATCAATTAAGAAGTATACTGAAGCAATGGAAAAGGTTAAACTTTGTTCTGAAAAGTTAGAAAGTGCTACTAAAACAGTTAATAAGATATTAACTGAAAATGGAAAACTTGAAGATTTAGAAATTGAATAAGAACTATTTTAAAAATAGTTCTTTTTTGTTAATATTTAAATAGGTGAATAATATGAAAGATAAAAATAACATTAAAGAAAAAATGGATAATGTTAAAGAAGAATCTTTAAAACTAATGGGGATTTATTTTATTGTTATATTAATTACTTTTATTACTGTAATACTTGTATATTTTATTGGACTTTATAAATATAACAAACATAAAAATTATGATGTTCAATACTTTGAACTAAAAACGCAAATTAATGATAATGAGTATGAATTAATATCTTTAGATGACGTTTATTCTTTAAATGAAAAGTGTGTAAATGGATGTAAGTTTAAAACTGGTAGTGACGTATTTACTTATTACACAATTAAATTTATTAATGGAAGTTATAATTTAGATATAGATTTATTATATAGTCATATTAAAGATTATGATTTAGGTAATAGTATTACTTCTTTAAATATTAGAAATTTTAATGGTTATGTTACATTATATTTAACTATTATTAATGATGTTAGATCATTTGATGAAGTATTAGTTGTAGATAATAATAAAGTTGATACTTTTGTGTCATTTAATGCTAATGAAATTGAATTTAATAATGATGAAATTATTTATTATACTTATTCTTGTTTAAAGAGTGATTTAGGAAATGCTATTAAAATAAAGAATACAAGAAAACCTTTTAGTGATGCTTCAAGTATATTAGGGTATGAATATATAAATATGAATATGTGTTAAAGAATACGTTTAGTATTCTTTTTTAGTGTAAAGTAATAGTAATCTATGATAATTATTTGTTGTTGATTAAATAAATAAAAATTATAATTAAATTATGATAGGAGGATAAGTATGGATACTAATATTTTAACAAGCAATGGAATTGATATTAACAAAGGGCTTGAGTTGTTGGGGGATATGGAAATGTATAATGATACTCTTAGAGATTTTATTCAAGAGTCAGAAACTAGAATGCCTGCAATTTCTAATGCTCTTGCAACAGGAGACATGGAGAACTATGGAATCCTAACTCATGCTATGAAAAGTGATTCTAAATATTTAGGATTTACTCAATTAGCTGAAATGTCATACCAACATGAACTTGCTGGTAAAGGAAATGATTTAGCATTTGCTCAAGCTAATAATGCAGCTTTAATGGCAGAAGCTAATAGAATAATTACAGTAGTAAAACAATATTTAGGAATGTAATTTATTAGGTGTGGTTAATATGGATATAAAAGAAATAGTAAGCACTATACCTAGTGATATAGCTAAATTTTATAAAAATATTTATATAATAAATAAAGACGATAATTCACTTTATTCAATTAACTATAAAGGAAATAAGACAACTATTGGAATAAAAAAGGAATATAAAGAAATTAATAATTTATTAGCAAATTATAATGAAACAGTAGTAAAAATACTTAGTAAAGATAAAGGTATTTATACTAAAGGTAATGGAGAAGATTTAATATTAGTAAGTTCAATTGGAGATTACAAAATAGTTTATATTATTACTTTAATTGAAGCTACTAAGAATTCTAATATGAAAAAGATTATAGTTGCTGATGATTCGCCTGTTATAACTAACTTTTTATATAAAATATTTAAGAATGAATATGAAGTATTAATAGCTCATAATGGTGATGAGACTATTAAATTACTTGAGGAAAATGATCACAATGATATAGTAGGATGTTTTACTGACTTAAAAATGCCTATATCTAGTGGTTATAAAGTATTGGATTATTTTAAGAAAAACAACTTATTTAAATCAATACCTATTTCTGTAATATCAGGGGAAGATGATGTAGATATTGTTAATAAGATAACAATTGAATATGAAATTGTTGATTTACTTCAAAAACCATTTAGTAAAGAAGCAGCACAAAATATTGTTGCAAAAACAATTCAATTTAGAAAGTAGAACTTAGTTCTACTTTTTTCTTGCTTTTTTATACAAATTTGTTATTATAAAAAACAAATTAGTGAGGGACATTATGGAAAAAACGGATTTATTAAATAGTATAAAAGCTGGAATGACTGCTGCTGAGCTTGCTGTTAAATTTCAATTACACGATTTAGATTTATATCAAGAAATTAATAAGTTAGAAAATGCAGGTTATACTTTAAGTAGAAAATATTACAGTGATGGTAAATTTAAATATACTTTTGCTGGCAAGGATTTAAGTAATTTACATGAAACTAATATTATTACAAAACCTAATGAAAAAGAAGTTAGAATTCTTTGTATGTCTGACTTACATTATACAAGTAAGTTTCAAAATTTAGATGTTGTGCATAAGGCTTATGAATATGCTAAGAATAATGGAATTAATTTAATATTTATTGGTGGAGATCTACTTCATGGTAACTTTGGATTTGGTGAAACTGAATTCGAAGCTGGTATTGAACAAATAAAGAAATTTTTAAAAGATTATCCATTTGATAATGATATTTTAACTATTGCAGTTGGTGGAGATCATGATAGTTCAATTTATTATAAAGAGATGATTAATCCAATTGATGTTATTAGAAAAGAAAGACATAATATAGTTATTCCCAATTATTTTGCTAATATTATAAAGATTAAAGATGCAAATATTGTTTTAAGACATTTAGTCAAAAAAAATAAAACAATATCTCAAAATTTTGGAATTGAAATGCCTACTTGTGGAGAAGTATTTCTTAATGGTCATCCTCATAGATATGATTTTTATGATAATGGAAGTAATATAAGTATTAATTTACCAACTACAAGTGATTTAACATCTACTTTAAATGGATTTGTCGTTATGAATTTAATATATAATAATAGTCATTTATCAAGAGTAGAATCAGATTATATTACTTATATAAATGGTAAAGAAGTTACTTTAGTACATAATGCAGGAAATATCTCGTATAAGGGAAGAACTGTAGATAATGTTGAAAATTATTGTCATAGTATTATTGTGAATCCATATAAACAAATAGATAGAAATTTAGAAGAAACAACAATAAAAGATTTAAATGAAAAATTAGAAAAAACTCAAAATGATTTAAGTACAGTAAAATTAGAAAATGAAAAATTAGATTTAACTAATAATAGTTTAATGTCTTCACTTGAAGAAGCTAATAAAGAAAAAGAAAGATTAGCTAAAGTTGTTAATAATTATAAAAAAGAAAAAGCTTCTAAAGAAATAAAAATTGAAAACTTAGAAAATGAAAATAAAAGAGTGTTAGAATCTAATAAACAAATAAATAAAAATAATAAAAATCTTAAAGAAGAAAATAAAAGATTTAGAGATAAAAACGAAGAGTTATTAAATGAATTAAATAAATATAAGAAATTACTTGAAGAATATCAAAATTCAAATGTTCAAGTAGTAGAAACTAAAGAAGAAACTATCGAAGTAGTTGAGGAAATCCCTAAAGTTATGACTTTAGAAGAAAAGAATAAATTAGAGTTTTACTTAAAAGAATTTAAAAAATCAAGAATTGAAGAATTTAAAGAATATTTAAAAAATCAAGTAAAGAATGAATCTCAAGATATTTCAAAATATTATGATACTTTTAAAAGAGAAAGAATTGAAGAGTTTAAAGATTATTTAAATAATCATCCAAAATTTTTAAATAGTAAAAAAGAAGAACAAAATGAAAGCAATTTAAAAGTAGCAGTTGTTTCAAGTGGAAATAGAATTCATGAGATTGTTAAGACAATGGTAATGAATGAATTAGAAATAGAAGATAGTAGTTGTATTGATTTCCATGAAAAGATGGAAAGTGTAATGGATGCTGCAACTTATGAGTTAATGGGTGAAAAAGAAAAGAAGAAAGTTAAAAAGTTAAATAAAGCTTTAGATAAGGGTCAAAAAATATATACTTCACAATTAACTAAAGCAGAAAGATTAGATTTATTAAAAAATAAATATTCTAAAAAATAAGCATAGGTAACTATGCTTATTTTGTTGCAAAAATATAATAAAAATGTTAATATCTTTACGTGATTTGAGGTGCAAAATGAAAAAAGTAATTATTATTAAATATGCTGAATTAAATACTAAAAAAGATAATATTGATTTCTTTATTAAGATTTTAAGAAAGAATATTGAGACAGTTTTAAATGATTCTACTAAAAGAATTACTTATGATCATGGAAGAATGTTTATTGAATCTTTAGAAGATGATTTTGATGACTTACTTAAAAAGGTAAAAAAAGTTTTTGGTATTCATGAAATTAATATTGCTTATAAATTAGATACAACTGACTTTGATACTTTAAAATCAACTTTAGCTGATTTAGTTAAAGATAGTGATTTTTCTACATTTAAAGTAGCAACTAAAAGAAGTGATAAGAATTATCCATTAGATTCAATGGAAATTAGTAGATTACTTGGTGGAGTAGTACTTAGAACATTAAATGAAAAGGGTGTTAAAGTTGATGTACATAATCCTGAAGTAACTATTAATGTTGAAATAAGAAGAGGACAATCTTATATTTATTTTGAAAGAGTTAAAGGATTAGGTGGATATCCAGTTGGTTCTTTAGGAAAAGGATTACTTATGTTAAGTGGTGGAATTGATTCTCCAGTTGCAGGTTATCTTGCAATGAAAAGAGGAGTTAGAATTGAAGCTATTTACTTTGAATCTCCTCCTCATACTTCTGAAGATGCTAAAAATAAAGTTATAAAGTTAGCTAAAAAGTTATCAGAATATTCTGATTATGTAAAAATACATGTTATTAATTTTACGGAAATTCAAGAAACAATTTTAAAGAATGCACCTCATGATTATCTAATTACTTTAATGAGAAGAATGATGTATAGAATTACTGAAAGAATTGCTAGAAGAAATAATTGTAAATGTATTGTTAATGGTGAATCTATTGGTCAAGTTGCAAGTCAAACATTAACTAGTATGTCAGTTATAAATGCAGTTACTAATATGCCTGTAATTAGACCTGTTGCATGTTTAGATAAGAATGATATTATTGATATTGCAAAAACAATTGATACTTATGAAATATCAATTGAACCTTTTGAAGATTGTTGTACAATCTTTGTACCAAAGCATCCTGTTATTAATCCAGAAATTCATCTTTGTGAAGAATATGAATCAAATGTAGATTATGACGCTTTAGTTAAAAAAGCTGTTGAAAATTCAACTGTTATAAAAGTAGAAAATGGTGTTAGTTCACAAATTAAAGAAGACTTTAAAGATTTATTTTAAGGTCTTTTTTCTTGCATTTTATTATCTTTATGCTATTATATGAACTAGATAGAGGTGAAAGTATGAAGATATTATCTGTAAATGCGGGAAGTAGTTCCCTAAAATTCAGATTATACGATATGCCAAAAGAAGAACTTCTAATGAAAGGTACAATCGAAAGAATTGGTCTATCTGATGGAGTTTATAGCATTCGTATTGGAGACAATAAGGTAGAGAAAGATATAGATTTTGCAGATCATGAAGAAGCTGTACAACTATTACTTAAAGACCTTATCGATCAAAAAGTAATTAAGTCATTAGATGAAATTAAAGCTGTTGGACATAGAATTGTTCACGGTGGTAACAAATATTCAAAAAGTGTTATCTTAAATAAGAGAGTTATTAAGGAAATAAGTTCAATTTCTGATTTAGCACCACTTCATAATCCAGCTGGATTACTTGGTGTTCAAGCTTTTGTTGATAATATTCCTGGAGCTGTTAATGTAGCTTGCTTCGATACAGCATTCCATCAAACTATGGAACCATCTGCATTCCTTTATGCAATTCCATATGAATGGTATGTTAAGTATGATGTAAGAAAATATGGTTTCCATGGTTTATCTCATAAGTTTATTACTGAAACTATGATGGAAAAGCTTAAAAATAAAAAACCAAATTTAATTATTTGTCATATTGGTAATGGAGCATCTATTAGTGCTATTAAAGAAGGTCATTGTATTGATACTTCAATGGGTATGACTCCTAATGCTGGTCTTATAATGGGAACTCGTTCTGGAGACATTGACCATACATTAATTCAATATGTTAAAAAGAAAACTGGTTTTTCATCGGAAAAAATTAATGAAATATTAAATAAAGAATCTGGACTTGAAGGTATTGCTGGAATGTCAGATTTAAGAGATATTGATAGAGCATATGAAGCTAAAGAAGATAAAGTAGTTTTAGCTATTGATATGTATACTCAAAGAATTGCTAATTATGTAGCTCAATATTACATTAAACTTGATGGTAAAGTTGATGGAATAGTATTCACTGCTGGTGGTGGGGAAAATGATCCAATCATTAGAAGAGAAACTATTAAGAAACTTCATGCATTAGGTATTAAGTTAGATGAAGAAAAGAATGAAGAAACAATTACAAGAAAAGGTAAAGAAGGAGTTATTTCTTCTAAAGATTCAAAAGTACCTGTTTATGTAATTGCTACTGATGAAGAATTAATGATTGCAAGAGATACTTATAAACTTGCAACTGAAGAAGAAGCATAATAGCTTCTTTTTTGTTGAGAGAATTCTTATACTTTAGTATAATATAAACGGAAAAGAGGAATTTTAATTATGAAAATTATGTCAGTAAACTGTGGTAGTAGTTCTTTAAAATTTTCTATTTTTGAAATGGATAATAAAGAACTTATTGCTTCAGGTTATTTTGAAAAAGTAACTATTCCAGGTAGTTTCTTTAATATTAAATTCAATGGAGAAAAGATTCATGAAGATATAGATATGATGAATCATACTGAAGCTGTTGAAATAATGCTTGATAGAATTGTTAAGCTAGGAATTGTAAAAGATTTAAGTGAAATTGAAGCTGTTGGACATAGAGTAGTTCATGGTGGAGATAAATATAATAAATCAGTAGTTATTACTGATGAAGTAATTGAAGATATTGTTAAATTTAGTGATTTAGCACCACTTCATAATCCAGCTAACTTACTTGGAATTAAAGCTATTAAAGAAGCACTTCCAAATGTTGTTAATGTTGCTGTATTTGATACTGCATTCCATCAAACAATGGATCCTGAAGAATATATTTATCCAGTACCATATTCTTGGTATGAAGATTTAATGATTAGAAAATATGGTTTCCATGGAACTTCTCATTGTTTTGTATCTAAACAAATTGAGAGAATTCAAGGAAGTAAAAATTATAAAGCTATTATTTGTCATTTAGGATCAGGTGGATCTTTAAGTGCAATTAGAAATGGTGAATCAATTGATACATCTATGGGATTCACACCACTTCCTGGAATTATGATGGGAACACGTTCTGGTGATATTGATCCATCTATCTTAGGATATGTTGCTAATAAAGAAAATTTAAGTATTGATGAAGTAGTTAATGTACTTAATAAACAATCTGGTTTTTTAGGACTTTCTGGTAAATCATCTGACTTTAGAGATGTATGGGCTGGAGTTGAAGCAGGAGATGAAAGATGTAAACTAGCAGTTGATAAATATGTAAAGACTGTTGTTGATTATATCGCAATGTATTATGTTGAACTTGGTGGAGTAGATGTAATTGCATTTACTGCTGGTTTAGGAGAAAATGCAATTCCTGTAAGAAAAATGATTTGTGAAAGACTTGAATGCTTAGGTGTTAAGTTAGATAAGAAAGCAAATAATACAAGAGGAGAAGAAATTAAGATTTCTACTAAAGATTCAAAGATTGATGTATATGTAATTCCTACTAATGAAGAATTAATGATTGCTGAAGATACATATAACTTAATCTAATATTTTAAAGAATAGAAAGAGGTGTATATGATGGATAATATACACAAACAAATTTTAAAGAAAATTAAAGAGTTTGATACTATTGTAATTGCAAGACACATTGGACCAGATCCTGATGCTATTACATCTGAAGTAGCTCTTAGAGATATTATTAAACTAAACTTTCCAAAAAAGAAAGTTTATGCTATCGGTTCTGGAGTATCAAAGTTTAAATGCTTTGGTATTCTAGATAAAATATCTGAAGATGTAAGTTTTAATGATGCATTACTTATAATATTAGATGTTCCTAGATTTGATAGAGTTGATGGACCTAAAAAGGAAGAATTTAAATATACAATCAAGATTGACCATCATCCCTGTGAAGAAGGTGTTACTGATTTAGAATTAGTAGATGATACTGCAGCTTCTTGTACACAAATGATTACTGATTTTGTATTTGATACAAAATTAAAAATTAATAAAGAAATTGCAGAAAATCTATATGCAGGAATAGTAGCTGATAGTGATAGATTTTTACTTTCTTATACAAGCCCTAAAACTTTATATTTAGCTGCTATGCTTATGGAAAAGTATAAGATTGATATTATGAGTGTATATAACAAATTATATGAAAGACCAATTAAAGAAAGAAAGTTTGAATCTTTTTTAATAAGTAATTTAAAGGTTTCTAAAAATGGATTTGGATATATTAAAATTACTAATAGTTTAATTAAAGAGTTTGATGTAGATTCATCTACTGCCTCTAATATGATAAATGATTTAAATTTTATAAAGGAACTTAAATGTTGGGCATTTTCATCATATGATGATAATTCTAAGATTTATAAAATTAATATAAGAAGTAGAAATATTCCAATTAATCAAGTTGCAGAAAAGTTTAATGGTGGAGGACACAAATTTGCTAGTGGTGCTCGCCTTAAAGATGAAGAAAGTGTTGATGCTTTATTTGAAGCACTTGATAATGAATGTGAAAAATATAGAGACGAGTAATCGTCTTTTTTATTATAAATAATTAAAAGATTAATGTTGTTATGATATAATATATTTGGTGATTTAAATGTCAAAAACTGTTAAAGATTTAAAAGTAGTATTTATGGGAACTCCTGAGTTTTCTGTTCCTATTTTAGAAAGTTTAATTGAACTTACTGATGTTGTGTTAGTAGTATCACAACCTGATAAGGAAGTAGGTAGAAAAAGAGTATTAACTCCAAGTCCAGTAAAGAAGTGTGCGTTAGAACATGGAATTGAAGTTTATACTCCTAAAAGATTAAGAGATGAATATGAATATATTTTAAATAAAAAACCTGATGTAATTATTACTGCTGCTTATGGACAAATTGTTCCTAAACAAATGTTAATATATCCTGATTATGGTTGTATTAATGTTCATGGTTCACTACTTCCTAAGTATAGAGGAGCTTCTCCAATTCAAAGTGCTATTATGAATGGTGATAAGACTACTGGTATTACTTTAATGTATATGGAAGAAGGACTTGATACTGGTAATATTATTCATGCTAAAGAAATTCCAATCGAAGATGATGATACATATGGAACTTTAAGTGAGAAGTTATCTATATTAGGTAGAGATCTTTTAGTTAAAACATTACCTGTAATTGTAGATGGAGAAAACTTTGATATTCCACAAAATGATGATGAAGCAACTTCTACAGTAAAAATTAAAAGAGAAGATGAAAGATTAGAGTTTAATAAGACTGCTACTGAATTACATAATTTTGTTAGAGCTTTAAATCCTAGACCACTTGCAAATATTTTAGTTAATGGAGAAGAATGGAAAGTACTTACTACTGAAGTTGGTGATTCAGTTGATGGTAAGTTAGGAGAAGTAGTTGAAGTTAATAAAGATTCATTTGTAGTTGCTTGTAAGGATTCTTCTTTAATAGTTAAGAAAATAAAACCTGCTGGTAAAAAGGAAATGTTTGTTAAAGACTTCTTTAATGGATTTAATAAAGAATCTTTAAAGGGTGTTGTGTTAAATGAAGAAAGATAATAAGGATAATAATAGTTTTTTTGAATCTTTTAAATATAATTATAATAATTTAGAAGGTTTTGATTCTTTAGTAAAGTTAATTATATTTTTTGCTTTTAGTTTAATCATTTTAATATTTGGAAGAGTTGCTGTTCAACAAGATAGGGAAGAAGCAGAGAAAAGAAAAGAGATTAATCAAGTTAATCAATCAGAAAATATTTTTAAAAGACAAGTTGAACAAATAATAAAAAAAGAAGGTACTATTAAGATTACTAAAGGTGATTATGTAGTAATGCTTAAGAATGTTAAAGAATCTGATGGAATAATTAATGGATTCTTTCAAGATTCTAATAAAGTATCAAAAGAATTTAGAATTAAAGAGAATAAGGTTTATGAACTTGTATTTGATGAAGAAGAGGAAAATGAAATTTTATTATCTGAATTAAATTTAGATTTTATTATTCCGTCATTGTTAGTTGGTATTTTAGAAGATAATGAAAAACTAGAAGAGAAAGATGGAAATACTATTTACTATACATATAATTATGCAAGTGATGTTAGTTATACTATTTCTTTAAAGATAGAATCTGATAATGTACAAAGTATAAATATAAGTAATGATAATGTAATATATGAAATAACTTATAAATAGAGTAGAAATACTCTATTTTTTTTGTTACAATATGTCGATTTTTGTTGCATTTTTAGAAAAATATATTATTATAATTACTAACTTTGATGGGATTATTCAAAGTAGAGGGTTTTGGTTTATTTAAATATGAAAGAGTAGTTTGGAGTTTTTCCTGTATTTAGATAAACGAAAAGAATATAGGAAAGGAAAGGTATTATGAAAAAGAGAACTATTATTTCAGCATTATTAGTAGCTTTATTTGCATTCTTACCAATTGTTAATGCTGAAGAACTTGATGCTAATTCTACAATTACTGATACTATCAGTTATGAAGAAGCTTCAATTAAAGAATTAGATCAAACAACTGAAGGTGTTTCTGTTGAAGGTAGTTATATCTATGATTATTCAAATTGGCAATATGTTGTAGATTTAATTTATACTATTACTGATGAATATGATATAAAAGCTAACAATGGAAAAATTACTTTAAATGTTGGGTATGATATGTTTAATACTCGTACATTTGTAATTGAACCTGGAGATGCAACAATTATTAATATTACTATTATTAATAATACTAATTATAACTTTAGTTATGAAAATAATTCATTAGTTGCATCAACTGAATCACTTGAAAGTGATTTAGATGAAACTAAAGATAGTTTCGAAACATTTGATGGAAATAAGATTAATTATGATTCAAAGTTAAATGTTCAAAGAACTAGTAATGCTATTCTAAGACAATTAGTAAATTCTTCTTCAAGTAGATATTTTACTGATGAAAAAATTAGCGAAGCATTATTAAAAATTAAAGATGAAGAAGGAAATTTAGTATATCCAAACGGAATTAAAGATTTAGATAAATATTATTTAGACTTCTTCTCAAAAAGAGATGGAAAAGTATATAATTCTTTATATGAGTTATCTGAAGAAGAAGTTGCTATTATCTTTGGATATAGATTAGGATTTGATACTGGTTACACTGTTGGTTTAAGAGAAACTAATGAAAAAGTAGCTAGATTAGGATATGATTATTTCAATAATAATATATTCACTGTTCAACCTGAAGCTGCAAAAGAAACTAGTGATCCTGATTCAAAATATTCATTAGGTTCTTATATGAGAGATGAAGCACCAAGCGAATTAAATGATCAATTAGTTGAAGATTTAACTAATATTAAAGAAAATTCTACTGTAATTAAAATGCAATGGAGTGGACCTTATACTACTAATGCATATCAATCATATAACTTTGGATTAAGTTTAGGTTTCAAATTAGAAGCTGATTCTTATAAAGTAATTACTAACTATGTAGATGTTGAAGGTAATGTACTTGCTGAACAAGTTATTGAATCTTATAAATTTACTGGTGATGAATATACTACTGAAGAAAAAACTTTTGAAGGTTATGAATTAGTTAAAGTAATCGGAGATAAGACTGGCTCTATTGAAGATGCAGACGTTGAAGTAACTTATGTTTATGAATTCGTTATGGGTGAAGGTGGAGAAGACTTTACTGATGAAGAATTAGTTCAAACTGGATCTGAAATTGACTATTCTTTAATGTCTAGTGCATTAATTACATTATCATTAATTGGATTAGCATTATACTCAAAGAAAAAAAATAACTAATTAAAGAAATCTTAAGGAAACTTAAGATTTTTTCTTTACTTAAAGTAAGTACTTTAGTATAATACAAGTAACATTTAAGTGGGCAGAAATTCCCACTTTTGTTTATGTTTGGAGGTATTTTATGGAGAAAACTTTAGAAAAAATTAGAGAAATTATTACAAAACCTATGCAAGATATGGAAATAATTGTTGAGTCTGTAACATGGGAGAAAGAACAAAATCAATATTATTTAAAAATTGAATTAGATAAAATAAATGGAATTGATTTAGACACTATTGTAGAAGCAACTAGAGTTATTAATCCAATTCTTGATAAATACGATTTAATTGATCAAGAATACACCTTAGAAATTACAAGTAAAGAAAGAGGAGAAGAATAAAATGAATGGTAAGGAATTTATTAAAGCTTTAAAGAACATTATTGAAGAAAAATCTATTTCAGAAGATGTTGTTTATGAAGCAATGGAACAAGGTCTTATTAGTGCTTATAAGAAAAATTATGAATCAAAATCAAATGTTAAAGTTGAAATTGATAGAAAAACTGGAGAATTTAGAGTATATCGTTACTATGTAGTAGTAGATGATTATGATGATGGAAAAGAAATAACTGATGAAGAAGGAAACATCACTTATGAAGATCCTGAAATTAATGCTGATGCTCAAATTCTTTTAGAAGATGCATTAAAGAAATGGAAAGATGCAAAAGTTGGAGATGAATTTAGAGAAGAAGTTACTCCACATGATTTTGGTAGAGTTGCAGCTTCAACTTGCAAACAAGTAGTAGTACAAAAAATTAGAGAAGCAGAAAAGAATTCTATTATTGATGAATATGCTGATAAACAATATGAATTATTACTTGGAAATTTAGCTATGGAAGATAATAAAAATTATTATGTTGATTTAGGAAGAACAAGAGGTATTTTACCTAAGTCTGAAATTATTCCAGGTGAAAAATTAAAGATGGGTTCTCAAATTAAAGTTTATGTTTCTAAAGTAGAAGCAGGAAACAAAGGACCAGTTATTTTATTAACTAGAAAACATTATGGATTTGTTAAGAGATTATTTGAATCTGCAATTCCTGAATTACAAGATGGTACTATTGAATTACATTCAGTAGTTAGAGAACCAGGAGTAAGAAGTAAAGTTGCTGTTTACTCAAATGATCCACAAGTAGATCCAGTTGGTTCATGTATTGGAGAAAGAGGAGTTAGAATTGCATCTATTCTTTCTGAATTAAATGGAGAAAAAGTAGATTTAGTTAAATACTCTGAAGATCCAGCTGAATTTGTTAAGAATGCACTTTCACCAGCTAGAAATGTTATTGTTAATATTTTAAAGAATGAAAACGGAGAAAATGAAGCATTAGCAATCGTACCTGATGATGAATTATCTCTAGCTATTGGAAAAAAAGGAATTAACATTAAATTAGCTTCTAAATTAACTAAATTTAGAATTGATGTTAAATCTATGACTCAAATTCAAGAAGAAGGAAATAGATAATGAAGAAAATTCCTATGCGTACATGTGTAGTTTCTAGAGAGAAACTTCCAAAGAATGAACTTATACGTGTAGTAAAGACTGATGACGGTGTCATCGTTGATTTAACAGGAAAAGTAAATGGTCATGGTGTTTACTTAAAACGTGATAAAGAAGTTTTTGAAAAAGCTAAGAAAACTAAAGTTTTAAATAAGCTTTTAGAAACTACTGTTGAAGAAAGTGTATTTGATGAATTAAATAAATTAATATAAAAGTAGAAAGAAGGTATATTTTATGACAGTTCAAGATTATGCTGAAAGTATGAATTATACTGTTCAAGATGTATTAAACAAGTGTAAAGAATTAGGCGTTAATGTCTCACAAAAAGATGATTTATTAGATGACGATGCTATTGTTATGCTTGATAATACAATGTTTTCTTTAGATGATGAAGATGATTTACAAATCGAAACTGAAGATGAAGAAATTATCGTTGATAGAATGATGGAAGATAATCGTGTTAGTACTATTGCTAAAAGCGATGTTAATAAAAAGGAAAAATTCAATAAGAATAAGAATAAACAATCTTCTGAATCTATTGCTAAAGAATTCCAAAATAAGAAAAAAGAAATGTATAAAAATAAAGAAAAACTACAAAGTAATGAATCTAATAAAGATGAATCAGTGGTTTTATATAAAGATGGAATGACTGTTCAAGATTTAGCTAATGAACTTAATGTAGCAGGTGTTGAATTAATCAAAAAACTTATGATGTTAGGTATGATGATTAGTCTTCCTCAATCAATAGATTTTGATGCTGCTGAAATAGTAGTAGCTGAATATGGTAAAACATTAAAAAGAAGTGAAACTCAAGATGTATCTAACTTTGAAAATTATGAAATAGTTGATAAAGAAGAAGACCTTGAAATGCGTCCTCCTGTAATTACTATTATGGGACATGTTGACCATGGTAAAACAACACTTCTTGATTATATTAGAAATTCTCATATTGCAGCTGGAGAAGCTGGTGGTATCACTCAAAGTATTGGTGCTTACCAAGTTGAATATAATGGACAAAAGATTACATTTATAGATACTCCTGGACATGCTGCATTTACTGAAATGAGAGCAAGAGGTTCTCAAGTAACTGATATTGTAATTATTATTGTTAGTGCTGAAGATGGAGTTATGCCTCAAACTAAAGAAGCGATTGATCATGCTAAAGCATCTAATGTTCCAATTGTAGTAGCAGTTAACAAAATGGATTCACCAAAAGCAAATCCAGATAGAGTTATGCAAGAAATGTCTCAAGAAGGAATTACTCCTGAAGAATGGGGTGGAGAATATCCATTTGTAAGAATTTCTGCTAAGACAGGTGATGGTGTTCCAGCATTAATTGATACATTACTTACAATTGCTGAAGTTGAAGAATTAAAAGCAAATCCTAATAGATATGCAACTGGTACTGTAATTGAATCAAGAATTGATAAAAATATGGGTGGAGTTGCATCACTATTAATTCAAAATGGTACTTTAAGAATTGGTGACCCAATTGTAGTTGGTTTAACTAATGGTAGAGTACGTACAATGAAGAATGATCAAGGAAAAGATATAGTTTCTGCGGGACCATCTACTCCAGTTGAAATTACTGGTTTAAATGGTAACCCTGAAGCTGGAGATAAATTCATGGCATTTGAAACTGAAAAGAAAGCAAGAGAAGTTGCTGAAAAGAGAGTTGTAGATGCTAAAGCTAAATCTTCTACTCCAAAGTCACTTTCATTAGATGATTTATTTGCATCTATTCAATCAGGTGTTAAAGAAATCAATGTAGTATTAAAATGTGATGTTAGAGGTTCTGAAGAAGCTGTTAAGAATTCATTAGAAAAAATTGATGTTGAAGGTGTTAAAATCAAAGTTATTAGATCTGGTATTGGAACTGTAACTGAAAGTGATATTTCACTTGCTCAAGCATCTAATGCAATCATTATTGGATTTAATGTTGTTCCTACAAATCAAATTAAAGATTCTGCAAAGAATGTTGGTGTAGAACTTAGAACATATACAATTATTTATAAACTTGTTGAAGAAATGGAACAAGCTATGATGGGTATGTTAGATCCTGAATTTGAAGAAAAAGTAACTGGTAGTGCAGAAGTTAGAAAAATGTTTAAATTCTCTAAAGTTGGAAACATTGCTGGTGTATTCGTTACAGATGGTGTAGTTAAATCAAACTCACAAGTTAGAGTAATCAGAGATGGAGTTATCATTTATGATGGTAAGGTAGGTTCTTTACAAAGAGGTAAAGATAACGTTCATGAGGTTAAGAGTGGATTTGAATGTGGTATGACTATTGAAGGTTATAATGACATTAAAGAAGGAGACGTATTCCAAACTTACGAAATGGTTGAGGTTAAGAAATAATGAATAATATAAAACAAGGTAGAATTTCTTCTCAAGTTATGAGAGAAGTATCAAATATATTATTACTTGAAGCAAAAGACGATACATTAAAACATGTTACTGTAACTGGATGTGAAGTAACTAATGACTTAAGTTTAGCACGTGTTTATTACACTTATATGGGTGAAGAAGATAAAGATGCTGTTAGTGCTAATTTAAAAGAAGCAGCACCTTGGATAAGAACTGTACTTGCTGATAGATTAGGTGAAAACTTAAGACATATTCCGGAAGTTAGATTTATTGTTGATGAATCTATCGAATATGGAAATAGAATTGAAGAATTAATTGATAAAATACATGAAAATGATGAACAAAACTAGTTCATCATTTTTTTATAAATTTTATAAAGAATAAGTAATAAATGCCCATTCTTTTTTCTTTTAATGATATAATAAGCGTGGATGGTGGGATTATGATTTATACAGTGAGCGAACTGAAGAAAGATATTCAAGAATTTGTTTATAAATCTTATTATTTTGATAATAAGTCTATAGATGAATTATGTTTGCTTACTAATGCTTCTAGAAATACAATTATAAGTTTATTAAATTTATACTATTGTAAAAATAGAAAAAAAGAATTACAGGCTTATTATGAAGTATGTAATAGAGAAGAGTTACCATCATTTAAGATAGATGTTAAGTCTCTTTTAGTTATTGCTGATACTCATATTGGTAGTAATCGTGAAAATTTAAACTATATAGATGAAGCATATAATACAGGGGTTAAATTAGGTGTTGAAGGATGTCTACATTTAGGTGATATTCTTCAAGGAGAGTTTAATAATTATGATAAAAGTCTTCAATATCAATTAGATATATTAAGAAATATATATCCTGAACCTAATGAATTTGAAACACATTTATTACTTGGTAACCATGATTATAAAGCAATTGAAAAAAATGAAGATGTAATGGATGCATTAGAAGAAAAGAATCAAATGAATGTTTATGGATATAAAAGAGTTTATTTTGATTGGAATAATTATATGTTTACTATGGAGCATAAAATTAAATATGTTCCTGAAGAAACACCTTTTGTTGATATAGCATTAAATTTTACTGGACATGGGCATGAATTAAAGTTAAAAAGTGATGCAAGACTTAAAGCACCAACTTTAAGTGATGATATTATTAATAAGACAAATGGAGCTTTTCCTGGATTTATGATTGCTAATATGGAAGATGATAGTGTTTTAATAGATGTTTATAATTTTAAAGATAATAAAGCTAAAATAAGAAAAAGAAATTTTTATAATAGAAAATTAATAGATAGTTATAAAGTGAAGTGATGATATGAATGGTGTTTTAGTTGTTAATAAGGATAAGGATGTTACTTCTAGAGATGTTGTAAATGATTTAGTACATATATTTCATACTAAGAAAATTGGACATACTGGTACGCTTGATCCTTTAGCTACTGGTGTACTTGTTTGTACGATTGGTAAATATACTAAGTTAAATTTAGATTTAACTAGTGAATATAAAGAATATGTAACAGGTATGCGTTTAGGTATATTAACAGATACTTTAGATATTACTGGTAACGTATTAAAAGAAGAAGATATTAAATTAGATAAAGAATTGATATCTAAAACAATTAATTCATTTCAAAAAGAATATGGTCAAGAAGTTCCAATTTATTCTTCTGTTAAAGTAAATGGAAGAAAACTTTATGATTATGCAAGAAATGGAGAAAGTGTTGAACTTCCTGTAAGAAAAGTTAATATTAAGAATATTGAAATATTATCTATTGATGGTAATGATGTCAAATTTAGATGTTTAGTTTCTAAAGGAACTTATATTAGAAGTTTAATTAGAGATATTGGAGAATCTCTTAATACATGTGCTACTATGACAAGTTTAGAAAGAACTAAACAAGGTAAGTTTGATATAAAAGATTCTTATACGATAGATGATATAAAGAATAATAAATATAAGATTTTATCACTTGAAGAAGTACTTGATTTAGATATAGTTACTGCTAGTGATAACTTATTTAAACTTATAGATAATGGAGTATCTATAGAATATAAATCTAATAAAGATTATATTTTATTTAGATATAGTTTTAATGATATTGCACTTTATAAAAAGGAAGAAGATAAAAAATATCATATGTATATAAAATTAAATAATTAGGAAAGAGGTATTAAAATGAATAAACATCTTTGGAGAAAAATTATTTTAGTTATAATATTCATTTTAAATATATTCTTAATAAGAAAAGATGTTTTTTTAGATGCTTATGTTGAATTAAATGGAAGTGATTTTGTAGATATTGATGTATTTAGTAAATATAATGATGAAGGATCTAAGATATTCTTTGACGGAAAAGAGATTAAAGAAAACTTATATGAATTAAATATAGATAGTAATGTTAATAATAAGATAGTAGGTACATATAAAGTTATTTATAAATATAACTTTAGAGGAAAAGAGTATGTTAAAGAAAGAACTATTAATGTAGTAGATAAAGAATCTCCTACTATTAAAGTAGCAAATGATGTAGTATATAAATATAATAATGATTATAGTAAGATTTATTTTACTTCTAAAGATAATTATGATGGTGATTTAACTAAAAAGGTTAGTGTTAACTATTTAGATAATGAAGTTATTTTATCTGTTAGTGATTCATCTAATAATGAAGTAAGGGTCAGTTTACCAATTGAAGAAGTAGAAGTAGAACCTTTGATACTTAAATTAAATGGCTCACCAATTTATTATATTGAGACTAATGGAACTTATAATGAAAAGGGTGTAAGTGTATTTGATGGAGATAGAGAGTTAAAAAACTATGATGTATCAGTAGATAATCAAGTAGATTTAACTAAAGAAGGAACTTATGAAATAAAATATACTGTTGATAATCATGGTGTTAAAACTAATATATTTAGAATTATTAATGTATATAAAAAATTAGATGTACCTGTAAGAGAAAAGAGTACTAGTGGAGAAAAAATAGTATATTTAACATTTGATGATGGACCTTGTGCTTATACTGAAGATTTTTTAAAAATATTAGATGAGTACAATGTTAAAGCAACATTCTTTGTTACAGATCAATTTAATGGTAAATATTTAGATATTATAAAAAAAGAATATGATAAAGGTCATAGAATAGCAGTTCATACAAATACACATAAGTATTCTATATATGCATCTCCAGAAGATTATGTTAATGATTTTAATACAATGAATGAAAAAATCGAAAATTTAATTGGAGAAAAAACTAATCTTTTTAGATTTCCAGGTGGTTCATCTAATACAATATCTAGAAGTTATATAAATGGTATTATGAAATACTTAGCTAACCTTATGGAAGCAAAAGGATATGTATATTTTGATTGGAATGTAGATTCTACTGATGGTGCTGGAAGTGGAACTGAAAAGATAATTAATAATGTATTAAATGGTGTTAGAAAGAATAATGAATCAGTTGTTTTAATGCATGATATTCATAAGACTACACTTAATGCATTACCTACAATTCTAAGTACTTTAAAGAGTGAAGGTTATGAGTTTAGAGTATTAGATGAAAATTCAATTACTGCTCATCATGGAATAAATAATTAAATCGAGAAAACTCGATTTTTTTAATTGGAATAAAGATTTTCTATGATATACTAAAGGAGGGTAAATAGTAGAAGGAAGGATGGTTATATGACAAAATATGTATATTTATTCACTGAAGGTAGTGCAGATATGCGTAATTTACTTGGTGGTAAAGGTGCTAATTTAGCAGAAATGACTAATATTGGTTTACCAGTACCTCAAGGATTTACAATCACTACTGAAGCTTGTACTCAATACTACAACGATGGTAGAGAAATCAATGAAGAAATTCAAAACCAAATTAATGAGTACATTGGCAAAATGGAAGAAATCACTGGAAAGAAATTTGGGGATAAAGAAAACCCACTTTTAGTTTCAGTTAGAAGTGGTGCTCGTGCTTCGATGCCAGGAATGATGGATACTATACTTAATTTAGGATTAAATGAAGAAGTAGTTGAAGTTTTAGCTGAAAAGTCTGGTAATGAAAGATGGGCATGGGATTGCTATAGAAGATTTATTCAAATGTATTCTGATGTAGTTATGGAAGTAGGAAAAAAATACTTTGAAGAACTAATTGATAAGATGAAAGAATCTAAGGGAGTTAAACTTGATATTGAATTAACTGCTGAAGATTTAAAAGAACTTGCAAGAGAGTTTAAAGAAGAATACAAAAATAAAATTGGAACAGAATTCCCAACTGATCCAAAAGAACAATTAATGGGTGCTATAAAAGCAGTATTTAGATCATGGGATAACCCAAGAGCTAATGTTTATAGAAGAGATAATGATATTCCTTATTCATGGGGAACTGCTGTAAATGTTCAATCAATGGCATTTGGTAACATGGGTGATGACTGTGGTACTGGTGTTGCATTTACTAGAGATCCTGCAACTGGTGAAAAAGGATTATTTGGTGAATTCTTAACTAATGCTCAAGGTGAAGATGTTGTTGCTGGTGTAAGAACTCCAATGCATATTACTGAAATGGAAGAAAAATTCCCGGAAGCATTTAAACAATTCAAAGAAGTTTGTAAAACTCTTGAAGAACATTATAGAGATATGCAAGATATGGAATTTACTGTTGAACATGGTAAACTTTATATGTTACAAACTAGAAACGGAAAACGTACTGCTCAAGCTGCATTAAAGATTGCATGTGACTTAGTAGATGAAGGAATGCGTACTGAAGAAGAAGCAGTATTAATGATTGATCCAAGAAACTTAGATACACTTTTACATCCACAATTTGATGCAAAGGCACTTAAAGAAGCTACACCAATTGGTAAAGGTTTAGGAGCATCTCCTGGAGCTGCTTGTGGACAAATTGTATTCAGTGCTGAAGATGCTGAAAAATGGGCTGCTAATAAAAAGAAAGTTGTTTTAGTTAGACTTGAAACTTCACCAGAAGATATTACTGGTATGAAAGTTGCTCAAGGTATCTTAACTGTTCGTGGTGGTATGACTAGTCATGCTGCAGTAGTTGCTAGAGGAATGGGAACTTGCTGTGTTTCTGGTTGTGGAGATATTGCAATGGATGAAGCTAATAAACAATTTACATTAGCTGGTAAAACATTCCACGAAGGTGATGTAATTTCTATTGATGGTTCTACTGGTAATATTTATGATGGTGAAATTAAGACTGTTGATGCAACAATTGCTGGTGAATTTGGTAGAGTTATGGAATGGGCTGATAAATTCAGAACATTAAAGGTAAGAACTAATGCTGATACTCCAAAAGATACAGCTAAAGCAGTTGAATTAGGAGCTGAAGGAATTGGTTTATGTAGAACTGAACACATGTTCTTTGATGAAGAAAGAATCTTTAATTTAAGAAGAATGATTTTATCTGAAACTGAAGAAGATAGAGTTAAA
This sequence comes from Bacilli bacterium, assembly GCA_017450205.1. Classification (GTDB taxonomy): domain Bacteria; phylum Bacillota_I; class Bacilli_A; order RF39; family UBA660; genus UBA6985. Next base: position 1,694 of record JAFSVF010000015.1, on the reverse strand, counting down.
TATTTAGATTTACTTATTCCTTATCAAAAAGGTGATTTTAAAGCTATGTATAAAGAACTTAAAGGACTTCCTATGACAGTTCGTTATATTGATCCACCTTTACATGAATTTATTCCTAAAACTGATGCTGAAATGAAAGCATTATCAGAAGCTATGGGAATGACTGTAGAACATATTAAAGAAGTATGTGATGAATTACATGAATTTAACCCTATGATGGGTCATAGAGGATGCCGTCTAGCTGTTACTTATCCTGAAATTGCTAGAATGCAAACAAGAGCACTTATGGAAGCTGCTATTGAAGTTAAAGCAGAAGATGGATATGATATTGTTCCTGAAATTATGATTCCATTAGTTGGTGAAAAGAAAGAATTAGATTTTGTTAAAAATATCGTAGTAGAAACTGCTGAAGAAGTTAAGAAAGAAAAGAATAGTGATATGGAATATCATATTGGTACAATGATTGAAATTCCAAGAGCATCACTTCTTGCAGATGAAATTGCTGAATCAGCTGAATTCTTCTCATTTGGAACAAATGACTTAACTCAAATGACATTTGGTTTCTCAAGAGATGATGCTGGTAAGTTCTTAGGTTCTTACTATGAAAATAAAATTTATGAACAAGATCCATTTGCTAAGTTAGATCAACATGGTGTTGGTAAATTAGTTAAGATGGCTGTTGAACTTGGAAAGAAAACAAGACCTGATATTAAACTTGGTATTTGTGGAGAACATGGTGGAGATCCACAATCAGTTGAGTTCTGTCATAACGTAGGATTAACTTATGTATCTTGTTCACCATTTAGAGTACCTATTGCTAGATTAGCTGCTGCCCAAGCTGCAATCAAGGCAGGCAGTCAAAAGAAGTAAAAAGTATTGATATCTTCTTAACCCGCATTATTATTACAAAAGACGATATTTCAAGGTATTTAAATAAAATGCCTGAAATAGAATATTGTGGTAAGAAAGATCCAATATTTGTCGATATTTACATATAAATTAAGACTAAGATGACTAAAATAGTCGCAAATCTTAGTCTTTTTTTGTTATTTGCGACAGAGAATTGGAGGAATAAAAAATGCGAGTATTGTATACGAAACCAGTATTGAAAGATTTATCTCAAGGTTCAAGAATTGCTTTTGCAAGACAATTTAGAAGAGTATCTCAAGATTATGTATCAGATAATTTAGGAATAACTGGTGAATGTAAAAGAAGAACTATGACACGATATGAAAAAGGCGATAGAAATCCAAAAGATGATAGAACCTTAGAAATATCAAAAATATTAAATATTAGTTTTAATGCTATAAAAAAATATTATTTTAATAATCCAATAGATTTAATTTATATCTTTTTATGGTTAGAAGAACTTATACCAAACTATCAAATTGATTTATCTATAATTCAAAATGTAAAAAATAAAGATGTATTAACTTATAAGAATTTCATTGATGAATGGAATGCTATGAGAAAAAAAAGAAAATATAGAGAAATATCTTATGAAGAATATATTGAATGGAAATTGAATTTTGAATTGGAGGTAGATGGAAATGAGTGAGTATAAGAAAATAAAACTAAGTGAAATAGATTCATTTAAAAATCATCCTTATAAAGTTGAAAGAGATGAATCATTTAATGAATTAATGGACAGTATTAAATCCACTGGATTATTAACTCCATTAATAGTAAGACCT
>JAFSVF010000014.1 GCA_017450205.1 Bacilli bacterium | reverse complement strand
CACCGATTGAATCGTGGCATTCATTACTCAAAAAAGAAACTTTGTACAACAATAATATCACATCTCTACAAGAATACCAAAAACTTGTAGAAGATTGGATATTATTTTATAACACAAAAAGATTAAAATCAAAAACTACAATAAAATAATCTTGTAGTCTTTTTTTTAGTGTCTCCTAAATGGGGTTCGCTTCATTACTCCTAGATTTTTTTAATAAAAAAAGAGATTTAAAATCTCTTATTTAACGTCAGCAATTAAAGCCATGAATCTAGCTCTTTTTACTTGTTTAGCAATATGTTTTTGATCTGCAGCAGTAGCACCAGTCATTCTTCTTGGTAAAATTTTACCTTTTTCATTTATAAATTTAGTAACAATGTTAACATCTTTATAGTCTACTGTTTTTGGATCATAAATTTGTGCTAATTTTTTCTTTTTCTTATAAAAATCTCTCATAATTTACGTCCTTTCTAGAATGGTAGGTCGTCATCTTCACTTAAAGTTACATCTTCGCTAAAGTCTTGATATGATTCTTCAGAGAAATCAGCTGTTGGTGCACTATCAACTGACGATCCACTTTCAAAATTAGTAGAAGCATTATCTCCACGAGATCCTAAGAAAGTAACATTAGAAGCAACAACTTCAGTAACGTATCTCTTAGTACCATCTTGAGCATCATAACTTCTTGTTGATATTCTACCTTGAATAGCAATTTGAGAACCTTTTTTAACGAATTTGCAAACGTTTTCAGCTTGTTTATTCCATACAACAATATTAATGAAATCTGTATGAACTTCGCCATTAGCATTTCTATAGCCATCAACTGCTAAAGAAAATGATGTAGTTGAAGTTCCATTAGCTGTAGTTCTTAATTCAGGATCTCTTGTTAATCTTCCTATCAAAATTACATTATTCATATTTTATTCCTCGTCTAATTTAATAATTAAATGTCTTAAAATTGATTCGTCAATTCTAGCTTTACGATCTAATTCAGAAATAAGTTCGTTATTAGCATTGAAATACATAACATAGTAAGAACCAGTTACTTCTTTCTTAATTGGGTAAGCTAATTTTTTATTTCCTAAATCGTCAAATTTAGTGATTTCACCTTTCATAGAAGTAACGATATTTTTAATGTTTTCAACAGTAGCTGAAGCAACGTTTTCTTCTACAGTAGATTTTACGATGAACATCATTTCGTATTTTTTCATTCTCTTACACCTCCTTATGGTCTTCGGCTTATTCCCGCGAATAAGCAAGGAGCTCTTCGCTCACAATGTATTATAGCAAACGAATACTCCTTTGTAAACCTTAAATTAAAATGCAAAAAAGCACTTAACAGTGCTTTAAACATTAAATCTAAAATATACTATATCTCCATCTTGCATTAGGTATTCTTTTCCTTCAAGACGAGTTCTTCCAGCTTCTTTTACTTTTAATTCTGTTCCATACTTAACTAAATCTTCATAGCTCATTACTTCAGCTTTTATGAAACCTCTTTGGAAATCAGTATGAATAATACCTGCACATTCAGGAGCTTTCATACCTTTTTTGAATGTCCATGCTCTACATTCATCACTACCTGCAGTAAAGAATGTTGCAAGTCCTAATAAATCATATGTTTCGAAAATTAATTTATCTAATCCTGAATTTTCAATTCCAAGATCAGTCATAAATAGTTCTCTATCTTCATCTGTAAGACCTGCAAGTTCTGCTTCAATCTTAGCACACATTACTACTACTCCTGCACCTTCTTTAGATGCATATTCTCTTACACTTTCAACATATTCATTGTTTCCTGTTGCGGCTTCTTCTTCAGTTACATTTGCTACATAAATAATTGGTTTGGCTGTAATAAATTGGAATCCTTTTAAAACTCCTAATTCATCTTCGTTAAAATCTACTAATCTTAAAGGTACTTCTTGAAGTAAGTTTTCTTTACATTTATTTAGTACTCCAATTTCAAGTAGTTCTTGTTTATCTTTAGTCATTTGAGCTTTTTTACCCATACGAGCTATTCTATTTTCTACTATTTCTAAGTCAGATAAAATTAATTCTGTATTAATAATACCAATATCTCTAATAGGGTTTACAATACCTTCTACATGAGTAATATCCTTATTTTCAAAACATCTGACTACTTCAACAATTGCATCTACTTCTCTAACATGAGATAAGAATTTATTTCCTAAACCTTCACCTTGTGATGCACCTTTTACTAAACCCGCTATATCAATAAATTCATACGCAGTTGGTACTAATGATTTAGGTTTATATAAATCATTTAAGAAGTTTAATCTTTTATCTGGTACAGTAACTACACCTATATTTGGTTCAATAGTAGCAAATGGATAATTTGCTGCTAAAGCTTGTTGTTTTGTAATTGCATTAAATAAAGTTGATTTACCAACGTTAGGTAATCCTACAATTCCTGCTTTTAGTGACATAAAATCCCTCCATCGCTTCATATTATAACATAAAAAAAGAAAGTTTTAACTAACTTTCCTTTAAAGTCATTTCAGTTGTCTTTTCTTTTCCGTCTCTCATATAAGTAATAGTTACTTTATCTCCTACGTTATATCTATATAAGTAATATTTTAAATACTTAAAATCTTTTATTGTATAATCACCAAATTTAGTAATTATATCACCTGCTTTAAGATCAGTTTTTTCAATTGGAGAACCTTTTTGAATTTCAACTATAACTGCACCGCTTGTTACATTTGATGGAACATTAATTCCTGCTCTAGAAGCTTGTTCAATACTAGTCATTGAAACTCCTAAGTATGGTCTAGTAACTTTTCCATTACTTCTTAATTGAGTAGCAACATTTAAAGCATCTTCAATTGGGATTGCAAATCCCATATTTTCAATTGATGAAGAACCATATGTTGAAGATAACTTACTATTATTAATACCAATTACTTCTCCATTTGCATTAGCAAGTGGTCCACCTGAATTTCCTGAGTTAATAGATGCATCAATTTGAAGTAAATTCATATACCAACTTTCAGTTGACGTTTGGAAGTATGATTTTTGACTACTAGTCATTTCTACTAATCTATCTTTTCCTGAAAGGATACCTCTTGTTACAGTAAATTTATAACTTAAACTAACAGGTGTTCCAATTGCAAATACAGTATCTCCAAGTCTAACGTCTGCACTTTTACCAATGCTTGCTACTTGAACAATTGAATCAACTGGTACACTAACAACAGCTATATCTGCGATTTCATCTCTTCCTACTAAAGTACCAGTTGCTGTAGATTCATTTGTAAATTCTATTTCAATTTTTGAAGCACTTTCTACTACATGGTTATTAGTTAAAATGTATGCTTTTGAATCATCTTTATCATATACTACACCTGAGCCCCAGCCAGCAATTTGTCCTGTTTGTCCTGCAACTTTTACAATTACTGTTGCATTATACAATTTATCTACTGATTCAGCTATTCCTGTATCAGTTATTGTTACATCTCTATTTTCAGTTGTAATAACTTCTTTTTGAATTAAGTTTTTCCAAGGTATATTTTGTATTAATACATCCACTAGTATAAGTACAACTATTAATACAACTCCTATCACTATTAATTTATTATTGTTAATATTATTAGATTTTGTTTTATCATTTTTCATAATATACCTCCTATTCAATATCTAATAATGAACGATAATTATTTGGGAATCCCATTCTATCTAATACATTTTCGATAGAGATAGAATGTAATACTCCACTTAAATGTTCTATTTCATAATTAATCTCATTCATAAACATTCTAAAATCATCTTGATATAATAGATATTTAAATATAATTACTACAGAGAATACATCTCCCTTACCATAAATATACTCATTATCTATTCTAGGAATATTTAAGAATTCTAAATATTTATTATCAGGAATTACTTTTTGAGTTTTGTGATCGTATAAAATATCTTCATGAGCACATAGATTTCTATAATTAGAAAGAATTGGTAAAAATGCAATCAAGTTCTCAACAGATATTTGGAACTTGTTTGCTATTTCTTCTTGGTCTGCTCTTTTCATAATTGTATATAGTTCAGATGTAACACCAAAAGATAATACTTTTACAACTACCCATAAAGGAATGTATCCATAGTTATCTAGATAGTGTTTTGTAGCTTCATGTTGTCTTCCATTAACATTAATTTGTCTTTTTATTTTTCTAAGCAGGTCATTTACTTGCCTAGATTTTTCTGGTGAATAATTATAACTACTTGGTTTTAAGTATTCTTTTTCTTTATACCCATGTTTTTGTGATAGAACGTAAGAAAAAATACTTTTAGCGTTATTTTCAATGATTAAAATATTTTTAAAAATTATATTTCTAAGCTGTCTATCAAATGAAAATAAAGCATAAACTTCTCTAAATTCTGCGTTATCTATGAAAAGACGTCTATTATCTTTTTGCATAAATAAATGTCTGTATCCCATTAAAAAGAAATAGTTTTCACGTAACAGGATTTTTTCAGCGTATCCTATATCATCTATCTGTAAATTTTTATTTTTAAGAATCTCTATTTGCTCTTCAAGTGTCTTAAATACCTTTTCCTTCATATTCTTCACCTTATAACAATTCTATCACAATCACCATAAAAAATATACTAACCCAAGATTAAATAAACATTAAAAAAATCCATCTTTACATTGATGGATTTACTTTTACATTTGCATTTTGATTAACAACTGAATCTTTAACAAGTTTTAAATCAGATAAAGCATCTTTTATAGTTCTAAAGATATTTAAAGCTTGTTTTAAATTGTTATTACTTAATTTTATATTTTCAATCTTTGTATAGAACGAGTTTACTTTTTTAACAATTCTATTAACTGCATCAAGAGTATTTCTATTCTTTGCAATTTGAACACCTCTATTAATGTTCATTGCAAGTAATTCACCCTCTTCAAGAATTTTAGTTAATGAAACTCCTACATTTTTTTCTTCCATATCGTATACCTCATAATAATCATAATATATATTAATTATTATTTGGGTGGAAAAGTATACTATATACAAATATTTGACATCTAATATTTAAGAGAATTCATTAAGTTAACTAGTGTTGTTTTAGATCCTATATCCACTTTTCCATAGATATAAGTATTATCTATCCAACTAACTCTATAGTATGTATCTTTTAAACTATATTGAGCAATTGTATAATTATCACCTTTGATAATAGTCTTTTCTATATCATTTTCATTATATTCATACTCTTTACCATTGTCGGCAATTAATTCGGCAGCTGCTTTCTTAGTTATATTTGATATTTCATCATAATAAATATCCTTAGTAACATCTACACTTTTACAATCAAAGAATATTACAACTAAATCATTAGAACCAGTTACTTTAAATGCTTTATTGACAAAATTAAAATCACTAGTTACATCTTCAACTGTATAATCTTTAAATGTATCTTTAAATTTTTCTTCAGTTGTTGGTACTCTCTTACCACATCCTGTTGTAAATAAGACTAATACTAATAATAGTAGAATTTTTAATTTCTTCATATAATCCCCCTTAGAATGTTTTTGTATTAATTACATCATATGTATCAGTAATAGCTACGAATGCTTTATCATCTATTTCTTTGATACCAGATTTTAATTTATAATAATCACTTCTATTTATAACTGTTAATAGTACTTTATTTTTATGCCTTGTATAACCTCCACGAGATTCAAGAACTGTTAACTCATATCCTAGAACATGTAATATATAATTCTTAACTTCATTTTCTTTTGTAGTAATTATATAAAACATCTTAGAATCATTAATTCCGAATCTTGCTTTAGTAATCATATACTTAGTTATCATAATGATTATTAAAGAATATACTGTTATACGATAATCACTTGTTGATAAAAGGATAATTAGAAGTATTCCATCTAATACCCATGAATATATTTTACTATGAAACTTAGTATATTTTCCAATTAATTCTTCAAGTAAAAAAATGATACTTGCTCCATAACCTTGTCTATATATTAAACTATATCCATATCCTCCAAGTACACCTGCTACTAAAATTGTAATAGAAGTTTCTGGTAAACTTATTTGATAGTTTTTAAATATAAACATATTTATAAATATAAATATTGGTATTAATAAAGCTGGAATAACATAATTTCTTATTTTATCAAAATCTAGAATTATGGATACTAATAGTATAAGTATACCGTTTATAATAACTATATTAATTGCAGGATTAACTCCATTAAGTCTATATATTAGACTTGCAATTCCTTCAACGCCAAATGAAATAAATCCATTTGGAATAATAAATAAACAATAACTTAGAGCAATAAGCTCAGTCGATAGTAACAACAATAACCATTTCTTCATAATTACCTCTTTATTCTTAAATATGCATTAATAAAACCATATATATCACCATCTAATACTTTAGATGCATTATTTGTTTCATATCCACTTCTTACATCTTTAACTAGCGTGTATGGTTCTAAAACATAATTTCTTATTTGACTACCAAAATCTATATTACTAGTCCCTTTTAAACTATTAATATTTTTTTCTCTTTGTTCTAATTCTTTTTCATATAATTTATTTTTTAATACTTTTATTGCTGTTTCTTTATTTTTAATTTGACTTCTTTCATTTTGACAAGTTACTACAATACCAGTTGGTATATGTGTTACTCTAACTGCTGAATCAGTAGTATTAACTCCCTGTCCACCATTACCACTTGATCTATAAACATCAATTCTTAAATCATCATCATTAATTTCAATGTTTTTGGATACATCAGGGAATTCTGGTGTAACATTAACAGCAGCAAATGAAGTTTGTCTTTTACCATTTGCATTAAATGGACTAATTCTAACTAATCTGTGAACTCCGATTTCACTTTTTAAATATCCATATGCATTTATTCCTTTAATATAAATAAGGACACTTTTTATTCCTGCTTCTTCACCTGGAAGTTTATCAATTATTTCATAATTAAGTCCAAACTTATCAAAGAACATTGTATACATTCTAAGAAGCATATTTGCCCAATCACATGATTCAGTACCACCTGCTCCAGGATGTATTTCTAAATAGCAATTTTCTTTATCAAATTCACCATCAAGTAAAGATTCGGTTTCAAACTCTTCTAATCTCATCTTTAGTGAATCATATTCATTTATTATTTCGCTTATATCTAAAGAATCATCTTCTAAACTAAAATTTAATAATTCAAGATTATCATTTATTCTTTCTTTTAATTCAGTAAACTCTTTAGTATCTTTTTTTAGCATATTATACTTTTGATTTAATTCATTATATTTAGACATATCATTCCATATGTCTGGCTCTTGTAATTTAGATTCCAGATTCTTTAATTCTTTATTCTTACTATCCAAGTCAAAGAGACCTCCCGATATCATTTAAATTATCTAATAAATCACTATATTTTTTTATAAATTCATTATTCATATAATCACTCTTTTCTTTAGTTTATCATTTAGATATTATTAAGTAAATCATCCTTAGTTAATGTTCTTGCTTTTCTAGATACGCTTAAGAAATTATCATCATAATTATACTTTTCCTCACCAAATGATAACCACATATCTGACCAAGATGCTCCGCTTTCTAGTAATTCTTTTACTTTAGGATCATGTACCTTTAAAATAGCATCTATATCATTAACGTCTACTCTATCTTCTAAATCATATAGCTTACATTGAAGATCACATTCTAATTTATCACAATAATAAGAAAAAATAGCTTCTTTTGTTTTCTTTTCATCAAATTCCAAAATTAATGATTCTATTTGGTCTCCTAGTACAAGTGGTGATAATATCTCTTTTATAGCTTTGTGCCCTAACTCAATCTTTTCTTCGGGAGTAATTTCGTAATAAACTTTATCTCCAATAATACATTCTTCTAATTCATGTATTGCAAGCATCATTATCACTTTAGTAATATCTATATCATATTTAAATTCAGAAAACATTGATAGTGCTAACATTTGAGTTGAATAGATATGTTCTGCAACTGATTCCAATCTATCTCCTTCAACATTCCATACTTTCCATCCAGTTCTAATTAGATGTTTTAATTTATTACATATAATATAAAAGTTTAATACATTAGATTCCTTACTCATCTACTTCTACTCCTTTAATTCTAAGTATGATTGTTGTGATAAAACTTAAAAAAAAGAATACTAATGGAAGAACCATAATAGCGATTTTTAGTATTTCAGTAAATCTACTTGTAGGAATTATTTGATTAGGTAGTGATACCATAAAGATATATGGCATTACTGCATAAGATATTATTAAGAATAAAAGAATGAATAGTAATAAAATTTCTTTTCCTATTATAGTAAATATTCCATTACTTCTTATTTCTTTATTAACTCTATAAATAAAATATAAAATAAATGCCGTTGCTATAAACATAAGGAAAAAACCGAAATTTTCTCCACCTGGATTTAATGCATATACATTAAATACGTTATACTCGTTTTCAACTTGTTCTACAAATACTAAATTATTATATGTAAAAAATACAGAAAGTACTGACAAAACATAATAAGATATTATGTCCATAATATAGATTGAATTTTTTCCCATTATTATCACTTCCATTTTAATTATATCATAAGTAATGTTATGATATATAATATAAATAGGAGGCTACTATGAATAAAGATGTACTATTAACTTCCATGAATTTCTTTTTTAAAAATGGTAAGAATGCAAAAAATTATAAAGATTATTTAGTTGATAATATTAAAATCAAAAACGAGGAATTTATTTTTCAAGGAATAACTAAAGTTGAAGAAATGTATTTAGTTACTGCTTATAAACCCGGAAGTAATTCAATAATATTTATATATGATAATGATTTTGATTTAATTAGAAGAACTCATCTTTATAATAATGCACATGTAGGTGGTATATGTTATGATGGTAATTCAACTATATATATTACTGACAAACATGGTTCTATTAGTATTTATGATTTAAATGAAATACTTAATAATGACTTAGTTTATCCTAAAAATAAACAAATCGATGTTAGTAATAAATTAATAAATATATTTGAGCAAACTGCTTGTGCTTATATTCAACATCATAGAGATTTTTTATTCCTTGGTAATTTTAACAAAAAGAATTCTAGTGTACTTAAAATATATAAAGAATCTAAACTTAATAAAGAGTTTAAAATAATTGAGAACTTTGAATCACTTGTTCAAGGAGTTACTGTTAATGATAAGTATATTTTAGTTTCATCTTCATTTGGAATATTAAATAAATCTATTGTTTCAATATATGAATATGATAAAGACTTTAATTTAAAATTAGTTGATAAGATTAAGTTACCTCCAATGATTGAACAAATACATTTAGATGGCACTAAACTAATTTGTTTATTTGAAATAAATTGTTACACTAAAAAAGATAAGTATGATGATATACTTATCCTAGATCTTCTTGAGTTTCTTCATTAAGAAGATATGCTTGTAAAACTACTCTTCCATCTTTTATATTTGTACATGTTGAAAGAGTTATAACAGATTTTACTTCATCAATATTAAGATCATAATTATAAAATGATCTTTTTTTCATTTCATTTAAAAATGTCTTATATTCATTATCACTATCAAAAGTAGTTTTTATATAATAATCTTCAGCATCTATAGTGTATTGACTAAATACTTTATATTTGTATGTTCCTTTTTTATTAATATATATAATAGTATGATTATCAGAGTTCTTTGCCCATTCTTTATTTAATATTTTCTTTAATGGTGCAAACATAGATCCATCTAATCTATTATGGCCATAAATAACTATATTCTTATCTGTTACTTCACCAGTATTGGTAAAGTCCATAAATATCCATCCACCTTTGTTCTTTTCTTTTTCAAAGTTATGATTTAAATAATACGAGTTATCTCTTCCTTTAACTACAATATAACTAATATCAGCATTAGGAACATAAATATATCCAATAGTATCAGGATTAATCTTCTCTAAATCTTCAAAACTTACATCATAATCCTCAGTTTCATCATCTATACTTACATATTCACTTACCTGTTCTTCAACATTCTTATTTGTATCATTATCTTTTTTCCATCCAATAATATTCCATAAAGAATATACAATTCCACCTAAAGCTAAAATAATAATTAATATCCTAATTACTTTTTTCATTATACTCACCATTTAAATTATATCACTCAAAAAAAAGAATTACATTAATTAGTAATTCTTAAGTTTATTTGTTATTACATTTATTACAAATTCCATTAATAACTATTTTTTCTTTATTTATAGAAAACTTATGGTTCTTAGTAATATGATCTGATAATTCTTTAATACAATCACAATCTATATGTTCTATATTTCCACACTCTTCACATCTTAGAAAAAAGTGATTATCTTTATCACAATGACCTAAGTATTGATAATAAGTTATGTTATTATTCCCTATTGTTTTAGATACTTGATTTTGTTCAACTAATGAATCTACTTTTCTATATATAGTAGTTAATCCTACTTGTCCTTTAAGTTCCTCATATATTTCATTTATAGTAAACTCTTGATGATTTTTAATACAATTAATAATTATATCTTTTTGTTTTGTTTCATAATGATTAGATCTAGTCATAAATCCACCTCTTTAGTGATTTTATAATAACAAAAAAAATAGAATAAATCTACTTTTAATAATTTAAACTAATTATAAATACTATGACAGATGCAATAACTAATAAACCTAATTCTGGTAATATTATCTTTTTAGAAAAATCTAACATCTTTTGGATTGATTTTCTTATTTCTAAGTTTTTATAATTCTTACCAATTGTTACTTCGCTTTTTGATATAAATGATTCAACATCATCAGTATATACAGATTTATGATCTTTATAACCTGCATATTTTTGTTCCAGAATTATACTTTTATATAACATAGCCATTCTTACCATTACTGGGAAGATAATATGTTATTTGTTTACAAATAAAAACAGGATAAATATCCTGTTTAATCATCTTTCTTTTTATTCTTTTTAAATAACTCAACTAACATTAAAATTGCTCCGATTACATAAATTGGAATTAAAATATAATAGGTATTAGTATCTGAGTCTACTTCTGAAAATGCATGAGCAAATCTTGTAACTTCTACTAAAAACAATGCTATAAAACAAATTGAGGTTATCTTATTTAAAATTGCATCAAGTTTTTCATTATATCACAACAATTTTGTTGATCTACTTTTGTATTACTAGTTTTACAGACTTTAATACATCTAACTTTAATTCTTCTAAGTGTGGATATTCTTCCAATTGTCTCATAAAATATACAATATCATATATAGCTAATCTTTTATAAAGATTTGGAGTATCTATTATTTCTGGATAATATTTGCTAATATAAGAAATTATATTTTCATAATCACTAAGTTTTGTATATTTTTCATTTTCTTCGCTAGCAAACTTCCAAGGTTTTCTAATCATTCTATAAATAATATCAAGTTCAAAGTCTTTAGGTGCATACATTGATCTTTCAAAGTCTATAATTTTAATTGTTCCATTATCAACAAATATGTTATCAAAATGTAAATCATTATGAATTAATACAAATTCACTTGAATCAAGATATTTATCAAAATTAGTATAAGCTTCTTTTAACATAGATTCTTCGTTATTATTAAATATATTTAGTTCTTTAATCCTATCATATATAGTTATAAAACTATTTTTAAAGTATTCAGACCAATTATAATTATTACCTTTAATACTATGCATTTGTTTCATAAATGCACATAATTGTTTTATAATATGTTCACGTTCTGATTCATTATATTTATGCCATACATTATATAAAGATACTCCTTTAATTTTTTCTATTATTTCATAATAGTAAGGGATAATTTTTTTATCTATATTTGAATAATATAATTTAGGTATTAAAGTATTATCTTTATTCTTGTTATAAAAATCTATTTCCTTTTTAAAGTTTTCTTCGTTATTAACATTTGAACATATTTTTACTATAAACGAATCATTTATCTCATAAATAGTATTTGTAAATCCAACATTTATTTTTTTAATTTTTGGATTCTTTCCAAAAATATTTTCATTATTACTAACTATTAAATCTATAATTTTTTCCATAAATATCATCCTTTTATTTCATACTATAAGAGTATAATATTTTAGTTCACTTTATTTTAAGCCTTTTTGTTCATCTTCATCTTGTGTAAGTTCGTTATCATTACCATAAATACTTTTTAAGAATTCCTTATTATTTAATATTTCAAGTAATTCACCAAACTTTATGGTACCCATAAAAGTTAAATTTTCATCTTTGTCATAATCTAAAAATCTTATATTAGTATTAAGTATATCTTCATAATTCATTGCATTTAAAAATTGTACATTACCGTGTGCTAAAGAATTTCTTAAATGTTCAATTACAAACATTGGCGGTAAATTTCTTGAACTAAATTGTAATACTTCATATTCTAAGTCTTTTATTAAATCATTATTTTTACCAATTAAGTTCATATCAAATTCTGCAAGTTCACGTTCTTTTTCCTCTTTTTTAAGAGTTTTTTCTTTTACAATTTCCTCTTTCGGACAATGTTTAATCATATTTTCTAATTTTTTAATTGACTCTTCAAGTTTATCTTTACTATTTATTATGTTCTTATTTTCTCTTTCTAGTTGTTGAATTCTACTTTTCTTCGAATTTATTATTTCAGTAAGATCTAATTCATAATTTAAAGCATTAAAATCCATGGTAATTGAATCAATTTTTTTATCAAAATTATAAAGTAAAAGATTATTTAAATAAGCTATTATTGTTGCTTTAATTACTTTATCATAATCAATATAATCCGTTGTTTTCTTATTTAACGTGTCGATAATGTTTCCTTCAGATTTAGATTTAGAATTTAATAACTTGTTTATAATTGACGTTATATTTCTACTAGGATTAGTTGCATTTCTAACCATCTCAGTTAATACTTCATGTCGATTTATCATACCGTGTTCATAAAACTTATCTCTATTTTTATCAATTTGTGACATAACATTATCTATTTCTTCATTTCTTAACTTCCTACTTGTTAATCTATAATCAATGAAGTCAGATAATTTTTCATGTAAAAAATTATATAATTCTTCTTTATCATATATCATAGAAAGTCTTTTTTTATTTTTCATCTCATACAAAGTATTACTATAATCTTGACTATATGCCTTTATAAAATCATATATATCGTTTTCAGAAATTCTTGTATTAAAATGGTCTATTACTGCCTTTTCAATATCTTTATATCTTATACTATCTATTTCAATTAATTCTGCTTCTCTTAATAATGTTTCGGTTTTTTCCCTTGAATTAAATACTTTATTATTTTTATTTGTTATTCCAAATAGTATTGGGAAATTATCATTTAAAGTCTTATTATTATATATAATATTAACAAACTTTTTAACTATTTCTTTATGAATTAAAAAGTTAAAGTCGTTATTTGTATTATATACTCTTACATAATTTTCATTTATTATTTCATATGAAGAATGAGCAAATGAATTTCTTACACAATGAAAAATCATGCTTATATCAATTTCTCCATCTTTTAAAATATATTGATTACGGTCAAAGTGTTTTTCATCATCTAAAAATCTAACATGTTCATTTCTAGATTTTTCAATTTCTTTTCCAAGTTCAATATATTGAAAATCAGCTAACTTATTTTTTTCTTCTCCATTAAATAAAAAGAAACTCGATATGAACATCCAATCTATATTTTTATCATTATTAGTTCCTCTTCCAAATAATTCTATATTTTTGTTATAAATGTCTTCAATTTTTTTGCTATCATTTGAGTTTTTTGATGCTAATCCATGTAGTAATCTTATTAATCTTAAGTTAGCATCATAACTGTATGACACATTTTCATCATAATTATCGTTATCTAAATTAAAATTATCTTTATTCAATAATTTTGAAATTTTATGTTGTTTATAGAATATTTTAAAGTTGATATTAACATTTGGATCTTCCATATCAAACTCATATGTTTTATCAGCATCTTGTAATGTTACTTTATAACCATCACCAGGAAAACCATAAAGAGATAATATTTCTTTTTGTTGAATTAGTTTTACAATTTCAATAGGTATATATCCATCTTTTTTTAAAGTATTTATTATTATTTCGATATCTACTCCATTTATTTTTGTAATTTTCAGTAATTTTTGATTATCCTTAGCTAAATAATTATTATACATATAATAATTGTTATTTAATATTGTGATTTTTGGAAAGAAATGGAAGAATTTTGTTTGATTATTTATTTTTACTTCTTTTGCAAAACCATATCTTGCTCCTAATTGATTTGCGAAAGGATATTTTATTAAATGTTTTAATATTTTCCTAGAAGATTCCTTATTTTCTTCAAGATATTTCGCTCCTAATCTTATCTTTTTTTCTTTAACTGCTTCGTTTGGAAAATTTTCATTATAAAGATTATAAATTGATTCCATCATCAATTCATAGAAATGATTTATATCTGTATAATTGCTCTCTCTTTCTAAATAATCATATTTTATCATGTTATGTCTCTCCTTATTTTTACAAATAATCTATAACTTTTTACCAGATGATTTTGTAAAACCATATACTGGACTTGAATAGTTTCTATCAAATATTCTTTCTCCTAAATCAATATTAATTTCTCCATATTTACTAGTCATTCTTAGTTTAAATTTATCTGGATTATAATTTTCTACATCAAAATAATCTTTTTCTTTATATAAACTGAAAAATAAATCTGTTAAATCTAAGTCAACTAATGTATTAATTCCATATTCTAAAGCAACTTCTGCTACTCTTTTAACACAATCCATAGCATGAAAACCACCAACAACTAATTCATCAATTGTACCAAGTTGTTCAATTAATAATGATTCATTTGGATATTTAGGTATAAAATCTTTCTTTACGTTTCCTCTTTCATCAATAGCACTTGCTTCTTCAAATGTAATATCTGTATATATTATTTTATCTTCTTCATATTTATCAAGTCCAAATAATTCTCTATCTGGATATAAAACAAATACTATTTCATAACCTTTACTTCTATATCGTTTATCTATAGCCTCATTTAATATAGGAAGTGGTCTTGGTATGTTTAATTCATCATACATTTTATCATTACGAAATTGAAAAAATTTCATAAATTCTTTTATAGGGTATAAATATAAAAACACTTTTTTCATCGAACTGAGCTCCCTTAATTTAGTATAAAATATCTGTAAATTAATCTATTTCTAAAATATTTTATCACCATCTATTTTTTTCATTATATCATTAAAATATCTCAAATTAAATTTAACTTTAGATTGATTCAATTGAGAAGTTAAGCTTATACTATTTTTTTCTTCAATCTAAGAAGTATCATTCCATACTTCGTTTATATGATAAACCTCTTTGTACTATAGTAGTATATAATGTTTTTATATATTTTACTTTAATCAAAAGATTACATTTTAATGATTAATTCTATGTAAAAAAGAGTTCTAGCACTAATTTTTATCAAAAAAGAAAAAAACTCGCGTTTTCCTATTTGATTAGGTTATGCGAGTTATTTACCACAGCAGTTTTTATATTTCTTGCCACTTCCACATGGTAATAATTTAAAACAACCAAGTAATTTTTTCCTTTTAAATTGGTATTTTTTATTTCAAAATTATAATTTTTTATTGATAAATTGTAAGTTTTTATTCAATAACTTATCTAATAGCTTATCTAAAAAAAATTATTTTATGAGATTTATATTATTATTTTTTAAAACATCTTCTAATGTTTCATTACCATTAAGTATTATAATTTGTCATAATTTCTTTTTATTGCATCTTCGTAAAAAGGAACAAACACATTTTTTAATCTTATTATAAAGTTTTCATTATTTCCTCTTTCAATACACCTTTTTTCTACTTCTTCCCAATTATCTAAATTTGGATATGCGATTGAATATTTTATATTATTCTTATCAAAATAGTCAAAATGTTCTGGTTTTAACTGAACTAAGACAATATCATATTTCTTTTCCGCCTCTAATATTGCATCATAATAATTTTGAGGCCACAATGGATTTAATTCTCTTTTAGTTCCTTTTTGCTCTTCTACAGATAAATCAGTTCTCATTATATTTTTAAATGGACTTGATTCTAAATCTATTATATTTCTATATTTTTTACCTAATATGCTTTTACCACAAGTAGCAAATGCAGCAATTATTATCCCCATATTGTAGTTCACCTCATTTTAAATCATTTACATTAATTGCATTTATACCATTACTTTTTAAATAATTAATTGTATCATCTAGATCTTCTATAAATAGAATCTCATTTAAATCACATTTATTAACTTTTGATATTATCTTTATACCATCTAATTTCAATTCTTGAGTTCCAACAGATATTAATTCAATATCATTTCCATAATTTTTATTTATAAATTCTTTCTTAGCATTAAAATGAAATGAAAACTTCATTCCAGATAAGCAATACATTTTAGTATTCTTAGTTCTTAATTCTTCAATTAGCTTATAAAGAACTTCAGATCTATCACATGGTTCAATATTTTCAAAAAAACTATTTGGATTTTGATATGCATTTGAATAATAATTTAGTCTTTTGTCTTCGCTCTCGTTGCGGTGTTTTACAAAATCTTTATCTCTATGAATTGCTAGTGTTCCATCAAAATCAAATATTACTACTTTTATATTGTTTAAATCTATACTCATGTTACCACCATTATCATTATATCATATTAGTTGTTTTAACACTCTAATAAACAAAAAAACTTATCTAAAACTTATCTAAACGCCTTTTTTGAGGTAAAAATACCTAAAAATTATAAGTAGTAAAAAACTCGCAAGCCCTTTATTTATAAGGCTTTGCGAGCTTATTTTCCACAACACTGTTTATACTTGCGTCCACTGCCACATGGGCATGGATCATTTCTACCAACTGTTTTTTCTTTCTTTATTGGTTCTCTCTTAGCTTTTTGTTTTCCATCTCCAGCTTGACCTACCATTTGTCTTGCTTGGAAGTTTTGTTTAATTTCCATTCTTAATAGGAATGTAGCAACAGATTCATCAATGTTTCTAAGCATTGCTTCAAACATATCGAATCCTTCCATAGCATAAGCTTGAAGTGGACTTCTTTGTCCATAACCACGAAGACCAATTCCATCTCTTAAGTTTTCCATATCTGAAATATGTTTAACCCAAGCTTCATCAATTACTCTTAAAGTAATATGTCTTTCAAAGTCTTTTGTGATCTCTTCTGGTACTAATGAAAGTTTTTCATCATAGTCAGTAATAATCTTATCAACTATAATTCTATAAACTTCTTTATCATTTTTACCTTGGATTTCATCCATATGAACTTTTGATTTCTTTAGAAGTCTACTATTAACTGTATCCATGATATTATCTAAATCATCATTAGTTAAGTATCCTTCTGGAGCCATATGAGCTTCAATTAAATCATCAATGTAGTTTTTAATCATTTCAACTACTACTGAATGAATATCTTCATTATCTAAAACATCATTACGTTTTTGATAAATAATCTTTCTTTGTTCAGAAACAATGTTATCGTAATCAAGTAAGTTTTTACGCATATCGTAGTTGTTTCCTTCTACTTTCTTTTGTGCGCTTTCAACTTGTCTTGTAAACATTTTGCTTCTTACTTGTTCCATTTCGTCTAATCCTAAAGATTTAACTAAATCTTTAATCTTGTCTGCACCGAAACGTTTCATTAATTCATCTTCAAATGAGATGAAGAATTGTGAATAACCAGGATCTCCTTGACGTCCAGCACGTCCTCTTAATTGGTTATCAATACGACGTGATTCATGTCTTTCAGAACCGATTACACATAATCCACCAAGTTCAGCAACATCAGGTCCAAGTTTGATATCTGTACCACGACCAGCCATGTTAGTTGCAATTGTAACTGCACCCTTTAAACCAGCCTTAGCAATAATTTCAGCTTCTCTTGCATGATTCTTTGCATTTAATACTTCATGCTTGATTCCAGCTTTTTTAAGCATTTTACTTAATCTTTCATTGTTTTCTACTGAGATAGTACCAACTAGAATTGGTTGTCCAGTTTCATGTACTCTCTTAATAAATTCAACAATTGCTTTGAACTTACCTTGTTCAGTAGCATACATTAAGTCTGCCATATCTTTTCTTATACATGGTTTGTTAGTTGGAATTGTAATAACAAACATGTTATAAATTTCTCTAAATTCTTCTTCTTCAGTTTTAGCTGTACCAGTCATACCAGAAATCTTAGCATACATTCTGAATAAGTTTTGGAATGTAATTGTTGCCATTGTTCTAGTTTCTTCATTGATTTGTACGCCTTCTTTAGCTTCGATGGCTTGATGTAATCCATCACTAAATTGTCTTCCAGCCATTAAACGTCCAGTAAATTGGTCAACGATAACTACTTTACCTTCACCATCTACTACATAATCAACGTCTAAGCTCATTCCATAATTTGCTTTTAATGCTTGATTAATGTGATGTACAATTTCAGTATTTTCAGCAGCATATAAATTCTTTAATTTAAAGAATTTTTGAACTTTTTCTGAACCTGCTTCAGTTAAGATAACACTCTTAGTTTTTAAATCAACAGTGTAATCTTCTTCTTCAGTTAAACTCTTAACAGCTTGATCAGCTTCCTTATAAAGGTTAGCAGCATTTACTTTACCACCAGAAATAATTAATGGTGTACGAGCTTCATCAATTAAAATTGAGTCTACCTCATCTAGAATACAATAGTTAAGTGGTCTTTGTACTCTATCTTCTTTTCTTACTACCATGTTATCTCTTAAGTAGTCAAAACCTACTTCATTATTTGTAGTATAAGTAATATCACAATTATAAACTTCACGCTTTTGTTCAGGAGTTAAATCTCTATAGTTAACACCAACAGTTAAGCCTAAGAATTCATAAATTGGACCCATCCATTCAGCATTACGTTCAGTTAAGTATTCATTAACTGTTACAACGTGTACACCTTTTCCTTCAAGTGCATTTAAGTATGCTGGAAGAATAGTAGTTAAAGTTTTACCTTCACCAGTTTTCATTTCAGCGATATTACCAAAGTGTAGAGCTAAACCACCAAGTAATTGAACATAGTATGGCTTTTCACCAATTTTTCTATAAGCAACTTCTCTAATAGTTGCAAATGCTCTAACGATAATATCTACATCATTAATTGATTTTCCTTTTTCTTGTAATTCAGTTCTTAAAACATTAGTCATGTTTGCTAAGTCTGAATCTTTCATCTTAGAGTATTCTTCATCAAGGGCTTCAATCTTATCAGCAATAACTTTGAATTTTTTTAATTCTTTATATTCTGTATCGATTAAACTTCTAATTAATCCCATATCATCTACCTCCCATTAGTTGTCTATTGGATTTACATAAATAATTATACCATAAAAAAAAGAGTTTTTAGTACTCTTTTTTTGCTTACTTAGAGGAAATAATGCCGTAATTTCCGTCTTTTCTTCTATAAAGAACTGAAAAACAGTCTTCATCCTCGTTTTTAAACATAAAGAAGTCATGATCAAGTAGTTCCATTTGAAGAATTGCTTCCTCTTCGCTCATTGGTTTTGCAGAAACCATTTTTCTTTTTACTATCATATTATCGTCTTCATATTCCTCTTCATCTTCAGGAATAAATGCAAAATCTTGATTAACTTCTCTTCTTTTATTTAACTTAGTTTTATTTTTTCTTATTTGTCTTTCTAATACATCAATTACTAAATCAATAGCAGCATAAAGATCACTATTTTTTTCTTCTGCTCTTAGAGTATATCTTGATGTAGGTATGGTTACTTCGATTACTTGCTCACCATTTCTTGCTCTTATAAGTACATGAGCATCAATATTAGCAGTGTTTTCAAAGTACTTATCTAATCTAGAAAGCTTCTCCTTTATATATTTTTTGATTGAACTAGTTACTTCAATCTTGTCGCCACGGATGTTAATATTCATACTATCACCTTCCTATAATTATTATAGTTCTTTTTCTAAAATAATTCTAGTGAACAAAAAGAGTTAACTTGTGTTAACCCTTAATAGTTATTTTTAGATTCTCTAGCTAAATCTCTTTCTTTTATTGTTTCTCTTTTATCATATAATTTCTTACCCTTACATACACCTAAAAGAACTTTTACTTTATTTCCTTTAAAGTACATTTTTAACGGTATTAAACTTATTCCTTGTAGTTTGACTTTATCAGATAATTTCTTTATTTCATCTTTATGAAGAAGAAGCTTTCTATTTCTTCTTTCATCATGATTAAATCTATTGCCTTCTTCATATTTAGCTACATATGTGTTTAATAATTGAACTTCTCCATTTCTTATAATAGCATAAGAATCTACTATACTTGCTGAACCTTTTCTAATTGATTTTATTTCAGTTCCTACAAGTTCAATTCCACATTCTATTTCTTCTTCAATAAAATAATCAAATCTAGCTCTTCTATTTAATATTTCTACCATGTTCTTTAACTAGTTTCTTTCCTTTTTCTTGTCTATCTTTTTTATCTTCTAATGTTTTAACAATTTCGAATGTTACTTGAGCATCTTCCTTAGAAGCTGATACACATTTAACTTGTAATTCAGAACCCATTTGAATAGGTGCTCTACCTTTTGCTGAAAGTGATTGAGTATCTTCATTAAATGTATAATATCCATCTAGTGAACTTAATGGAATCATTCCTTCTACTAGATTTGGAAGTTGGACAAAAATACCAAATGAAGTTACTCCACATACAACAGCTTTATATTCTTCATCTGGAAACTCTTTAATATAGTTAGCCATATATTCTGCCATCTTCATACTTACACATTCTCTTTCGGCTTCTGCTGCTTTAACCTCTCTATCACTACATTGTCTACATATTTCTGCTAAATGACTAGCATAATAGTCATATATAGCATCATCAACATTTGGGTTTAATACTAAATCTGTTAAAATTCTATGTACCATTAAATCTGGATAACGTCTGATTGGAGAAGTAAAGTGTGTATAGAATTTTAGAGCTAATCCATAATGGCCTAAATTTTCTTCTGAATAATAAGCTTTTGGCATGCT
This sequence comes from Bacilli bacterium, assembly GCA_017450205.1. Classification (GTDB taxonomy): domain Bacteria; phylum Bacillota_I; class Bacilli_A; order RF39; family UBA660; genus UBA6985. Next base: position 5,092 of record JAFSVF010000014.1, on the reverse strand, counting down.
TCTTACACCCATAGATTTTATAATACTTGCTTCTGTTTCATTCTTATATGTGATTTGTTTTAGGATATCGCTAATTGTTCTATAAGTAATAGTCTTAACATCACCTTTAACTGGATGCCCTAAAGAACTAACAAATTTAATAAATTTTTCAACCTTTGTTGGTAATGGGAATTCATGAACACGATATACTCCTAGTGCTGGTCTTCCCAAAATTTCATTAAACGCTTCTCTCTTAGCTACAGATTCGTTAGCAGATAACATATCATCTTCGATAAGCCTTTCGCCTTCTCCTCTTTCTCTTGCTTCAATTTTTACTGGTGTTCCATCAATATCACATATTACCTTAGGTTCTAATATATCAAAATCAGAAGCACCTCTGTTTTCTCTTGTATGTCTAATAATATGAGCTAATTCTTGTAATAGCTTTAATGTATCCACAAATTGTTCATAACCTGTAGGAATTTCACCTTTTTCAATTATAGAATTAACATCATCATAGTTCATCTTCTTTTTAGAGTTAATAATAGATTTATAAATATCTATTCCTTTGATTTGACCATTTCTATCTATCTTCATTTCACATGAGAATGCGCATCGATCTACGCCTTCATTTAATGAACAAATTCCATTAGATAATTTATGCGGAAGCATAGGAATAACTGATCCTGGTGGATAGCAAGAAGTTCCTCTTTTATAAGCTTCTTGGTCTATAGCACTTCCTGGTTTAACATAATAAGAAACATCTGCTATGTGAACACCTAATAAGAAGTATTTTCCATCTTCGATCATTTCAACAGAAATTGCATCATCTATATCTTTTGTATCTTTACCATCGATAGTAAATATAACTTTATCTGTTAAGTCTACCCTACCAACTCTATCTTTATCTTCAACTTCAGTTGGAATATCTTCTAATTCATCTAATACTTCTTGTGGAAATTCATCATATACTTCATGCTTTGCACAAATAACTTTAATATCCATTCCAGCATCATCTTTATGTCCAAGCTTATTTTTAATTACAGCAGTAAATTGATTCTTACCTAAATTATTAACTGCTTCTAGAACTACAATTTCACCTTCAACACAATCAGCTAATTCATCTTCATCCATAATAAATGTAGCATCTCTTTTATCTAATGATTTAAATTCTAGACCATCTTCACCTTTAACAATTTCTCCAACAATATTAGAAAGATCTCTATCTAAGATTTTAATTACTCTTCCTGATCTTTTTTCTGGATCTCTCGGTCTATATCTCTTATCATCTTTACCATCAAATTCAATAATTTCAACAGCTACTTTGTCATTATCTAAAGCATATTTTAATTCTTCTTTTTGAATAAAAATATCAGATTCATTAGGCATGTCAAAAACTTTAACATAGCCGTCACCTTTCTTATTGATAGAAAGTTCGCCTGCTCTTAGATTTTTGCTGACTTCAAATAGAATGTATTGATGATTCTTAGAAACATATAATTTAAAATCCTTTTCTAATTCTTCAATCGCTTCACCAAGTAATCTTTTTTCATCACTTGTGGATATGTGAAGAGCTTCTTCTATTTTTTCATAACTTACGAAATCCTTTTTTGTTTTTAAGTAATTATATAGTCTATCTTTCATTTCCATGCTATCACCTATTATCATTATATCATTTATTTTTGAATAAAATAAAAAAGTACATCAATTTTGTACTTTCTTATGTAAATTAATTTTACTTAGAGAACATATAGATTACTAATGCAATTACGAAGAATGCTATACCTGAAATCATTGTTAATCTAGAAATTACTAAATCAACTCCTCTTTCCTTAATGTTTTGGAAAAGGTCAGCATTTCCTCCAGTAATAATTTGTGCTCCACTTTCAGCTTTATTACTTTGTAATAAAACTAAAGCAATAATAATTACAGAAACTACAATTAATGCATTTTCTAAAATTGCCATCATAATATCACCAACTTCAATTGATACTTTAACATATATTGGGTTAGTTTGCAATAAATATTACGACTTGCAGGTGTAAAAATAGGATTAGGTCTATTTATTTAAAATATCTTAAATGATATAATTTCATAAGAAGGAGTGTTACTTATGAGAATTGTAGAACTAACTGGTCCTCAATTTGATGATTTTGCATCAAAATCACCATTAAACAACTTTTATCAAACAAGTAAATATGCGATTCTTATGAGTAATCATGGATATAACTATGATCTTATTGGATTCGTTGATGAAAATGATAATAATAGAATTTGTGCTGCAACTGTAGTATTAAATAAAGTTATTACTGGTAAAGTTAAATATGGATATTGTCCTAAAGGTTTCTTAATCGATTATTACAATACATCTTTAGTTGAACAATTTCTTGTTGCATTAAAAAAATTCTATAAAGAACGCGGTTATATTTTTGTTAAGTTTAATCCAGAAATTATTATTGGAAAAATCGAGCCTAAAAATAAATATCAAATTAATTATAATGGTAATGTTAGAATTATTGATCACTTAAAAAGTTTAGGTATTAAAAGAAGACTTGAACAACAAGAATTCGAACTAATGCAACCAAAATATGTTGGTTATATAAATTTAAAAGAATTTGATTTTACAAAGATTAATAGAAATTATCGTAAAAAAATTAGAAGATGTATTAATGAAGGAATGAGTATTACTATTGGTAATGCAAAAGATATTGATATATTTTATGATTTTGTTAAAGAAAAAACCAATAAAGATATAGTTTATTTTAGAGACCTTTATAATGTTTTTAGTAAAGATAATTCAATTGATTTATTATTTGTAAAAGTAAATTATCAAAAATATCTTGAATATGTAAGATCAGAATATGATAAAGAAGAACAACTAAATTATAAATGGAATGACATTATTGCTGCTAATCCAAAAAAATCAAATATAGTTTCTAAAATGAATTCTGATAATAAATTACAAGGCTTCAAAGATAAAATTGTTAAAGCAACTGATGGTTTAAAAGAGCATAGTGAAGCTATTGCTGCTGCTGCTTTAGTTATTAAACATCATGGAATAATTACAATTTATGAATCTGGATTTGGCGATGAATATAGACAACTAAATCCTAATCATTTCTTATATTATTCAATTCTTGAAAGATATAAACCATATTTTAATTTTTGTAATATAGGTGGTATCTCTTCATTCGATGAAAATTCTCAATTTAAAGGATTAAATCAATATAGATTGAAATGGAATCCATTATTGTATGAGTTTATTGGTGAATTCGATTTAATATGTAGTGAATACTATTTCAAGAGATTAATTAATAGTAGTTATATTGAAAAAGAATTTACTAATGCCCCAATTAATAAACAAGCTGAGAAGTAGGAAATTAATTCCTACTTTTTTTGATTTTACAAACTCTACGATTCATAGGGTTACTTCTTTTTAATTTTATAATAGTATAATTTTAGAAAGGAGATTTTTTATGAAAGAAAAATTAATTAAGTATTATGGAATAATAATAGCTTTATTATTTTTAGTAGTAAATACTATCTTTAAAAGTTTAATAATTAGTGGAATACTTTATTATATTGCAATTTGTCTATTACTTATATTTAATGTAATCATACTAACTGAATATAAAGTTAAAATTAAATACAAAGAATTTATTATAATTTTTTATTTTATATTTAATTTGTTTATACCTAAAAATGGATTGCAATTTTTATTTGGATTAATGACCATATTCACATTAATTTTTACAAATTTAAAAAAGAATTCCATCAAGTTTATTCTTGGTGGAATAGTAATATTAGTTATAGTATTTTGGCAAATTACATTCTTGGTTTTATTAATTCAATTTTCTTCAGGATTAAATTCTTATATAAAAGATGATTTTATTTATTCAGATATGCATTATAAATGTCAAAATAATATGGAAGTTTATGCATACTCTGCTGGTGCTACTGATAATTATCACTTTTCAACAAGAAAAAAATATAAAATACTAAATATAGATGGTATAATACATATAAATTATTTAAATGAAGAAGACATTACTGAAAATGAATATCACAATTATGTTAATTCAAAAGAATGTAAGCTTATAGGTGATAAACATGGACTTAAAAAAAATATCAAATTTAATAAAAACTAAAAGAAAAGAATTAGGTATTACTCAAGAAGAATTATCGGAAAAGTTATTTGTAACTGAAAAGGCTATTTCAAGATGGGAAACTGGAAGAGGCACTCCAGATATATCTTTATTAATCCCTTTAGCTAGAGAATTAAAAATAGATGTTTCTGAATTATTAAGTGGTGAGGTTAAAAGAAAAAATAATATTGAAAAAGTTATTGAATATAATAATTATAAAAAAATAGAAAAAAATAATATTTATTTTAAATTAACAATATTTTCTTATATTATTTCTATTTTTATATTTTTAATTTATTTAAGAATTGAATATTATCCAGATATTGAACTAAATTATTTTATCAGATTATTATTTACTATTATATCAAGTTTATTTATTATTTTTGGAAATAAGATATATAGTAACTATTATGTAGAAAAATTAGATGAAAAAAAGAAGATATCTAACATATCTAAATTAATTGTTTTTATTTATTATGTAATTATGTTAATTAACATGACATTCTTTGCAAGATATATAATTTATACTGGAATTAATTTAATCCCTTTTAAATCAATAAGTGAAACACTTCATAGTTCAATATATTATATAATAATTAATTTTTTTGGTAATTTACTTATTTTTATTCCTTTTGAATACTTCTTTATTGAATTTACTAATAATAAAAAATTAAGTACTAATTTACTATTTATTATAGGACTCAATATTATAATTGAATCTATTCAATATATTTTTAAAGTTGGTGTATTTGATATTGATGACATAATATTAAATAGTTTAGGAATGTTTATATTTTATGTTTTATACACAAAAAAGCATCTCAAATGTGTAGTGCACCCCATTTGGTAGACACTAATAAAAAACACATTAAAAGAAGCAAATTAATTTTGCTTCTTATTTTTTTGATTTTAATCTAGATGTGTTATAGAATAATATCCAGTCTTCTACAAATTGTATGTATTCTTGT
>JAFSVF010000013.1 GCA_017450205.1 Bacilli bacterium | reverse complement strand
TGTAGATTAAATTTCAAAGTGCACAATATATGTGCAATAAATATTTAAAATGATTATAATACCTTTCTAAGCAATTTGTTTGTCAAATAGAAAGGATTATTATGAAAAATTATAAACATCTATCTTACGAAGATAGAAAAAATATTGAAGATGGTTTAAATGAAAATAAATCAATCTTACAAATTGCTAAAGAAATTAAAAGAAATCATTCAACAGTTCTTAGAGAAATAGATAGAAATAAAAAATACTCTAAACCTAATAATTATGGATATTCATTAACTGCAGATAAAAAGAATCTATATAAATATCAGTCGTGTGAGAGAATACAAAAACCTCCTCACGTTTGCAATGGATGCAAATCTCGATGCGGATGTAGACGTGAAAGATGGACTTATTATGCAAGAGATGCTGAGCTTGCATATGCTGAATTAAAATCAGAAGCAAGAAAAGGTTTAAATTTAACTTACGAAGAAATTGATAAAATAAATAAAGTTATTACTCCTCTTGTTAAAAAAGGTCAAACAACAAATCATTTATATATTAATCATCCAGATATATTAGATTTTAGTAAAGTTTCTTTCTATAAATATATAAATTCTGGTGTATTCGAATTTGGCCCACTCGACTTTCCAAGAATTGTTAAATATAAAAAAAGGAAAAATTCTAAAAATCGAAGAACTAGAAAAGAAAGAGAAATATTAAAAGGAAGAAAATATACAGATTTTTCCGAATATGTTAATAAATTTCCTGATACCAATATTGTTGAAATGGATACAGTTGAAGGAATTCAAAATGAAAATGATTGTTTTCTTACTCTACTTTGGAGAAAGTCAAAATTTATGCTTATTTTTAAACTTAATAGTCAAACAACAGATGAAGTAACAAGAGTTTTTCATTACTTACAAGATTTATTACCTTATGATGCTTATCGAAAACTATTCCCAATTATATTAACCGATAATGGTCACGAATTTTTCGATGTTGTAAATATAGAACACATTTATAAAACCGGAGAAAAAGTCACTAATTTATATTTTTGTGATCCTCATGCATCATGCCAAAAAGGCACTATTGAAAAGAATCATGAATTTATAAGATACATTCTTCCCAAGAAAACATCTTTAAAAAATATAACTCAAGAAGATTGTTATTTAATAATGAATAACATTAATTCTTTATGTCGAGATTCTTTAAATGGTAAATCACCATATGAAGCGATGCTATTCATTTGTAATGAAGACATATTGAATTTATTAAATTGTGTTTATATTAAACCTGATGATATCAATCTTAATCAAAATTTATTGAAAACAAAAAAATAATTATAGCTAAAACTATAATTATTTCCGACAAACAAATTGCCTATAACCCATTAAAAATTCAATGTAGAAATTGTGCACTTTGTTTTGAAAAAATGCATCATTCTACACTTTTTCGTGTGCAACAAATTCCTTCATTGATAATTAATATACTCTATTTTATAAATATATTCAAATAATCTGCTATTTAAACAATAAAAAAAGTGCATTTTCTTTCGAAAATTCACTTTTTAAAACCTATTGCATTATTATGTGCACTTCAGATTTTATTTAACGTAACAAAAAAAAGACTTGATTAGTCAACTAATTCAAGTCTTACTTGTAAAGCATCGTCTCCGATTCTTTCTTTTAATTTTATAATTCTAGTATATCCACCTTTACGTTCAGCATATCTTGGTGCTAATTCATTAAAGATTTTATTTACTACAGCTGAATCATTATGTAAGAAAGCTAGTGCTTTTCTTCTTGAAACTAAAGATCCATTTTTACCGTAAGTGATCATTTTATCAACGAATTTTCTTACTTCTTTTGCTCTTGCTTCAGTTGTAACAACACTTTCTTTCATGATTACATCTTTACAGATACCAGCTAACATACTTCTTCTAATACTAGATTCTCTACTTAATTTTCTGTACATTATTCTTTATTCCTCTCTGTTATTAATTAATCACGGAACTTTAGTCCCATTTCATTTACTTTATCAATAATTTCTTTAAATGATTTCTTTCCTAAGTTTCTAATTTTAGCAACTTCAGATTCTTTCTTATCAATTAAATCTTGAACTGTATTGATATTAGCTCTCTTTAAGCAATTATAAGCTCTAACTGAGAATTCAATTTCTTCAATAGGAGTTTCAAGAGTTTTAGTGATAGTATCAACTTTCTTTTCAGCCATTATTCCAGTTACATCAGCAATTTGATTTAAATCAGCAACAATATTTAAATGTTCAATTAAAATTCTTGAAGCTAATGCCATAGATTCTTCTGGAGTAATAGAACCATTTGTATTAACATACATAATTAATTTATCAAAATTTTCATTATGACCAACACGAGCAGATTCTACTTCGAAAGCAACCTTATCAATTGGACTGTATAATGCATCTACATAAATAACTCCGATTTCATCTCCGTAAGTTCTCTTGTTTTCAGCAGCATCAACATATCCACGACCATTTTCAACAGTAAGTTCCATATTGATCTTACCATCTTTAACTAAATTACAAATAACTAAATCAGGATTTACGATTTCGATATCGGCATCATGTTCGATATCTCCAGCAGTAACTACTCCTTCTTTAGATACTGAAAGTGTCATAACTTTCTTTGTATTAGAATAATTTTTAACTACTAAAGATTTAATGTTAAGAATAATGTTCATAACATCTTCTCTTACACCATCAAGTTTTTGGAATTCATGTAAAACTCCATCAATTTTAACGCTAACAACTGCTGATCCAGGCATACTAGATAGCATAACTCTTCTTAGTGCATTTCCAATAGTTGTACCAAAACCTCTTTCAAGTGGTTCTAGTTCAAATTTTCCATAATTCTTACTTTGATCATATTCAGTAATTTTATAATTTGGTTTTTCGAAATTCATATTCAATCCTCTTTTCTTCTAATACTAATTAATTTCTAGGTCTTTTTGGTGGTCTACATCCATTATGTGGTACTGGTGTTTCATCAACGATTGAAGTGATTTCAAGACCAACTGTTTGTAATGAACGAATAGCTGTTTCTCTTCCTCCACCTAATCCTTTAACGAAAACTTCTACCTTTTTAACTCCGCAATCCATAGCAGCTCTACCAGCTTGTTCAGCAGCTAAACCAGCAGCATATGGAGTTTTCTTCTTAGAACCTTTATAACCAATAGTTCCAGATGAAGCCCAAGAAATAGTATTTCCTTCTTTATCAGTAATAGTAACTAATGTATTATTATATGATGATGAAATATGAGCTTGTGCTTCAGGTATATTTTTTCTTACTTTTCTTTTTCTTCTATTATAAGCCATAGTTTATCCTCCTATTTTCCTTCTTTTTTCTTATTAGCAACTACTTTACCTTTACCCTTACGAGTACGAGCATTTCTGCTAGTTCTTTGTCCATGAACTGGAAGACCTTTTTTATGTCTGCTTCCTTGATATGAACCAATTTCCATTTTATTTTTAATATTCATTTGAACTTCTCTTCTAAGTTCACCTTCAACTGTATAATTGTCTACTTCACTTCTTAAAGCAGCTTCTTGATCTAAAGTTAAATCTCTAACTTTCATATCAGCATCTACTTTAGCAGCAGCACAAATTTTCTTTGCAGTGCTTTGTCCAATTCCGTAAATAGCAGTTAATCCAATAAATACAGCTTTATCTTTTGGTAAATCAATATTCTTAATACGTGCCATAATTTCTCCTCCTAGCCTTGTACTTGTTTGTGTTTTGGATTTTCACAAATAATCATAACTTTTCCTTTTCTTCTAATTACCCTACATTTTGGGCACATAGGTTTTACTGATGCTCTAACCTTCATAAAAATACCTCCATTTTTATTTTCTATATTTTATAATCCCATGTGTTAAATCAGTTGGAGACAATTCAACTATAACTCTATCACCTGCTAAAATGCGAATCAAGTTCATTCGGATTTTACCAGAAACACGGGCAGTTATAATCATTTTATTATCTAATTCAACTTTGTAAATATCATGAGTAACATCTACAACTTTGCCTTCAACTTCAATTTTTTGTTCTTTAGCCATATATTTTATTCTCCTGTTAAAATTTCATAGCCATCTTCTGTAATTGCCACTGTATGTTCAAAATGTGCTGCATCACTACCGTCTTCAGTAACAATAGTCCAATCATCATCCAACATGCACACATCTTTTCTTCCAGCTGTAAGCATTGGCTCAACTGCAATGACCATTCCTTTTTTTAAAGTAACTCCTGATCCATATTTACCAAAGTTTGGTACCCAAGGATCTTCATGCATTTCATAACCTATTCCATGTCCTCCAAGTTCTCTAACAACTCCAAGTCCATGTTTTTCAGCATATTGTTGAATTCTAGCAGATAGATTTCCTAATGGAACTCCTGCCTTTAATTCTTTAAGTCCAACATAAAGTGACTTTTCTGTGTGATACAATAAATGTTCTTTCTTTTTATTTATAGAACCTACAGGAACAGTTGTAGCAGAATCTGCCATCAATCCATCTAGTTCTACAACGATATCAAAAGTGACGATGTCTCCATCTCTAAGAATATGATCTTCAGTACCAATTCCATGAACGACTTCATCATTAACAGATACACAAATATTTCTAGGAAATCCTTCAAAACCTTTGCATGCAGGTCTTCCACCCATAGATTCAATAAATCTACCAGCTTCATCATCAATATATTTAGTTGAAACTCCAGGTTTAGCAATACTAGCTAAATACTCATGAGTTAACTTATTAATATGTCCTGCTTTTTTTATCTTTTTAATTTCATCGTCACTATAGATATTTATCATTGTATTACACTTTCTATTTCTTCAAAAATTTTGTTCTTATCTTGTAAACTATTTATATTATTAAGTATACCAGCAGCTCTATAGAATTCTAATAGAGGACTAGTACTATTTATGTAAGTTTGGAATCTAGATTTAAAAGTTTCTTCATTATCATCACTACGTGTTTCAAGTTCAGAACCACAATTATCACAAATTCCATCTTTCATAGGTTTAAATCCTTCTAAATATATATTATATCCTTTTTTACATTTAGGACAAGTAGCTCTACCTAAAGCTCTCTTCATTGCATTTTCTTCATCTAATTCTAAATAAATAACACAATCAACTGAGTTTCCAGTTTCTTCAAGAATTTCTTCTAAAGTTTTTGCTTGAGCAATATTTCTAGGATATCCATCTAAAATAAACCCATTTTCTCTTACATCATCTTGCGAAAGTCTTTTAGTAAGTAATGTCGCAACTAATTCATCACTTACTAACTTTCCAGCTTCAATTATTGAAGATATTTCGTTAGCAAGTTCACCACCAGCTGCAATTTCTTCTCTTAGTAAATCACCAGTTGAAATGTGGATATATCCATACTTTTCAACAAGTAAATCACTTTGAGTTCCCTTTCCAGCGGCTGGAGGGGCTATAAAGATTATATTCTTCATATTATCCCCTTCTACGCTTTCCAGTTGTTTGATAATTACGTGACACTGCACTACTTTCTAGTTGTTTAAATGTTTCAAGTGCAACACCAACAACGATTAATAATCCAGTTCCACCTAATGAAGCAGTACTTGATATACCAGTAAGCTTAGTTAAAACTACTGGGATTGATGCAAGTATTGCTAAACAAATACTTCCTGTAACAGTAAGTCTAATTAATGTTCCTTTGAAATACATTTCAGTTTTTTCACCAGGTGTAATACCAGGAACATAAGCTCTACTCTTATCTAAATTTTCAGCCATTTCTTTAGGATTTAATTGCATTAAAGTATAAAGGAATGAAAATCCAATTATTAATAATACATAAAGTATAAATCCTGTTCCAGAAGTATAAATAATATATTTATTTACAAATGCACTAAATGCACCTTCACCTTTATCAATAAATTGACCAATTAAACCAGGAATACTAGTTAATGCACTTGCAAAAATTACAGGCATAACACTAGCTGAATTTAATTTTAAAGGTAAATATGATTGATCATTTACATTTGTATTTGCTGTTCTTGTACTATGTTGTATAGGAATTCTTCTTTCAGATATTTCAGTAAATATTACTCCTACTAAAATTAGTAAATAAGCAATAATAAATAAAATATAGAAAGTAATTCCAAGTGCTTGTTTAAAGCTTCCACTAGTTACTAATTCATTAAATGCTTGTATAAATGTTCCAGGTAAATTACCTATAATACCAGCCATAATGAATAATGATACTCCATTACCAAGACCTTTCTTAGTAATTTCGTCAGCCAACCATAATAACAATGAAGTACCAGCAGTAAATATAATTGTAGTCTTAACTACTTCAATTGTTGAATCTAAATTCATAAATGCAATTGAATATATATAACCTTGAACAAAGGCAAATAAGATTCCTAGATATCTATTAATCTTATTTATCTTTTGTCTACCAGTAGCTCCTTGTTCTTTCAATTCTTTAAAGTATGGAACAATATCCATTTGTAAGATTTGTGTAAGGATAGATGCCGTAATATATGGCATAACTCCTAATGAGAATATGGAAAAAGTCTTAAGACTACCACCACTCATTAAGTTTAGTAAATCTAAAAATTCTAAACCTTCTAACTTACTATTAGCACCAGGTACAACAATATTAGAACCAAAGGCGTAAACAGCAAGTATTAGTAGTGTAAAGTATATTCTCTTTCTTAAATCTTTGTTATGTGAACTGAATAGTCCACTAAGACTTTTGAACATAACTAAATCACCTCTGTAGTTCCGCCTAATTCCTCAATCTTAGTTACAGCAGCAGATGAGAATCTGTTAGCTTTAACAGTAACCTTCTTTTCTAATTTTCCATTAGCAAGTACTTTAATACCAGCCATTTCCTTTTTAACAATTCCTTTTTCAACTAAAGTAGCTGGAGTGATAACATCACCATCATTAAATTTATTTAAATCAGATAAGTTAACAACAGCAAATTCTTTTCTGAATCTAGCATTGTTGAAACCTCTCTTAGGAATTCTTCTGTAAAGTGGAGTTTGTCCACCTTCGAACCAAGGAGAAATTGAAACTCCGCTTCTAGACTTTTGTCCTTTTTCTCCAGTTCCAGCAGTTTTACCTAATCCAGATCCGTTTCCTCTTCCAACTCTTTTTCTTGTTTTAGTTTCAGGAGATTTCATTAAATTATTTAATTTCATATTATAACTCCTCAACTTTCTTACCACGTAATTCTGCGATTTGTTCAGCAGTACGTTCAGATTTTAAAGCACTAAGTGTAGCTTTAGCAACGTTAATTTGTGTATTTGAACCTAATGATTTAGATACGATATCTTTAATACCAGCAGCTTCAAGTACAGCACGAGCAGCTCCACCAGCAACGATTCCAGAACCTTTTGGAGCTGGTTTAATTAAAACTCTAGCTCTTCCGCAAGTTCCAGTAGCTTCATGAGGAATAGTTCTTCCATCTACCATAGCAACTTTTACTAAATTTCTCTTAGCAGCTTGAGTTGCTTTATTGATAGCAGGTTGAACTTCAGCAGCTTTACCAGTTCCTAAACCGATTAAGCCTTTTCCATCACCAACTACTACAGTTGCAGCGAATCTCATGATACGTCCACCTTTAGTAACCTTAGTTATTCTAGAGATGCTAATTACTTTTTCTTCTAAAAGTTTTTTATTGTCATTCATTCTTTCATTTCTTGCCATAATTTACCTCCTAGAAATCCAATCCATTTTCACGTGCAGCATCTGCTAATGCTTCAACACGTCCATGATATTGGTATCCACCTCTATCAAATACTACTTCTTTAATTCCAGCTTTAACAGCTTTTTTAGCGATATCAGCACCAACTGCTTTAGCAGCTTCTACATTACCACCATTTTCAAGTTTTAAAGATAAACTTGAAGATGAAACTAAAGTAGCACCTTTAACATCATCAATTATTTGAGCGAAGATTTGAGAATTTGATCTAAATACATTTAATCTTGGACATTCAGCAGTTCCAGATACTTTATTTCTAACTCTTTTATGTCTTCTTAATCTTGCAACATTATTAGCTTCTTTTTTAATCATATTCTTTTACCTCCCCTATTTAGATGCTTTCTTTCCTTCTTTGCGTCTAATATGTTCGTCTTTATATCTAATACCTTTTCCTTTATAAGGTTCTGGTAATCTATTTTCACGAATCTTAGCAGCAAATTCAGATACTTTTTGTTTATCAATTCCTGAAACAGTTAATTGTGTAGGTCCTTCAGAAGTAACAGTAATTCCTTCTGGAGCATCCATAACTACTGGATGAGAATAACCAACATTTAAAGTGATTTTCTTTCCAGCAACTTGGCATCTGTAACCAACACCAACGATTTCAAGATCAATTTTATAACCTTCTGAAACACCAGCTAACATATTAGCTATATTAGCATTAGTTGTTCCATGAATTTGTTTTACAGATTTAATTTCACTATTTCTTGAAGTAGATAATTTATCTCCTTCAACTGAAACTGTGATATTTGAGTTAACTGTGTCTTCTAAAGTTCCTTTAGGACCAGTAACTTTAATATTGTTTCCATCAAGTGTAACAGTAACACCAGCTGGAATTGTTAATACTCTATTTCCAATTCTACTCATAACTAATCATTTTCCTTGATTACCAAATGTAAGCAAGTACTTCTCCTCCTAGATTTTGTTTTCTAGCATCTCTGTCAGTCATAATTCCTTTAGAAGTAGAAATTATTGCAATTCCTAATCCGTTTAATACTCTAGGAAGTTTATCATGTTCAACATAAACTCTTAAACCAGATTTAGAAATTCTTTTTAATCCAGTAATAACTCTAGTCTTTTTATCTTCAGTATATTTAAGATTTAAAATTAAAGTATTACCACTTTTTGATTCAACTAATTTATAGTCACTGATGAATCCTTCTTCTTTAAGAATTCTAGCGATTTCACAAGTCATCTTAGTTCCGATTACTTCAACAGTGTCATATTTTAATTGATTTGCATTACGAATTCTAGTAAGCATATCTGCTATTTTATCTTCTACCATGTTTTTACTTCCTTTCTACCAACTTGACTTCTTAACGCCAGGTATTTTACCTTGGTTAGCAAGTTCTCTAAAACAAATACGACATAATCCGAATTTACGAATAACACCATGAGGTCTTCCGCATCTTTCGCATCTTGTATATTCTCTAACTTTGAATTTTTGAGGTCTTGCTTGTTTAACTTTTAAACTTGTCTTAGCCATATCAATACCCTACTTTCTAAATGGCATTCCGAAGCTATCTAATAATGCATAAGCTTCTTCATTTGTTTTTGCTGTTGTAACAAAAACAATATCCATTCCTCTTAATTTTACTACGTCATCGTATTTTACTTCAGTGAATATTAATTGATCTTTAATTCCTAAAGTATAATTTCCGAATCCATCAAAAGCTTTATCTGAAATTCCTCTGAAGTCACGTACACGAGGTAATGCAACACGGATTAATTTTTCCATGAAGTTATACATGTTTTCTCCTCTTAAAGTAACTTTAACTCCAATAGGTTGTCCTTCTCTTAATTTGAAACCAGCGATTGATTTCTTAGCTTTTGTTACTACTGGAGCTTGTCCAGTAATTTGAGCTAATTCAGCTTTAGCAGCTTCAATATATTTATCTTCTCTAGCTCCATCACCAACACCAATGTTGATAACGATTTTTTCAAGTCTAGGTACTTCCATTACAGAAGAATAATTAAATTTTTCTTTTAATGCAGGAACGATTTCTTCATTATATTGTTTCTTTAATGCGTTCATTATTTTTCACCTGACTCTTTCTTTGTAGTTTTTTTAGTTGTTTTTGCAGTTTTTTCAGTTTTAGCAGCTTTTTCTGCTTTAGCAGCTTTAGCTTCTAAAACTTTAACGTTAGATACATGAATTGAAGCTTCTACTTCAACAATTCCACCATTTTCATTATAAGCAGATGGTTTAATATGTTTTTTAACAACATTAACACCACTTACAACTACTCTGTCTTTTTTCTTTAGAATTGAAGTAATAGTTCCTTCTTTGCCTTTATCTTTTCCAGCAAGTACTCTTACTTTATCTCCGACTTTAACCTTCATAATATCCTCCTATAATACTTCGTTAGCTAAAGATACGATCTTCATGTAATCTTTATCACGTAATTCTCTAGCTACAGGACCTAGAACACGAGTTCCGATTGGACTCTTATCATCCTTGATTAATACACATGCATTATCTTGGAATTTGATATAAGAACCATCAGCTCTTCTAACTCCTTCAACACTTCTTACGATAACTGCTTTTACAACTTTTCCAGCTTTAACATTTGAGTTAGGAATAGCTTTTTTAACTGTTCCAACAACTACGTCTCCAATGTTACCATATTTTACTTTACTTCCACCAAGTACTCTGATTACCATTAATTCTCTAGCTCCAGAGTTATCAGCTACTTTTAATTTAGTTTGTTGTTGTATCATAATAACCCTCCTAGATTTCTACAGATTCGATTAATACTTTATCTAAAACATATCTCTTAGTTTTTGATAATGGTCTAGTACCAATTAATCTAACTGTATCTCCTACTTTTGCAATATTCTTTTCATCATGAGCTGCATATTTCTTAGAATATTTAACTCTTTTATGATATAAAGGATCTCTTCTATAAGTTTCAACTAAAACTGTAATAGTCTTATCATTTTTAGCACTTACAACTTTACCTACTAATGTAGTTTTCTTAGCTTCACTCATTATTCATTTCCTCCTTTACGTTCATTTAAAACAGTCTTTAAACGAGCAATAGTTTTTCTTCCTTCATTAATTTTATGAGGTTTTTCTACAGCTCCTGTAGATTGTTTCATTCTTAAATCAAATAATTCATCTTTGATTTCAGTAATCTTAGCATTGATTTCTTCAGTGGACATTTTTCTAATTTCACTAGTTTTCATTAGCTTCACCACTTTCTTCTTTAACTACTATTTTAGTTTTTACACCTAATTTGTGAGAAGCAAGTCTTAAAGCTTCTCTAGCAGTAGCTTCTGGAACACCAGTGATTTCAAACATGATTGTTCCTTCTTTAACTACAGCTGCCCATTCTTTAACATCACCTTTACCAGTACCTTGACGAGTTTCAAGTGGTTTCATAGTTCTTGCTAAATGTGGGAAAATATTAATATAAATTTGACCACCACGTTTAGTGAATCTTGACATAGCAACACGTGCAGCTTCGATTTGTCTAGCATTAACGTATCCACCAGTCTTTGCTTGAAGTCCATATTCACCCATGTTTAATTTAGTGTGACCTTTAGCATGTCCTTCATAACTAATTCTATGAGGTTTACGATATTTAGTTCTTTTTGGCATTAACATCGCGGTTACCTCCTTTACGTTCTACTTTGATTTTATTTTCAGTATTTTTTCCTTTTAATACTTCACCTTTATAGATCCATACTTTAACACCGATTTTTCCATAAGTTGTATCAGCTTCTGCTTCAGCATAATCTATATTAGCTCTAATAGTATGTAGTGGAACAGTTCCTTCAGTATATCCTTCAGAACGAGCCATTTCAGCACCATTTAATCTACCTGAAACTTTAGTTTTAATACCTTTTGCTCCAGCTTTCATAGTTTGTCTAATAGCGTTCTTTTGAATTTTTCTGAAGTTTCCTCTATTTTCAATTTGATGAGCGATTGTTTGAGCAACGATTTCAGCACTTAAGTTTGGATTCTTAACTTCTGAAATAGTTAAATAAACATCTTCACCAGAAACTTTCTTAATTTCTTTTCTTAATTTTTCAATGTCATCTCCACCATGTCCGATGATAACACCAGGTCTAGCAGTAAAGATTTTAACATCTACTCTGTCAGCTTTTCTTTCAATATTGATTTCAGATACTAAAGCATCTTTTAATCTTTTTGATAAGAATTCACGGATTTTAATATCACTATTTAATTTTTTAACATAGTCTTGTTTTTCAGCAAACCAATTAGATTCCCAATTTTTGCTCATTCCAAGTCTTAATCCACGTGGGTCTACTTTTTGTCCCATTATTAAGCCTCCTTACCATCACTTACTTTTACAGTAATGTGACTAGTTCTTTTATCTCTTCTGTCGATTCTTGATCTTGAAGCAGGTTTAACTCTCTTTAAAACTACTCCAGGATTTACGAAACATTCAGAAACTACTAAATCTTCAAGTTTTGCATTGTAATTGTTAGTAGCATTAGCTACAGCAGAATTTAAAACTTTTTCGATTAGTCTAGAAGATTTAGTGTTAGTATTTTTAAGAATTGCAACTGCTTCATTAACTCTTTTGCCTCTGATTAAATCAATAGTCATACGAGCTTTACGTGGAGCAACCATTGCATTTTTATGAATTGCATAAGTTTCCATCTAAATCCTCCTATTTCTTTCCATCTTTTTGTCCAGCATGTCCACCAGCTTTACGAGTTAAAGCGAATTCTCCAAGTTTGTGTCCAACCATTTCTTCAGTAATGTATACAGGAATGAATTCCTTACCATTATGTACTGCAATAGTATGTCCAACAAAGTCAGGGAAAATAGTAGATCTTCTAGACCAAGTCTTTACAACTTCTTTTTTATTTTCATTATTTAATTTTTCAATTTTTTTCATTAGGCTTTCATCAGCGAAAGGTCCTTTTTTCAAACTTCTTGCCATATTATCACCTATTTATTTT
This sequence comes from Bacilli bacterium, assembly GCA_017450205.1. Classification (GTDB taxonomy): domain Bacteria; phylum Bacillota_I; class Bacilli_A; order RF39; family UBA660; genus UBA6985. The sequence goes on along the minus strand of JAFSVF010000013.1, from coordinate 66,594 downwards.
TCTTTCTACTAACAATTAATTTGCTAGAAGCTTTTTTAGGTTTACGAGTCTTGTAACCAAGAGCAGGTTTACCCCAAGGAGTCATTGGGCTCTTACGTCCGATTGGTGTTCTACCTTCACCACCACCATGTGGGTGATCGTTAGGGTTCATAACAGATCCACGGTTTGTAGGTCTGATTCCCATGTGACGAGTACGTCCAGCTTTTCCTACATTTACTAATTCGTAATCTTCATTTCCTACAACACCGATTGTAGCCATGCAAGTTCCAAGAACTTTTCTAGTTTCACCAGATTGTAAACGAATGATTACATATTTGTCATCTCTACCAAGAATTTGTGCACTTGTTCCAGCACTTCTTGCTAAAGCTCCACCTTTACCAGGTTTCATTTCAACGTTGTGTACTAAAGTACCAACTGGAATATTTTGAAGTTGCATAGCGTTACCAACTTTGATATCGCAAGCTTCTCCAGATTCAACGATCATTCCTACTTTTAATTCTTTAGGAGCAATGATATATCTCTTTTCACCATCTAAGTAAGTGATTAAAGCGATATTAGCATTTCTGTTTGGATCGTATTCAATAGTAGTAACTTTACCAGTTATACCAAATTTATTTCTTTTGAAATCAATAACTCTGTATTTTCTCTTAGCTCCACCACCGATGTGACGAACTGTCATTTTACCTTGGTTATTTCTTCCACCAGTTTTACTTCCTGAAGAAAGTAAACTTTTTTGAGGTTTATTTCCTTGAGTTAATTCTTCATTAACTAAAGTTGACATACCTCTTCTACCATTAGTAGTTGCTTTAAATTTTCTTATAGCCATGTCAATAACCTCCTACTAAATTTCAATAGCGTTACCATCTTGTAAAGTAACGATTGCTTTCTTATAAGTTTTAGTTTTTCCAGTGTATCTTCCAACTCTTTTATCTTTAGCTTTAGTATTAAGAGTTCTAACTTCTTTAACTTTTACACCGAAAGCTTCTTCAATTGCTTGTTTAATTTGAGTTTTGTTAGCATCTTTACTAACTTTAAATGTATATGCATTATTTTCACTAATAGCAATTTGAGATTTTTCAGTAATTACTGGAGCAATAATAATATCTTTCATTAGTTAAGTGCCTCCTCAATATATTTAATACTGCCTTCATCAAATACTACAACATCAGCATTAACGATATCGTAAACATTTAATTCATCAGCCATGATAACAGCAATATTTCCTAAGTTTCTAGTTGCTAAATATAACATTTCAGCATCATGAGCACTTACAAATAAAACTTTACCATTTAATTTTAATGTTTCTAACATTTTGATAGCGTCTTTAGTTTTAGATGATTTTAATTCTAATGAATCAACAACAACTACTGCTTTTTCAGCTAATTTAGCAGATAATGCAGATCTAAGAGCTAATCTTCTTTCTTTTCTATTTGTTTTGAATGAGTAACTTCTTGGAGTAGGTCCAAATACTACACCACCACCAACGAAATGTGGAGCTCTAATTGTACCTTGTCTAGCGTTACCAGTTCCTTTTTGTCTATATGGTTTTCTTCCACCACCAGAAACTTCACTTCTACCTTTAGTATCATGAGTTCCTTGTCTTTGTGAATCTAATTGTAATCTAATAGCTTTCTTTAAGACTACATCATTACCTTTAATTTTAAATACTTCATCATTTAATGTTAAATCTTTAACTTGTTCACCTTTAAGGTTTAATTCTTTAATCTTTGCCATTCTTAAAAATCTCCTTTCAAACTAAAGCATTAAGCTTCAGTAGTTTCCTCAACTTCTTCAGATTCAGCAGGTGCAACAACTTCTTCAGTTGTTTCTACAGTTTCTTCAACTGGAGTTTCAACTACTTCTTCTTCAACTTCATAAATGATGATATCTTTTGGTTCAACTTTTCCACCTTTAACAGCAGAACGAATTAATACCATTGAATTTTTAGGTCCAGGAACATTTCCACTAACTAAGATGTAATTATCTTTAGTAGAAACTTCAATAATTTCAAGATTTTGAATAGTTACTGTTTCAGTACCCATATGTCCTGAATTCTTTTTACCTTTTAAAACCCTCATTGGTAACATAGTACCCATTGAACCTGGTCTTCTATGATAATGAGATCCGTGAGTTTCAGGTCCACGAGATTGACCGTGTCTTTTAATAACACCAGTGAATCCTTTACCTTTCGAAGTACCAGTAACGTCTACACGTTCACCAACTTCAAATGTGTCAGCTGCAATAACGTTTCCTAAAGTATATTCAGCTGGGTTTTCAACTCTAATTTCTTTTAAGAAGCGCTTAGCAGATGTGTTAGCTTTTTTAGCGTGTCCAATTTCAGCTTTAGTAGCACGCTTTTCTTTCTTGTCAACTGTACCTAATTGAATAGCGTTATAACCATCAGTTTCAACTGTTTTAATTTGAGTAATAACGTTAGGTTCAACTTCGATTACAGTAACAGGAATAACTTTTCCATCCTTTGTAAACTTTTCAGTCATTCCGACTTTACGTCCTAAGATTCCTTTCATAATATCCTCCGTTATTTTTTTGTTTAAATGTTTTTAGATTACTTAATTTCAGCTTCTACGCCACTAGGTAAATCTAATTTCTTTAGAGCATCCATAGTTTTTTCACTTGGATTTTTGATGTCGATTAATCTCTTATGAGTTCTCATTTCGAATTGTTCACGACTATCTTTATATTTGTGTACAGCTCTTAATACTGTAATTTTTTGAATTTCTGTTGGAAGTGGTACTGGACCAGAAATTTCTCCACCAGTTCTCTTTACAGTGTCAATAACTTTTGCACAAGCATTGTCTAGAACTTTGTGATCATAAGCTTTTAATCTTATTCTAATTTTTGACATATTAATTTGTCTCCCTTCGTTTATATCTTTGTATAAACATAGCTCCGTAACGAATTAACCTGACATATTATACCAGGTTTGCAACTCCTCCTGGTGTGTCAGCAACCTCGCACATCATCGCCGTTTAAACACAAACATTATACCTTATCTATTTTTTAAAATCAAGTAATTTATTTAACTTTTTTTAAAAATTGTATTGACATCAAAAAAAGAAACGTAATTACGTCTCTTTTTAGGCATCTGGAATTATTTGATCGAATAAATTCTTAATAACATTTATAAGTCTAGTAAAAGATTTTAATACTTCTACTCTCATTAAACTATTAACACTATCTACTTCATCTTTATCAATAAAGCCATTAGACTTTAATAGTTTAACTATTTTTTCAATATTTGATTTATATAATAAATACCATCTAATATCAAATAATAAAACTACAATAAGTAAAGCTAAACTAACATATCCAAATGAATAATCATTTAAAACTACACATGCAGCTAAAAGTATATATGAAAGGATTACCATATAAAATACTATCTTTAATAATTTATCTCTTAATTTATATTGTTCTTTATTTTTATTATCAATTGCTTCATACGTTTTTAAAGCAGAAACAGTTAATGAATAAATAGATGATTCATCGAAACAATCTTCATCTAATTTAATTGTATCTCTTAAACTATTATATAAGCTATCTCCTTTAGTAAGTAAAATATAAGAATTAGCTTTTTTATCTAAATCTAATATTTCATGTGAAAGCTCACATCCAGTTAATTTCTTTTTATTATTTTTAGTTTTATATTTTCTCTCAAATAAGGAAATATAAATGTTAATAACTAAAGAGACAATAAATAAAACACAATATATAATTAAAATAATCATTTATACACCTCTATTTAATAATTCTATAAGTTGTACCTTCTCTAGTATCAATTAATTCAATTCCTTTACTTAAAAGATCTGCTCTTATAGAATCAGCAAGTTCAAAATCTTTATTCTTTTTAGCTTCTTTTCTCTTCTCAATTAATTTAATAATTTCTTCATCATTTTCAGAAAATTCTTCTTTTTGAATTAAATCCAAACTAAATACTTTATCAAAACTCTTAATTAATTCTAATTTAGTTTTTCCATTAACATTATCATCTTTTAATAATTCAAATAAAACAGTTAATGCATTAGCTGTATTTAAATCATTTTCAAGTTCTTCTTTGAATCTATTATTATATTTATCAAATTCATTTTGAACTAATTCTCCATCTTCTTTAATACTTGAAACTTTATTTCTTAACTTCTTAAGTAATGTTTCATTTTGGTTTAAAGAATCATATGTAAATAATAATTGTTTTCTATAATGACTACTTAATACCATCAATCTATAAGCAAGTGGATCATAACCTTGTTCAATAAGTTTAGAAACAGTTAATATATCTCCTTTAGACTTACTCATTTTACCTTCATCAGTTAGAAGATGTTCATTATGGAACCAATAATTACACCATTTATGTCCAAGATATGCTTCACTTTGTGCAATCTCATTTGTATGGTGTGGGAATATATTATCAACTCCACCTCCATGAATATCTAAATGTTCTCCTAAATATTTAATTGAGATTCCAGAACACTCAATATGCCATCCAGGATATCCAACTCCCCAAGGAGAATCCCAAGTTAATTCATGATTTTCAAATTTAGAAGTAGTAAACCATAATGCAAAGTCTGCTTGATTTCTTTTTGCACTATCTTCTTCAACACCTTCTCTAGCACCAACTACCATATCATCTACTTTATGATTAGTTAAAACATAATAGTCATCTAGTTTTGAAATATCAAAATATACATTACCTCCTGATTGATAAGCATATCCTTCATCAAGTAACTTTTCAATCATCTTAATATACATTTCAATATTGTCAGTAGCAGGACTAATTATTTCAGGTTTCTTACAATTAACTGCTTCAAAATCTTTAAAGAATGCATCAGTATAAAATGATGCAATCTCCATAGCTTTTTTATGTTCTCTTTTTGCAGCAACAGCCATCTTATCTTCACCAGAATCACTATCACTAGTTAAATGTCCTACATCTGTGATATTCATAGCTCTAGTTACATCATATCCAATATATCTTAAAGTTTTATCTAAAATATCATGACCAATATAATTTCTAATATTACCTATATGAGCATAATGATATACAGTAGGTCCACATGTATAAAACTTAACTTTACCTTCCTCATTAGTTTTAAAATCTTCAACACTTCTTGTTAAAGTATTATATATTTTCATAAAATTACCTCTTTCCAATTATTGTATATATTTAATTTAAGACAAAAGGCAACATCGTTTATTTTTCATCATAATTATCACTTCTTTAACGTATTATATAAAAATTACTTATTTTTTTCAACAAAACAATAAGGGAGAACTTTTTAAGTTCTCCCTTATACTCACGCTATTCTCACACTTATTTATTAAATTTAAAGAAATCTAACAAATTCATAATGAAATCACGATTCGTAGGACAATCATCTTCATAGTTCATTGTACTACCGAATACATGATCAACAGTATCATAAGAAACTTTATTCCAGCTTCTATCAATACAAGTTCTTATATTTCTTTCAATGCATTTAGATGTACAATTAAACTCTTCTGCAATTCTTTCATATAAGAAATTCATAGTTTTGTGTCTATATACTTCATTTTCAAGTAATAAACATACGCATTTATTCAAATAATCAAAACCATGATACTTGCTGGATACGCCTAACCTATGAAGTAAGATGCCGACTTCTTTTTCGTTCTTATTCATAATCCTATACTCCTTTTACTCTTCTTTTTTCGCTTTTTGCCACGAAACAATTTCGATAATACAACACAAAATAATACATTTCAAACACAAATTTACATATATAAAAATAAAAAGAATACTACGTATTCTTTTTAAAGTAAGTGTCAAATTGACAAATTTTAGTAATTTTCTGCCTTTAATTCAAAGAAACTCTTTGGATGAGCACATACAGGACATACTTCAGGTGCTTTTTTACCGATAACAACATGTCCACAATTTCTACAAATCCAAATCTTATCTTCATCTCTTGAAAATACTACTTCATCATCAATATTCTTTAATAATTTTCTATATCTTTCTTCATGATGTTTTTCAATTGCAGCTACTTGTCTAAATTTAATAGCAAGCGCCTTAAATCCTTCTTCTTCAGCTGTCTTAGCAAATTCTTCATACATACTAGTCCATTCATATTTTTCACCTTCAGCAGCTGCTAAAAGATTTTCAGGTGTTGAAGGAATTTCTCCACCATTTAATTCTTTAAACCACATCTTAGCATGTTCTTTTTCATTATTAGCTGTTTCTTCAAATAAAGCAGCAATTTGTTCATAACCATCTTTTTTTGCTTTAGATGCAAAATAAGTATATTTATTTCTTGCTTCACTCTCCCCAGCAAATGCTTTTCTTAAGTTTGCTTCTGTCTTTGATCCCTTTAATTCCATTTTTTTATCACTCCCCACTTAATATAACATAAATCGACAAAAAATATAACTTGAATAGTTTTTAATATATATTGTTCCTTATCAAAGGAATCAATTCGCCTGTTTATATATTATAAGTTTTTCTATCTTTAAATTCTTCTTGTTTACCATTATTCCAATTTTTAACTGGTCTATAATACCCTGTTATTCTACTATAGACTTCACAAGTACTTTTACACTTTGGACAAGTATTCACTTCCCCTGCCAAGTATCCATGATTTGGACAAACTGAATAAGTTGGACTAATTGTAAAATATGGAAGCTTATAATTGTATGCAATTTTCTTAACTAAATTTTGAGTACTTTTATAATCATTTAATTTTTCTCCTAAGAATGTATGAAATACTGTTCCACTTGTATAAAGAACTTGAAGATCATCTTCTATATCTAATGCTTCAAATACATCATCAGTAAATCCAACTGGCAAATGACTTGAATTAGTATAATATGGTTCTTTATCACCAGCAGTAATAATATCATGATATTTATTCTTATCTTTAAGAGCTAATCTATAAGCTGTAGCTTCTGCTGGAGTAGCTTCTAAATTATAAAGACACTCATATTTTTCTTGATAATCACTTAATTTAGAACGTATATGATTTAATACATCAATTGCAAATTCTTTTCCCTCTCTAGATGCTATATCTTTTTTTACCCATTTAGCATTTAAACAAGCTTCATTCATTCCAACTACACCAATCGTAGAAAAATGATTATCTAAAGTGCCTAAATAAGCTTTTGAATATGGATATAATCCATTATTCATATATTCTACTATTTTCTCTCTTTTAATATTCAAACTATTAACTGCAATTTCTAAAATATTATCTAAAGATTCATAGAATTCATTTAAATCTTTTCCTTCATATGCAAGTCTTGGAACATTAATTGTAACAACACCAATCGAACCAGTAGACTCTCCACTACCAAAATAACCACCGGATTTTTTTCTAAGTTCTCTTAAATCTAGTCTAAGTCTACAACACATACTTCTTACATCACTAGGTTCCATATCACTATTAATATAATTAGAAAAATAAGGTGTACCATATTTACTAGTAAGTTCAAATAATAGTTTATTTATTTCAGAATCATTAAATTCAAAATCTTTAGTAATCGAATATGTAGGAATTGGATATTGGAATCCTCTTCCATCATAATCTCCTTCAAGCATAACTTCCAAGAATGCTTTATTAATCATATCCATTTCTTTTTGACAATCACCATAATTAAACTCTTGTTCTTCTCCACCAACAAGTGCAGGTAAATCTTTTAAATCACTTGGAGGCATTAAATCCAAAGTAATATTAGTAAAAGGAGCTTGTGAACCCCAACGAGATGGAATATTAAGCCCATATACAAAACTTTGAATAGCTTGCTTAACTTGTTTGTATTCTAAATTATCTACTCTTACAAAAGGAGCTAAATATGTATCGAATGAAGAAAAAGCTTGAGCACCTGCCCATTCATTTTGCATAATTCCTAAGAAGTTTACCATTTGAATACACAAAGTTTGTAAATGTTTAGCAGGTCCACTAGTAATTTTCCCTTCAACACCTTTAATGCCAAACATAATAAGTTGTTTTAAACTCCAACCAGCACAATAAGGAGCTAGCATATTTAAATCATGAATATGAATATATCCATCATTATGAGCAAATTCTATTTCTTCATTATATATTTTCTTTAACCAATAATTCTTAGTCATATTACCAGATTCATAAAGAATTAATCCTCCAATTGAATAAGGTACTGTACTATTCTCTTTTACTTTCCAATCATTATTGTTTAGATAATTATCAATTATTTCATTAGTATCCATAATACCACCTAATTAATTATAGCATATTCAATATAAGTGCACACTAGGTTTATTTACAAAGAAAACTATATTTGATATACTCAAACTATAATAAAAGAATAGAGGCATGGCTATGGATAATGCAATTAAAGAAACAAATAAAAAACTAGAAGAAATCATTAGTATTCTCAATGAAAATAAAGAAAAATACCAAACAAAGTATAATGAAATTAATAAAATCATTAATAACAAATTAGAAATGGTAAAAGAATATAAAGAAAAATACTATGAAGCTAAAGAAAAAATAGATAATTTAAATGCCGATATTGATGAATTCAAAGAAGAATATAAAAAATTAGTAGATAAATTTAAAGATGATGAATTATCTAATATCTTAATAGGAGCTAATAAAGAAATTTCAGCAAAGATTAATGAAAGAAAATTAACTATTCAAAAAGATACAGATCAAATGAATAAACTCGTTAGCGAAGCAGAAGATATTAAAAAGGAACTAATTAAACTAAATGCTGAAAAGAAAGCACTGGAAATTCTTTTAAATAAATCAATGGATATTTCAAAATTCTATGAAGGAACTCTTAGTGACATAATTGCCTACTCTAATGAGAATCCAGATAATCTATGTGATTATTTTAAACAAGATAAAACAAAAGTTTCTCAAAAACATAATAATGCTAAGAAAAATAATAAAAGAGTAAATGATAAAGTAACTTCTGAAGCTTTTGACTTAGATTCAATAATATCAAATGACATTGTTAAAAATTAACAATGTTTTTTTATGCATAAAAAAGATAGATTACTCTATCTTACAATAATTTACTGTTAATTAAATAACTATAACTTACAGGTTTAAATCTTAATACTTTTAATTTCTTTTTACTTAAAGATATCTTTACATATTCAACATCTTTTAAATTCTTTTCAAACCCATCCATAATAAAATATATATCATCATCTTTAATAGGTTTCATAATAATGGAACTACTCTTATCAAAAAGTACTGCATTATTTATACTTTTATAAACACTATTATTAATTGGAGCAAGTGAATTTAAAATTAATGAATCAATCTTATCATAAATAAGTGGTCCACCTAAATTATAATTATAAGCACTAGATCCAATTGGAGTAGCAACTACTAAAGCATCTCCTACAAAATCTTCTAACTTTTCATTATTAGCAAAAACTTCAAATCTTGATGCTTTACTAACAAAGTTTCTAACTACAACTTCATTTAATGCTTTATATTTATGAATACCACTCTTATTTTTAATTTCAATGTTTAAATATGAATACTTATCAACATAAAACTTTTCTATCGGAGTATTTCTAAATTTATCTAAATCATTTTCACTAAAACTAGTAAGGAATCCAACTGTTCCTAAATTAAATCCAGCATAATAAATATTAGTATTAAATCCAAATTTATGAACCATATAAAGAAAAGTTCCATCTCCACCTACTGAAAAACATACATCAGGATTTTTATCATTAACACTACATCCATCTAGTTTACTAATAAGTGTTTTTTCAAAACTTTTACATTCTTCTTTATTATTTGCTACCACACTAATCTTCATATTTTTCTTTTTCCCAACGCGCAAATATACCACAAGGTAATATTAAATCAGAATCTTTCATAGGAATACCTAATTCATCAGAAGTAATAAAACCATTAAATCTTCTATTAACTGTTAATTTTAAAACATCTTCTAAAACATTCATAGAAAGACCAGTTGTATAACTATTAATTAAAAACATAATTGGATCATCACTTAAAATCTCTGTACATAATTTAACTAAATTATATAAATCATTTTCAATATTCCATATTTCTTTATTAGAACCTCTTCCAAAAGAAGGAGGATCCATAAGAATAATATCATATTTATTACCACGTCTTATTTCTCTTTCGACAAATTTAACAACATCATCTACTAAGAATCTAATTGGTCTATCTTGTAAATTAGAACTTCTAACATTCTCTTTAGCCCAATCAATCATTCCACGAGAAGAATCAACATGTACTACTTCTGCACCTGCACTTAAAGCAGCAACGGATGCACCACCAGTATATGCAAATAGATTAAGAACCTTAACAGTTCTTCCACTTTTAACTTCTTTACTTACCTTTTCTCTAATAATATCCCAATTATAAGATTGTTCAGGAAATAAACCAGTATGTTTAAAACCCATAAGTTTTAAATTAAAAGTTAAATCTTTCCATCTAATCTCCCAAGAATCATCCATATGTTTATTAAATATATGCCATTCTCCACCACCAGTTTTACTTCTAGTGTATTTAGCATCAACTGAATCCCATAAAGACTTATTCTTTTTATCAGTCCATATAATTTGTGGATCAGGTCTAGAAAGAATTACTTCATTCCATCTTTCTAATTTTTGACCACTAGCCATATCTAATATTTCATATTCAGGAAAATCTTTTATAATTTTCACATTATCACCTATTTCAATTTAATATTCTTAACAAATCTAGGTGCTTTTAACATACATTTAATTGCAACATCAACAGCATCTAAGATAGCAATTATTATTACAAAGAATCCTAAACTAATAACTTGAATAGCTGGATTATTAATTAATGCAATAGATATAACTGTACCTACAATTATAAAAATAATTAAAAGCATAGTTAAAATATACCAATAAGCATCTTTTCTTTGATAATAATAATCAACGGCAAATAGTTTAACACCTGTAACTACTAAAGTAAATAACATAATTGACATAGCAAATACAGTAGAACTATCAATAAATGCACTTAAAATAACATTTAAAATTGCTATCGCACATGCTCCTAAGCATAAATATACTTTTTCATAAGTCTTATAATTTATAACAATAAATTTAATTAAATTACCAAGTCCATATAAAGATAACATAATAATTACATATTGATTAACTCTATAAGTTTCAGTAGTTATAATAGAAGGACTAATTATATATATAATTCCTAATATAAATAATGCTGCACTTATCGATAAACCAACATAAAAATGTTTTTGGTTTTCATTTCTTCTTTTAGTTAAAATTTCAAAAATTTTATTAATCATTTTTAATTACCCACTTTCCTATTCTCATATTACTTTTATCAAACAAAAAAGTCAATAAATCTTCATATTTATCATTTAATATTACATATAAATATCATATAATAAATATATAGAAAGGATGAATTATAATGCAAGGATTTTTTATAACAATAGGTATTATCATTTTAATAATAATTTTAAATTCGATAAGACAAATTAATGAATATGAGAAAGGAATTTTATTTGAATTTGGTAAATATAAAAAACAACTAAATCCAGGTTGGCATGTAGTATTACCAATAATTCAAAGTTTCCAAAAAGTTGACGTACGTACTAAAGCAGTTGACGTACCTGAACAAGATGCAATAACAAAAGATAACGTAACAATTAAAATTAATGCAGTTTTATATTACAAAATCTTTGATGCATCAAAAGCAATTTGTGCTGTTGAAGATTACAAATATGCAGTATCTCAATTAGCTCAAACAACAATGCGTAATGCAGTTGGTGCTGTTACACTTGATGAGTTACTTACACAAAGAGATAAAATCTCTACTCAAATTTGTACAGTAATTGATACAGCATCAGATCCATGGGGAATCAAAGTTGAAAACGTTGAATTAAAAGATATTAAATTACCAGCTGATATGCAAAGAACAATTGCTAAAATTGCCGAAGCTGAAAGAGAGAAACAAGCAGTTATTACTAAAGCTGTTGGTGAAAAAGAAGCTGCAAATAATTTAGCAGAAGCAGCAAGAGAATTAAGTAGTGCACCTGGAGCTCTTCATTTAAGAACTTTAGCAACACTTAATGACTTATCTTCTGATCAATCAAACACAATTATATTTGCAATTCCAATCGAAATATTAAGTGCTTATGGTCAACAAGGTGCAACTAAAGCAGTTGAACAAATACAAAAAATAACAAATAAAGATGAATAATAAAAGTAGGTATTAACCTACTCTTTATTTTGTCTTATTTTTACTCAATAAAATATCTTTATTTATATTTGATGTAAATTGTTCCTTTTCATAGAAATCATATGAAGTCATTTCTGAAGTTTTACTTTTATCAATCTCATTTAATAAAGCATTCTTTTCATTATCATTTAATTCTTCTGTTTTTTTAGAATTATAAATCATAGTTTCTTCATCGTCCCTTAATGTTCTAACTTTATTATATGTATCCGTTTTTTTTACTGCATCAATTTTGTCACTAGAATATCTTGAATTATTATAATGAATTCCACTATTCACTCTTATATTAGACATATTTATCACCTAAATACATAATAGCACATAAACTTGCCATATTTAAAAATTTTTAATAATATATACATGTGATTTATATGAACGAAGAAAATTTAATTAAACACTATAACAAACATAATGAAGATAAAAGATTAAAAACTAGACATGCTCAAGTTGAATATATTACAGGTCTAACATACATAAAAAAATATCTTAAAAAAGGATCAAATATATTAGATGTAGGAGCTGCAACTGGTGCCTACTCTATTCCATTATATGAAGATGGATATAATGTTACTGCTTTTGAATTAGTTAAACACAATTTAAAAGAGATAGAAATCAAAAATCCAAATATAAAATGTATTCAGGGTAATGCAATTAATTTATCAAAGTTTAAAGATAATACATTTGATGGAGTCATTCTATTTGGACCCTTATATCATTTAATTAGTTATGAAGAAAAACTACAAGCTTTAATAGAAGCTAAAAGAGTTTGTAAAAATAATGGTATTATCTTCATAAGTTATTGTATGAATGAATATGCTGTAATAACACATGCATTTAAAGAAAAAGAAATATTAAATATTAAAAATCAATTAGACGAATCTTTTAAAATAATTAATAAACCGACAGATCTTTATACTTATGTTAGATTAGAAGACATTAATAGTTTAATGAACGATGCAAAATTAGAAAGAGTTAAAATATTAAGCCAAGATGGACCAGCAGAATATTTAAAAAAAGAAATCAACTCTATGAATGATGAAGAATTAAATATGTTAATAAAATATCACCTACAAACATGTGAAAGACCAGAACTACTAGGAGCTGGAAGACATATTTTAGATATACTAAAAAAAGTGGATTAATCCACTTTTATTTTTTCTTTGTAGTTTTTTTAGTTGTCTTTTGATCAGTAGCTTCAGCATTTTTAGTAGTTGTTACTGTATTATCATCTTTTTTCTTTTGACTAGTTGTTGTTACACTTTTGTCATCATCTTTGAAACCGCAAACAGTAACTAATTCAATTTTATAATCACTTGCTTGTTCAAATGGAGCTTGAGGATAAATAATAACTTTAGTATTATCTTTATCACAATTATATTTCTTATCTTGGAACCATTCTTTTTCAAGTGCTTCTACTCTTTCAGTAACTGTTGCATCATTTTTAGCATTTTCTAATTCTTTATATGAATCAGTAGTAACATAATATCTGACAAGGTTATCTAACGAAACTTTAATTCCCATTTGTTCATATTTAGCTAAGAATTCTTTTCTTTTTTCAGCATCACCATTACCTGCTGATTTGAAATAGAAATCTTCATAGAATTTAACACCAATATCATTTAAATGATTCTTCATTGTTTTTTCAGGTGAAGAATGACTTGGTATAAATACTAATCCTGCAATTGCTGCAATTAATACTACTAACGTAGCAATTGAAATTCCTTTATGATTTTTTACTAAAATAACTAATGAACCAAAACCTTTTTTGATACTATTAAAAATTCTATTAAACGTTTCTTTAAAATTAAATTTTTTCTTAGTAACTACATTCTCAGCACCTTTCTTTTCAGCTGGTACTACTGTTGCTTTCTTCTCTTTTTTTATTTTCAATTTTAACACCATCCTATCGCTAATATAAGTATAACATAAGATAATAAAAAATGTACATTTTATTTTCAAATTCACTATAATTAAGTTATAATTTTAATGAGGTGATTATATGCTAGATGTAATAATACCAACATTTAATGAAGAAGATAATATCGAACCATTATATAAAGAGCTATCTAATACTTTAAAAGATATTAAATACAACTTAATATTCATAGATGATGGATCAACCGATAAAACATTATCTAATTTAATTAAAGTATATAAAAAAGATACTAATCATATAAAAATAATATCTTTTACAAGAAACTTTGGCAAAGATGCCGCTATATATGCTGGATTAAAAGAATCAACTGGTAAATACATATCAATTATTGATTCAGATCTACAACAACATCCAAAACATATATTAGAAATGATTGATTTCCTAAATAAAAATGAAGATTATGATGAAGTAGCAATGGTAAACAGTTATACAAATGAATCATTTATTCAAAAGAAAATGAAAAAGTCATTCTATAAACTTATGACTAGAATAACTCATTATAATTTTGAAGTTGGAGCATCCGATTTTAGAACTATCAGAAACTATGTTGCAAAAACTTTAATAGATTTAAAAGAAACAAATAGATTTACAAAAGGATTATTTGCATGGACTGGTTTTAATGTTAAATACTTAAAATACACACCTGATAAAAGATTACACGGTAAATCAAAATTTAATTTTAGAAAACAAATTAATTATGCAATTGATGGTATTCTAAACTTTTCAACATCACCAATGAAGCTAGCATTATATTTAGGATCAACAATTTCTATATTTTCATTTATATATTTAGTATATTTAATAATAAAAACACTTATATTAGGTAAAGATATTCCTGGTTTTGCATCAATAATGTGTGTTTTATTACTTCTTGGTGGAGTAATACTTACATTACTTGGTTTAATTGGAGAATATGTAGCAAGAATATATATGGAAACTAAACAAAGACCTATTTATATATCAAAAATAAAATTTGGTTTTGATGATAATATTCTATAAAAAAAGAGGATTACTCCTCTTATTTTTTTTGAACTAAAATATCATTATCTGATTCATTTTTAACTAATAAATCATTATCTTTTTCTTGAAGAACTAATACATCATTATCCTTTTCTTCTTGAACAAGTATATCTTTTTTAGTATCTTCTTTTACTAAGATATCATTATCATTAACCTCTTTTGTAATTATATTATTCTTTTCGTCATTTAAAACAAGGACATCATTATTATTAGTATTAACTAAATTATTCATATTATCACCTATTTCTTATAGTATTCATATAATCTCTTACTTGACTAACCCAATGTTCACTACAAGCGTTATATTTACATACGATAGCTTCAGGAGTAGTTAAACCTTGAGAATAATAATTATTATAAATTACATTTAAAAATGCATTCATACCTTCATCAAATGTATCATAATGATACCAATTACTTCCTGTACTTCTAAAACCACCAAAATTATAATAATTAACAGCTAAATTAGAGCAAGTACCATTACAACCACTTTCATGTAACATAATAGCAACTGCTAAATAAGGATCTAAACCTGTTTTTCTAGTATAATCAGCGAATAAATATCCAGTATTAGTAACAAAACCTCTCAAACTTTTATTAAGCTTATTAGTTAATTCTGTTACTGTCATTCCATCGTAAACAATTGATCCATCATCATATATTTCAGGAGGATTACTATAAGGATAAACTCCATTATCTACGTAATCTGAATCTTTAGATTCATCACTAGGTACACCAAAAGGAACAAGGTCTTCACTCTCATTCTTTTCTGCTTTTGGAGATTGTTCAACATTACCTGATTGACTAACTTTATTATCAGTTTTATTTATTAAATTAAATGGAATAATAACAGCTAATGAAATACCAAATAATAAAACTAAGGTTACCATAATTGTCATTTTCTTCATATAATTTGTCATTCCTATCTTACATACAAATTATATCATTATGATAATATCTAAGCAATATTTTAATTATTTGGTAAAATTAGACACAAAAAAACTATTAGTATATAACTAATAGTTTAATTTAACTAAATTGCTTTAAATGCATCTTTTCTCTTAAGAACAGTTAATACGATAGCACAAACACCAAGTACAATTGCAGATGGTATTAAATAACTATCAACACCTGTTTTAGGAGATGTAGCGCATTTTGATTTAGGTTTATCTACTTCTTTACAATTAGCAGATTGAGAACCTTTTTTGAACCAAGATAAAATAGTTTTATTATTTTCACTTGGACATTCATAACATGCATATTCTTCTTCTGTTTCACCAGAACATACATATGCAGAGTTCATTTCTATAACTGGAATTACATAAGCATTAACATTATCTAATGCATGACTTACAAATTTAGCTGAAGTAATTTCATTTGCAGATTTTTTAATTTCAACAGCAAAATAATTACCTGCAACACTAGTATCTTTAGTATTAGTATAAAGATAGAATGTATCAGTAATGGCACTCTCTGCCATCATTGCAAATGCAGCTTTAATATCTCCTGTTAAAGTAATAGAATCATTAACATTACTAACACCAAATAATTTCATTGCTTCTTCTTTAGTAGCAATAGAAACATCTACAGTTGAACCAGATGCAGAATATCCATATGGATAATTAACATGTTCTCTTATAACTTCAATAACATCACCAAAAGCAGAATCATCAATCTCACCTTCGTTATTAAAATTTGTCATTATATTAAATAATGACATAACCTTTAAATATTTATTTCCATCACTATCAGTATGAGTAGTATCTTCAATATATAAAGTACCAACTCCCGAATTATTTAAAATCCATTCATCATAATTTTCACTACGGAAATTTTGTGCATCTTCAGCAGTTCCGGCAAAATTAACATATTGTCCAGCAGTATAACTTGCAGCATTTGCAACTACTGGAGCAAGTGCTAAAATGGCAGCTAAACCAGCAAATAATTTTTTCATATCTATTCTCCTCCTATTATTTTTATACATTAAATATATCACAATTAAATAAAATAATCTATAAAGTTAAATAAATAATATTCTTTTTACACTAATTGGCAGTCCCATGATGACAAGTCATTGAATTACTCTCAAGTTTTTCAAAAGTATAACCATTACTTAAACCATATTGTATAATTCTATCTACAGCATTTACTGAATATCCTTTGGAATCATGTTGTAAAACAACATATTTCCCATTACCTAAACGATTTACCACATTTAAATAGACTTGATCTGTACTAGTAGTTCCTCCAGCATCTCCACTAGATATATTCCAATCATAATAAACATAGCCTCTATTAGTAAGTTCATGAGCAAGAGCTGTCATAATACACTTACTTTTTTTACTAACAGTATTAGAAGAACCACCAGGGAATCTTACAATATTAGATCTATGACCAGTTATTCTTTCTACTCTATCATTTATTCTTTCTAAATCTGCAAAATAAGCATCCATCGAAGCATATATTTGACCGTAGTTATGAGTATAAGAATGAAGTGCAACTGTATGACCTTCATTATATTCTCTTCTAATTACATCATCACTACCATTTCCTGTAATAAAGAAAGTAGCTTTAACATTATATTGTTTTAATACATCTAAAAGTTTATTTGTATAACCTGAAGGTCCATCATCAAAAGTTAAATATATAACTTTACCACTTCCACCACAACTATATTTAATTTTTCCTTCACAAGAATAACTATTACCACCAGAACTTGTACTAGAAGAATAAACTTTAACTGTTCTTTTTACCTCAGATACATTATCAAATGAGTCCTTTGCAGTATAAATTACTTCATATGTACCATTTTTTTTAGCATTTACAGGATTATGAACAGATACTTCTACTTCACCATCGCAATTATCTATAGCACTAGCACCCAAATCACTATACTCGCTACCATTCTTTATACTAATTGTACTATCACCATTAATTGTAATTACTGGTGGAACTTGATCACTTGCTACAACATCATAAAATTCATCTTTTTTATTTCCACTTGAATCACTTACAGAAACAAATAATTTGTTAGTAGATCTATCATAATTGAAACTTAATTTATTACTAATATCACCATCATATGAATCACTAGCTGTAATATTACCTTCTAAAATCTTACCATTATTAGGACATACATGAATATCCTCATCACTTTTAGTAATTACAGGCTTTTCATTATCTACAACATTTAAAACACCATTCTTTTTAAAAGTATGACCTTTATATTCAAAAACATATTCAACTTCATAAACTCCTACATTATTTATGTCATAATCACCAATTATTTCTGGTTTAACATTTTTACATGAAAATGCATTACCATAACAAACATCATTGAATTCTAAATCATCATTATAAACTTTAGAAACCACACCGTTAAAATTTGATGTTTTAAATTTAGGAGTTAATAACTGTACTGATAAAAAACTTACTAAACCTAAAACAATTACAAAAACAACTATAAAAATAATTATTTTCTTCTTAGACTTAAACATAAACATCACCATCTAATATCATTATAATTTTCTTAGAAGTTTAATACAATAAAAAAAGTGCTTATTCAGCACTTTCTTCTTTATTTTCTTCTTGTTTCTTTTCTTCTACTTTTTCTTTTTTAACAGGTTTTGGTAAAGCATCTTTTCTAGAAAGATTTAATCTACCTCTATTATCATATCCTAAAGAAACAACCATAATCTTATCTCCAACTGAAACAACATCGGAAGCTTTATCTACTCTTTCATGAGCAAGTTTAGAAACATGAACTAATCCTTCACATCCAGGCCATAATTCAACAAAAGCACCAAAGTCTTCAACTTTAACTACTTTTCCTTCATATTTAACACCAGTTTCAACTTCTCTAACAATATTCTTAATCATTTCAGCAGCTTTATTAATAACTTCTCTATCAGTATGATAAATAATTACTTGTCCTGTTTCTTCAACATCAATCTTAACTGCATTAATATCTTGAACTGTATCTACGTTAGAAGCAGTACAAATGATATTAGTAATAGTTTCTCCACCTTTTCCAATAACATCTTTAATTCTATCTGGATTAATCATAAATGTTTCTATCTTAGGAGCATATGGAGAAACATCTTTTCTTGGTTCTGGAATACATGCTTCCATAACATCTAAAATTTCCATACGAGCTTTTTTAGCTTGCATTAATGCTTTTCCTAAAATTTCTTTATTAATACCTTTAATCTTGATATCCATTTGTAGAGAACAAATACCTTTTCTTGTTCCACCTACTTTAAAGTCCATATCACCTAGGTGATCTTCCATACCTTGAATATCAGTTAAAATTTCATATTCACTCTCATCTTTAGAAGTTATAAGACCCATTGCAATACCAGCAACTGGAGCTTTTAATGGAACACCTGCAGCCATTAATGACATACAACCAGCACAAATAGTAGCTTGTGATGATGATCCATTTGATTCTAAAATTTCAGATACAACTCTAACAGTATAAGGGAAATCTTCTTCGCTAGGCATAACTTGTCTTAAACATCTTTCACCTAAAGCTCCATGTCCAATTTCTCTTCTTCCTGGACTTCCATATCTTCCTGTTTCACCTACAGAGAATGCAGGGAAATTATAATGTAACATAAAATGTTTTTGAGTTTCTAACGAAATACCATCAAATGCTTGATATTCATTTAAAGCACCTAATGTAGTAATAGCTAATGCTTGAGTTTCTCCTCTTGTAAATAAAGCAGAACCATGAGTTCTTGGAAGTAAATCAACTTGAGCATCAAGTGGTCTAATTTCATCCATCTTTCTTCCATCAGCTCTTACATGTTCATTAACAGTAATTCCTCTAAAGATATCATATTCAATTGATTCAAGAACTAGTTTAACTTTAGTAGTTAAAACTTCTAATTCATCTTTATCTAAATCACTATTTTCTTCAACATACTTATTAATAACTTCTTCTTTTACAGCATCAATAGCAGCATATTTTTCAAGTTTAGCTTTAATACGCATAGCTTTATCAAGTTTTTCACTTGCTAATTCTTTAATTTCTTCTCTTAGTGAATCTTCGATTTCAAGACGTTCATATTCCATCTTTTCAACACCAATTTCACTAATAATTTCTTCTTGAAAAGCACATAGTTCTTTTACTGCTTCATGACCAACCATTAAAGCTTCTAACATATCTTCTTCAGATACTTCTTTAGAACCTGCTTCAACCATATTAATTGCTTCCTTAGTACCTGCAACTGTTAAATCAATATCAGATACTTCTAACTCAGCTGGAGTTGGGTTAATTATAAATTCTCCATTTACTCTACCTACTTTAACACCAGCGATTGGACCACCAAATGGAATCTTAGAAATTGAAGTACATAAAGATGAACCAAACATTGCAGTTAATTCTGGTGAATTATCAGTATCAACTGAAAGTACAGTATTAACAACTTGAACTTCATTTCTAAAGTCTTCTGGGAATAATGGTCTCATAGGTCTATCAATCATACGAGCTGCTAATGTAGCTGCATCTGTAGGACGACCTTCTCTTTTAATAAATCCACCAGGAATCTTACCTACTGAATATAATTTTTCTTGGTATAAAACCATTAATGGAAAGAAATCACTTAAAATATTAGCATTGTTTCCAACTACAGCAGTAGAAAGAACAACAGTATCACCATATCTAACTAAAACAGCACCATGAGCTTGTTTAGCTATTTCGCCATTTTCAACTATGATTTTCTTACCAAAGAATTCTTTTTCAAATACTCTCTTCATAATTTATCTCCTTTTATTTTTTATCTTCCTAAAATTTCTTATTATTGTCTTTAAATCTAAAAGACAGAAAAAAAGACACTTAAAAACAAGTGCCTACTTTCTAATATTTAATTCTTTGATTAACTCACGATAAGCGATAACATCGTTAGCTTTTAAATAATCAAGTAAGCTACGTCTTTTACCAACTTTCATAAGTAAACCTCTTTTTGAATGGAAATCATGAATATGAACTTTTAAATGTTCAGTTAAATCATTGATTTCTTCAGTTAAAATAGCGATTTGAACTTTAGTATTACCAGAGTCTTTAGCGCTACTACCAAACTTTTTAACTAATTCAGCTTTTCTTTCTTTAGTTACAGCCATTTTCAGTTCCTCCTTTACATTAATTAACCGTTTAAACTGAGATAAAATTCGGAAGCAAATTAAATCTAAGTAAAAACTTACATTGATATATTAACAATATTTAAGAAAAATATCAAGTATAAATTATTACTAGACATTTATATCTTTTCTTAACATAACTTTAAATTCATTAAAACCACTACTTTTATATAATTCTTTAGCAATTGAATTATCATTTAATACTTTAATATCTATAAACTTACCATCATTTCCTTCAGCATAACTTAAAGCTTCATTAATAAGTTCTCTTCCATATCCTCTATGTCTATAATCTTCTTCTACATATAAAGCATCAATAAAATAACCTTTAATATTATTTGAATAGTTTTCATATACATATATATAACCTATTAGTAAATCATCTAAATAATACCCAAAAATAACTCTATCATCATTATTATAAATAGTTGGATAAAAATTATTTACAATAAAACTATCATCAATCGAATCATCATATTGTTTTTCATCATGAATCAATTTTGTTAAAAACTCATCACATTTCTTCGCATCTTCAATGTTATCTACTCTTTTTATCATAACAATCCTCCACTAAATAAAGTATAACATAAAAAAAGAATTACTAAGTAATTCTTCATATTAAAAATCAGTTTTAAAAGGATCATCTTGATTAATAACTTCAGGTTTATAATAATCTTCTTCTCTATTACCACTTAATCTATTAATTTCAAAATCAATATAATAATTATTTGGATTTTGTTCATCTATTATTATATCAACCATTCCATCTTCATCAGTTTCTTTAAAATCATATCTACCATCACCATATAAAGTAACAATAGAACCATTAGGTAACTTATAATCAACAACAGGTCTTAAAACAGGTCTATTATTAATAACTGTTCCTGTACGTTCAAGTCTATATGGTAAATTTTTAACTAGTTTACCTTTACTATTTAAATCCATAATAGATTTTATTCTTTTTTTATTATTTTTTAGGCCAAAGAATCCAATTAAAATAAATACTAGAGGTATTAAATAAAACAAATAAATAAATGGAATTGCATTTTTAGATCCCTCTGTCATACATAATTCAGGCTTATTTGAATCATAATAAATATTTACATTTTTTTCAGATGGTTGAATATTAGAAGACGTATTAGAATCACATTTATATTCTATTCCATTTACTTCATAAGTATATACTGCTTTATACATTCTATTACCATCTTCATTTAAATAAGACTCAACATCCATTTTTGTAGAGATTACAGATGAGTCCATTTTCTTTATTTTTTCATTTTGAAAATATATTAATGCAGTAGGAACTATTAATGTTAACAATCCTATAACAAAAAATATTAAAAATAAAGCTTTTCCTTTTTTTACATTTTTTAAATTAATATCATACATATATACCTCTCCAATACCTTTATATTATTTAATATTATTAAACTTTTTTATTAAGTCATCTAATTCATTTTCATAAAAATTTATCATCTATATATATTTTACAATATTATTACTAAACATAACATTAACTTTTATATATTTACATTTACTTTTTAAATGTATTACTATCAATATTAAAAAATCATTACAATAATTCGTATTTACTCTTTTCTAAGGACTACAAGCCTAAACTATCTTTTTTTATTATATATTTTAAACATAATACTGCCATCTTTATCAATTCTATTTCTAAATCTTTGTAAGGTCCCCATAACATTTTCTATTTTAAAATTATTGACTAAGTTAATTGCTTCTCCCATAGGATCATAGTCACCATGTGATAATTGTTAAAAAAGTAAGTCGATTAATAAAATTTATTTAAAAAAAAAAAAAATTATCAATTTGATAATTCAGAAAGTGCTTTAATTATTCTATTTGTTTTTTAATTTTTTTACAGATATAAATATTAAAACAATACCTATAATATATGTTGGCCAAAATAAAAATGAATAAAGTATAATACTACCAATTAATGCTTTAAATCCATAATCATAATTACACGTCCACAAACACAATCCACTAAAGCCATTTATCGAATTATATATACCATATACCAATGGCAAAATCAAAGGAAATATGCCAACAATTAATAAAACAATCCACCATTTTTTTCTCATCTTACCACATCCTATAATTATTTTATCAAACTTTTATCTATTTTTTAATATGCTATTTTCTCATTATCTAATACTTTACATTGTAAGGTCCACAATTATATATCACTTTCTCTACTTTAAAATTATTAACAAGGTTTATTGCTTCACACATATGATCATAATCTCTATGTGGTGATTGTCAAAAAGTAAGTCGAATAACACTAAAGAAAAAGAATTACCATTACGATAATTCTTTAATCCTTTTTAATTAGTTTTTTAATTCTAGGTTTAAGATCATATGTTTCTTCAAAAGTTATTACACCAAATTCATTAATTGATAGTTCAGGAATTACAATACCCGTTTCAAGTTCAATCCAATCAGCTAATAATCTTCTATGGCAAAAGTATTCTTTATTTATTTCTAATCCAGGCGGCTCATGACAAAGTAATATTATTTCTTCTCCAAATTTTTGTTTCAAAGTATCCATTAATTCATTTGGATTTAATTCTTTCTCTTAATTCTCTTTTGGATAAATTATTGTTTATTACAATATTAATATAATATGTTAATTTATTAATATCTTTTATTGATAACAACTCATAATAATGACTCAAATTCAATTGTGTCGCCACTGGCGACACTTTTTCATCTTTAAACATATTATAAAATTGTTTCATTCTAAATAAAGTTCTTCTATTATATTTTTTACCAACTTCAACAATTAGCTTTTTAGAATATTCATCTATAATATTATCTCCATATTTGCCACCATCTTCATTTAATAATTTACCTATTTCAAAATATGTAATAACTTTATGTCTTTCTTTTGAATAATCTTTAATTTTTGAATATACTTCATTATCAATTATTTTATTTTTTATCTCATTATAATAATTCATATTTACTCTTTTTTATGGACTACAAGTCTCTATTTTCAATTTATTATTTTTTATCTTAAACATAATACTTCCATCTTGGTCTGTTCTATATATTTTAGATTTTTCTAATACACTCAATACTTCATTATTTGGATGACCATAACGATTTTTTTTGCCAACACTTATAATCGAATACTTTGGATTTATCTTATTAATAAATTCTTCACTACTACTTGTCTTACTTCCATGATGTCCTGCTTTAAGTACATCTATATCTGGTAAATTATATTTATTTAATATATCTTTTTCTGTAGTTATAGATGCATCTCCCATAAACATAAATTTATATCCACCAAGTTCTGTATAGATAACATTACTATTATCATTTTCATTATCATATTCTTTGGTTTGTAAAAAATATAACTTATTGCTATCAATATTTAATTCTTTAATACATGAATAATAAGGTATTTTCTTTTTATCTAATACTTTAATTAATTCTTGTTCCAAGTTATTATATTCTCCACAATTAAAAATTACTTTTTCTACTTTAAAATTATTAACTAAATTAATTGCTTCACCCATATGATCAAAATCTCCGTGACTAATAACTAAAGTTTCAATAGAATCATAACCAATACTTTTAATATATTTAATTATTGAATCAGTATAATAATATTTTTTTCTTATCATCCAAGACTCTTTATAAAAAGTTTCTTTTCCACCTGTATCAATAAGTATTAACTTATCATTATAATTTATTAAACTTGAATCACCTTGTTCAACATCAAAAAAATATACATAATTAGATTTATCAAAAACGTAAAAATATTTATTAAAAATAATTAATAAAATTATAAATATTAAATACTTTTTACTATAAGTATTTAAAAATAAATATAAAAAAACATAATAAATAATAATTATTAATAAATTCATCTTTGGAATTATTATTTTTAAAACAAATAAATACTTACTTAAAAATTCTAAAAAGAAAATAAAAATATAATAAAATTTATCTAAAAAACTAAATACAAAGGTTAATAAGCTTAATGGATATAAAATAAATGAAATATAAGGAACTATCAATAAATTGTTTAAAAAGCTTAATATATTAACTTCATAATTAGAGCTTATTGTTATCGGAAAAGAAACAAATATTGATAACAAAGAAACCTTAATCATTTTTGTTAAAAAATTACCATTTATTAACTTATTGTATTTAATCAATGTAAAAGAAATTAATGATGAATATTGAAATCCTACGTTATATAAATAGAAAGGTTCAAAAAGTAAAATCATTCCAACAGTTAAATAAAATACATTACTTAAATCAATATTAAAACTTAATCTTTTATTTAAAAAAAGAAAAGTAAAAAAAACTACACTTCTAACAACTGATGGAGAAAAACTTGTAATATTCATATAAACAAATAATATAAATATAACTATTAAATACTTTTTATTCTTAAAAAAAGAAAATACTTTTAATAAAAGACTAGAAAGAATACTTATATGTAATCCAGAAATAGCAAACACATGAGTTACACTAAGATCAGAATAAATATTATATTGTTCATCATCAATTAATGATTTATCTCCAATGATAAACATCATTAAATAATCACTATTATTACACTTTTTTATTTTCTTAATTATTATATTTTTTATATAAAAAATAGGATCAACATTCTTTGAAACAATCTCAATATTTTTAACATTTAAAATATAGTTAATTCTATTTATTCTTAAATACTTTTTATAATTAAAATTATTTGGAATAGTATTACTACTAGTTTCAGATAAATTTCCCTTTAATTTTAAAGTAATACCTAAATCTATTGAATCAAAATAATTCTTTTCTTCTTCACTATTTAAATAATAATTACATTTTATTTTTTCTTTACCTTTAATAATAAAACTAAACTTATCACCATCAAATGATTTTGATATAAGCATTCCTTCAAAAATCTCTTCATTTAAATCATATTTAGAAGGATGATTAATATTACACCTTATTAGACTTAAAATAATAATTAAAAATAAAATAAGTAAACAAATAAAATCATACTGTAATATAATTCTTAATTTGTTCAAAAAACTTTTCTCCTATACCAGATACATTCATAATATCCTCGATAGTATTAAATTTATTAGTTTTTCTATATTCAATAATACTATTAGCTTTACTTTCACCTATACCATTTAAAGTCATTAATTCTTCTTTAGAAGCAGTATTAATATTAACTAATCCATTATTAGTATACTTTTCTTGTTTTTCTTCTTTTATCTTAACATCATTTAATTCTGTTACTTTTGTAGTTGTAGTAAAACTATTCTTATTATTAACATAAATTACCATTTCATTAGTAAGTTTCATAGATAGATTAATATCATCAGTACAAGCTTTTTTAGTTAATCCACCAGCTAAATTAATAGCATCAATTACAAGCATTCCTTCACTGACAAAGTAAACTCCGGGATTCTTAACTTCCCCTTTTACATCAACGTAAAAATTATTTACTTCATCTTTAATTTCTACGCTAGTAGTTGTTTCTACAAAAGCTACAACCTCATTAGTATCATTTTTATCTTTGTAATTCTCAATACCATTAATAATAAAATAAAAACAAACAATAAAAATACATACAAATATAGTAATAATAAATTTTAAATATTTCTTTATATAATACATAATTACCCCCTTACTATTATATATACACGGTAGACTTCTATTTTTCCCTATAAAAAAAGAATAATTTTTCAATTATTCTTAAATTTTAATTATTTGTATCTAAAATAACCTGATTTTGAATACTTATAACTTTCTTAAATGCCATCTCACTTCCATTAAATTTAAATAAATGAATATTTCCTTTTGAAGTAAATAAACTAACATCATCCATAGTTAACTCAAATCCTTTATTATTTACAATATTACCAGAGAACTCTGAATTAATTAAATTTATTTTTAAATTAGATACATCATCTAAATAAAAGTTACCAGACACATTTGAATTCTTAATATTAATAGTAACATCAGATTTATCAATCGTAGCTAAATAACTTTCTATATCTCCCCAGTCTAATTTTACTTCTTCAAAATTAATAATATTTTTTGAATTCTTAATTTTAAATAAATGATAATTAGCAGTATCAATATTACTATTTCTAATATTAACAACGTTAGTTTCATCTTCACTACTAGAATCTAAAATAAAGATTTCTTTACATACATCGCCTAAATCAAAAATACTATTATCAAAAGTAAATTCACTACCATTTCTTAATACAACGGCATTTTCTGAATTACTACTAAATGATGAAGAGTTAACATAAATATTACTATGGTATCCATATAAAGGAATACTATTCTTTCCTTTAGTCAATACATTACTATTAAATATTCTCATAGTACCTTCATGTACATATAAAGCTTCACTATAAGCACCTCTTAAATTTAACATTATTCTATCTCCATTAAAAGTAGCACCTTCATGTACATATATAATAGTATTCTTACCAGGATTATTATATCCTGATCCATTACCAGAATGATTTAAATTTGAATCACTTAAGGAGAAAGAATTACCATTACCTACAACAAACATATTAGTATTATTCGTAGAACTATCTAAATAAACTTTACTACTATTCTTATCACTTTCAATTACTATACTATTTGAAGTATTACCATTTACAAATGCATTTGGATTTTTAATATTTAAAACAATATATCCAACTAATAATTCAAACATAAAATAAACAATCATAAACGTTAAAAATGTTGAAATATATACTAACTTTCTTCTTCTAGAAAAAAACACTTCACTAAATTTTTTACTACCAAATATACTTAAAAAACTATATGTAGCTAATATTGAAAAAAAGAAAGCTATAATTCCAAATAATAAATCATACGAAACACTAAATGTTCTTTCAAGGATTATTCCACCTGAATCATATGGAATTGCATAATAAGCATTAACAATAACAACAGATGTTATTACAAAAATCAAACAAAATGATAAAAAATATAAAAGAATTGTAACCCATCTACTTTTCATTTTATTCACCTATTATAATTATAAATTAAATTATAAATAAGATAAATAATCTAAAAAGAAAAATTACTTCTTAGGAAGTAATTTTATATATGTTAAACTTGCTTTTTTATACATTTCTAAAATATCGTTTAAAGTATTAATATCTACATTTTTAAGTAAATCATAATAATTATCAATGACACGACCATATTTAATTAAATTATTAACAAGTGATGAACCATATCTTTCAGGATTTTCAAAAGAAATAATAATTCTTGCTAAAGAAGCTTTTATTTTTCTTTCTAAATCTTCTATATTTATTTTAAATTTTTTAATATATTGATCTATTTTTTTATAAGCATAGTCTAAATTATCGCTTTCAAATTCAATAGATAAGACTCTATGGTTAAATCCATTTATAAAGAAACCATCAACATATCCATCTACAAATTGCTCTTTTTCACACATAAGTCTCATGTCACTTGATTCACCAAACATTAAATCTAAAAGAATAGATGAATATAAATCAAATTCTATATCATTAAGTTTAGAATTCTTTTTATTTACTTTATAACCGATAAACATTTTATTAGAAGAAACATTATCTTTGTATGTTAATTCACTTCTATTTACATCATCAGGTTCTTCATCAGATATATTTTCAATAATAGACTTTTCAATAGCTTTTTTATCCCATTCAATAAGTTTATTAATAGTTTCATTAACATCAATATTACCAGTTAATACTAAATCCATATTATTCTTTTTATAAAAACAGTTATAAGTATTAACTATATCATCCAAGGTAATACTTTTAACATCTATATCAATTCCACCAATTTGATATTTATTAGTATCATTTACGAATATATTATCACAAAATTTATAATAGAACTTTTCATCAACATCATTCATATGCATTAGAATTTCTTCTAAAATAATTCCTCTTTCTTTCTCTACTAGTTCACTAGTGTAATAAGGATTAGTAACAAAATCTAACATATATATTAAGTTATCTAAGAACAAATCATTACATGAACAACTATATGTTGTATTATCAAATGATGTACTAGCATTAATGTAAGCACCTTTTTTAGAATAATAATCTTCGGCAGTACCATCTTTAGTATTAAAGGTTAAATGTTCTAAGAAATGAGCAACTCCATTAGGAATTCTTACCTCTTTACCATTAACCTTAAAATGATTATCTCTTGAACCAACATGAACCACTAACTTCATATCATAAGTATTAGTTAATTCAGAAGTATAAATATATACATTTAATCCTGATGGTAAAATTTCATGATAAACCTTTTCATTTACGTTTTTTATATTAATTATTTCCATCTTTTACCCCCACTAATACAAACGAAGAATTATATTTAATTTTATTTAATAAAACTTTTACTTCATCAATACTAATCTTATCTAATAAATCAAGTTTTTCTTCAACATTATATATTAGATTTAAATCTTTATACAACATAATAGAAGCACAAGAAAAAATATTATTATAAGAATCTTTTAACCCAAGTTTTAATCTTTTAATAGCATTTTCCATATCTTCTTTATCTAAATTATTCATATCATTTACTGTTTCAAATATTAACTCTTTGGCTTTATCAATATTTTCTTTACTAATTGAAGTCACAATTCTTAAATCATTATCATACTTATCATAAAAAGAATTTACTCCATAACATATGGAGTTCTCCTCTCGTAATTTATAATTTAACTTAGCATTAACAGAAAATCCTCCAAGTATTTCATTAAATAATAACATAGTTATATTTTTTTCTTTATTAGTTAAATCATCACAATTAAATATCATGAATAAATTACTTTGAGTATACTCTTTTTCTTCTTTAAACTCTTCATTCTTAAATAATGTTTCTCTATAAGGATTAAAATTTATTAATTTAGTGTTATTTTTAAAATTAGAATATTTATTAATTATATCAATATACTCATCTTTAATTTCTTCACCAACAAAATTAATTTCAATATTACTTTCATTAATAAATTTATTAAATTCATTCTTAATATCATCTATAGTTAAAAAATCGATATCATCTTTATTTCCAATTAAAGGTATGCTTCTAGGATCATTCTTATCTAAAGAAGACATAAATCTAATAGAAGCATATTTATTTGGTTTATCCATAATAGAATTTAATTCATTAATCAACGAAGACTTAACAAACTCTAGTGATTCTTCATTAAATTCAGGATTATGAATTAAATTAAATAAATACTTAATAATCGAATCATAATAATCTTCTTCGTTAATATATTTTGGATCTATAAACTTCATAAATATAGTACTTACTTCAAAAATACCTAATCTACTTCTTTCAAAATACATATAAGGATCATATAAATCTTCACATTTTTTAGAAATATCAATTGATGTTTTATAAATCTTATTATTTAAAAATAACATTCTAAGCATAGTTTCTCTAACAGCAAGTCTTTTAAAATCAAATTTGTTAAAAAAATTTATTTCGATTAAAAAAGTTTTAAACTTATTTGTTGATTTAGAATGAATATTATAGTGTTCAAATTCATAAATTTTATTCATAAATAAGCCCTCCAATATGGAATTATTATAACATATTTGATACTATTAAAGTAGGTGATAATATGAAACCAGTACATATAGTAACTGATAAAGAAAATATAGCAAAAACAGTGCTTTTACCTGGAGATCCACTAAGAGCAAAATACATCGCAGATAACTTTCTAGAAGATGCTAAATTAATAAATACAGTAAGAAACATGTTCGGTTATACAGGAACATATAAAGGAAAAAGAATAACAGTAATTGCATCAGGAATGGGAATTCCATCAGCTGCACTTTATACTTATGAATTATTTACATTCTATGATGTTGAAGAAATAATTAGAATAGGTTCTGCTGGAGCAGGAAATCCTAATGTAATGATTGGAGATATCATTTTATCTAATGGATGTTATTCAGAATCAAATATCGCATACGAATGGGGAAACTATTCCGAAAAATTCTTAAGAACCGATGTAAGCTTAAATGATAAAATAAAAGAATCAGCGAAAGAATTAAATAAAGTTGTTAAAGAAGGACCTACATATACAATTGATGTATTTGATCCATATGCAAACTTAGATCATGTATATAATGCTTGTCCTATTAAAGATAAATTAATGGGGTCTGAAATGGAAGGTTTTGGAATTCTACATGTTGCAAGACTTTGCGGAAAGAAAGCTACAGTAATGTTTACAATTGTAGATTCAAAATATACTCCAGAAATTGAAGTAACTTCAGAAGAAAGAGAAACTGCACTTACTGATATGATTGAAATAGCACTTAATGCTGCAACTAAAGACTAAAAAAATGTAACAAAATGTTACATTTTTTATTTTTTATTAATCACAATATTTAAAACTTCCATAAATTCATTTTGAATCATTGTTAATCCTTTTTTAGAAGTAGCTTCAAATCTTAAAGTTAAATTAGGGCCAGTATTACTTGCTCTAACTAATGCCCAGCCTTTTTCTTTTTCTACTCTTACACCATCAACGGTTGAATAATCATAATTTCTAGTATCGCAATACTTCTTAACTTCTTCAACTATTTTCCATTTTTTAGCATCAGTTGTAGAAATTTTTATTTCTTCAGTATTATAGTATTCAGGTAAAGTTTTAACTAGTTTACTTAATTTCTTTTTTGAATCACCAAGCATTTCTTGGAATCTTAAACCAGCATATATACCATCATCATATCCAGGATGACTATCGCCAAAAAAGATGTGATTTGAATATCCACCACCAAAGTCTAACTTATCATAGAATAATAAATCTTCTTGACGAGCACTTGAAGGAGTTTCAAGTATATACTCTCCACCAAGATTCTTAATTTCTTCTAGTAATACTCTAGAGCACTTAACATCAACTAAAATAGGTTTAGATGATTTTTTTAAGATTTCTCTTGCCATAAGTGCCATCATAACATCACTATCAACAACTTCACCTTTTTCATCAACAAAGCCTACTCTATCAGCATCACCATCATAAGCAAGTCCTAAATCAGCTTTATTTGCAATAACAGCTTCACTCAATTGAGTTAAATTCTTCTTAACGTTAGGATCTGGATGATGATTAGGAAATCTAGGATCATTATCTGAATTAATATAAATAACTTCTCCAGGAATTCTATTATATATTTGTCTAATAGTAGTAGAACCTGTTCCATTTCCACAATCAACTACTACTCTTAAAGGTTTAATATCTTTAAACTTATTAGCAACATATTTAGCATAACTATGTAAAACATCAATATGTTCTAAATTTCCATCGCCTTTCAAAATTCTATATTTCTCATTAGAAAGAGCTGCATAAATAATATCTAAAACATCATGATTACAATGCAAATAATTTTCACCAAATAGTTTAAAACCATTATCATTCTTTGGATTATGAGATGCTGTAACTTCAATACCATATTGAATACCCAACTTATGACTAGCATAATTAAGCATTGGTGTTGTTGCTAATCCAATATAAATAACATTAATACCTGTTGATAAAAGTCCGGTTATCAACTCTTTTGTTAAATGTGGTCCACCAATTCTGTTATCATGACCTACAACAATATATTTAAAACCTTGTTTTAACACATAGGTACCAAATACTTTACCAAGTCTATTAGCAAATTCACCACTAACTTGAGTAGGATAAACTCCTCTAATATCTGCTTCTCTTAAAATACTAGTATCAAACTCCATAACTAACCCTCTTCTTCTATTAAAGTCTTCATTTGTGACATTTGTTTAGGAAGTGCAATATCCATATATCTAAGTATAGTAGGAGCAACCATAGTTAAATCTCCTTTACTTCTTAAACTTAATCTAGAATCAGTAACTATAAAAGGTACGGGATTGGTAGTCGTTCCTTTATTATCAACACCTACACTATCAACCATTTCTTCTGCATTACCAAATGAAGAAGTAACAATCATTTTATAAAAATTATCTTCAACTGACTCAAAAATTTTTCCAATACAATCATCAATATTTCTTAAAGTCTCAAGCAATTGTTCTTCATTACCATATCTTGCAATTATATCAGCATATGGAATATTAACTAAAATGAAATTATAATCTTTTTCTATACACTTAATTGTTTGTTTTGTAATACTATCTATAGTTTCTCTAAATAAATAATCTTCTTGTAAAGAAGGAATTAAAAAAGTATCACATAAATCTAACTTATCATTTTTATATCCATCAAAGAAATAAGTAACCATCGGATATCTTTCCTTTGTAGCAATCCTTGCTTGAGTTAATCTTAAATCATTAAAGTATGTTCCAATTGAATAAAATTCATCTTCATCTTCAATTAAATAATCAATATTCATATTATCAATTTCTAAAAGTGTGAAAACATCAAAATTTTCAGGTTTATTTACAGGATAAATAGTAAATTCATCATCACAAATAGCTTTTAATAATTGTCTTGAAGTATCCACTTGAAAATTTAACCACAATAATATATCTCCATTCTTAATAGTTGGATCATCAATTAATTTTATTGGTGGAATTAAATTATCAGGAACATCCTTCTTTTTACAAGTTTCAAGTGCATTATCATATTTTCTAATTCTAGCACCTTCACCATTAAATAATAAATCAGTATATATTTTAGTTTTATTCCAATTATTATCTTTATCCATAGCATAGTTTCTACCACAAATGGTAACCAACTTACCTAAAGAATTTTCATTAAAAGTATCTACTAATCTATCTAAGAATACCTTACAATCAGTCTTACTATCTACACCATCTGTAATAGCATGAAAATAAAGTCTTTCAAGTCCCATATTATTTAGATGAGATATAAAGTTTTCAATATATCTAATATCTGATGAAACTCTACCATCACTTACAAGTCCAGCTAAATGTAGAGTTCCACCACTTTTATTTAATTTTTTAATAATTGAAATAAGTAAATCATTCTTTTCAATCAAAGTACTACCTAAAGTTTCATTTAATATAGTAACGTCTTGTTTAACTTTCTTTCCCGCACCAAAAGCAACATGTGCAATTTCTTCATTAGCAGGTACACCATCTGGAAGTCCAATAACATCTCCTGTAGTTGTTAAAACAGAATGAGGATATTCATTATAAAGATCAGATAAGTTATTAAGTTCAGCCTTTTTTAAAAAATTACCTTCTTCTTTATTGTTAATGCCTATACCGTCAATAATCATCATTAAAATTTTATTCATAAAAACACCTGCCTATATAATAACACAATTAACAAAACAAATCATAAAATTCTAATTGCTAAAAGGGCATGTACTATCGTAAGTTAAATAATCAAATATTGCTTTATTAAGAGCTTTTACAAAATCATCATTCATCGATGATAAAGATATACCATCAAAATAATTACTAATATTCATTTCTACACCTTCAACAGTTATAGAACTACTACCATTATTTTTAGCTCTTACTATTCTTTTAGCCAAATCATTATATATAAAACTTACCTTTAATTCTCTAAATTCATATTTATTAACTTTTTCACCAGTAGCATCATTGCTATATACAAGATTTCTAACATATTCACCTTCATGATAAACATTATCTTTTGCTAAATCATTAATAATAAATGCATCAATATCCAATTGATTACTGCAAAAACATAAAGCAACAGAATTAGGAGAATAAGAATCATCAAAATTACTTACTAAATTATATCCTAGTGCACCACCAGTAAAAACATCAGTAATTTGATCATTATAATCATCATCACTCTTTATGTATCCGGCTTTAATTAAATTTTGAATAGAAATAGTAGAACACCAATCATTTTTAGAGGAATCATGTAATTGCTTAATAGAATCCTTTATATAAGTATTATTTCCATAATCTAATGCAGCACTTTTAACAGTTTTTACATTATTTAAATATGTTGTTAACTTTATAGAATTATAAATATTACTATAAGTTGGTAAAGCCACAATCATTATAATTCCTAAAACTACAATAACTGCTAATATTTCTACTAAAGTAAATCCATTATTAATTTTTCTCATATTACATCACTCTACATTAAATATAGCATAAACACCAAAAAAAAAGTAGTTATCTCTAACTACTTTTTATTTAATTTAATTTCAACTTCAGTTGTAACAGCTTTAACCGTAACACGTGTATCAGAAGAACTTACTTGAACAGTAACCTTATGAACACCAGGTGTTAAACCAGAAAGATCAGCAAATACTCTTATATCTTCTGCAGTAATTGATTTAATAACATTACTTGTTCCTTTAACTAAAACATCGATTGCTTGACTCTCTTCATTAACAGCAAGAGCAGTATAATCACTACCTAAGTTTTCAATCTTAACTGGTACCTTACTTAAAGTAATTTGATCTTCAGTACCAACTTTAATACTTACTTGAGTAGTAGTATTAGACATAAATCTAATTCCATTAGGAACAATTAAATCATAAGATTTATTTGAAACATCTTTATCTAAATCATTAACATTAACTTGTGCTTCAATATAATCAAGCGAATCAACGACACTTTGACCACCATATACTGTAACACTTGTTACACTTGATGTAAGAGATTCAATTGCATATCCTGACTTCATAGTACCAGTTGTTACAATCTTAACTGGTTTAGTAGCAGAATAACTATCCAATGTAACAGTTGCAACTACACTAGAAGGAACAACTTCAACATTGTTAATCTTATCACCATTTGCATCATAAGCAGCTAATTTAACACCTTCAATTTGATATTCACCAGAAGTAGTAACTCCTAAATCTTTAATATCAACTAAAGCTTTAACAACAGATACTTTATCAAGGATTTCTCTAGAAGACTTAACAACTACTGAAGAAGTATTTAATTCAACTTTTGAAATGCTTAATCTCTTATCTAATGATTGTTCATTTAATAAGTCATATCCTAAAGATCTTTCTTCACTTAACTTAGAACTAATCTTAACAGTAACAGTACTTGGATCTAACTTATATGAAATAGCAGAAGAAGCACTATTATATTTTAATTTAACTTTATATGTACCAACACCATATCCAGATAAATCTAAAGAAACTTTATTATTACTAGCATGATTAGCTAAATATAAAGCAGATTTACTACCAATTAGTGTTATATCAACTTTTTCAGGCACACCTTCAACAACATATGATTCTTCATTATAAATTACTTCAACAGGTTGATCAGTTAATATTTCAGCTTCACTATTATTAAAAGTAATAACTTGACTATCAACTAATAAAACTAACCCAAACGCACAAACAAGTGAGAAAAAGAATAACACATTTGGCATATTAAGTATTTTTTCTATTTTTCCACTATTATTTTTAAATACATCTCTTAAATTATAAATAATTTTACTTAATGGAGTAATAATTACTTTATCTAAAACGAAATATAATCCTTTAAATAAAGCAATAAAAGGTGTAAAAATTATCTTAAAGATTTTCATCATCAGCACCTCCTACTCCTTCTGCATCAAAGAACATTGTATTCTTTGGTTTTAATTCATCTAATAACATTGTTCTAAATTCTTCAACTGTTAAATTATAATGTAAATAATTATCACAAGCTATTGAGATTCTTCCAGTTTCTTCACTGACTACTAATGCAATTGCATCAGTTTCTTCAGCTACTCCTAGAGCCGCTCTATGACGAGTTCCTAACTTTTTATTAACATTAGGATTCATACTTGTTTTAAATACAGCACCAGCGCATGTAACTTTATTACCTTGAATTATTACACCACCATCATGTAATGGGTTTGGTGGCAAAAATATTGCTTCAAGTAATTGACTAGTAATATCAGCATAAAGCTTAGTAGTTGGTGCAATATATTCTTGTAAAGACATATTTCTTTCAATAACTATTAAAGCTCCAATTTTTTCATCTTTTAGATGTTCAACTGCAGTCATAAGTTCAAATACAACTTTTTCTCTTTCATCTACAGTTAAAACTTTATGTTTACCAAGTAATTGCGTTCTTCCAACTTGTTCTAGAATATTTCTTATTTCTGGTTGGAAAATAATTATAATAGCAATTGGTCCCCAAGAAATAACATATTCAAGTAAAACACCAACTGTATTTAAATTTAAAACATTGCTTAATACTTTAATAACTAAAAGTATAAAAATACCTTTAAAAATAAGTACCATCTTAACGTTATTCTTAATTGATTTTAATAATGTATATAAAATATACCAAATAATACCACAATCGATAATTTTGGTTATTGCGCTCCATAATGTAGCCCATGAAATCATAAAATATCACTTCCCGTTTGTATATTATAATAAATAAAAATTTAAGAGTAAATTAAAAATGTTTAATTTTGTACAAACATCTTAATCTAACCAACTCCCTTATTCTATTTAAGTTTAACATGGTATAAAAATATATTCAATTGACTATACAATCTTTATTGGAAAAATATTTACATCATGGTATAATTTTTACAGGAAAGAAGGAACTCAAAGTGGATGAAAAACTAAAAAAATTGATAATTTATATTTCTGCTGGTTTTATAATCGTATTTATTATTATATTTACAATATCGGCTTGTCAAGGAAGTTCAACAAGTTACGAATCATATCAAAAGAAAATGGAAAAAAGTGCTAAAGAATATTTTAAAAAGCATGAAGATGAATTACCTACTGATGACAAAAAAACAAGTGAATATTCATTAAAACAAATGATTGAAGATAAAAATATAGATGATTATACAAAAGCATTTAAAAATAAAGAAGCAAAATGTGATGGTGGAGTAACTGTTACAAATAATAATGGATATTACTTATATACAGTTGAATTAGATTGTGGAGAAGATTATTCTACAAAAAAATTAACAGACAAAATAATAGAAGATAATCTATCAGAATCAGGAAAAGGATTATTCGAAATTGGAAATGAATATGTTTTCAAAGGTGATGATGTAAATAACTATGTTACATTTAATGATGAAACATGGAGAATAATTAGTATTGATGAAAATAACAACATTAACTTATTACAAACAAAACAATCACTAGAATGCGAATATGACAAACACTATAATATAGACATTAATGAAAATGGTATTAACAAATACTATCAAGGTGAAGGTAAAGATTCAAATCTAAGAAAATGCTTAGCAGAATATTATAAAGAAGAATTAAAAGATGAAACAAAAACATATTTAGCAACACAAAAAGTATGTTATGCTGCAAGATCACAAGATGATATAACAAAAGATGGTTCAACAGAATGTTTAGAAAATATTGAAGGCGAACCATTAAATCTTGTAAATATTTATGAATTTATGAGAGCATCAATTGATGAAGAATGTATAACATTAAAATCAACATCATGTAAAAATTTCAACTGGATGTCAACTCTTAAAAAAACATATACTATTACACCATCAACAAAGAAATCTAACCTAGCATATACTATGTCATATGGTTATATTAGTACTGCAACTGTTGATAATAAATTATATACTTTATTAAAAATATCTATTGACGGAAAAATAAATTATAAATCTGGAAATGGTTCAAAAGAAGATCCATATATAATTGGAGATGTTACAAAGAAAAAGTAACATCTTTTTTATGCAATAAAAAAGAATTAGTCAATACTAATTCTTTGTCCATTTTGCAACTAATATAATATTATCATTAAATACAGTATCACTTGTATAATGAATATTATTTTTATACCAACCTACAAATGTATATCCATATCTTACAGGAGTTGGTAATTTAATTTTACTTCCCTTATTAACAGTAACTGAACTAATTTGTTCACCACCATTAACATTAAATCCAATTGTTATTTTATTACTTGTTGTAGTTTGTTTTTTTGTAGTAATAACCTTTTTTGTAGTTACTTGTTTTTTAGTTGTTTCTACACTTTTTGTTTTTTCATCAGTCGCTTTAGTAATTATTGTTGTCTCCTCTTTTGGAATACTTGTTTCCCTAGTAGTTGTAGTAGTAACACTTGTAACCTCTTTAGATTCATCTAAACTTACATAATCAATTTTACTATCTTCAAATTTATCACATTTAATATAACTTTTAACTTGATATTCTGTTTCTAATCTTGTAGCTCTTATATAAGATTCTTCTAAACTACACTTATCATTATTCATAGGTATAAGTTCATGAACAATTCCTTTTTCTTCAAATTGATTTAAATATATAACATCACTTTCGCCAATTTCTTTTGGAATATTACCTTTATTAAAGTATGCTTTAGCATTACTTTGTAAAGAATCTAATTCTTTTGAATAATATTTAGTAGGATTATTATTAAATCTAATTAAAGTAATAATTTTAACAGCTAGGAGTAATAATAAAAATATAATAATAACTACTAAAAATATCTTAGCCCAATTTATTCTTTTTTTTCTTTCTTCATACATTTTATATATCCCCCCAGATTATATATTTTCTAAGATAATTATACTATATTTTTAAAAGTCTGCAATAAAAAAATACCTTACTAAGATAAGGTATCAAAATCTATAAAAATTTTTGAGTCTTCAATATTTCCATCAAAACTTTTATCTATCCAAATATAAGTATCAAAAGGTAACATTGAATTAGCATCAACTTCTCCATCAGTAAGATAAAAATAATATTTATTATTAACTTCTAAATAATTCATTTTAGATAAATCATAAGTTTTACCATTAAAGTTTACTCTTACAAACTTTCTATCAATTGTACTTTTTTTATCGATTGTAAAATATAACTTATAATTAACTACTGAATTAGTATCATTAGTTAATGAAACAATCGTAGACTCACCATTCAAAGCATCAGTTTCATCTAAAACTTTTAATTGCGGAAATTGACCAGTATTAATTATAACATTACCATAAGTAATAACATCATGTTTTAATGTATTACTTATAAACCACATTATTACTACGAATAGAAATATAAAGGTAAATAAAAATTTTAAAAATATATATGTGTTTTTATTAATTTTTTTCATTATCTCACCTGATTATAATTAATTGTTAAATTTAAATTTCTTACTGTAACAGTATCACTTAATCTTTCATCTTCAGATACAAAATAATTATTATCATTGTAAGTTAAAACTAATTGATAAGTTTTTCTTTCTCCAACTTTTAATATATTACCTGGAACTACTTTATTAAAATCTTCATCTAATAAAGAATACTTTACTTTTTCACAAACTAATAATGAATCATTATATGCTTTTTCAGGATCACTGGAGTTACCCTTACAATGTGGATTACCCAATACAATATCAGTGATTTCTGCATCTACTAGTCCGTCATTAGTAACATCAATTTCATAAATTGCTTTTTGATTAGCTTGACTAAATTCAACAGTGTAATCACCAGTACTAGTGGAATCAGTATATATTGTTGGAGTAGTACAAACAGCTTCATAACTACATTCTTTATTTATAACTCTAGAGAAATGAACATCCCATATTTTTTCATTTGAATCATTTTTATATACTAGAAAATAATATATAAGAATAATTAATAGACACATAACTAATAAGCATAAGAAAACATTAATACCAGCTACCTCAAAATTAAATTCCTTTTTATTCTTTTTTTTCATAAGATCACCTATTCTAAATAAGCATCATAATCAATTTTATAATCAAATACACTTAAATCGTCTGTTGAATCAATGTCAAAAATTCTTAATTGTATTCTTTTATAATCATTCATATTCATATTATTAGTATAAATTAAATATTTATCTAAAACAATACTTGCATCCTTAAGATTATAAATATAATCATTATTATCAATTGTAATAACATATTTTAAATTATCTATATTTCCACTAAAACTATTAACTGTTAAATAAATATTATATACAACATTAAAGTTATCTTTACTATGAGGATTTAATTCTAAATATATAGGATTTAGTTCTTTATAATTCTCATCAGAATAACTTAAAGTAAAATCTTTATTATAATTTCTAACATTTAAACTAACTTCACTATTAGCTTTTTCCATAACTACCTTTACTTTTTCTTGTCCACTTAATATTTTTACAGTTGTATAACTAACAAGCGTAATAATAACAATAATTACTATTATAAGTGTTATCAAAAATGAAACAAAATTTTCACTTTCTTCAACATACATACATAGTTTATTTATTTGTTTAGAGTATAGCTTATTAATAACTGGATCACTATTATCTAATTCTTTATATTCATTATAAGCTTTCTTTAATTCTTCATAATACTTAGAACTAGAATTACTATACTTAATTAAATATTTTTGAGCTTTAGTTAATATTTGTTCCCTTTTCATTTTCTTCCTCTTTTTGTTTTTCTAATTCATTAGATTTTTCATAAAGAACTCTTAAATTTTTATTAGATTCAATCTCATTTTTATGTTCAATATTACCTACTGGTTTAATATTAATAATTTCTTTTTTAATTCTAATTAAATTTATTAACTTAATAATATCTGCAATTAATATTGCAACGGATGGAACTATAACAATAATTAACCATCCCCACTTAGAACTTATAAATTCTTGAAACTTACCTATGTTAGGAATAATTAAAAATACTTTACCTACAATTCTATCAATCGTAGTAAAGCCTACATCTACAGATTTATTATTATCTCCTTTTGTTACATATCTAGTTTCATTATTAAATACATTTATTTTATTTACTCTATGAGTAATTGTATAACCGCCTGTATCAATAACATTTGAATAAAAAGTAACTATATCATTTTCTTTAACTTCATCTTCTTTATTAACACCAAAATCTACAATCATATCATGAACATTAATTGTAGGAACCATTGAAGGAGAAACTATTACATATAAACTAATTAACGGCTTAGTTTTAGTAATATTAGCATAAGCATTTTCTACAATATAAAAACCAAAAAAAGCAGATAAAAATATTAAAACACTTAGTAATAAATATGAGAAAAAATCTAAAATTGTCTTAAATATATAAGTTTTATTTTTCATATTACTCTCCTATTATATTATATAAATATTAAATACTATTTTCAATAATATAAAATTCACATATCTTATTTAACTTTATTTAAATATTTGTTAAAATTATTTTGAGAATAGAGGGATTTTTATGTTCGGTAAAATATTAGGCTTTGATAATAGTAAAATGTTTCTAGAAAATACTAAAGGAATAGCAGATACAAATTATATTGGTTATCATGTAGTATTTCCTGAAGT
This sequence comes from Bacilli bacterium, assembly GCA_017450205.1. Lineage (GTDB taxonomy): Bacteria > Bacillota_I > Bacilli_A > RF39 > UBA660 > UBA6985. The sequence goes on along the minus strand of JAFSVF010000013.1, from coordinate 23,956 downwards.
AGATCATAAAATTGTTGGAGAAATTGTATCAATTAGTCCAGATACAATTACTATTTATCTAATCGGAGAAATAATAAACGGAGTGTTTACAAACGGAGTATTAAAGAAACCATCAACAAATACTCAAGCAAGAATTATATTTAAAAGTGAACTAGAATGTATCCTAGGTGATCAAAACTATATAGATAAATCTAATATCTTATTTGGAACATCACCTATTTATAAAGATTATGTAATAACTGCTAAACTAAATGACTTCTTTGCAAATCACTTTGCCATTATAGGTAATACTGGTTCTGGTAAATCATGTGGTTTAGCAAGAATCATGCAAAATATATTCTATAGTTCTAATACTACTCTACCTAAAAATGCACATTTTGTTTTATTCGATGCATATGGTGAGTATTTCAATACATTTAATGATATGGAAAAATTCCAAGGATTACATTTTAAGAAAATAACTACTGAATTAAACTTTGGTAGTGCAGAAACTCTTAAATATCCTGCATATTTCCTAGATGTAGATGATTTAGCAATATTGCTAGGAGCAACTGATCCAGAACAGCTTCCAGTATTAAAGAAAGCAATCGAACTTGTAAAAGTATTTAAAAGTAGAGATCCAAATGTTGAAGACTATAAAAATGATATTATTGCAAGAACTTGTCTAGATATATTATCTAGCGGTAAAAAAAGTACTCAAATAAGAGACCAAATTATATCTCTTTTAACATCGTATAACACACCAAGTTTAAATCTTGATTCTACAATCCATCAACCAGGATATGATAGAAACATAAGACAATGTTTAAATATTGATGAACAAGGAAAAATAAATGCAATTACATTTGTAGTAGACTTTTTCAATAGATATGTAAAAGTAGATATTGACTCATCACAAATAGATAAGAATACATCTTATTCATTAACAGACCTTTATTATGCACTTGAATTTGCACTTATAAATGAGGGTGTATTCACAAATGAAAAATCTCATGATTTAAACAATACATTAAAAGCAAGATTACAAGCAATCATCAATTCTGATCAAATTAATTACTTTACTAATTCAGATGATGAATACATAACAAAGAATCAATATATAGAAAGATTCTTTTCAACTACTGATGGTATCGAACCAGTTCAATTAGTTGATATTAACCTTTCATATATTGATGATAAATTTGCAAAATGTTTAACAAAAATATATTCTAAATTATTTTTTGAATATACAGCTAATGTTGAATCACGTGGTAAATTCTCAGTACATATCATACTAGAAGAAGCACATAGATATGTTCAACAAGACTTAGATACAGATGTAATCGGATACAATATCTTCGATAGAATCACAAAAGAAGGTAGAAAATATGGTACAATCTTAGGATTCATTACTCAAAGACCTTCTGAATTATCAGTTACTTCATTATCACAATGTTCTAACTTTGTAGTATTTAGATTATTCTATCCAGAAGACTTAAAGATAGTTCAAGGTATTTCATCTAATGTAACAGATGAAACAATCGAAAGAATCAAAACATTGCATCCAGGTGTTGGATTAGTATTTGGTAATGCTTTCAAAGTACCATTACTAGTAACATTCCCATTACCTAACCCATTACCAGTTTCTACATCACTAGATGTAACAAATCTTTGGTATCAATAAAGAGTCTAGAAAGACTCTTTTTATGTTATAATTATTATGGTGATATAGTGAAGAAATTATTTAAAGAACATAGTCCATATTTTATTATTTTAACATTAGGAGAAACTATAGTTAGTATAATTGCAACGTTATCTTTTATATATACTGATTCACTAACCTATAGTAAAAGTCTAATTATTCAAGCAATGGGTATCGAAAAACTCTTAGAATCAATGTATACATCAACTTGGTGGGCATTAGTATTACTCTTACTATTCTTTGTATCATTATTCTCTATAATGACTATTATTTATAAAGATTTAAAATACTATACTATCTCATTTGGATGCTTAATTGAATTACTAATACTTTCAATAAATTTTGCTAATCCAATTAAATATACACTTATGAATATAATGATTTTTATTCCAATAATAGTTTTAAATATAATTGCATATAACTATGAAAAGAAAAAACTTCAAGTAAAAAATAAAACAAGACAAAAGAACAAGTAATTACTTGTTCTTTTTGTTTATAAAATCAATTATTAATTTAGCAGAATCTTCAACACCTAAAACATCAGAATTAATACATAAATCATAATTATTAGGATCATTCCATACTAAATCAGTATAATTCTTATAATGTTTAGCTCTTTGTTTATTAATCTTATTAATTTCTTTTAAAGCAGTCTTTTTATTTAATCCATAATACTTAACTGCTCTTTCTACTTTACCTGAATTATCACTATAGATAAAAACATGAATACAATCTTTTTTATTTCTTAATACAGCATTGCTACATCTACCTACAATAACACAAGATTCTTTAGATGCTATTTCTTTAATTAGTTCAGATTCTTTTATAAATAATTCATCAGAGTTAGTAATAAATCCATTTGAATGTTCATCAATAGATTTTTGTTCATTCTTTTCAATAAATTCTTTTGTATATCCAGTTTCAAAAGATAATTGTTCAATTAAATCTTTATCATAGAATTTTAAACCTAATTCTTTAGCAACTAATTCACCGATAAATCTTCCACCTGAACCATATTCTCTACCAATTGTAACAACTAAATGTTTGCCTTTATATTCAACTTCTTTTTCAAAAATTGCATTCTTACTTTCTTCAGTATTCTTACTTAAATGTTTAAATTCAAAAATAAGTAAAATAACAGAAATAACAAATGAAATTAAATCAGCAAATGGTCCAGCATATAATACTCCACTAATACCAAATAATTTACCAAATATTATCATAGCAGGTATAAGTAAAATTATTTGTCTTGATAATGAAAGAATCGCAGACTTTTTACTCTTACCAATTGCTTGGAAAAATATAGAACTTGGAATTTGAATACCATTTAATATAGTAAACATTAAATAAGTTCTAAAAGCCATACAAGCAAATTCAGTATATAAACTATCACCTTTACCAAAAGCACTAATTAATACTTCAGGAATTGTTTGAAATAAAATTAATGCAGTAGTAGAAATAATAACTGAGAATACTAATACATATTTAAATGTAGATTTAACTCTATCATATTTACCTGCTCCATAGTTAAACCCAATAATTGGTTGAGCACCTGCAGCAAGTCCGATAATAATACTATTAAGTATTTGATTAATTTTCATAACAATACCTAGTGCTATCATTGGAATATTAGGCCCAAATTTAGAAGCAGCACCAAGAGAACCTAAAGTATTATTTTCAACTGCCATAATAGCAACAATACTTAATGAAGTAATTAAACTTGAAATACCTAACATACAAATTTTTCTTACTACAGCAAAACTAAATTTGTTTTTACCTTTTTTAAATTCAATTGATTTAAATCTAAATAAATAGCAAATATTGAATACAAATGATACAAATTGTGAAATAACAGTAGCAATAGCAGCTCCATCAACACCCATTTTAAATACAAATATAAATATTGGGTCTAATATACAATTCAATATTGCACCACTAATCATAGATACCATTGAATATTTTGGAGATCCATCTGATCTAATAACTGAGTTTAATACTGTACTTACAATTGAGAATGGTAAACCAAATGCAATCCATCTACCATAACTCATAGCATAAGGCATAATATCGCTTGTGCATCCAAAAACAACAATTATTTGTTTTAAGAATAAATTAACTAAAACAAATACTAATAAAGATACAACTACACTTGTAATAATTGCACTATAAACTCCATTAGCAGCTTCTTCCTTTTTATTTTCTCCAAGTTTTAAGCTTAAATATGCAGCAGCTCCATCTCCTAACATTAAAGATAATGCACTGCATAACATTACTAATGGAAATACTACAGTAGTAGCTCCATTTCCTAAATAACCTACACCATTACCAATAAATAATTGATCAACGATATTATAAAGCGAGTTAACTAACATACTTATAATCGCAGGTATAGAAAATTTAATTAATAACTTTTGTATTTTTTCTGTACCTAAAATATTTTCTTTCATAATAACTCCTTTCGTTACCCTTTTCAGGGCGAACTTGTTCATTATAGCACAAATAAAAAAATTGTGTAAGCAAAATAAAAACATTAGAAATTTCTAATGTTTTAAAAGAAGTCTTTAATATTATTAACTATATTATAAATAAATATAATAATTCCTAATACTACGATAGGTATATAGAAAAGAAATGCTCTAGTCATTAACATACCAAGGCTCGCAAATGCTGTTGAGAATACAATTGAGAATATATAGAAGAACATCTTTTCAGATACATAAGATCCTCCAGGAATTGGAACCATTTCAATTGCAAGCTGAACACTTATTTGAATAGCAAGTAAATCAAAATAACTATATCCACTTAATCCAAGACCTTTATATACAACATATGCAATTGAAAAATTAATAATTCTTAATATAAATACTAAAAATAAAGAATAATTCATTTTAGCTTTATTGTTTATTAATATATTTAAGTCTTCTTTATAATCTCCAAGTATTTCATCTATATCTCTATCTGTATATTTCTTAAATACTTTTAACTTTTTAAAAAATTTAAAAATTAATTCTAAGCATTTCTTAATTAATTTTCTATTAAATAATAATAGTAGTAATAAAATACAAAATAAAATATCACATATTAATCCAAAATATAAGAAACCTAGATGAATTGGTTGAAACTTTAAAATAATATCATTTTTTAATATTAATACAAATATACCTAATACTATTATTGCTATTTTAAAATATAAAGTATTAATTAAGAGAGTTATATAACTATTCTTAATAGGAATCTTATCTTTAGTCATATAATACATTTGAACTGGTTGACCACCAGTTGCAGATGGTGTAATACCACTAAAATAAAACTCAACCATCGCATAAAATATACCTTTAGGTAATTTAACATCAACATTAAACACTTTAAAAGTATATGAATAATAATATCCATAAATAATAAAATATAAACAAGTTAAAAATAAGGCAATAAAAATATAAGCTATATTTAAATCTTTAAAACCATGAATCATAGTATTAAATGTTTCTTTATCATATATACTATTTAAAGTTAAATATATAATTAATGATAAAACAAGAAACATAATTAATGCTTTCTTAAAACTTTTAATAATATCGCCTCCTTAATAACAACAAAATAATTATAATACAAATAATATTAATTTTAAACTTACAGAAATGTCAACAAGCTGACTTTATATTATATTTATTTACTTAGATAATAAATTTTGCTATACTTTAGTTAATGATACGAGGTGTAATTATGGATAGAGAATCATTAGTTACTTTAATAGAAAAAACTAGAAACAATATTAAAGCATTTGAAGAAATGATATTTAAAGAAAGAACAAGTGAATATTCTATTTATAGAGCAGAAACAGCTATTTATTTAGATAATTTAAACTTTATAGAAAAACTATTAAGTTATAGTTTAAATGCAACTGAAATAGAAGCTATAGCTACTAACTTAAAAGAAATGAATGAAATCATAGAAAAAGATTATAATGTAACACAAGTTAAACAAGAAACAGTTGAACCAAAAGTTGAAAATAATACATATAATACACAAAATGATTTCAATTCAATTAACTTTGATACAATCGCTGAAGAAGTAAATAATACTCAACCAGATTATTCTTCTATTCAAGAATTTGTAGCATAAGAAAACTCATCACATGATGAGTTTTATTTTTTCTTAAAAACAAATAATTTAGAAATAACATAGTTAAATACTATTTGCATTACTTGACATACTAATGACCAGAACACAACCCAGCCATTACTATCTAACTTTAGTTTTGTAACAAATCCCCACATAATTAACATTTGTAACACTTGAGTAAATACTCTACCACTAGTAAAAGATAAAAACTCTTTAATTATGTTACTTCCCTTTACTTTAAATACAAATAACTTATTACATATATAAGCAAATATTAAAGCAGCAAACCATGAAATAATCTCAGCAATTTGAAGTTCTAATCCATTCTTAGCATTTAAACATGTAAATAGTAAACTAAATTTTGTACCTAAAGCTACAACTGTTGTTAAACCACCAACTATTACATAATTCCAAAGTTCAACATTAGAGTAATAAACACCCCATCCCCAATTCCAAAACTTAACGAAGGGATTTTTTTCATGCCCTTTGATAATTAATTTTCCATTTCCTTTTGGAAACTTAAATTTCTTTTTCATTATTTAATACTAGTAAATGCATTAACACCTAAGTATTTAGCATTATCTCCTAATTCTTCTTCAATTCTCATAAGTTCATTATATTTACATATTCTATCAGTTCTACTCATTGAACCAGTTTTAATTTCACCAGTATTAAAAGCAACTGCAACATGAGCAAGTGTAGTATCTTCTGTTTCACCAGATCTATGAGATACAACTGCAGTATATCCATTTTCTTTTGCTAAATTAATAGATTCAATAGTTTCAGTTAAAGTTCCAATTTGATTTAATTTAATTAGAATTGAATTAGCAACACCTTTTTCAATACCTTCTTTAAAGATTTTAGGATTAGTTACAAATAAATCATCACCTACTAATTGAACTCTATTAGAAAGTCTTTCAGTAAGTTTTTTCCAACCATCCCAATCTCTTTCTCCTAATCCATCTTCAATAGAAATAATAGGATATTTATTAACAAGTTCTTCTAGCCAATCAATCATTTCATTAGTAGTTTTAGTTCCTTGTCCAGATTTAACTAAATCATAACATCCTGTTTCAGGATTATAGAATTCTGACGCTGCTACATCCATAGCAATTTTAACTTCCTCGCCTGGTTTATAACCAGCTGCTTCAATTGCAGCGACAATATATTTTAATGGTTCTTCATTATCTTTTAAATTTGGAGCAAATCCACCTTCATCCCCAACTGATGTAACTTGTCCATCTTTCTTTAATAATTTCTTTAAGTTATGGAATATTTCAGAACCCATTCTAATAGCTTCATGAATATTTTTAGCACCTACTGGCATAATCATATATTCTTGGAAGTCAACTGATGAATCAGCATGAGCTCCACCATTTAAAACATTCATCATAGGAACTGGTAAAGTATTACCTTCACTATTTAAATATTTGTATAAAGGAATACCGGCATCATTAGCTGCAGCTTTAGCAACAGCAAGTGAAATACCTAAGATTGCATTAGCACCATATTTAGATTTGAATTCAGTTCCATCAGCATTAATCATTGCTTCATCTACTTCTTTTTGATTATTAGCATCCATTCCAATAACAACATTTCTTAATTCATTATTAACATTATTAACTGCTTTTAAAACACCTTTACCCATGAATCTAGATGAATCACCGTCTCTTAATTCTAAAGCTTCTCTTTCGCCAGTTGAAGCACCACTTGGAACAGCAGCTCTTCCTTTAATTCCATTTTCTAATGTAACATCAACTTCAACAGTTGGATTACCTCGAGAGTCAATAATTTCTCTAGCAAATACTTCTTTAATTTTTGTCATTATAATCATCACCTTTACCTAAATATTATAACATAAAAAAATACCAATTACTTGGTATTTTCTTCCTATTAATTATCTTGACTTTTAGTATGTGATTCTACATATTTATCATATTGTTTTGAATATGCATCATCAAAGAATTTAATATTATTTTTCTTTCTTTCTTCAATGAAAATTTTAAAGTATAATTCACCATCATCAGTTTTCTTCTTTTCAACAATTGCGTTAACAATCGAATCTTTAATATCATCTTTAGAAGGTGTCTCTTCTGCACTATCTACATAAACAAATACATTTCCTAAAGTACTATCATTAAAAATCTTAGAATATGAACTAGCATTTGTTTTCTTTACATAAGAAGCAACTTCGTCACTATAAGAAGAAATTGAAGCATAATCTATTTCAACTTTAGGATTCATTACTACACTTGTATTCTTTTCATATTTAGAAACAATCTTATCAATAGAAGTTCCCTTCTTTAGAGAAGCTCTAATTTTATCTAAGTTTTCAGTTGAATTCTTTTCAGAGAAAATATAAACAACTTTTTTACCAATTCCATATTTTTCATAATATGAATTGATTTCATCATCACTTACATTATTTTTAAGAGTATCTTCAAAATATGAATCTAATAAATAATCACCTTTTAATACTTCAATAAAAGCTTCTTTATTTTCAAATCCATAATAAGCATAGAATTGTTCTTCAGTATATCCATAGTTAGTATATTGTTTAACATATGTTTCAGCTTGTTCTTCAGCATTCTTTTGAGCTTCCTCATCTTTAGAACCTTTGTAATAATTTTTTACAATTTGTAAATCAATCATTCTTAATACTGAATTTAAACCATTGTTTGTTCTAATATCATTATAAATATCTTGTTCACTTACAGAATATTTATTTATAGAAACAGCAACTTGTTCACCATTTTTTAATCTTGGTGCTCTCTTAAACATTAAAAATGATACTACTGCACCAATTACTAAGAATATAACTGCTATAATAATATCTCTTCTACAAACTTTAATTTTTCTTTCTTTTTTCTCTGTGATTTTTTTTATGATAATTTCTTCTTCAGGAACTTTAACTTCATCCTTACTTGCAACTACTTTTTTAATATCTTTTTTAGTAACTTTTTTACTCTTAGACTTATTTAATTTAGTAGTTTTATTATCTTTCTTTTCCATAATACCCTCCTATATAAATTATAGTTTACAACCGTTTTATTTGTCAATTTTAAATTACTTTGCTATAATACATTCTTAAGAAAGTTGGGGGATTATGGAAAGAAAGGATTACTTAGAAGAAGCTAATAAAGAATACGATTATAAATTTTATGTAAGATTTAAAAAATTTGTTCTACTATGGATGAAACTATTTTATAGAATACAAATTAATGGAATCGAAAATATTCCAAAAGATGATAATTATCTTTTAACAGCCAACCACTTAAATATCTTAGATTCATGGTTACTTATTGCAGCAACAAAACATAATTTAAGATTTATGGTTGATCAAAAGTTATATTATACAAAACCAGGAAAATGGTTCTTTAAAAAAGTTGGTACTTTTGAAGTCGATCCATCAGGAAATGATCAAAGAAAAAATCAAGAAGCAATCGGAACCGCAATTGCACTCTTAAGATCAGGCGAAAAAGTAGCTATTTTTCCAGAAGGAATGACTCATCCTGTAGATGTTTATGTTCCATTTAAACCAGGTATTCCAAGAATTGCTAAAATGTGCAATACAGTATTAGTTCCTGTTGGTATTGCTGGTTCATATAAACCATTTCACAAATTAGAAGTTAACATAGGAAATCCAATAAACTTTAAAGACTTAAAATTGAATAAACAAGAGGAAGAAGAGTATTTTGAACAAAAAGTAAGATCTTTAATACCAAATAAAAAGAAGTAATTATTCACTAATTACTTCTTTTTCATTTTCAGAATCATCTTCACAATTATTTATTTCACTATAATAAACAGCATTCTCATTTAATAAACAAGCGTTTTCACTTAAAACATTTAATTCTTCTACTCTTTTATCAAGTTTTCTTTTTAGGTTAGCAAAATAATTACTAGTTACTGATAAAGTAGATGCTTTAATTTTTAAAGCAACATCATTATTAATTTTTTGTAATTCTTCAACAGAATACTCAAAGGATGAATAATAATGTATTTTACCTGTAGCACCATTATAGAAAGCAAAATCATCTTTCCAAGATCCATCTGGGAATATAGCAATTGATTTATAATCTTCACTGAATAAATCCTCACCCATATATAATCTTGATTCATATTTTAAGTCAAATAGATTAGCAACAGTTGGTAAAATATTAATATAAGTTGAATAATCAGTATAAACATATGGATGCTCAGTAGTAGTACCTTCATTATAAATGACAAATGGAACTTGTTCAGCATTCATATCAACATTAGTATCATAACTCATAACTGTATTTAAAATATCAGTATCAATTCCATAAGGATAATGATCTCCATACATAACAAGTACTGTATCTTCTAAAATACCTTTTTCTTCTAATCCTTTAAGTAATACACCTAAAGCATTATCAAGTACTTTCAACTTAGACATATATCTTCTAATTTCAGGATTAAATCCTGTTTTATCAGTCATACTATAGAAAGCATTTCCTTGTTTAGAATCCATTGAATAAGGTTGATGTGAAGAAACAGTGGTTAGCCAACTCATGAAATTACCATCAGTATAATCAACAGTATCTAAAATATTTAAAACTGATTTCATAAACTCATCATCATAAGCCCAGTTCTTATAATTAACATCATCATATTCAATACCTAAAGCTTCAACTCCATAATATTTTTGACTTCCTAGATTAGTATGAATTTGATTTCTAGGATAATAATGTTCAGTATAATCATGAGCACTAAAAGTATAATAATTAGAATCATTAAATATATTAAACATAGATTCAAAATATGTATTATCAATATATGTTTTAGCAGTACATGTATTACTAATTGAATAAAGAGATGTCATACCACTAAATTCATTATTTAAAGTAGCACATGAGTTTCTTGGAGAATAATAATTTTCCCAGGACCAACCACCATTAAGAATTTTTGCCATATTAGGGAAATATTCAGGATATTCCAAGAATATATCATTAGCACTTTCCATCATAATTACTATTAAATTTTTATCTTTAAATAAACCTGTATAATCATTTTCAATTGCTTTATTTCTTGTATAATAATAATTATCTAAGAACTTATAGTTCTCATCTTGTTCATTAGCAATTAGATATTCCCATACGTTATCATCAATTCCATTAATAACCTTATCAGAATCAGTATAAACCTTTGTTGCAACCATTTGAATTTCTGTTTTAACTTTAACTGGATATAATTTATTTCTTAAATCCGTAATACCAAATCCAAAAATACCAAATTCGGAAACAGATAAACTCGGATTTGATGCAGTTAAAAATAGCTCTTCATTACTAATAGTTTGTAATTTATTTTGATAATCTTCATCAATTATAAATTCGTAATAAATACAACCAAATAATGCAACAATTAAAACTGTAGAAAATAATAATCTATTTTTATTTTGTCTATAAAATCTTTTCTTAACAAAAACATAAAATAATACAATTAATACAAATGGTATATATGTAGTTAAAAATAAAGGACTAAAACTCTTTAAAAAATCTTTAATGTAATCCACAACAGCACCTGCTTGATTAACACTTTGTAAAGATCCATATACACCTAAAAATTTTAAAAATCCTAATTGTAAACAAGCATATGTACTTCCAACAAAAACACATATTGCCGAAACAATTTTTCTAATTCTACTATTTAAAAAATTCAATAAATAACATAATATGTAAACAATTATAATTAATAATAAAGCAATTCTTAAAACACCAAAACTAAATAAACTGAAACCATCAATTAATCTAAATATTATTTCAATAGAAAATAAACTACAAAATAATAATATAAAATTTAATGCATAAGTATTATCATATAAATTAGTAATAATAAATTCTTTTATATTATTTAATAATTTCATTTCAATCTTCACTTTCTTTAAAGAATAGTATAACACAAATATAAAAAAAGTGTTTATTAAATTATATTTATAAACAAAAAAGGATCTCTAAGATCCTTGAACAACAACTAGTTTTGCATCAAATGTTACATCTCCAGATACAACTGAATCAAATTGTCTAATAATATCAATTTTATATTTATGTGTTGCAGGTTTTGAAGAATCAATTGGTCCTACAAAAGTTCCAACACCTAATACATTTTTATCAGGAGTAATTGCAACTGGTGAAGAAGTAGATTTGAAAGTAGTACCATTCTTAGAAACATTTTCTTCTGTTACAGTGTAATATAAAACACCATCACCATAACCATTATTTAAAACATTTAAACTTAAAGTATATGATAAATCTTTAGCATTTGAAATTGTACCATCAATTGTAACTTCTTTTGAAGCAACAACTTCTCCAACATTTACATATCCACCATTAATATCGGAATTATTAAGTGATAAAACACCACCATTACTAGTAATTATTGTAGTCTCTGCTTTCTCTTCTTTATTTTGAGCTCCAAAATAAGAAAAAGTTGTACCTACTACATTTACAAGTAACGAAAAAATAACTAACCCAATTAATAAAATAATACTACCTTTATGTTCCATAAAATCCTCCAGAAAATCTTACCCTATTTATACATAATATAATAACACAAATAAGTTAAAGTATCAAAGGTATATTAAAATACAAAATAAAAAAAAGATGTATAAATACATCTTATATGAAAAGGAATATCTTTAGCGTGAGTTTAAGTTTATATGTTTATAGTTGTATAGGATCGTTTTGTATATTCTTTATTCCTTCTCACAGTTAAAAATATACTATATAAATGTGAAATTTATATGAAAAAATTACATTTTTCGACAATTTACATAAAAAATTATTTTTTTATTCTAAAATAAAATGTTGTAAAGCTATTATGCTTAGAATCTATTCCATATTCAAAATTATGTTTTTCTAAAATTGTTTTAACAATAGATAAACCTAAACCTGTTCCAACAATATTTCTCTTATGATTCTTTTTCTTTGTATAGTATCTATTCCATACCAAAGCCATCTCTTCTTTATTTATACCTTCTCCATTATTTTTAATAGAAATAGTATGATGATGTTGTCTAGTTTTTACACTAATAATTACTTTTTTATCATCACCAGCGTGTTCAATAGCATTATTTATAAGATTATAAAAAACTTGATCCATTCTCTTTTTATCAGCTTTTATTAAAACTGAATCATTAGGTAAATTAACTTCGAAATTTACTTTTCCTTCTTCTTGTAATAAATCATATCTTTTTAAAACATCTTTTATTTGATCTGATAAATTATATTCAGATATCTCTAATTCGGTATTATTAGATTCTAATCTAGATAAATCTAATAAATCATTAACAAGTCCATTTAATCTTTCTGATTCTTGAATAATAATATTTAAATCCTTTTCTCTCTTTTTAGGATCTTTATAAGTAAAATCTCTTACTTTTTCTGCATAAGCTTTAATCATAGTAAGAGGTGTTTTTAAATCATGTGATACATTTGCAATTAAATCTTTTCTTAATTCATCTGTATTTTTCATTTCAGATGCAGAAACAGTTAACAAATCGGCAAGTTCACATAACTCTGATACATTTCCACCATCAAATTTAACGTCATAATTTCCCTTTTCTAATTCTCTTGCTGACTTAGTTAAAGTTAAAATGGGTTTTGTAATCGTTCTAGAAAGAATAATAGAAAAAATAATTCCAATACTAACAAATAATAAAACTATATAGACAATTTGTTCTTTCAAAAGTTTTGTAGGAATATCTAAACTTTCCAAATTAGTATTTAATAATACATAATCATTATTACCTAAATCAATATAATAAATAATAGATTTTATTCCATCTTTACCAATTAATTTAATATAATCTAAATTCTCATTTTTTAACTTAGAAACATAACTTTCTAAGTCTATATGTCCTAAATTAAAAACACAACCAAATAAATGCGAATTATAATTATATACATTATCACTGACATACATAGAACATACATTATATTCATATGAACTATTTTCAAGATATTCTTGCAATTCATCCTTAGGTAATTTTCTTATATTATTAGAAATATTTACAATATTATCTATTTTATTTTTTTCATAAAAATAATCTAAAAATTGTATTTGAAAAATATATAATAAAAGTAATACAGATACAATATAAACTGCAATAGAAAGTAGTGTTGTAAAAAACAAACTATTTTTCTTCATAACTAAATTTATAACCTACATTTCTAACCGTTTTTATAGAATCTCTATATTTACCTAGTTTACTTCTTAATAGTTTAATATGAGCATCAATTGTTCTATCATCAGCTTCATAATCATATCCCCAAATACATTCAATAATTTTATCTCTTGATAAAGCAATACCATCATTTTGAACAAATAATTTTAATAATTTAAATTGAGTTGAAGTCATATCAATAACTTTTCCATCAATTAATACTTCATGTGAATTATCATTAATTTGTATATTACCAACACAAATCGTATCAGTCTTTTTATATCTTTTTAGAATAACTTTAATTCTAGCCATTAATTCTTTAGGACTAAAAGGCTTAGTTACATAATCTTCAATTCCAGCATCAAAACCTTGAAGTTTATCTTCCTCTTCTTTTCTGGCAGATAACATAATAGTTGGAATATTTTTAAACTTTTGAATTTCTTCAATCGCACTAAATCCATCCATTCTGGGCATCATTATATCCATAATAAGTAAATCATAATTATTCTTTTTACATAAACTAATAGCAATATCACCATCTTCAGCAGTATCGCATTCATATCCTTCACTTAAACAATAATCACTAATAAGTTCTCTTATTAATATCTCATCATCGCAAACAAGTATACGCATATAATTCACCTCTCTTAATTAATATATATTAAATATTCAAAAATATAAAGAAAAAAGGAGATATTACTCTCCTAAATCTACGTTATGATAAACATTAGTTACATCATCAATATTTTCAAATTTATCTAAAGCCATTTTAAATTTTTCTAAATCTTCGCCTTCTAATGTAACTTTTTCTTTAGGATACCAACCAGTTTCATCAATTGTATATTCAATTCCAGGTCTAATTTTTTCGAGACAATCTTTAATTGCAGTTACATCACTTGGTTTGGCAGTTATTAAAATTTCTCCATCTTCATTTTCTAAATCAATTATTTCTATACCTTCATCTAAAAGTGCTAACATGATATCATCGCCATCATCACCTTCAAACCCAAGTAAAGATTCATAATTATAATTAAATGAAACAGAATTAGTAACACCTAAACTTTTATGAATTTTATTAAATACTTCTCTAACATATGCAACTGTTCTATTAACATTATCAGTTAAAGTAGTAATAATAAATGTAGATTGACCTGGACCAAATCCTTCATAAGTCATTTCCATATAATCAGTTCCATCATTACCTTTAGCCTTATCAATTGCTCTATTAATAATATCCATTGGAACGGCTTGATGTTTATATTTATCAACAACTCTTCTTAAAACAACATTAGTTTCAAGTTCAGGATTACCCTTAGCAGCTAAATATACTTCTTTTGCAGCTGTACTATAAAGTTTTGCTTTAATGGCTCCATTCTTTTGAATACTAGCTTTTCTTACTTCATATGCTCTACCCATTTAAATCACTCTTTCTATATCGGGTTTTTCAACAAAAATATTTTATCATAAAAAAAAAGAAAATGCTTTACATTTTCTTTCTTAATTCTAATTTTTTATCATTATCTAAAACGTTTTCTCTTGTTAATGTAAAATAATTTCTTTCAGAATGATCAAGCATTAAAACTTGTCTATCAATACGTCCAAATACTGTTTCTGTAACGTTATTTAAACTTCTTCCACCAAGATTTTCTTCAAGAGCTAACCTAACAATTTCATCAATGAATGAATCATCACAATCAAATTCAACATTAAATTGATTTAAATATCTTTCTTTTGTAAGATTAAGAATACTCTCCTTACTTTCTTTCATTACTCTTTTTAATCCTTCAGCATCAAGATTAGCGTATATATTATATTTACGGAATCTACCAATTAGTTCTTCTTTAATTCCATATTTTATTAATTCTGCCTTAGTAATACTTGTTTTTGATGTTTTTTTGTTTTTTTCAAATTCTACTCTTTGTTCAGGAGTTAAGAATCCGATAGGATTTGTAATACCAACTTTTTTATCACTAAATAACTCCGAAAAAGCACCACTACCAATAAAAGTCATACAACCAGTATCAAGTTCTAATCTTTCACCAGTATGTGAATTAACTTCAAAATCAATTTTTGAACCTTCTAATAAAGTTAATAAATCATTTTGAGCAGATTCTTTAATACTTAAATCTGTCTTTTTTAACTTATCGAATTCATCAAGCATAACAATTGCTTTATTTGCAAGTGCAATATTATGCTTACTAGCTTCCCAAATTTTTCCTAATAAGTCAGAAGTATCATCACCTTTATAACCTGCAGTACTTAATGTTGATGCATTAATTCTAACAAAAGGAACTCCTAAATATTCTGAAATAAGCTCATATGTATATGTTTTTCCAGTTCCAGTAGGGCCTACTGTTAAGATATTATTAACAAGTTTTGGATTATTAGTAGAAAGGTTCATTAAAATAGTTGTAACAGTATCTTCTATTACTCTATCATTACCAATAACTCTTTCTTTTAAATAATTTTCAAACTCAATATTATTAATATTACGTAATACACTAGCCGGATCAGTATAATCAACAGCTCTTAAATTAGAATAAACTGTCTTAACACTATTATCATTTTTCTTAAGTTTCTCTTCAACAATAGTTTCATTCTTTTCTTCAGGTCTAGTTATTTCTTCGATAGGATCACTAGTTCTCTTTTTTATAGATTCATAAGGAATAGAATGAATATTATATTTATTCTTATCACCTTTTATAGCAATATTAAGCGTATCTAATATATTACTCATATAACAACACATTAATGCATTAGTATTTAAATTATCACCATAAATATCTTTTAATTCTACAATAGATTTATCAAAACAATAATATAATTTACCAGGTTCTAAATTATATAAATTTTTATCCAAAGGTTCATAACTTTTTGAATTATCAATACAATAAAATTTAGTACCAGTTTCATCTAATTTACCAAAAGCAATTTCTTCTGGATTAATTATTAAAGTATCATCTATACCATTAGATACAGTTACTAAAATAGCTACTCTATCATTTGGCATGCTGCTTACGTCACTGTTTCTCATAACACTCACCACCTGCAATATAATTGTTATTATAGTAAACCAAAAAAAAAGAAAGTGCAACACTTTCTTTTAATTTTTAATAATTGTATATAAATTATAATACGTACTATCTGCATTTAAGAATAATGAGTATTCATAATTATCATCTATCTTAATATTTTTAGCATCATCTATATAATAAGATAATATTACACCATCATTTCTAACAAGTATTAAATATCCTTTTTCATCTAACTTATATGTTAGATATGAGTTATTAACTGATATAGAAAATTCTTTAAAATATAAATGTGCTTTAGATAAATTCTCTACTGTATTATCAAAATCTAAAATACTAAATTCAGTTAATTTATCATCAGATACAAATTTATTTAAATTATAATTCTTTATACCATTTTTATATAATTGAATTTCAATTTCATTATCAGCAGAATAATTATTATTTTTTCTATATACTTTTTTTATTCTTCCTAAATAATCGATATCAATTAATAATGTATCTAATCCCTTTACTGAATTATATTCAAGAGTTAAACCATCTTCAATTACATTATATGAAGAAATATAATTTAATCCACTAATTAAGAAATTAACATCATTATAATAACTATATCCATAAACTGAAGTTAAATCACCACTAGCATAATAGCTTAAAAGTAACGAACTAGGATCTCTATTAGTTTTTTCAACTTTAAGATTAGAATATAAATCTTCAGTTTGAATTATTTGTTCATGTACGGAACCATCTTCTAGAGTCAAAACAATTTGATTAAAATTATTTTCATATAAACCATATATAGGAATAATATGTACAGAGGAAGCATCAGTTTCACCAATAACTCTATCATTAATTTCTACATTAACTTTAAATGGTTCATCAGTAGTAAATACCATAATAGCAGAACAAGGATTTAAAGAAAAAGGATTAACAAGTACATATGGATTACTGAAATTATAATTTCCATTTTTACTTGCTTCTTTTATTTTAGAAATAGCAGACTCTTGAATATCAATAATTTTATCTAATTCATCATATACTTTTCTTGCATTAGTATCAAATAAGTCATTAACTCTTAAAGAATCAATATTTATACCAACTACTAAAATAATAAACAATAGTCCAAATAATAAATAAATACCAATAAGAGTAAATATATTAATATTCTTATTTTTCAACCCTCTTCTTTTCATAGTATCACCTTAACAAAATTATAATTAATTGTAGAAAAATTGTAAATAAGGCCAACAAAAAACTTTGGTCTGACTTCCAAAGTTTTTCGGAGTATAATTTGAACAATTCTTATAGTTGATCAGACTAATTTAAGAATCAATAACTTAGGTATACTCAACCACATGCGCATAAACTTAGTAGGTGTTATTACCAGTTCAACCTTTACTAACAATTAATCAATCAGCACATCTTATAAAGTCTCTTACCATATAAGCATGCACCATCAACTAAATGCTGGGTCAATAAGTATACGATTTTTACCAATCGTCGGGAAAGAACTCAATCTCTCAACCTTAAAGGATAGCCCACAGCTATCAAGTACAGTTCATTCTATCGAAATGTACAATTAAATTTCATCAACCCTATCTTACTAAGTCACTTTAAATATATCATAAGTAATATTAAAGTCAATAGATTTTTATATTTTTTTAATTAAAATCAAAAACTATTTTATCATCATCAATTTTTAATTTTGCTTTAAAGTTAGTTCCCTTTTTTGAAATAAAACCATCAAGTTCTTTACTAATCTTGTTTTCTAATATATCTTTTGCTTCATTTAGAGTTATTACTCTACCACATAACGTAATCGGAATTCTAAAATTACAATTCTTATAATCCTTACAACCATAATAATATTTTCCTTTGATTATATCATTACCACATTTAGGACAAACGCCAATCTTTTCACCATAAAAACCAGTAGATTTATCATCATTTTTCATATTAAATATAGAAGATATTTCATTTGTTGCTAAACTAACAGCATCATTAATTCCGATTTCATCATGAAATACTTTCTTTAATGCTTTACCCATTTCACTGGTTTTATATTTATCCATACTTATTTCCATTTGAATAAGTGAATTAATTAAGTATTCACCATCAGAAAGTATATAATAAACATCTTTTTTAAGATCAATATATTTAGATTTTATAGCATTATCAATAATACCAGTACGAGTTGCTTCAGTACCCAACTCTAATCCTTCAAATATTGCTTTATAGTCTTCAGTATCATCAATTGAAGACTCATCTACTTCTTCCTCTTCTAAACGTTTTTTATCTTCTTTAAAAGGATTCTTTAAATAATTATTTAAAGTCTCAATTGTATAGTGTTTAGGAGGAGTAGTCTCTTTTTCTTTTGGTTTAAAGTTTATTACTACTTCATCACCTACATTTAAATTAGGAAGTATTTTATCTTTAGTATTAGTATCATCATACTTAGTCCAGCCAGGAACTACAATTATTGTACCTTTAAGATTAAACTCTTCATATTCTCCAATCTTAATCTTAATTTCCGTCTTTTCAATTTCACAATCTATCGAACAAAATACTGCAACAAATCTTTTAAATACTGTTTGATATACAATAAACTCATCTTCACTTAATTGATCCTTTTTAGGAATTTTAAAAGTAGGTGTTAAAGCTGAGTGTGACTCAATCTTCGAATCATCGAATATAGTTTTCTTATCTTTAAACTCAACTGGATAACCTAACTTAGAAATATTACTAATAATAGTTTTCATCTTATCTTTTTCAGCAGTAGCTAAATACTCGGAATTAGTTCTTGGATAAGTTAAATATCCTTTTTCATATAATCCTTGTACCAAAGATAATGACTTTTCCATATTCATTTTATATTTCTTGCCTAATACATTTTGTAACTTAGATAAAGAATATAACTTAGAAGGATTTAATTTATCTTTTTTAACTTTTTTATCTACTACAAATGCTTTAGCTTCATTATATTTTTTACACATATCAAGAACTTTAGCATTCTCATTTTTATTAAACTTTTCTTTAGAATCTAAAGTAATCTCTTCACCATTAGTCTTTTCAACAGATTGCATTCCATAATACATTTCAGGAACAAAATTTCTAATAGCTAAATCTCTATCATAAATTGCTTTTACAATTGGAATAATTACTCTACCAACTCTTAAAAGAGTACCTGTCTTAAGTGTTGCATATCTTGTTAAATTAACACCATATAACCAATCTATATAAGTTCTTGCTAACCCCTCATTAGCAAGATTATTATATTCAGTTTCATTTTTTAAATCCTTTAATGCAGCATTAATAGTTTCTTCAGTTTGATCAGGAAGCCAAAGTCTAGTTAACTTTTTACCTTCAGTATTAATATTATTAGTAATAAGTCTAACTATTACTTCACCTTCACGATCAGCATCTCCCGCATTTATTATTTCATCAACATCTTTTCTCTCGCAAAGAGTTTTGATAATATTAAATTGTTTATTAATACCTTTATCTATTTGTTTACTAGCATCCTTTTTTAAATTAAAAATAAAATTTTCAGGAAAACAAGGTAAATTATCCATAGTCCATCTACCTAAGTTATTTTCATGACCAGGATAATCTTCAATATCAGCAAGAGTGAATAAATGACCAAATGCCCAAGTAACTATATATTCTTTTCCAATATAAAAACCATCTTCTCTTTTCATATCTTTAATAGCAGATACAATATTACGTCCAAGACTTGGTTTTTCAGCAATGATTACTTTCATTTATTCACATCCTTTCTTATACGCAACGCTATTATAACATAAAACTATACATATCTAGATAATAAAAAAACAAAACTATTTTGTTTTATAGTTTTGTTCGATATTATTCTTTTCCATATAATCATTAAATGTATTGGTTATTTCATCATAATAAGTAACATTTACTGAATATCCAAGATTACGATTTAATTCATTCACTAGATTATTCTTTATATTTTCAATTTCTTCAGCACTCATATCTGGAGTAACTACATAATTTAAATATGTATTAGCAATATATCTATATAAATCTTTAAATTCAGTATTTTCTACTTGTAAATTATTCATATTATAGAAAGCAATTGTTTGCATATCCATTAAATCAATAAGTCTTGAAGCACTTACATCATTTGGATTAACTTTATCTAAATAACTAGCTATATTATATACATCTTGATTAGCTAATACTGAAATATCGAAATTTGGAATTGCTTCAACAATTACTTCTAATTCATTAGCACTTACACCATAACCAAAATCTGTAAAATTGTATTCATTTTCATATGGTTCAGAAGATAAGTAAACATCAATAGCTTCTTGTAAGTATTCTCCATATCCACCATTTTTAGTTATGCAAACTATCTTTTGATCATTTTCATACAAGAACCCTAATGAAATCATATGACATATCTCATGTCTTAAAACCATTAAATCATATGAACTAGGAGATAAATTAATATTTTCATTAACATGAATTTGTCCATATTCATAATTGAACCAAGCAATCATATCACCATGATTATCTATAGCTTCTTGAGTTTCATAAACAACACTTAATCTTTTAACATTCTCATAGAATAATCTCATATCAATTGATGGATAAGTAGACATAATTGTTTGAGCAAATTCTTTAATAACTGATTTTAAATCATCATTTAAATTAGTATTATTATCAACTGCGCTATTAATATCATTAATAGTAATATTTTTTTCTCCTAAGAATTTATTTAAAGCAGTTGAATCATAAATATCTACTTGGGAACCATAGACACCATACATATCATCAGTAACTACTTTACTTCTTTCATATGTATTTTCTTGAGTTTCTTCTTTAACTTCTAATGGATCCTCATGAAAAGTAACAACAACCTTAGGTTCATCTTTTTCTTGAACTATTTCAACTGTAACTTCATTACTAACATTATCTTGTTTTAGTTCTTCAGGTTCATAATTATCAGTTATTGCAATAACATCAGGGACTTTATCACTAGTAAAAACATTTTGATTTTTGAGCCCATAAAATAAAGCAGAGCTTAAAGCTAAGATAGCAGTCGATGTACATACAAAAGATTTAAAGTAATATTTATTATCATTATTTTTAGTATTTCTAAAATAAACTTCTTTATCTAAATCTTTAGCAAAAATATTAGCAAGACCAATAAAATCATCTAAAGTTGGATAATGAAATTTATTATCTTTCCCTATCTCTAAAAATGCATATTTATTATTTTCATCTTTAAAAACTTGAAATTTCTTAAAATTATAAGTAACTACAGATATTTTTCTAAAATAATGAGTATTCATAAAATCACCCTATAATTATTATAATATATTATTCTTTTTTCAAATAAAAAAGTAATGCGCATTTACATTTTATTATTAACTTGGTAAAATTAAGAAAAAGAATAGAGGGATAACTATGAAAGAATATCTAGATAAAATATATTCTATTATAAGTGATGCTAGATTGGCCATCATCGATGAAGGTAATAAGCAAGAAGAAAATACTAAAGATGATAAAGAAAAAGAAAAAATTAAAATTGCTAGTCTACATTATGACATATTATTAAATAGTATATTAACTTTCAAGAGTGATATTGAAGATAAAATAGATGCAAAAGCACAAATGTTAAATAATACCGGTATTAAAATAGTATTAAATGAAGATCCTATGGAAGATACACCAACAAACGGAGCATACGCATATGAAGGTGATGTTGGAGCATTCGTTACCGATGAAGATCCAGTAATTATTGAAACAAAATCAGGAAAGAAAATAGTATTAGATTCAGATCCTGTATTCTATATCGATAATACTGGTAAGAAAATAATATTAGATGAAGATCCAGAATTTAATATTGGAAATAAAATAGTTCTTGATGAAGATCCAATCTCAATAATGACAAAAACAGGTAAAAAAATAATTTTAGATGAAGATCCAATTGGAAATACATTAGCATCTAATAAAGTAATTATTCTATCAGAAGATCCAATCTTTAATCTAGGAACAACTGGAAATGCATTTTCTTTAGATGAAGATCCTATATTTCATTTAGAAGAAGAAAATACTCCTGAAGCTAATGTAGATTCAATTCAAAAAATAAGAGATATTCTTAGAAATATGAAATCTGAAGAAGGAAAAATAATTAGATTAGATGAAGAACCAAAATTTAATATAGAAAATGATGGTAATACAATAACTATTAATGAAGAAACAAGTACTTCTAATAGTAAAATAATTTTAGATGAAGATCCTGTTAACATAAGAATTGATGTTACTGAATAATAAAAAACTCAACAATGTTGAGTTTTTATTTTGTTTTAATAACCGCTATAAGTAAATGTTCCCCAAACTTTTAATAGATTATGAATATCTCCACCAAATCTACCATATAATTGATCTTCAATAAATGTTTTATGAGCTTCTGGAGTTGCTGTACTATAACCAGCACCTGTTTGACCAAATCCCTCATTTTCAATTCTTGTTAAAACCCAAGCACACTCTTCAGCCGATAAATTATCAATCATAGCATCTAATTCTGCACTATGTGTACCATTTGAATGTGTAGGAATTTCTGCAAATAGCTTATTAATAACA
Organism: Bacilli bacterium; assembly: GCA_017450205.1. Lineage (GTDB taxonomy): Bacteria > Bacillota_I > Bacilli_A > RF39 > UBA660 > UBA6985. Next base: position 318 of record JAFSVF010000013.1, on the reverse strand, counting down.
TCTTGTCCCGCTTGACTCTCTTGCGTAACAATTAAACCTTTTTCATTAACGGCAGGAACTCCATAAGTACCAGTTCTATATCCAGCATCGTTATTTCCGCTTGTATCTTTTGGTTCTTCAGGTCTTTCGCTTTGAGATGATTCACTTGGATTAGTTTCAGTTTTTCCACTATTAGATGATGAACCTCCACCATTAAGTTTATCATTTACCATCTTTTGAATTTCATTAGGATCAAAACCAGCTTTTCTTAACGCTTCTTTTCTTTCATCACCAGTACCATATTTACCACTTATTACATCATTAACTGCTTTTGCTTTA
>JAFSVF010000012.1 GCA_017450205.1 Bacilli bacterium | reverse complement strand
ATGGAGTGATAACTATGTATATAAATGATGGTTTAAAAGATGCTTTAAATTATTTACAATATTGTATGACAAGTTCGAGTGATAATATTTTATTAATATTTGATACAAATATATTAGCTGATGAATATAAAAATGTGTTATTAAAAAAAGAAGATAATGTCGAAAATAAAATATTTGTTTCATTAAGTGATTTATTATATCCTAATTGTTTAATTGGTCGTAGATTTTCACACTATTATTTTATAACAGATTCAGATATAAGAAGTTTAAGAGAAGAGGTAGAAAATTGTGATAGAGAATAATGAAAGAATACAAAGTATGTGTTCAAATATTTTAGAGCAAGTTCAAATTATAAAAAATGATTTTGCTACTAATGGGAAAACACACTACAATTATATTTTAGAAAAATTAAGTAAAGCACAATGGGACTTAAATGTTCTAATAAAAATGGCTGAAAATAAAAAAGAGGAAGTTGAAAAGAAGGAGGAATAATATGGTTTGGAAATTAATTATATTATTACTATTATTCTTTATATGGTGTTGTTGTAAAGTAGGAGGAGGAGATGATTAATGAGAGAAATTAATTTTAGAGTATGGGATAATGTTGATAAAAAATTTATTTCTTTAGATGATTATCAAAAATTAGGTGCTGTTGAAATAGAGAATGATGGTACTTTAACTTTAAGTCCTAGATATAGGTTTTTGACAAGTATGATGATTATGCCAACAAGATTTATTCTTTCTCAAGACACTGGATTAATTGATAAAAATGGCACAAAGGTTTTTGAAGGAGATATTGTTATGTTCGATTATGAATGGACTAAGCCTAACGAAACTGGAATTATTCAGTGGAACAAAGATAATGCTAGTTTCCAAATTAAAGGACACATACCTAGTTCTTCAATGAAACATTTAAGTCAAATGAAAATTATGGGTAATATATATGAAAATCAAGAGGTGTAAATATGGGATTAACTTTAAAATATGAATTTACAAATGGAAATAAACAAGATATTCATTTTGATAATGATGATAAAACAAGAGTAAATAATATACATTCGTGGGGTTTTGTTAATGATTTTACTTTAAAACAAAAAATTAGTGCTATTTCAAAATTATTTAAACAAGGAACGATTAAAGGTAGTTGGATTAAAAATGAATTATATTTAATAGACGACAAATACGGCTACTATTCAAATGGTTGGGAATGGCAATTTTGTGAATATACTCCAGTCGAAGTAGAAATTGAACCTGCTTGGAGTTATTATGAGGCTAAAGTAGAAACACAATATGAAACTAAACATTTGAAAGTTCTTGAGTTTGATGATTTATACAATTTGCTAGACGATGAAAAGAAAAATGAAGTAGACCAATTAATTAAAGAAGCAATGGAAAAATATTACGAAAAATCTTATAATGACATTTATTATGAATTTTCAATTAATGAAAATAAAGATAAAGTAAATTTCTATTTAGAATATAAAGGTACTTTTTATGGCGTTAGAATAACAGAAAATAATTATGTTGAAGTTTTTACTGATGGTTTAGAGTGCTGTGCGGATAGATATGATGAATTTAAAGATGAAGTACATAAAAAAATTGATGAAGAAGTCATTAAATATTTAAATAAAAATATCCAAAAATTAGAAAATGGTTTTGTATATAAAAATAATTATTATGAAACTTTTGAAGAGGTTAAAGATGTTATAACAGAAGAAGAAAAACCAAAGGAGGAAGAACAATGTTAATAATATTAATTTTAATATCTATAGCAATTATAATTTTAGGGTTGTTTGTTTATCCAAATGATGAAGAAATTGGTACATTTATTACGGGTGCTGGTATTATAGGATTTATCATTAAAATAATAGGCTTAATATGTTGCATAAGCAGTTTGGTTGGAGCAAGGGTTATAGACCAAAGAATTGAGTTATATCAAAATAAAAATAAAGAAATAGAAGAAAAAATGGAAATTGTTGTTAAAAATTATATGGAATATGAAGGCAACACATATAAAGAATTAAAAACTGATAGTTATATTCAACTTATTAATTTATATCCAGACTTAAAAGCTGACCAATTAGTTAAACAACAAATAAATTTATATATAGAAAATAATAATAAAATAATTCAATTAAAAGAAGAAAAAATGAATAAAACAATTTATAGATGGTGGGTGTATTTTGGAAAGTAATATTGACAAAATAATATTAATATGTTATCATTAATTTATAAAATAGGAGGTTTTTGAATGGCTAGATTTATATTTGATGCTGATAAAATAGAAGATATTAGCGACGGTTATCATTCTTTTAAAGAACTATACGAATTTAGAAAGATTTATAATGCAGCTTTATTTAATGAATGGGCTGAAAACGGTAAATACGAAGTTTATAAATCTAAAAAGCATTTTGATGGAGAAGATTGTTTTGATGGAAAGTGGTTTATTGTTGTGGCAATATTACCGACTGGACAAATAAGTAATCATTATGAAATGAAAGATTGGGATTTATTTAAAATACCAGAATATGAAAAATCAAAATATGAATTTGATGGACATACTTCAGAAGATGTTATAAAAAGATTAAATGGAATTCTATAATTTGTGGGGAGATGAATAATTGTGAAAAAAATTAGAAGAGAAACATTTGAAACAAATAGTAGTTCAACACACGCATTAACTACTACAAATAATTTAGGAAAAGATTATATTCCTTTTGGGAATAATATTAAAATTAGATTTTTTGACGAAGAAGAACCATTAGTAACATTAGAAGATAAAGTAAGCTATTTAGTATCACATATTATTAGTTGGTATAAATGGAATGCAGAAAATTATGAAGATTTAATTGAACAAGTTAAGGAAAATAGAGATTTTAAAAGAATAGAATATTATGTTCAAGAAAGATACGGCAAAAGAATTGTATTTCCTGAAAAATACGACGGAGATTTAGAAGATATTGTAGAAATAAATCATCAACTTCAAAGTTGGGAACACGACTTGGATGAAGTTTTAAGAGATATGGTTGACGAAAGAGATTTACTTGATGAAGTTTTATCTGATGGAAAAATGATTATATTTGGAAGAGATTAATTAAATAATAGAGAGGTGTTTAGAATGAGAAAGAAAAAAGAAAATAAAATATATTATTACACAGTAGAATATGCTAGTGGAATATTAAGAATTAATAATAGAGATAGTATTATAATAGCATCTAATAAAGAATTAAAAGAAGATTCTTTTGTGGTAGTTGAACATATAGGATGTGGAGTTTTTATAGGAAGAGTATATAAAGAATTTTGTCAAGAAGATTGTATTCCTTCCTCTGCAAAAGAATATAGATATTTAAAAGATATAAATTTATCAGACTGGGTAGAAGAAATTGAAAGAAAGAAGAGAATGGAAGAACTTCAAAAAAAGATGGAAAGCAAATTTGCTGAAATAGATAAAAAGAAGAAATTTGAATATTATGCTCAAATAGATGATGACTTTAGAGAGTTATATTTAGAATATGAAGATTTAGGAGGAAAAGGAAATGAAATTGATTAGACGAAAAACATTTGAAACCAATTCAAGTTCAACTCACGCAATTACAATTCCTAGAAAAATAGATAAAAATTTATCAAAAGGTGTCAGACCAAGTATTTATTTTCATATAGGAGAATTTGGTTGGGCTTATGGAAAACACGAATTAAAAGACTATATTTGGACTGCAATTTGTGATATTTATCCTAATGAATGTGAAGAATATAAACAAAAAATCATAAATATATTAAGCCCTTATTACAAAAGAATAGAATTTGAAGAGCCTAAATTTGATGAACATTATGATGAGAATGGAAATCTTGAATGGAAATATTTAGATAGTATGCAAGGTTATGTAGACCATTGTTACGAATTAAAAGAATTTTTAGATGAAATATTTGAAAATGAAGAATTGTTTGTTAATGCTATTTTAGATGGTTATGTAAGAACTGGAAATGATAATGCCGATGGTTATGATTTAGATGATTTAGATGATAACCCAGACTATTATCATTACTATAAAGGAAATTAGAGGTGTCGATATGAAATTAATAAGAAGAAATACTTTTGAAACTAATAGCAGTAGTACCCACGCACTTGTAATTATTTCTAAAGATGATTACAAAGCTTGGCAAGAAAATAAAAAAGTTTTAAATTTATACAATGGAACTGCCGAAGATTTAAGTGAACAAGATAAAGAAATCATAAGAAATGAAGATGGTTCTATTGATTATAAAGGAGAACATTTTGATAGTGAGTATGATTTTATGGAAAGCGATTATTATGATGTAATAGATGATGGTAATGCTTCAAAAGAATATATTGATAATTATGCCGAAGTTGAACAAAAAGAACTTGGAGATAATGTTATAATGAGTATTTATAGAGGCGAGAGGTGGTAGAATGAGGTTAATTAGAAGAAATACCTTTGAAACCAATTCTTCTTCTACACACGCCCTTGTAATTCCTCACAAAGTAGATAATGAAAATTATGAATTAGGAGATAGCTTAGACCATAATTATAGTTATGGGAGAGAAGAAAGCCGTTTAGTTGATAACTGGGATGAAAAACTTGCTTATGTATATATAACTATTAAAGAATTAAATGAGTGGGCTGAAAATAAATTTAAAATAACATCTGAGATGATAGAAAGATTTAAAGAAAATGTTAATAAGGCTTATAATGAGGTTTATAACATAGTTAAATATAAACCTTATGAAGGAGACCCAAAGCCCAATGATATATTTAATTATATTGATAGTAATGGAAAAGATGATTTAGTAAAAGACCATATAATCATTAGGAATGATAGTTGGTGGAGTCCTTATGTTGACCACGTTGGACAATTTACTGATGAAGATGATTTTCTTAATAAAGTTTTTAATGATTATGAATTTATTAAAAGATTTATTTTCAACAAAGAAAGTTATATAACTATTGGTGGGGATGAATATCGTGGTTATAATATTAAAACAATAGGATTTGAATATGACTATAAAGAGGGAGACCATAGAATGAATGAAAAAGGAGAATTACCTCCAAAAGAATGGTTAGATGAACGTGGTTGTATTAAAGATGAATATTGGGATAGATATTGGAATGAATATACTCTTGATACTGGAGAATTTTGGGATAAATTAAGAGAATATGAAAAAGAAAATGATGTATTTTTGAAAGGAAATTAGAATATGAAATTAGTAAGAAATAATGTTTTTGAAACAAATAGTAGTTCTACGCATAGTATAAGTATATGTAGATATGAAAAACCACAAGAAAATAATATTCCTAGAAATTATAAAGATGTTTATATGGTATCTGAATTCGGAGATGTTGGTGGAAGTGATGAAACTTATGCTTGTGATACACATAACACTGAAATTTCCAAATTAAGATTCTTAATAAATATGATTGCCTCTGTTTATGAAGATAGCGAACTTTATGAAAATTGGGAATATGAACGAAGAGATGATGAAATATATAAAAAAGAATATTTCAGAAAATTAATAACTCAAGATTTATTTGTTTGGTTAAAAGAAGTTGTTTTTGAAGAAACTGGAACAGAGATAGAAATAGAAATGCCTTCAAATAATTGGTTTCCATATTTTGAACAAACATATACCGAATATGATTCTATAGAAAATATGTTAGATATAGAAGAGGATGAAAACGGTAAATATAATAAAGATAAGTTCAAAACTAGAATAAAAGATATAATATTTAATAGTAAGGTCTATATTGAGAATGAAAATTGCCCTTACGGAATGGAGAGATAATATGAAATTAATAAGAAGAGGAACATTTGAAACTAATAGTTCTAGCACACATTCAATTACTATGTGTAATAAAAGCGATTTTGATAAATGGAAGAATGGAGAACTTTATTATTGCCAAGATAATGGAAATTTCTATAATGAAGAAGGAAGAGAAAAGGTAATAAAGAAAAATATAATTCGAGAAAAAGCCAAATATGATAATGGGAATTATATTTATAAAAATGTAATTGTTCCATATAAAGAAATAGATAAGCTATGTACTGAAGAAAATTTATCAGAAATTACAAAGGAAGAAATTGAAACATATTTAGAAGATTGCGATTATTATGAAATTCCTTTGACATATGAGGAATGGGACGACCAATTTGAGTATGAAAAATATGAAGATTCATATACAACCAATAGTGGTGAGACAGTGGTAGCATTCGGCTACTATGGAACGGACTACTAATGGATAATCAATATATTATACAGATTATTAAATCCGATAAGAAATATCCAAATGGAATTTGTATTACTCCTACAGATATCATTAATAAAGAAACTATTGAGCTTGAAGATATTAAACGCGTTAATGATGTCTTAAGTGGGGGGGGTACGACAACGTAGACTTATATTTAATAGATTTAAAAATAAAATTTGCACAAATTAATCCTAAAGATTATTATTTAAGTTATTCTGGAGGAAAAGATAGCCATTTATTATATTGGTTTATCAAAGAATATCTTAAGGATAAAGAAATTATGATTGTTGGTATTAACACTTATATGGAAAATCCGCAAATCTTAAAAAGAATTATGAAAAATTGTGATAAAGTTTTGTTCCCGTCTTTAAAGCCTTTTGAAATCAAAGAAAAATATGGTATACCGTGTTTTAGTAAAGAGCAAGACTTTTATATTTATTATTATCAAAACGCTCTTAGAAAAGGCAAAAAGCCATCAAAAACAATACAACAAAAAATCGATGGGACTTATAATAAAGGATTTAGTGGTATTTCCAAAAAAGCAAGAAATTATGTTAAAAGTGGTAATGCTCACAATATAACTCATTTATGTTGTTATTATTTAAAAAAGAAGCCTGCTCACGATTTTGAAAAAGAAAGTGGCAAAAAGGCAATACTAGGTATTAGAAGTGAAGAATCTGCTTTAAGAAAAAGACAGTATACAACTTGCTTTTCTAAAAATGGCAAATTCACACCAATACATAATTTAACAGATGATATTTTGGAAGGAATTATATCTAAATATAATATAGAAGTTCCAGAAATATATAATCATATAAAGAGGACTGGATGTGAAGGTTGTCCTTATGGTAGCTATTATCACGAAACAGAAAAAGAATTAGATTTGATGTCCCCAGCTAAAAAGAAGTTTGTATATGAACTATTTAAAGAAAGTTATGAGGTATTAGAAATTAAAATTGAGAGGTGAAAAAATGAAATTATTAAATAAATATAAAGATGGTAATATTAAAGTGGAAATTTTTGATGATGGCACGCGTATTATAGATATTCCAGATGGAGAGGAACCAAATTTAGAATTTCCACTTAGTATGGATTTTAAAATAACAAATTGGTGTGACCAAATGTGTCCAATGTGCCACGAAAAATCAAATCCCGAAGGACAACCAGGAGATATAATGAATTTAAAATTTATTGATGGTTTACAAGCAGGAACAGAGATGGCTCTTGGAGGCGGAAAAGTTACGTCTCATCCACAATTAAAAGAGTTTTTACAAAAATTAAAAAAACAAGGAGTT
>JAFSVF010000002.1 GCA_017450205.1 Bacilli bacterium | reverse complement strand
TCATTTCTTAATTCATCCGAATAGTGATTAAAAATTTGTCCTTTTCTCGCCATTAGAAAACACCTCCTTTCGGAAGTGTATTCTAACATAACTAACAATGTGTTTTTTTTATAATGTCTACTCTAAGGGGTTCATTTCATAGTCGCCTATTCTTTTTTTCTTAATTTATATTATTTTTAAATATTCTTTATAAAGTTCTAATGCTTTTCTTTGATATGGAAGTGGTAAATCTAACTCATTTATATCTATAAACTCATAGTTACCTTCTTTATCAATATCTAAATATGACTCTATATCAATTAAATAGAAGTTAGCTAAAGATTCCATTGGATAATCACCATTTGCTAACCAATAACAGTCAATTGTAATAAACTGTTTAATATTCTTTATGGTAATACCTACTTCTTCTAAGAATTCTCTTTTTAGTGTATCACTCTTTGATTCTCCCTCATCAATACCACCACCAATAAATGTATATTGATTATACTTTTTATCATAAGTAACAAGTACTTTTCCATCCATAGAATATAAACCAAAACATGTTTCTCTAAAATCATATTTCTTATCTTTTTGTTTTTCACCTAATACTATATGTTTCATAATATCCCCTAGTTAATTTTATCAATTAAAATTATCTTATAAACATCTTCTTTATCATCATTAATCTTTAATTCAAATTTAACATTATAAGTCTTATTATTTTCAAGAATTGAATCATCATCACCTAAATAATACATTGTATACTTTCTATCACTATCAACAAAATCTAATTCATAACATAATATATAACCAGCATCTCTATCAAATACCGTAGTTTGTCTAAAGAATTCTAACTTCAATTCTTTAGTATAAGTTCCTTCTTCTAATAAATTTAATCTATTTCTTAAATCAGTTTCATCTTTAACATCAATTAATTCTTCATCAGTTAACAAATTATATATTTTATATCCTTCGATAATATCATCAGAATAATATAAATCTAATCTTACATAATTAACATACATAGAAGCAGCTAAAACTAACTCATTATTATTTGTGTTAAGAATATATTCTTTAACTTCATTATTTCCTTCAATTTCAACTTTACAGCCAGTTAATTCACAACTAGTACTACTAATGTATGCGTTTTCAATAACTTCACCACTAGTATTATTTTCAGCCATTTCTTTTTTTATTAAGTCAAATATATCTTTATAATGTGGTATTAAACCGATAATAATAAAAACTAAAACTACTATATTCAAAATTACCCAAGTTAAACAACAAGAAAGTATAACAGAAACTACACTTACTCCACCTGCTTTACTACAAATATCATTTAATTCATTATCATCTTTATCTTTATTTTTATTCTTTATTTTTTCTACTTTATTTCTAGCAAAAGATAAATATATTGGATTATAAACAAAACCAATAACAATAGAAAAAATAATATATATTTCGAACTTTTGAAATACAAATCCACATAATAAAAATGTTAAAAAAGCATAAAGATATGTTTTTCTATAAATCATATAAACAAACGTTAAAAGAAAAGCTCCTATATTAAATTTTTTATTTAAAAAATTATCATAAGCTTCTCCTACAAAAGCTTTTAAACAATCTTCATTATATAAAACATTATTTTTAACTTTAACAAATTCATCAAAACTAATATCATCTTTTTTCATATATTACTCCATACATAATATTTTAAATCTAAATCACTCAAAAAAAAGTAAGAATGAATTCTTACTTTCTAAGCTTCTTCATAACCGTAACTATCAGTTGTAGTTAGTCCTAATTCTTTTTTTAAATCATCTTCATTATTAACATTAGTAATTTCTTTACCAGTATCTTTATCATAGATTTTATATCCTACGATTGTATCACTTTTAGCTGTATTGTAATATAAATCAATTCTAACATAATCATCATAATCTTTTAAAATAGTAACAACAAAATTATTATTATCAGTATTTAAGGAATATTCTTTAGATCCAATATAAATAGTACATTTACTATTAAAGCAAGTATGTCCATTAATTGAAGCATCTTCAATTATAGCTCCACTTGTGTCATTAACACCAGAGTTACCAGGACCTTTAGAAGTAATTCCTAACATTCCTAAAAATACTGTACCTAAGACAATAAATAGAATTAATAATAAAAGTATAGCTGATAAACATCCACCAAATATTGCAGCTCCAACGCTTGTACCACCTTTTTTAATACAAATAGCTTTTAATTCTTCATCGCTCTTACCAGCATTTGCTTGTTTAATACTTTCAACCTTTTTATTCGCAAAATATAAATATACTTTATTCATAAATAAACCACAAAGAATATTAATTATAATTGTTGAATAAAAGAATTTTACTGCAACAGCTTCTAATGCAGATAAACATACAAAATATATTAAAGCATATACATACATTTTTCTATAAAGCATATAAAGTAAAGTAAAGAAGAATGCTCCTACATTAAATTTATCATTAACAAATGAATCATACTTTTCGCCAACAAAAGCTCTAATTAATGAATCATTATTAACAACATCATTCTTTGCTTCTACATATTGATTATAATTGATATCTTGATTTGAATTATTAGCTTCCCCTACAGGTGGAACCATTAAATCAGAAACAGACATATTATTTTGTTGATTAGTATCAGAAACTGGAGTTGTTGCTACAGCACCAGCTTGCATTACTTGATCATTGTTTACTGGTTGAGCTTCCATATTAACTTGAGGTTGTTCAACAGTTGGTGTAACTGGAGCTACTGGAGTTGTTGGAGCTACTGGTGTAGACATCTCAACAGGAGCTACTGGAGCAATTGGTTCAACAGGAGGTACTGGGGCAACCGGAGCAACAGGTTGAGATTCAACTGGTTGTGTCTCTTCAACAACTGGAGAAATTACACTTGGAGTTTCTACAACTCCAACATTATTTTGAGGTGCAACGTCATTTTGTGGAACTACACTTCCTGTATTTGTAGAACCAAATGCTACATCAGGATTTGAAACAATTGGTTCTGATGTATTAGATTGATTATTTAAATTATTTTCTTCGTTATTCATATAAATTTCCTATCTATTTTATTTTTCAAATTGTGAATTATAAAGATTAGCATAAAAGCCATGTTTTTTTAACAATTCATCATGTGTTCCTGACTCAATAATATCCCCCTTATCCATAACTAATATTAAATCAGCATTTTTAATGGTTGAAAGTCTATGTGCAATTACAAATGATGTTCTTCCTTCCATTAAATTATCCATTGATTCTTGAATTAATTCTTCTGTTCTTGTATCAACAGATGAAGTTGCTTCATCTAATATTAATATTTTGGAATCAGCAAGAATTGCTCTTGCTATTGTAAGTAATTGTTTTTGTCCTTGTGAGATATTACTTGATTCTTCATCCATAATAGTATCATACTTATCCGGCAAAGCCATTATATAATTATGAACATTTGCAGCCTTAGCTGCTTCAATTATTTCTTCGTCAGATGCATCAGGGGATCCATACTTAAGATTTTCTTTAATAGTTCCATTAAATAACCATGTATCTTGTAGAACCATTGATATATTCTTTCTTAAACTTTGTAATGTGATATCATTAATATCATTATTATCTATTAATATCTTACCAGAATTAATATCATAAAAATGCATTAAAAGTTTAACCATTGTTGTTTTACCTGCACCTGTAGGTCCTACAATTGCAACCTTCTCACCGCTCTTAACTTTTGCATTAAAGTTCTTAATTATAATCTTATTATCATCATATCCAAACGAAACATTTTTAAATTCAACATTTCCTTTAACATCACCAAGTTCATAAGCCTTTTTATTTTCTTTAATTTCTTTTTCATTAAGGAAATTAAATATTCTTTCAGCAGATGCAACCATAGATTGAATTTGATTAAATACTTGTGCAAGAGATGTAATTGGTTGAGTAAAATTCTTAGAATATGTAATAAATGATTGTAACTCACCTACATTAATTTTTCCTTGAATAATATTATACCCACCAATAATGGCAATCCCTACATAGCCAAGGTTTCCAATTGAAATCATTATTGGATGCATTAATCCACCAAGAAATTGTGATTTCCATCCACTATCTCTTAAAAGTTTATTACTTTTATTAAATTCTTTTAACATTCTTTCTTCTGCATTAAATGTTTTAACAATATTATGACCAGAAAACATTTCTTCAATTGATCCATTAACATGACCAAGATTTGTTTGATTTAATTTAAAGTATTTTTGACTTTTTCTTACTATATTAATTACAAATAATAAACTTAAAGGAAGAATTAAAACAGCTACAATTGTCATTGAAACATTAATAGAAAGCATCATTATAAATATACCTACAACAGTAGTAATACTTGTTATAGCTTGCGTTAATGCTTGATTAAAACATATTTGCATATTATCTACATCATTAGTAAAAATAGATAAAGTTTCTCCTCTTTTATTATTATCATAATAAGAAAATGGTAACTTATGTAATTTTTCTTCCAATTGATTTCTAATTCTAAAAGTATACTTTTGAGTAGCAATACTCATTAAATAACTTTGTAAGTAATTACAAAATGCACTAATAATATATAAAAGTAATGCACTTTTTAAAATAGCATGTACTCTTCCAATATCAATTGATCCTCCACCAGTTAACTTAGCAATTACACCTTCATATATCTTTTGTGTAGCATTACCAAGTATCTTAGGTCCATATATTGAAAATACTGTAGATGCAATTGAAAATATAAATGCAACTATTAAAAAATATTTTTCTTTATCAAGTGTTTCTAAAATCTTCTTAATAGTACCTGTAAAATCTTTTGCCTTTTCAACAGGTGCCATTCCACCTTGTCCTCTATGTCTTGGAGGTCTTACTTCTTTACTCATTATAATTCCTCCTCTCTTAATTGTGATAAAGCAATTTGTTTATATATAGGACACTTCTTTAATAAATCTTTATGTGTTCCTTTACCAACAATTTCTCCATTATCTAATACAATTATTTGATCAGCATTCATTACACTAGCTACTCTTTGAGCAACTATTATTTTAGTTTTATCTTTTAACTTAGTATTTAAATTTATTCTAACTAAAGAATCAGTTTTATAATCAAGTGCTGATAAAGAATCATCTAAAATTATAATATCAGCATTCTTTGCAATTGCTCTTGCAATACATAATCTTTGTCTTTGTCCACCAGATACATTATTACCACCTTGAGCAATTTCATATTTATACTTTTTCTTTTTCTCTAATACAAAATCTTTAGCACATGCTATTTCTAAAGCATTTTCCATTTCTTCATCACTAAGTCTTGGATTACTAAATTTAATATTAGACTCAACTGTACCATTAAATAAATATCCTTTTTGTGGTACATAAGAAATCATATTTCTTAAATCTTTAAGACCTGCTCTTTTAATATCAACACCACTTACAAGTATTTGACCTTTATTAATATCAAATAAACGTGGAATTAATTTAACTAAAGCAGACTTACCAGAACCAGTTGCACCAATTATTGCAGTAGTAGTTCCTTTCTTAGCACTAAATGTAATATTTTTAAGTACATAATCACTTCCATCAGGAAATTTAAATGAAACATTTTTAAATTCAATATTACCACGTTTCTTTTCATCGAATTCATCAGGTACTTTTAATTCTTTCATCTTATTATTAGTATTTAAAACTTCATTAATTCTATTAATAGAAATCATAGCACGTGGTCCCATAATAGATAACATTGATATCATCATAAACGACATAATAATATGCATTGTATAAGTTAAAAATGCAGTTAAAGTACCAACTTGTAATGTTCCTGCATCTATCTTACCTAAAGCTACCCAATAAACAAGTACCATTGTACCATTCATTATTATTGTCATTGCTGGTGACATGAATGCCATTATCTTATTAGTAAATAAATTTACCTTTGTTAAATCAGTATTAGCAGCATTAAATCTTTCTGTTTCCAACTCTTCATTAGCAAATGCTCTTACAACTGGAATACCATTAAGTTGTTCTCTAACAATTTGATTTAATCTATCAATTAATTTTTGTATTTTCTTAAACTTAGGAAATGCAACAAATAGAAGTATCATAACCATTAATATAATAGCTCCAATTGCACATGCAATAACCCAAGTCATACCTGCTTTATTACCAATTAGTTTTACAACAGCACCAATACCCATAATAGGTGCAAATAAAACCATTCTTAAAAACATTGTTAAAGCCATTTGAATTTGACTTATATCATTAGTACATCTAGTAATTAAACTTGATGTATTAAACTTATTAACATCTTCATCATTAAAATAAGTAATCTTTCTTACCATTTCTTCTCTTAAATCATAACCAAATGATGCAGCTACTCTAGAAGAAATAAATGAAGAAATTACAATTATAACAGCAACTATAATTGTAAGAAGTAACATAAGTCCACCAATTCTAAATAAATAACTCATTTGGAATTCATTAATATTAACTCCAATTGTTTCATATTCTTTTTGAATACCTTGAATAGCATATTGTTTCAACATAGTATCTTCAATCTTGTCTAAAGATTTATAATAATCTCTTAATGTATAATCTGTTTCATTATACATTGCAAAAGTTAAAGCATCAGGACTTTTAACAAATCCTTCTTGTGTAGACATCATAGATATGAATACAATTGGTTTAATTAAAATAGATTCTAATTTTTCTTTATCATTTTTTTTAATATCTTTTAGTATATAAGTTTCTCCATCTTCTTGATAATAATCATAAATAGAATAATCACCAGAAACTACTACTATGCAATCTAAAGTATTCTTACTTACTTTATCAAATATAGCATATTCAATTCCTTTACTTTGAATTCCTACATTAATAATATTTGAAGTATATTCAGGTAACTTTAAATCACATTGTGCTTGCATAAATAATAAAACAACAATTAAAAGGATAGCTAATGTATACTTCTTTAATATTCTAAATATAGCTTTCATATATACCTCCTTTTAATTCTATAATAATGTTTCTTTTTCAAGTAATGTATGATTCTTTATAAAGTAATGTTTCTTACAAATTGTAGTAAATATAGGTTTATGTGCAACAATAATAAATGTTTTCTTTCTTAAATACTTCTTTATCATTTCTGCAACTTTCTTTTCAGAATCTATATCTAAATATTCACCAAAGTCATCAATTAAATAAAGATTCTTATCAAGTACAATACCTCTTATAATATTAAGTTTAATTAATTCTTCTTCATTAATCTCTATATACTTTTGATCTAGTACAGTATCTAATCCATTACCAAGTAAACCAAACCATTCAGATAAACCAACTTCATCAATATATTGTAAGATTACTTCATCACTAACTTTCATACCTAAAGTTAAGTTTTCTCTTAAAGTTAAATTAAATACTTGATCATTAAATGAGATATGAGCTAAATCAATACAACCCTTTAATTCTTCTCCATCTACATTAATTGATCCAGTAGATAATTCATACATACCAGATAAAATATTTAATATTGTAGACTTACCTTGTCCAGGTTTACCCATAATAATTATTTCATCTCCCTTTTCAATCTCAAGATTATCTACTCTAATTGAACAAGGAGTATCACTACATTCATATAACATATTCTTTAAAGTAATATTTTTAAATGAACTAATCATCTTAGTTTCTTCATTATCTTTAAATATGTTTTCTAATTCATCATAATTAGAATAAGTATTTAATATATTCTTAATACTAGGAACTAACTTATAAATAAGTCCTCTAAACTTAATAGCCATAATAGCATAAAAACACATATATCCTAAAATAACTATAAATGAATCAAATCTAATAAATAATGAAGATAAAATTATAAATCCATAAATATATAATGCATTATAAAAGAATGTATCTTCATTATAATCTTCTCTTAAAACAACTAAATTAGAATCTTTATTTTCATCTAACTTTTTATAACAATAATCAAATATATTTAATTTTTTTATAGTATTAAATTTATAAATAAAGTCTTTAAGTAAATCATTATAATTTACCCATGAATCACTATCATTAGAAATTATATTATTATATCTAAATACACATAATACTATAATCATTATAGTTAAAAGTATAGCAAATATTACAGATATCTTAGCAGTTACAATAAATATAATTATATAAGAAACACATAAAGGAATAATTACTGATTCAATATCATATATCATCTTAGTTAAATTAAAAGTAAATTGTAATACTTTTCTAGATAACTCTTCTTTATTAGTTTCATATATTTTATTTCTTTTTATATCACCTATTCTTTTAAATAAGAATAATTCAATTTCATGTTTTATATCATAATAAGTATCATTCTTAATTGAATTATATTTCTTCTTAGTAAATAGTCTTCCTGCAAAAAATATTATTAACATAAAACTTAAGAAAATAAGACTACTTTTAGTAGTATCTTCATTCACAAAAAGAATGAATAAAATAGCTATTCCAAACCAAAATATATTAATTAAAAGTTTTAATAAAAATACTTTTTCAATACTCTTTTTATTTAATTTATTTATTATATCTTTCATTACACTACCTCGCTATTTTATTATACTATATTAAAACTTTTTAAGTCTATATATCTTTTAATAAACCTGCATAATTCTAATATTTAAAGTATTTAAATCATTGAAATAAAAAATATCTTTTAATATAATGAACTCAGGTGAAGAATATGAAGAGAATAATACACATATTATTACTTATATTATGGTTATTAATAATATTTCACTACTCTAATGAAAATGGTTATGTTTCATCTTCAAAAAGTGATACAGTAACTATATCAATTATTGGAGATAAATCTTATTTTAAAAGTGCTACAAAAGTCATAAGAAAATTAGCTCATTTAAGTGAATTTGCAATATTAACTTATCTTTTATATATAACAATTAATGATTATATAACAGATAGAAAATATTTATATACTCTTACAATATCATATACATGTAGTATACTTGATGAAATGCATCAATTATTTATTCCATATAGAAGTGGATCTTTCTATGATGTATCAATTGATTCGCTTGCAATATTTATAACTCTATCAATCATAATTCTAATAAACAAAAAGAAGTTAAATAATATTTAACTTCTTTTAACTTGCTAATGCCATTATTATCCATAATACAATAACAACAATAAAGAATAAAATTAACTCACTAGCTTTCATTGGTTTTCTATCAACGTGAATTTCTTTTAAAGCTTTTTTAAAGACTTCTTGTCTTTTCTTTTCTCCTCTTGACCAATCATACTCATATTTATCACAAGCTTCTTGGCATGCCCAAACATTTTTTACTTTTTCTTTTTTTCTTTTTTTACATTCATAACATCCAGGTGGGCCTTCTTTTTTTAAATTTAAATTTTCACAATCAGAACAATATCTTGACATAAAAGACTCCTATTTAAATAACATAAATGCTAAGAATCCAATAAATACAATTGTAATTATTGCACCATTAATTCTATCACTCTTATCAGTTTTTCCTTCAATACCAACCATCATACTAGAAAATACTCCACCAAGAAGTCCTCCAATATGAGCAAAGTTATCAATATTACTAATTGAGAAACCAATTACTAAGTTTATTATAATAATTGGAATTACATTATATATTAAAGAGTTACCTAAATATAATCTATAATGATATCCAAAATATACAAGTGACCCAAGTAAACCAAATATTGCACCACTAGCTCCTACAGATAAACCATTTGTTAAAAGACCACTTAGAAGTGATGCACTAATAGCACTTATAAAGTATATAATTAAGAATTTAAACTTACCAAGTAAAGTTTCTATTTGACTACCAATAACATATAAAGAATACATATTACATACTAAATGTAATAAATTAACATGGAAGAAAGCTGCAGTTATTAATCTATAATATTCATGATAATCAACAACAAATGTTTTATTCATTCCAAATCTTAAAAGTAATTCTTTATTACTTTGACTTAAGAAAAATACAACTAAATTAATTGCAATTAATAAATAAGTAATAATTATAGTTTTCTTACCAAAAGTTTTTTCATATAATTTATTTTTCTTTTCAGTAGCTTCATTAATATCTTTAGTAACATTTAAGAAGAAATCTACTGCATCTCCCTTATCAACAATATCGTTTTTAATTTCAGGAAATATTTCTAATATATTTTTATCATCAGCTGAATCAATATATATTGAATCAACATGTTTATCTTCAATAGATTTAATATCAACATTTTCACCTAAATTAATTTGGATATTTAACATATCACAAGTTAAAGAAAATGTTTTTTTCTTTATTTGTTTAATAATAGATTTAGATCTATATAAATCATATTGTAATTGATCATTATTATGAATATAATTTGCATTTATTCTAATAACTGAATAAGGTTTATCAATATTTTCTAACCAAATTTCATTTTCTGATCCATTAACAATTATTGGTTGATAATTTTCTTTAGTTACAAAATAATGAACTAATCTCATAGTTATTTCATCATTATCTGTTAAATACATATTTCCTCCTTATTTTTCTTCAAGAGTATCTAAAAATTCTTTAAACTCTTTAGGTAAATCTACTTCAAAATGCATATGCTCTTTAGTAGTTGGATGAGTAAAATCAATTGATGTAGAATGTAAGAATTGACCAAATTCATTAGAAGAACCTATTCCATATAAAGGATCATTATAAATAGGATATCCAGTATATGCCATATGTACTCTAATTTGATGAGTTCTTCCTGTCTCTAAAGAACATCTTACTAAAGTAAATCCCTTATATCTTTTTAATACTCGTACATGAGTAATAGCATCTTTACTATTTTTACTAGTAACAGCCATTTTCTTTCTATTTTGTGTGTCTCTTCCAATTGGAGCATCAACTGTTGCAGTATCACTTGGAAACTCACCCTTTAAAAGAGCAATATAATCTCTTTTTATTTCGTGTCTAGATAAGGCATCACTTAATATTTCGTGTGCTTTATTATTTTTAGCAACAATCATTATACCAGTAGTATCTTTATCTATTCTATGAACAATACCTGGTCTAATATCACCATTCACGTCACTTAAATCTTTAGTATAATGCATAAGTCCATTTACTAAAGTGCCACTAAAGTTTCCAGCACCAGGATGAACTACTAAACCAGAAGGTTTATTAATAATAATTACATCATCATCTTCATATACTATATCAAGTGGCATTACTTCAGCTGTTATTTCTTCTTGAGTAGGATTTTCATCACTAATAAATATTTCATCATCTACTCTAGGAATATAATGAGTACTAACCTTTTCACCATTAACAGTAATTAAACCTGCTTCAATCTTTTTATCAATTAAACTTCTAGAATCTTCAACAAATTTAGTAAGATATTTATCTATTCTTACGCTTGTTTCTTCTTCTACTCTTATCTTCATCTTTTTCAACTCCTTTTTTTAGGAATTCTCCTTTAATAGAAATTATTATAAGTAAAATAATCCCTATTACTATCGCACTATCTGCAATATTAAATACTGGAAAATTACCAATACTAATAAAATCTCTTACATATCCATAAATAACTCTATCAATTAAATTACCAAGTATTCCACCATAAAGAATACCAAAAGTAAAATTAGTTAATTTATCTGATTTAAAAGAAAATGATACATTATATACAAGTACTAAAATAAATAAAGATACTAATATAAGTAAAAATGTATTATTCTCAAAAAGAGAAAATGCAGCTCCAGTATTAGTTGTATATTTAATACTTAAAACTTTATCTATTATAACATAACTTTTATCTAATGTTTCGATAATTCCTTTTAATACTTGATCTATTATTAAAACAAATAAACCAATAAAAAGTTTTTGTTTATTCATAAAAAAATCACCTATTAAAATTATATAGATTGTACCAATTATTTTCAAGAACTTATAAAATTAGTAATAATAAAAATATATATAAAAAAGGTTTAGAAATTCTAAACCTTTTTTAATTAGCTAAATCAATTATTGTTGTTGATTTTCGCCTCCAGGAAAGTTTGGTGTAGTTATATTTACACTTACTTCACCTGGGTTAGGAGTTGATCCTGTTGGCATTTGTTGTACAGGAGCTTGATTTGCAGCATTAATTGCGTTTCCACCCATATTTTGTGCCATATTCATTCCAAAGAATCCATTCATAGCACCATTTGGATTAGAAGCAGCATTTTGCATAGCAGTACCAGTAGCAGCTGACATCATACCATTTGGATTAGCAGCATATGCATTACCCATAGCAATTTGAGAATCAAGTTTTCTAATTAACTCTTTAGATTCTTCACTAGCATTAATATTTAGAGCAACATCTTGGATACTTAAACCATATTGTTTAGTCCAAGAAGCATCTAATAATGTATTCATTACATTAACAACATCATTTTTATACATTTGTACTTTATTAAATGAAATGTTATTTTGAATCATTAAATTACTAATACATGTAGAAACATTTGATGTAAATTGAGTTTTTAATTGTCCACCAACTACATCATTTACAGTTACAACATCTGCAGCATTAGTACCTAAAATTTGAGTAACTAATACAGCTGGATCAACTACTTTAAATGAATATTCTCCATTAAAAGTAATTTCAACAGAACCATATCTTGGATCACTTACGAATTCAGGTTGTTGGCTTCCGAATTTATTACCAGTAATATTTTTAATATTAATGTAATAAACTCTTTGGTCCATAGCAGCTTGTCCACCATAAGTAATACGATTTCCGATTACTTTAATAGAATCTGCTATACCTTTAAAGAAACCACCTTCAAATACTGATGGTTGAGCATTACTATCCCATTTATAAGTACCTTCTTCAGCACTAAATTCTTTAATAGCTCCATTTTCAACCATCATCATAGCATAACCAACTGGAACTACGATTGTACTTCCATTAGTAATTACACCTTCAGTATAATTTAAATTTCCAGAACCGTGTTGTACTGCTCCCCTACAAACAAGTACATTTGGATCACTAGTAGGAACTGTAATAAACTCTTTAAATTGATCTCCTATTACGTTTCCTGTTGCATCTACTGCAGCTTTAATTAATCCCATTATTATCACCTTCCTAGATTTAATTATATCATTATTTATTATATATACCTATGAAAAATACATTTAATTTACAAAAATAAAAAATCTACAATTATTTATCATTTTTTATATAAAATAATGAGAAAATTGAAACTTCACCGTGTATATATAATAGTAGAGGATCTATTATCATAATGTTATCTCGGCATTCTAATTGAATGTGAGGTGTTTAGTTATGAACAAAAGAGATAAGATTATCTTTATTTTATTTATAATTATTCTTTTATTAATCATATAGCAAAGAGTCTTCTCTTCGGGGGTTTTGGTTAATAAAAAACACCTAGTCATTGACTAGGCGTACCAAAAAACCGAGATAACATTAATTGATAATGCTTCCTCACATCATTTATATCATATATTTATTATAGAAATCAATAAAAAATCTACACATTTTTGTGTAGATTTTTATTAATTCTTTTTAACTTCAATTTTAACATCATGTCCATTAATATCATTAACTTCTCCACTATCTTTAAGTTCAAAATTAACAGCTAATGTTTCAGACATAATATATTCTTTAAATGCTTCAAATGCTTTATTAGTAAGTTCATCACCAAAGTAAGTTAAATTAATTCTATCAGATATTTCAAGACCAATAGTCTTTCTTATGTTTTGTACTTTGGATACAAATTCTCTTGCTAAACCTTCAAGGATTAATTCTTCACTTAATTCAGTATTAAGAATTACAAACTTATTATTTTGCATTCCAACATTGAATCCTTCTTTAGCTTCAATTCTTACATCAACCATGTCAGGAGTAATATCTAATCTTTCTCCGTCAAACTCTACTGTAATAGCTTCTTCTTGAAGTAAAGCTTCTTCATCTTCTTCACTTAAATTTTGAAGAAGTGCTTGATAATCTTTCATACGAGGACCAAACATTGCACCACATACTTTAAAGTTAGGTTTAATATTGAAGTTCATATATTTAGATAAGTCACTTACAAATGTAACTTTCTTAACATTTAATTCTTCTTTGATTAGTTCTACTAAATCACCTAAGATAGTTTCATATTTACCATCTACTAAAGCTTCACTTAGAGGTTGTCTTACTTTAATCTTAGTATCTTCTCTAACAAATCTACCAGTAGAAATTAAATCTCTAACTAAATCCATCTTAACTTCGATTTCTTTATTTATAAGTTTTTCATCATATTTAGGGAAATCAGCTAAATGTACCGATTCTTCACCAGTTAAATTTTGATAAATTTCTTCAGTAGTATAAGGAATAATTGGAGCAGCTAATTTACAAACTCCAGTTAAAATTTCATAAGTAGTCATATAAACTGACTTCTTAGAGTTATTAAGTTCTGATGCCCAAAATCTATCTCTATTACGTCTAATGTACCAGTTAGATAAATCATCTGAAACAAATGAAGTAATTTCTTTAACAACTAAGTTTAAGTCATATGATTCATAGAATTCAGTTACATTCTTAACTAGTTTATTATATTTAGAAATTAACCATTTATCTATTTCTTCTCTATCTTCATAAGGTACATTACATTCATTTATATCTATTCCATCGATATTAGCATATGTTTGGAAGAATGAATATGTATTCTTAAATGGATTAAAGAATTTACTATGTACTTCTTTAAGACCATCCATATCAAATTTAAGTGGAGTCCATACAGGAGATACATAAAACATATACCATCTAACATTATCTGCACCATATTTAGTAATAGTTTCAATTGGATCTACGATATTACCAGTAGATTTACTCATCTTTTTACCTTTTCCATCAAGAACCATATCATTAACTACTACATTTTTGAAACATGGTTCACCAGATATTAAAGTAGAAATTACTAAAAGTACATAGAACCAACCTCTTGTTTGGTCTAAACCTTCAGCAATGAAATCAGCTGGGAATTGAGATTCAAATAGTTCTTTATTTTCAAATGGATAATGGAATTGAGCATATGGCATTGAACCAGAGTCAAACCATACGTCTAATACATCTTCAACACGAGTTAATGTATCTCCAGTTTTAGGAGATTTAATATGTACATTATCAATATATGGTCTATGTAATTCCATATTCATTATATCTACATCTTCAATTGCAAGTTCTTGAAGTTCTTCTCTTGAACCTACACAATAGATTTCACCAGTTTCTTTATTAGTCCAAATTGGAAGTGGACATCCCCAATAACGAGATCTAGAAATGCCCCAATCAACCATATTTTCAAGCCAGTTAGCAAATCTCTTTTCTCCAACATAATCAGGATACCAATTAATCTTTTTATTAGCTTCAATAATTTCATCTTTCTTCTTAGTAGTTGCAACATACCAAGCTGGCTTTGGATAACTTATTAAAGCACTCTTACATCTCCAGCAATGTGGATAGTCATGAGTTAAATGAATTTTCTTAAATAATTTATCATTTTCTTTTAAATATTTAATTATTTCAACTTCTAAATCTTTATCAGTTACAAGTCTACCTTTCCAAGGTCCTTCAGTATAACAACCATCTGGACCAACTGGATTAACAAATGTAATACCTGCAGCAGCAGCAACTCTATTATCATCAGCACCAAATGCAGGAGCAATATGAACGATACCAGTACCATCAGAATCAGTAACATAATTATCAGCTAATACTTCAAATGCTTTACCTTCTACATTAACAAATGGAAGTAATTGATCATATTTCATACCTTTAAGGTCAGATCCCTTAAATGTTTCAAGTACTTCAAAATCATCACCTAAAACACTATTAGCAAGTCTTTCACCAACATAGAATGTATATCCTTGTGATTTTACCTTTAAGTAAGTTAAATCAGGATTAACACATAATGCAACATTTGCAATTAACGTCCAAGGAGTTGTTGTCCATACTAAGAAGTATGCATCTTCATCACTTTTCTTAAATGGTAAGATAATTGAATTAACTGGATCTTCTTGGTAACCTTGAGCTACTTCAAATGAAGAAAGTTCAGTACCACATCTAGGACAATACCAAAGTATTTTATTACCATGATAAATTAAATCCTTTTTAAACATTTCTTTTATTATCCACCATTCTGATTCAATAAATTCATTTGAACAAGTAACATATGGATTTTCACAATCAATAAATTGACCCATCATATCAGTTAATTTATTAACTTCATCAATATTAAGTGCAGTATTCTTATTACATTCTTTACAGAAATTTTCTACACCAAACTTTTCAATATCTTGTTTTCCAGAGAATCCTAGTTTCTTTTCAACATTTACTTCAATTGGAAGACCATGAGTATCTAAACCTATTTTTCTTAACACTCTATAACCTTGCATAGTTTTATACTTAGTAAATGAATCTTTAATAGATTTTGCTAAAACATGATGAATACCAGGTTTAGCATTAGCATATATTGGTCCATCATAGAAAACAAAATCTTTTTTACCTTCTCTTGAAGATATAGTTTTTTCAAAAATTTTATTTTCTTTCCAATAGTTAAGTATTCTATTTTCAACTTCATTTACTGGACTTTTATCAAGTTCTTTAAAATTTTTCATAATATCACCTTTCCTTTAAATATAAAAAAACTCATGAACTAAAGGACGAAGTGAGTTTGCTCCGTGGTACCACCTTAATTCATGAGTTTAAATCATGCACTTATACTCTTAACGCAAGTTTACGTACTTAGCTTATCCCTAAGTCACATCAGAAGTGATCTTCATATATCTTTCTTTTCTTCCCCTCACACCATATAGAGAATTCTCTTTAAAATACTTAATATATGACGTCTTCGTCATTTGCTTTCAACAAATCTAATTATATGTAAAATATTAATATTTGTCAAACAATTATTTGACTAGTTTTTTTAATTTCTTAAATTCTCTTTTATATTTAGAAAGCGAGCTTCCATTAAAGATTTGATTATATTCTTCTTCAGATATTTGTAGTCCTTGAAGAATTCTATCTGCAAGTTTATATTTTGAAGAATCTTCTAAGAATGAAGCTGTTCTATCTTCATTATAAAGAATTAATTCTTCAGGAAATAATTCTTTATTATATTTAAGTCTATTACAGAAATCATATGATGGACTATTATAAATATGATTTTTCTTCTTGTTATATCTTCTTATTAATTCATAGTCATACATAATTTCTGTTGCTTTATCATAAAAAGCAATATCTTTTTCTGGTAAATAAGAATCATATAATTCTTGAATTAATGCATTTGTATTACCTGCTGATGAAACTATTGCTCTTGTTTCATATGGAGCATAATCATGATATCTTCCATAAGAAAATATTAATTTAAATAAATAACCAAGTGTTGGTAATATATCTTTTTCAGATTTTATTTTATCTTCTAATGTTTGTGGATCTATAACTCTCCATAGTTTATGAATTATTTCTTCTCTTCCTTCATCTACTTCTTTATAGAAAGCAGCATGATCTAACTCATGAAATAAAACATTTAGAAAAAATATATTTTGTCCTAAAATTTTAGATTTATCTTCAAACTCTCTTTTATAAAGTAAATCAAAATATTTATCTATATCTTTTCTATAGCACATTTTTAATGCTACTTTTTTATCATCAGGTATATAACTAGCTAAAGCATTTGATAAAGCAAGCTTTGGTAGTTCAAATACTACATCATCAACAACATCATCAACATGAAATTCATTACTAATAATGTCTATTGCCTCTCTAGCAAAGTATTCATCAGCTAACAACCCCATATCTTCATACTTAACTAATAATTCTTTCAAATTTTTATACATAAAAAATACCTCTTCTTGAGGTATTATTTTATCATACTATTTTTAAAAAACAACTATTGTTTTTTACCCTTATTTTTAGCTAAAGGATTATAATCGCCTAACTCTAATTTATTCTTAGGTTCTGTTTTTTTCTTTCTACCAATTTCAGAAATTC
This sequence comes from Bacilli bacterium, assembly GCA_017450205.1. Classification (GTDB taxonomy): domain Bacteria; phylum Bacillota_I; class Bacilli_A; order RF39; family UBA660; genus UBA6985. The sequence goes on along the minus strand of JAFSVF010000002.1, from coordinate 3,193 downwards.
TATCAGGATTTAAATCAAAACCTTGAATACTTTTCTTTTTAGGTTTTTTATTAATCTTTTTCTTTAAACTAGTACTAGTTTTTTTCTTATTAGCAAAGTTTGTAGGAGCTATTACAAATAATGCTATTAAAACAATAATAGTCACTGCAATAACAACAATATTAACAATATGATCATTTAACCAGATATTTCTTTCAAAAGAGTCAGTTAAAAATTCTTGATAAAAATATACTGAATTAGTACTATCTCTTCTTATAGTTACAACTAATGGATCTGCCTTATACTTTCCATTTGCACCACTAGCAACAATATTCTCTGCTTTTAAATAAACTGTTCTTCTTACATTAAAAGCACTTTTAACTTTAAAAGTAACAGTTGCATAAGTAGCATTACTATTATCTTCCATTGCTATTGAATAAATCTTATCAATTTTATAATTATCTTTCGTTCCTTCGTTAGTTATATTAGAACTATATACATCTCCAGTAATTGAATATATTTCTAAATAGTTATAATCATAACTAATAGTATGTTCAATTTCAGAAACAGAAGCACCATCATACCAAAAATTAACTGTTAAATAAGTTCCATCAAAAGAAGAAAAATCAATATGAGGTGAAAACTCATCAGCATTAACAATACATATATTTAAAACAAAAACTAATACTAGAACTAGTAGCCTCTTTAAAGTTTTCATTATACTAACACTTTCATTGTTCTAATCATTTGAGTAGTATAACCAAGTTCATTATCATACCAAGCAACTACCTTAACTAAAGTAGTACCATCTTCTTGAGGAATAACTGCAGTAGATAATCCATCAACAAGAGCACCTATCTTTTGTCCAATTACATCACAAGATACAACTGGATCAAATGTTAGTTTTAAAGTTTTATTTTGAGCATGATCAAATGCATTATTAACATCCATTTCAGTAACACTTTTCTTAACTAAAACAGTTAAATCAATTACAGAGCCATCAATAACAGGAACTCTAAAAGCAGAACCCTTTAGTTTTCCATCAATTTCAGGAATTACTTTACCAATAGCTTTAGCGGCACCAGTTTCAGCAGGAATAATATTAGACATAGCACTTCTTCCTCTACGAGACATAGCACCTTTTTTATGAACAACATCTAAAGTAGTTTGATCATTAGTAGTTGCATGTACTGTTGACATAAAACCAGTTATTACACCAAAGTTATCATTAAGTACTTTAAGTACTGGAGCTAAACAATTAGTAGTACAAGAAGCAGCACTTATAATTTCTTCAGTTCCATCTAAATTACTATGATTTACGTTATAAACTATAGTCTTACAATCTCCTTTAGCAGGTGCAGAAATAATTACATGTTTAGCACCAGCCTTAATATGACTTCTAGCTTTTTCAACATCAGTATAAAAACCACTACACTCTAAAACTACATCAATTCTTTCTTTATCCCAAGGAAGATTAATAGCATCAGGTTCTTTATAAACTCTTATCTTTTTACCTGATAAAATAATATGTTCATCATCATATCCAATTTTATTAGAATTAAACATTCTAAAATTAGAATCATATTTTAATAAATAATATAAATCTTTAGTTTCAGCTAAATCATTTATAGCTACTACCTCAAGTTCTGGATCATTAATTAACTCTCTAAAAGCAAGTCTTCCTATTCTACCAAATCCATTAATTGCTACTCTTTTCATTTTAACACTCCTTACTTAACATCATATATTGAGCCACCAATAAATTCTCTTAATACACTTGATTGTGATACATATTCACTAGATATTGGATAGAAGTTTCTAATACTATCCAAAAGTCTTCTAGCATCTGTATAACATTCTGAATCAAGTGGAACATCTAAAAGAAGTGGTTCAAGCATAACTTTTAATACTCCAATTTCATATATTGCACTAGTATTAATAATACTATCAACTGTATCTGTATAAGGGAAGATATTTACTTCTTCTCCTTCTCTTACTTTAGACCAACCCATTAAAGAATGTTCAGCACTTCTTCCTCTTGTTCTAAAGTCTCTTGCAATTCTTCTTAATAATCTATTATCAGTTGAAGAAATATAATTATGTCTATCAATCTTTAATGGTGATAATGGACTAATATATATTTTATAAATATCTGGTCCATAATCATCAAAGAATAAATTAGGATTAATAGCATGTAATCCTTCAATTACTAGAATCTCATTATCAGTAATTTTAACAGGATCACTCGTATATATCTTTGTACCACTTATAAAATCATATGTTGGAAGTACAACTTCTTCACCATTTAAAAGTGCTTTAATATGTTTATTAAACAGTTTTAAATCTAAACAATTTATAGATTCATAATCTTTAGTTCCATCTGGTAAAAGTGGTGTTTCATCTCTTTCAAGGAAATAATCATCTAATGTAATAGGAATAGCTTCATATCCTAAACTTGCAAGTGCTGATGATAACTTCTTTGATGTAGTTGTTTTACCTGAACTAGAAGGTCCAGCTAAAAGAACAATTTTTTTATTATTTTTAATAATCATTTCACTTACTTGGAATATTTCCATATCCATAAGTAAATCTACTTTTCTAATAAAATCATCAATATTACCTTTAGCAATCATTTTATTTAAATCTGATACATAATTTATTTTTATTCTCTTAGCCCAACTTCTACTAAACTCATACATATCATATAACTTACTTCTAAAAGTAAAATCTAATTTACCATTAAATGGATATACTAAAATTATTTGATTATGATTTAAATTAACTATATCAAAATCTTTTAATTCTCCACTTGATACAGGCATTTTATGAGAATACATATAATTATATGAACCATTAAATTCATACATAGAAACAGAAGTATTCATAATAGCTTGAATATTCTTAGCTTTCTCTTCCATTCCATGTCTCATATAATAATCAAATGCATCTTTTTTACTTATATTCTTTTTGTTGAAAGGTATATTCTTTTCAACAAGTTTTTTCATAAATTCTTTTATTTTATTAATGTCATCATCATCTAGTACTTTATCTATTTTAACAGTTGCCAATACTCCATGATCTAAGCTGTTTTCAAACTCTACATCACCATTAAAAAGCTTTTGAACTGCATCAATAAGCAAAAACTTTAAACCTGATTGATATACTTTGATGTTCATCATATAGCCAACTCCTTATTCTCTATAATTATAACAAT
>JAFSVF010000011.1 GCA_017450205.1 Bacilli bacterium | reverse complement strand
TGGAGAATTATCTGATTATTTTGAGCCTACGATTAAGTATTATCAATATACTTTATATTCAGGAGAAGAAATAAATGAAGATAATTTAGTTGTTAAAAGTGAAGAAATTTACGATAATGATTTAATTTGGCGATATCGTGGGTTGGAATCATATACCGACCAATCATTATTAGAAAAATATACTATTTATATTTTAATTGTTGATGAATATGATGCACAATTTGAAACTTCTATTACATTTGGTGTTAGATACAAAATTAATACTGGTTTTATTCCTTTATCAGCTACTTTAGAATGTCATGAAAAAGCCATTCAGCTTCGAGCAACTGCTCCACTTCTTTGTATTTCTACTCCCACAGAAGATGAAGATAGTGTTGACAATGGTGATAGTGATATTGAAAAATTAGGAGATGACGAAGATTATTATCATAATTATGTTGATGCTAAAGATGGTAAAGTTTTAAATTATAATCATGTTGAAATAGAAGGAGAAAGGCATCCTATTACTTTGCCAAAAGTATTTACTTTTAATTCTCAATTTGGTTTGACTTCTACTTTTGTTGACCAATTAATAGAAAGTCAAGAAGAAGTAAATATAGAGAACGAAATAGATGAATTAGATAGAGAAACAGACCAATATAAAGAATGTTTAAAAGATTTAAATGCTCAATATATTGAAAAGAACAAAATGTGGAAAAAGGATAATAAAGATTTAAGTAAATGTGAAAAGACTATATTTAAATTAGTAAATGATGATAATATATATGAACTTCGTATTACTAGTTTAGAGCGTTTTTATAAAGAATATGATGCTATTGATTATTCTCGTTATCCTTTTAATGAAGAAATAGGGTATAATGAAAAAGCTTGGGAGAATTATTCTAAAGATAGATGGGTTAATAATGAAGAAGCTTTTTCATTTAAATTATATAAAAATGGTATTGCAGTTAATTGTTTTGAAAATGGTTCAGACGGGACTTTGTGGGATATTGAACGTAATACTAATAATTTATTTAAAGCTCCACATTATTTAAAATATGCATTACAAAAATATGAAGAATATCGTCCTGTTGTTTCAGAAGATGGGGTTAAATTAAATAATGTTGTATTCATAGATAAAGAAACCTTTAATAAGTTTGATGACGAGATATTGAGATTACTTAAAAGCTTTTTAGAAGATAATAATTTAAAACTAAGTTTTTATCCTGAATTTACTATGGAACAATTAAATAAAGCTCCTATTTTTGAAACTCAAATTATTATTACAACACAAACAAGTAATAATGGTGATGTAACAGAAATAATTAAAACTAATATTGGAAATGAAATAGGACGTATTACTGTTGAATGTGATTATGAATATCCTACTGATATTACTGAAAAATATATATTTAATGAAATTAAAAAAATAGAAGAAACTGATGAAGGAGAAACTATAACAAATTTTAAAGTAGTTACTAGAATTAAAAAAGCATATACAACAGGTGAATCGAAAATGGAAGATGAAAATCCCGATGAAAGATACATTTATAAAAATTATTTTTGTGAGGATATTTATTGGAATGATTTTTATGATGATTTATATGTAATGTTAGACCATTTATTACAAGTAGCAGTAAATGAAGATGTTCCTAATCCTTTAGATTTAAATTCTAATGCTAGTAAAATAGTAATTAAGACTAAAGAAGATGGGGAAATAAAATATTATCCTATAATAGAAATTAAACAAAGTTCTAAAAAACAAAATGTTTATATATTTTATCCAAACACTACAGAAGATACTTTTACGGTAGATTGGGAAAATGTTGCTCAAGATTATGTATTAAGTGGATTATATGATAATTATGGACATATTCTTTATGAAGAAGATTTAAAAGATAGTGAATTAATTTGGATTGAAAATAATGAAACTTCAAATAGTTATAATTTAAATTATAATAAAGATGAATTTGATAAAGTATGGTTTCAAATTTATTTAATAGATGATAATAATGGTAATATTACTTGTAAAATAACTGCAACAGAGGGGGTGTATTAATAGTGTCTGATAAAAATGAAAATCGTTTATATTTTAGTACTGATACTAAAATAGATTTTGTTAGTGTTGAAAAAGGCGAACAATATTATGATGTAAATTTTTTTAAACATCCTAAAATTACAAAAGATACAAGATTATTTAATGATTATGGCAATAGATATGAAGATACTACCCCGTATATGCCAGAAACGGTTAAACGTGTAAAAGCTTATTATTTTGATGCAACTTTACAAGAAGGTATAAAGTTTGATATTTATAAGAAAACTCCTGAGCAAAAATATTATACTTATGTTTCTACTATGAACTCTTATAAAGTATATGACTATAACATTAAAAGTGGTCAATATTATCACTATTTAGCTACTGTTAATGAGAATGATGGTACAGTTTCTACTTATTCAATGATTAATGAGCAAACAGGTGAAGATAAATATTATCGTAGAACATTTAATAATTGGACGATTTGTAATATTGAAGAAGATGGGGACAATGAGAGTCTTTATAAAAAAGTAGGTAAAACTTGGAATTTAGGATATAATTTAGAAATGCCCACTATTACTCAAAATATTTCTGTTACTTCTTGGGATACTATTGGTCGTTATCCAAAAGTGTCAATAGGGCAACGAAAATATGATTCTGCTCGTTTTAGTGGATTACTTGGGTTAATTGAGGAATATGAATCATATGAATTTATAGGAGAGAATAATCCTAATGATTTTAGCCCAAAGCAAATATATAATTATACTGAAAAGAATGAATCTTTTACTAATAAAGATTATAAAGATTATGAAAGTGAATTAGCTGATAATGCACAATATGCATGTGAGGTATGGACTGTTACAAATAAATATGCTACTGAAATGGATAAATTAGAAGCATGGAAAGATTTTATTACTGATGGTGAATTAAAATTATTAAGAGATACAAAAGGTAATTCTTGGATAATACAAATTACTGATGTTCCTGATTATGCAATTGACTATATTAGTAATTTAAAAGAAACAAAAATTTCATTCCAATGGAAAGAAGTTGTTGATACTTCTAATATTTCAATTATCAGTTTTGATAACTTATCAGAAATGGAGTAATAATTATGGCAGTATTTGAAGCTTTAACCTCGAATGATAATGCTTTAAATTATGAATTATTAAAAAAGTATATTAATTATCCAGTAGTAAGACCTCATTATCGCATAAGTGTTTTAAATCCTGATGAAACAATTAATTATACTATCCCATCACAAGATATAATGGAAGGTGGAATTTCTTATACAGAAGAATATCAAAATGGTCAACGAAGGAATATTAGCCTTGAATTAATTAATGATAGGGGTAAATATACCCCTTCCATTAATGGGATATGGTTAGATACTAAATTTCTTTTTGAAATAGGTTTAGAAATAAAAAAAGAAATTTATTGGTTTCCTAAAGGTATTTATATCATGGGAGATGTAACTTTAACAGATAATGATTCAGAACGAACTGTTAGTATTCAATTAAAAGATAAATATGCAGTATTTGAAGGGAAAATGGGAACGCTGGAAAGTGCTTATGAAGTTGAAGTTGGTTCTGATATTGAAGATGCTTTAAAAGGTATTTTTAATTTTGCTACAGGTAGTGGATATATTCTTGATTATAAAGAAATTATTATGGATACTTCTTTTATAGGCTTTAAGACACAAAGTACAATTCGTGTAGAAGAAGGTGGAACACTAGGAGATGTTATAGCTCAATTAGCTACTCAACTTTCTGCTGAATATTATTATAATAATTTAGGTAATTTTTGTTTATATCCAATTAATGAAACGATAGATGACAGTAATAAACCGATTATTTGGACATTTACTAAACTTAATCGAGATATTCAAAATTTGTCTGTTAATTATAAAAATGAAGAAGTAATTAATGTTGTTAAAGTAGTAGGAGATAATATTGATAATGGTATTTATTCTGCCGTTGTAACGAATGAAAATCCATCTTCTCCTATTTGTATTCAAAGAATTGGTAGACGAATTGCTCCTAAGTATACAGAGCCTAATATTTGGAATGATGATTTAGCTGCTGATTTAGCTAGATATTATTTACGTCAAGCAAGTTTTATAGGCGTAGATTTTTCTACAAGTGTAGGTTTTAATCCTCTTTTAGCGGTAAATAATATTTGTGAAGTTGAAAGCAGTAATGAAAATTTAAGGAGAGAAAAACTTTTACTCACATCAATTTCTTTTACAAGTGCAGATGGGATTATGCAATTAAATCTTTGTAGTACAAAGGATTTACCTTTTATTTATAGTAATGAGGTATAAGTATGAATATTAAAAAAAAGAAAAACAACCAATCTGGTACTATCAATGAATATGCTGATGTAATGCTTGGGCGCATTAAAACAATTGTTGAAGATACTATTAAAAAAAGTATTAAATTAGATAGTGCTATTATAGAGTCTGTTAATGAAGATGGAACTGTTGATATATATTTCCCACCAGATATAGATAAAGTATTTACAAGAATTAGTAATCAAAC
>JAFSVF010000010.1 GCA_017450205.1 Bacilli bacterium | reverse complement strand
TAATATCTTTTTTGTCAAGCTGAAATTTTAATACTTTCTTATCCAAATAGATTATCCTCCTTTCTTTAGAGATTAAATTGTATTAAACAATAATATGTGGTAGTTCCTTCTCTTTTCTATTATCCACTCCATTCGCAGGAATTTAATTAAAATATTAATTAATTAACGAAATAGTTTAAATACACCTCATGATTTTATAAACCATAATTTGCCCACCCATATTACTAATAAAAGTATTTGGTCTTTCACTATTATCATTAATATAATCTAATAATTCATCAGATGGTCTAAACCATTCTGCATTCTGTCTGATTCTTAAATTTCCAAATTTTTGGTGTAAATACTTTTCAGTTTCCTTAGTACCCTGTATGTAGCCAAGCAAATACAAATTAGTATCAGAACCAGTATTTAATTGGTGTAATCTTTTCTCTACATCTTGAGATGTATAACCAATTTTAATATTTTCGCCATTAGAAATAAAATAAACCATATAACTCCTTAAAGTGATTGTAAAGATTTCCTTGTAATCGGGCCAACACTACCATCTGGGTCTAAACTTTTACGCTTTTGATAAGTAATTACTGATGTTCTTGTACCATTACCGAAACTACCATCTATATCAGTTTTAATACCAGCTTTATTAGTAAGTTGCCATTGTATAAATTTTACATCATTACCCTTACAACCATATACTAATGTCCTAGTAGGAACTGGATAAGGATTAGTAACAATAGTAGTAGTATTATTTGTACTTGTATTTGTAACTGCACCCGTATTAGTGATTGTACTAGTAGTTTTAGGATGTATTACAAAATATCCATTACACTGACGATTTTCAGCAGTTGATTGTACAATATTCCCATTAACACGCATCATAGCAGAACCGCCACCATCAAGCTTAATTAAATTATAAAAGCCCATTGGTTTAAATTTTTTATAAGCTTCTGAACTATATACCATATTTGAAGTAGTAGACTTCCATGAAATAATATAAATACTATTATCATTTTGTTTCGTACCTAATAAAATATGTTGCGTAGCATAAATTACATCAGTCTTCCAACCTTGAGGAACACATTCATCATACCACTTAGTTTCTCTTCCATCACGAATTAGTGGAACACCAATAACAGCATAATTCCAATTATCCTTAATACTACCTGTTTCTAAAAACTTACCTTGACCATTTTCTATATAAAAAGTAGTTTGCTTTTTACCATAAAACTGATTTTGATAATTAAACTTAGAACTATCATAAAAAAATTTACCATTAATTACTTTACCACGTTCATTCATATAATGATTAACCCATTTTTCAGAAGTTTTAATATCAGCAATTAATGAACCAGCAGGAAGTGTAAAATGTGTTTTTACACCATTTTCTTTTTCATCATAAGCACCAAAGTAATTAGCATTAGTAATATTCTTTTCTGGTATGTTCTTCTTAGCTTTATCCCATACTTCAATAGAAAATTCTTTTACATCACATTGTATAATATAAGCCCCATTTTGAGTATAATATTTCATTATATTAACCCCTTTTATTTACTTATTAAACTACATTATCATCATAATCTCTATAATCATCATTAAATTCATTCATAACATCAGATAAATTATAACTTTCTGCATCTTCTGTATAATTTTCATCTGTTATAATATCTCCACTAGGATTAAAATCTACAGGATTAAAAGCTTTACTATATTTTGATAAATTTTCAAATAAAGATTTAACCCCATAAGTAATAAAAGCACCTAAAACCGTAATAACAACTTGAGTTGAAAGTGCTTCTGCTATTGCAACTTTATCAAAATAAGCTAATATATAAGAAGCCCATATTTGCAATTCTGCGTTAATTAATAAAAATAATACTATCTTTTTAGTAAAAGATAATCCTTTTTCTTCTTTTAAAACTTTATCTTCCTTTTCCATAACAAACCCTCTTTATATATTAATTAATCTTTAATTAATTTTTCTTCAAGTCGAGTTTCACCAAGTTCAATTTTATGGACACTTCCTTTAACTTCCTCAACTTCTTCTTTTACATCTTTTATATCATCTTTCATTTCAGTAATATTATTAAATAATGTTTTAATATCACGATTTTGTTCTGCATTTTGTTTTTCCAATATAAAAGTACGTTCTATTACTGAATTATGTTTATCTTGTTTAACTTCCAATGCATCAATCTTTCCTGAAATTTGTTTCATTTTTTCATCATTAACTGCTTCATATGCTTTTCGGTTAGAATTACTAGTATACCAAATTCCAAGAAATGAAAGAAGACCAACTACAATTGAACCAATTAAGCTTAAAACAGCTTCACTCATGCACTTCCCTCCTTCTTTAATATTCTTGTAATAATTAATTTTCTGGCTTCATTAAAATATACTTATTATTTTCATTTAAGCCATACTTAAAAAACTTTTTACAACATGGGCAAAAATAATCAATAACAGAAGGGCTAACCATAGTTCTTCTGTTAAGTTGCACTAATGTTGTACCTTCTAAATCAAGTTCATGATTACATTTAAGACCATCATTTACCATTATGCATCACTCAACCTTTCATTATAGGTTTCTTCTAAACAATTATCGCAAAGAATATCTTCGTGGTCTTGGAGTTCAGAATGACACTTGCAACAGTAACGAATATTTGTATTTGCAGAAAGTTTTATTTCACTAACATTATTACCTAAATCATTAGAAGTTCCTGTATTATCATTTTCAATATCATTATCATTTAACTTTGGTCTACCAACAGGATTAGCTTCTTCATTTGGATTTTTATTATCTAATTCAATTTCAAGAATATCTAAATATAATTTAGCCCCTTTATAATCCTCTAAAGTTTGACCATTTGCACTCAATAATCTTGGCAATAAACCAGTCATACCACCATTAGCGATAAAATCTTTCATCATTTTAGCATCATCACGCCAATAGAAAATATCACCCCATAAAGATACATGCCATTTATATTTTAAGCCCAAACTT
>JAFSVF010000001.1 GCA_017450205.1 Bacilli bacterium | reverse complement strand
CAGGGGGAAGAGAGCAACATTTTTATTAACACTTTTACCTCAATTTAAATTAAAAAATACTAATATTTTACTAGATTTGTAACAATTTATTTATAAATTATATCTTTAAAAATACTATATAATTCTTTATTATATTTAGTCATGATATTATTATGATCAGCATCATTTATAAATATAATATTATCTTTTAAATCTTTATCAGCTGTTGAATATAATTTAAATGGATCTACAGCAGTATCTTTTGTGCCATAAATAATATGTATATCATTTATATTAATACTATCTAATTCTTTTCTTAAGTCTTCTCTAACAATAACTTGATAAGAATTTCTAATAAATTTATTTCCATATTTCATTTCAGGATTTTTAACTATATAAACAAGATATAAATTTCTAAGTATATTACGAATAAAATCTAAACATCTTGGAGTTTTAATAAAAGTCTTACTTTTATTAGAATTTCTAATAATAGCAGGTGCTATTAAAAACAACTTAGATTTATTCTTATAAATACTTTTCCATTTAACAGCAACTGCTCCACCAAATGAATACCCAATTACAATATCTATATCTAAGTTATTAGTGTCTAAATAATCTTGTACGTATCTTGCATATCTAGAAACATTCCAAGATTTGTCATCAGGTTCTTCTGTATGACAAAAACCGGGAAAAGTAATCTTATATATATCATAATCTTTTCCTAAAACATTAATAAATGATTTATACTCATCCCAAGCATCAACTTGATTAGTCATCTTACTATATAAATTAAAATCCCATCCATGTAATAATAATATTTTCTTTTTCATCTTTTATACCCCATCGATATTTTTTTAATAATATTAATTATAATATACTTTAATATCATTATCATTAACTACTATTGAATCATTATTAGTTAATTTATAAACTTTATATTTACCATTTAGGGCTTTCTCATAGTTATGTCTTCTTGCTTCAGTATAGTGGCAAAAGATAATACCATCAAATAAATTTAAACCATTGTAATCTGTCATATTAACATAATTATCATCAAAACCTTCTACATGTTCAATATTACTTGTTATTATTTGAGCGCCACAAGAACCGCCTATATAAATAACCCCATTATTAACATATTTAACAATTTCTTTATCAAAACCACATTTTCTTAATTTATCTAATGTAGCAAATGTATTACCACCACTTACATATAATAATTCTATATCTAAATCTTTAAAATCATCTACTCTACTTTCATCAAATATATAAATATTATTTCTATTATTGAAACCATCATCTTTTAATCTTAAATAATATTTATCTGAATTTATTTTATCTTTAGTAGCTTTCTCATTAGGAATAAATAATACTTTATAATCAGATAAATCTTTATCTAAATTATCTAATATTACTTTTCTTGAATGTTCATTTAAAAAATCACAAGAACTTAAAATTAATTTCATACTACTCACCTAATCAAATTATAACATATAAAAAAATCCACACGTTTTTTTCGTGTAGATTTTTTTCAAATCACTTCTATTACATTCTTTTTTTATATTGCATTGCTAAACCTTTATTAACTTCTTCAGTATCTACAGGATAATTATAATTAATAACTGTTGAGTCATCCATTAATGCTCCATCAAAGTTCAAAAATGCATGACTGTTAATTTGAATATTAGCTCCATTTAAGTTAACACCATTAAAGTCTGTATTAACACCAAATGGGAATACATTATTTACTCTATTAACATCATTTATAAATGATGTATTGGATAAATTCTTTCCATATATTATTTGTGGATCAATAAAAGATGAATTACAATCTCTAAAATCTACTCCACTTATATCTACTCCTTTAAAATCTATATTAGATAAATCTAAATATTTTAAATTAGGAATAAATTTATTAGCAATCTTTTTAACTCCGTTTTCCTCTACAAATAATAATTCTTCTGGAATAGGATATCTAGTAATTTCAGTATTAGATTCATCTATTAATGTATTTAAAGAATTTAATGTATTAACAATTAAATTCTGTAATTCTTCTATTTGTTTTCTTTGTAATTCTTCTAAATTCTTCTTTTCTTCAATTACTTTTTCAGCTTTATCTTTTTCTACTTCTTTCTTTAATTCTTGATTTGTTAAAGCTTTTTCTTCAAAACAGAATCTATTATATTCTTCTTCTATTTGATCTAATTTATCTTCAATTGCTAGTAAATCAGCAAATGTTTCATAATTTAAATAACTTGGATAATATGAAGCATCTACAGGTGCTTTATTTATTCTCGCTAATAAGAATAAACCAAATTCATTAAAATCAACAATTTCAAATCCGTCTAATCCATTATTAAGAACATATTTTTTTGTCAAATTAAATTCACAGTTTTTAGAATTGCCTTCATTTTTTTGATTAACTAATAAAACATAATCATCATTTAATAATTTAATTGGAAATGCTCTTAAATATTTTTCACATTTTTTAGCAATTTCATCACGTTTAGCATTTCTTGCTTTCATTGCTTCAATTTTTTTAGTATATACATAATAATTAATTGCATCATATATAATTCCATGATAATGATCAAATCCATAATATTCATAATAATCTGGTGTAAAGAAATCCAAATTATAAATCATATTAGATTGTTTTTCACCATCTATATAATATTCAAAATAATCACCTTTAAACAATTCAAATAAATCTTCATCGCGATGTGATATTTCTTTATAATCTAAGAATCTATCAAAACCATTATATATACGTTTTCCAGTGTGTAATGAACCATCTTCATTTAAAATATAATAATTAATAATAAAACTGTCATTTATGAATTCATAAGTGATTTTATTACTTCTAGATGCATATTCACGAGCATAATATGGAACATCACTATGTAATCTGCTTTCATATTCTCCTTGAAGTGCTTCTAATCTTGATGTATCTTCACGTTTTTGTAAGCATTTATATACAGTACGTATATCATTATAATATTTTCCATAAATCATATCATCAACTGTCATACTTTTTTTATCAGTTGTAGGAATATTCTTAATATTTTCCTTAATTGCCTTTTTACTATTATTATTCACATTTAATCCCCTCTTTTTAATGACATATAATACCATTTTTAGGTAATTTTGTCAAAAATGAAGGTATATCTTCTAATATTATATGATGTAATGTTTTTTCATTAATAATATTTTTATCTGTATTAATAATTATTGGATCTTTAATAGTATCTTTTAATTCTAGTTTAGTATTAGTTATTAATTTGTTTCTAATTGATTTTGGAAGTCTATAATATTCTTTGGATTTTATCTTTTTTCTTAATTCTTTAATAGAAAAATAAGAAGTAATACATAAACTATAGTAATAAATAAATTCTTCATTATTCAAAGATAATAGTTCAGTATAATGGCTCCATGTTAATTTGGTCGACAGCGTCGACCGTTTTTCATTATTAAATTTTGTAAATAAATGTTCCTTCTATTTAATAATCTAAATTTTAATTTCAATTAGTGTAGTACTGCTACTCTATTAAAAAAATAAATCCTAAAATATAGGATTTATTTAATGCTAATTGCTTCTTCATACTCTTTCTTATCATAACAGCATAAATATACATCTATGTTGTAATCTTTAAAGTTAGATAAAAAATCATTATATGCTTCCTTACAATACTTAGTTGTTATACTTACTGCATTCTTAAGATTACCTGAAAATATACTTGCACTTATTAATGGAAATGATATTGAGTGTAAATTATAATTTTTTAATTCTATTAAAGAATTATAATATGCACTTTTTAATTTATCAAAAGCATCAGGTGTTGAACCAAAGTCTGGACCAACTGCATGAATAATAACTTTTGCATTTTTAATATTAAATGCTGGTGTTGATATACACTCACCATCACTAATTGGTAATCTAAATCTTCTGCATGCTGTATTAAGTTCAGTACCTGCTTTTAATAGAATTGCTCTTGCTACTCCTCCACCATGTGACATATACCCATTAGCTGCATTAACTATAGCATCCACATTTTGATTAACACAAGAACCATTAATTATATTAAATGAACTCATAAAATTACTCCTTTTCTTTATATATTCTTTCACCAAATATCTTAGAGCCTATTCTAACTATATCTGTATTATTCTTGATTGCTATTTTATAATCATTACTCATTCCCATAGAAACAAGTTTTAAATTATATTTTTTCTTTAATTCATTCATTTTCTTAAATGATGAATTAATTTCTTCATCACTACCCTTTGGACCAATTGCCATAAGTCCAAGTAAGTTTATATTAAATAATGTTTTTGACTCATTAATTAAGTCATCTAGATCTTCTAACATACATCCAGTTTTATTTGGATCATTTACAATATTAACTTCTATTAAGATATTAATAGTTTTTTCATTTTTAATAGCTTCTTTATTAATTGTATTAGCTAATTTAATTGAACCAACTGATTCAATTAAATAGATATTTCTTTTAACAATATCTTTTACTTTGTTAGTTTGAAGATGACCAATCATATGCCATCTTATATCTTGAGGTAATGTATCCATCTTCTTAATTAACTCCTGAACATAATTTTCCCCAAAGTCTCTTATACCTAAAGAGTAAGCTTCTAGAATAGCATCATTACTTTTAGTTTTAGATACAGCTACTAAAGTAGCTGAACCTATCTCACTTTTTATTAGTTCTATACTTTCTTTCATATTATCACTCTCATAAATATAATATCAAATTTAAGAAAAATTAAAAATCTACATATAATAAACAATTTTTTTATAAAATAATGAGAAAAATGAACTTTGACCGTGTATATATAATAGTAGAGGATAGTATTATCCTAAGTGTTATTCCTTTCTTTTGAAAGGAGTTGTAATTATGTCAAAGATGTATAATCGTATGATTAGAATTCTTTTATTAATTATTATTTTACTAATCATTTTCGACTAGCTCGGTGATAAACCTTCAAGGGGTTTTGGATTAATAAACAAAAAGCACTTAGTAAATACTAAGTGCTAATTCCACCAAGGAATAGCATTAAGTTGATAATGCTTCCTCTACATATATTTTATAATAATTATATTTTTAAAACAATATATTAATTAGAATTGAATTTTATCTTCAATATAAGCTTTTACTTCATCAAGTTTTAAAGTTACTTGTTCCATAGTATCTCTATTTCTTAAAGTAACTGTACCATTGTTTAAAGTTTCATCATCAACAGTTAAACAGAATGGTGTACCAATAGCATCTGCTCTTCTATAACGTTTACCAATGTTACCTGATTCATCATATGAAACCATAAAGTTTTTAGCTAAATCTCTATAAATTTCTTGAGCTTTTTCTCCATGAATCTTTTTAACAAGTGGTAATACTGTTACTTTAATTGGAGCTAAGAATGGATGTATTTTAAATACTTCACGAGTTGTTCCATCTTCTAATTCTTCATTTTTATATGATTCATTAATCAAAGCTAGTGTAAGTCTATCTAATCCTACAGATGGTTCAATAACATATGGTAGATATTTTTCATTAGTATCTGGATCAAAATATCTCATATCAGTTTTTGAATGTTCTTGATGAACTCCTAAGTCATAATCTGTTCTATCAGCTATACCCCAAAGTTCTCCCCATCCCATTGGGAACATATATTCAATATCAGTAGTAGCTTTAGAATAGAATGCTAATTCTTCAGGTTTATGATCTCTATACCTTAAGTTTTCTTTAGATAAACCAAGTTCATCTAAGAAGTTAATACAATATTCTTTCCAATATTTATGCCATTCTAAGTCAGTACCTGGTTTACAGAAAAATTCAAGTTCCATTTGTTCAAATTCTCTTGTTCTAAAAGTGAAGTTACCTGGAGTAATTTCATTTCTAAATGCTTTACCAGTTTGACCTATACCAAATGGTAATTTTGCTCTCATTGTTCTTTGTACATTGTTAAAGTTAACAAAGATACCTTGAGCTGTTTCTCCTCTTAGATAAACTGTTGACTTAGTATCTTCAGTAACACCCATATGAGTTTCGAATAATAAATTAAACTTTCTAATTGGAGTAAAATCATGATTACCACATTTAGGACATTCGATGTTATTATCTTTAATGAATTTTTCTAATTTTTCATTTTCCCATCCATCACCTGTTTCTTCACCTTTAGTAAATTCTTCGATTAATTTATCTGCTCTATGTCTTGCCTTACATGCTTTACAATCAATTAGAGGATCCGCAAATGAAGCAACATGTCCTGATGCAACCCAAACTTCTGGGTTCATAATAATTGCTGCATCTAAACCGAAGTTATATTCATTTTCTTGAATGAATTTTTTCCACCATGCTTTTCTAACATTATTTTTTAGTTCAACTCCAAGTGAACCATAATCCCAAGAGTTAGCTAAACCTCCATAGATTTCACTTCCTTGGAAAATATATCCATATTGTTTACAATAATTAACTAATTCTTCCATACTTTTTGCCATAATAATTACTTCCTTTCTAAATTATTAAGATACATTTCTAAGCTCTTAATATCACTTACTACATCAAATAGTTTTAAATCTTTTTTTGAAACAAATTTTTCTTCATAATACTTAGTTAATACATTAAGTATTGGAGTAAAGAACTTATTATAATTAAATAATATAATTGGTTTATCAAATCCTTTAGTTCTTTTTTCATCTAACATAGAGAAAAACTCCCTTAATGTCCCGACTCCACCTGGAAGTAATAGAATTACTTCACTTGATTCAAAAATTTTTTCACATCTTTTGAATGTATTTAAAGTGATTTCAGATGCATCTACATCAAGAGCTTCAACTTCTTTTGCATCTGTAATGTCTGCAATTGCTTTAACTCTTGAACCTTCATATCTAAAAGTGTAATAACACTTGCCCATCATGCCACCTTCAAAACCACCAAATACTAACTTGTCTCCTCTTTTAGCAAGCATTGTAGATACGTCAGATGCAAGTTTTTTATATTCCATGCTAACTGTATCTTTTGCAGAGCAACCAATAAAAATTCTCATTATATACCTCCTAAAAAATAAAAAAAGAGAACACATGCGCATGGGCGATTTTTTGTCGCTGTTCCACCATGCTTTGTTCTCTTTGTGGTTTTATATAGCTCTGGGTTTCCAAGCCCGTCATCACTTCATAGAAAAAATTATATCACAAATCTATTTATTTTCAAGAAGAATTAATCTTCTACTAATTCAACATTTGCAATTTCTTCAATAGTAATCATATTAGCTATTATTTCTGTTTTACTTACCTTATGATTATTAAATGAAATTACATATTCAAACATCTTACCATTTTTTAAATTACTATTATTAGATATAGATAAAACATTTATTTTTTTACTTTTAAAGAAGTCATCTATAGTCTTTAATGCTTCTCCTTCATTATCTATTTTATCAACAGTAATTTTTAAACTTACAGTACTATATAATTCAATACTATCAGTAAAGTAATGACTATAAGATATTAGTAAAAATAGTATTAAAGTCGCAATACAAGCTGGAATGTATACTCCAATACCTACTGCTATACCTACACAAGTAACAGCAAATATACCTGCTGCAGTAGTAATACCTTTTACATTATATCCATTTCTTATAATTGTTCCTGCACCAATGAATCCTATACCCGCAAGTACTTGAGCTGGAATTCTTGCTGCATCTCCACCAAACTCTTTTGCAAAGTATTCACTTGCAATAACTGTAAGACAAGCAGATACTCCAAGGATAGCAAATGTACCAAAACCAGCGGGTTTATTCATTACTGATCTTTCTATACCAATAATACCTGCTAATATTAAACTTAAGAAAAGTTTAAATACTATAATCATCATTTCGCTAGATACAAAAATTGAAAAATAATCTTTCATATTAGTCCCCTCGTATTCTATATAAATTCTATCAATATTATATTAAAATATCAATAATCTAGATTCTAATTGGATCAACATCTATTTCTAGTTGAATATCTTTATTTAAAGCATATTCTTCATCTAAGTCTTTTAATGTTTTTTCTAAATGTTTATCAAATTTATATTTAATAATTATTTGAAATCTAAATACATTATTTATTTTAAATACAGGACAAGTTGTAGGTCCTAAACAAATTGAAGTTTCTTCAATTCCATTTCTTATAAAAGATGCTATTTTATTAACTTCATTTTTAAGTAGTTCATAGTTTTTAGATTTTATTTTTACTGAAGTAATAAAATAATATGGAGGATATTTAAGTAGCTTTCTTATTTTCATTTCATTAAAATAATTACCATAATAATCATTAGTTTTTACATATTTTAATGTTTCATTATCAGGATTATATGTTTGTAAGATTACACTTCCTTGTTTTTCTCCACGACCTGCTCTACCTGATACTTGAGATATTAAACTAAATGTATTTTCTCCACTTCTAAAGTCTGGTATATTAAGAGATTCATCAGCATTAATAACACCTACTAGAGTTACATTAGGAAAATCTAAACCTTTACTAATCATTTGAGTTCCAATAACAATATCATAATCATGATTTTCAATTCCTTTAATAATTGAGTCTGTACTTCCTTTTTTAGATGTTGTATCTATATCCATTCTTATAACTCTTGCTGATGGGAAAGCATCTTTAATAAAGGATTCTACTTGTTCTGTACCTAAACCAAAGTTTCTGATAGCATTCTCTTTACATTCAGGGCATATATCACTTTTAAACGTTGTATATCCACAGTAGTGACATACTAGTTTATTATTAGTTTTATGATATGTAAGTGTGATATCACAATGAGGACATTTATAAGTATATCCACAACTACTACAATTAACGACAGTTGAATAGCCTCTTCTATTAATAAATAACATTACTTGTTCTTTATTTCTTAAACATTCATCTATTTTAATTCCAAGTTCAGTACTTATTATAGAATTACCTTTTTTATATTCTTCTCTCATATCTATTATAGATACGTTAGGTAATACTGAATTACCATTTCTATGATTTAATTCTAATAATTTATAAACACCTTTGGATGCTCTAGCAAATGACTCTAGAGATGGAGTTGCACTTCCAAGTATAAGTGGACACTTATTATATTCGCATCTCCATTTAGCTATATCTAATGCATGATAACGAGGATTATTATCTTGTTTATAAGTTTGAGAGTGTTCTTCGTCTATTATTACAAGTCCTAGATTTTCAACTGGTGAAAATATAGCACTTCTTGTTCCTACTACTACATGAACTTTATTATTAATTATTTTCATTGTTTCATCATATTTTTCACCATCACTTAATGATGAATGAATGATTGCAACATCATCACCAAAACGATCATAGAATCTTTGAATCATTTGGTGAGTTAATGTAATTTCTGGAACTAACATAATTACTTTTTTATCGTTTTTAATTACTTCATCACATACATCCATATAGACTTCAGTTTTACCAGAACCTGTTACTCCATATAAAAGATATGTAATATATTCATTTAAATGAGATTTTATTTCTGTAGATGCTTTTTTTTGTTCTTCATTTAATATGACTTCTTTTTTATTTTTCTTTTCAGGATTAATTCTTGTTCTAGCATGTTTTTCTTCTAGAATGATTCCTTCATCAATTAACTTTTTTATAGTAGATGAATTATATTCTTTTTTTAGAATAGTTTTATTTTTAAGGGATTCTATTATTTCAAGTTGAGAGTGTGCTCTTGAATGAGATTTAATATAATCATCTATTAAAACATTATTATCAGTTAGTTTTACATATACATCATATAGAGTATAATCTTCCTTTGATTTATTTACTTTTAGACTAGATGGTAACATAGTTTGATATGCAGTAATTAGAGAACATAAAGTTTTAGATTTAATAAAATGACCTAATTCCATTAGTTCTTTATTTAATACAAAATTTTCATTTATAATACCAGTTATTTCTTTTAAATCATTTAAATCACTTGAACTCTTTATATTAGTTACAAAACCATTAATGTTTTGTCTTCCAAATGGAATACTTACTTTCATACCAATCTTTACTTTATCAATCAAACTATCAGGTATTTTATAAGTAAATGTTTTATCTAAAGACTTTGAACCATATTGTACTAAAATTTCTGCATACATATTATTACCTTCCTTAAGATATTATTATATCAAATAATTATTTAGATAATAAAAAAAGCTTTAGTTTCCTAAAGCATTTTATTAATTATTTGCAGGACAAGTAACAGTTCCTGTTTGTCCACCGTATGTTACAGTACATTCACAAGTTGCACCTGTACAATTACAGTCAGTTGCCATTGAACATAATGCACTCATAACATCTTCTTGACCATAATCAGAATAATCACTTGAATTTGGTGTGAATGCTGATTCCATGTAATCTTCTAAGTATGTTCCAAGAATACCATATTTAGTAGTTATATTATTATAAATTGTTAAGAAGTCTTGTTCAGTTAAATTATTTACATTTACTGCTCCTCTTGTAACTGGTTTATCTTCTTGATATTGAACATTAATATTATATGTAAAGTTAAAGTCTGCTTTAATTACATGTTTCTTATTTTCAAAATCATCATAACTAAAGTCACCTTTAAATGTAGTTACATAACTCTTTTTACCACTTTCTTGAGTTAAGTTGAATCCAATTGTGAATTCTGTTAATTTATCATTTCCTTCATATGCAGTAAATTTCCATTCTTTATTTTCTACTGGAAGCATAATTAGTTTATTTGTTGAATTATCCGCAGAGATAATTACATCTATTCCAATAATATCTTTTCCAAATAATGAAGTATAGAAATTAATTTTAATATCACTATTGATTGTTAAATCTTCATCTTCTTTAATTGATTTTAAAGATTTAATAATATCTTCTTTATTTTCTCCAGATAATTTTGCAATATCTTCCATTAATTTATCATTACTTGCAAGTGTATTTGTAAATGTTTCTACGATTGCTTTATAGTTATTTTTATTAATTGAAATTGTAACAACATTAGCTTGTTGAGATTTTCCTGTTATATTAGTTTTAGAAACAGTTTGACTAACTGCATGATTTTTAAGTGATACTTTTAAAGCATTCATTACTGATGTGTAATATAATGGATAATCAATATCATTTTGTTTAATACTATTCATTATATCTGATAATCCATCTACTTCAGTTGTAATATAATTTGGGAATACTTCTTCAACTTTTAAATATGCAGCATTGTCAGCTAAGTAAATACTTCCTTCGATTGGAGTTTTATCTAATAGATCTTCTCCAAGAGTAATTTTATCTATTTTAGTATCTAAGTAAATATAATCTTCTAAATTATATGCATAGTTACCAGTCATATGAATTGATGCTTTTTTTTCATCAACTGTTGCATTACCAGTGACTTCATAATCACCCATTCTTTTTTCTACATCACTAATAAGTGGTAGAACAAATCCATTCATTTTATTAAATAATGTATCTACTCTCTTATTAGCTGTTTTATATTCTAAATTATATACATAGCATGCTACTCCACCAATAATAGCTAAGATTACTAATACTACAATTAGAATTGTAATATTCTTTTTACTTTTCTTTTTATTAATGTTATCAGTGTCATCTGAAGTATTACCTACTTTAGCTCCAATCATTGCATTTGGATCACTAACAGCATTTACCATTGAACCATCTTGAATTCCTTGTGCTATTTCTTCAGCAGTTTGTCCTTCAGTTGGAACTTGAGTTTCAGCTGGAGTTTCAGTTACAGGTGCTAAATTACTCATTGAAGCAACTTGTACATCTGGAGATGCAATAGTAGGTTCTACTGGTGCAGGAGACTCTACTGGTGCAGGTGTTTCAGGTGTTGCAGGTGCAGGCATTTCAACTGGTGCACTTTCTACTGGAGCAACAGGTGTAGGCATCTCAACTGGAGCTTCTGATGCAAGTGTTTGATTTAATTCTGTGTTTGTATTTTCTTCTTTCATGTTTCTTCCTCCTATTTATTTATAAACTTGCTTGGGCAAGTTATATACTTATCTTCTAATAGACATCTACATGTTAAGTCTGAACAAGTACATTCAAGATTGCTTGAACATTCAGTAACAAATAAATTTTTAAATCTATCAAATAAATATGTTTCATCAATATAATTATTTAGTTTAGTTTTTATATTTGTATAATCTTCATCACTAATCTCATAAAGATCAATTGTATCAGTATAAGTTAACTTCTTATAACTTGGTTTTTTATCATCATCATATTTAATTTTGATGTCAGTTAAATAGTCATCACTATCAAATGTAATTCCTATCTCACCATGAATTTTGTTTGTTAAATCTTTAGTACTGTTAACAAGTGTACCTGAATAAACATTTTTATCATTTTTAAAGTAATCAAAGAAGTAACTTCCATCTTTTATTACTAATTGATAATTATGTTCTTCATTTGATTTATAAATATAATTAATTTGATATACTTTTTTAGAATCACTATAAATATTTATAGTAACTACATCTTTGTTTGAATCATTATATTTATATTCAAATTTTTTTAGTAAATCATCAAAGTATTCCTTAACTCTTTCTTTATCCATTCCTCTGATTGCACCAAATTGATTTACAAATTTTGTTGAAGCCATTAAGTTTTTAAATAGTTTTTCATAAAAATCATACATACCTTTACTATCAAGAACAAGTGAAGTTTTATCAGCTACTACTTTTTCACCACGATAGTTAATAGATTCACTATTGTATTTATAATTTAATTCTTTTAAAGTATCTTTAAGAGCGTCCCTAGTTGAAGTTGATAATTTATCAAACTCATAATCTTTTAAATTAAGGTAATCACCTAGGAATGAGATATCACCACTTAATGCCTTTTCATTTAATTCACTACTATTAAGATAAATTGTATTATCTCTAAATAGAATATTAATAGGAAGTATTTTACTATCTACTTTTATATCTTGACTACTGTATTTACCATCTAATGAAGCAGTATATGAATAATACTTATTTAATGGATCAAATACATAATCACCAGTAAATTGATAGTTTATTACATTGGATGATTTACCAGTGTATTTTATTTCTAGAGTAGCAGTTCCTGAATGACCATTTTTACTTAGTATATTATCATCTACATAATCATAGAGTGAATCGGTAACTTTAATAAAAATATCACTAGATGCTTTTTTACTACCTACTCCACTAATAGCAAATCCTATTATAAGAGCTATAAAAAGTACTACAAATGCAACTCCCATAATTAAATACTTCTTATATTTAGGATTTTTAATGTAGTCATTAACAACTTTAATATTTAGTTTTGTATCATAGTCTGTGTTTTCAATTGAACCTAAGTCTTCTTCTGGTGGAATATAACGTGCATTAGGATCAATTACTTGATTACAAAACATACATGTTTTTGATGTGGACGGTACAAACTTACCACAATGATTACATTGCATATTAGCTCCCTACTTTCCTATCATATATAGTATAAAATAAATGAAAATAAATAACAATAATTTAAAAATATTTTTTTATCAAAATAAAATAAAAAAAATACTTGCATACATCGAAATTTTATGGTATTATTTATTTTGTCGATGGGGGATTAGCTCAGTTGGCTAGAGCATCTGCCCTGCACGCAGAGGGTCGCGGGTTCGAGTCCCGTGTCCTCCACCATTTAGACATTAAAGCAATCAATTGATTGCTTTTTTATTTTTATTAGACATATTACATTTTATTTGATATTATTTTATTAGGATAGGAAATAAATAATATGAGGAATGTAATTAAAATTAAATATACAATTATTTCTTTTATAATTGGATTAATACCATTTATAATAGTTTCATCTATTCTAAATAGTAATCCAAAGTATAAGTTAATACATTCTACTACTCTATTAGTTTTTGGAATATTAACAGCACTCATAAATTCAATATATACTTATATTTCTATAAATAATAAATTACAAAATAAAACTCATCAATAATGATGAGTTTTTTATTAGCTACAATTTTCTGGATCAAGTAAACATTGTTCACAATTTGTATAATCTGATTCAACTGAATCAAAACTATCAAATAAGTCCCAAATACCATCTACTAAACCTGGAATAAGGAATACTAATAATCCTAAAAATACTTTCATACCAAATTCTTTTGCATTCTTTTGTAAATCTGATGATTCACCTTTAATAACTGCATTATAGAATAAGAACATTCCTTTTACAATGATTATTAGTGGAACTGCAATTTTTAAGATCAATATTAATATTCCAAAGAATTTAAGAACTTGTTTTACTGAAGGTTCAGAGCAAAAATTATCTCCTACATTTCCACTATTAGTGTAATATGGGTTTGTACCAGTAGTTTTTTCAGTAGTGACTATATTAGAATAATCTTCAATTTCTTCACTAATTCTTTTATTAAAAGTATCAACTTGAGATTTTGTACAAACACCTTTATTCAATAATTCTGAAGAAGATTTTTTAGCATTTTCTATTTCATTTTTCCAAGCACTTAATAAACTTTCACAATTACTTTTATTTGAATTATAAGCACAATTAGCATTCTTAACATCTGTTTGTTTATCAACAACTTTATCATATAAAAGTTGTAATTGAGAATCGCAGTCTTCTCCAACTTCAGAAGAAACAGTAGTAACACTATAACTTTTAAAATTTGTACCAATACCAAGTTGAGAACCAACTAAATTGATATAATCAACAGTTTGTCCAATTGTTGAGGAAACAAGTGGTAAATTAGGTTCATATGAATCACATGTCAAACCAGTTTTACCTAAAACTTCAGTAGCATAAGGACAAGACACGAAATAATTGCCATCACCCTTAGCAAATATTACATTCTTTGAAGAATCATCAACGATCATAATTCCTGGGCAACTTGATACATCTTGATAAGAATAATTGTTTATCATATCAGATAAGTTTTGTTTACTATCTAAATGTCCATTTAAGTTCATAGCAGAATAAGATACTCCACTACCATTCTTACAAGTACCATTTAAAGAGCCACCTTTACTAGTAAATTTACATGTAACGCCTCCGCCAGTACATTCAATAGATGCATCAGCAAAAACATTACCAGTAAAAATGAATAAACTTATAAAAGCAATAATTAATAAGTTAATTTTTTTCATACAATACCTCATATTTTTCTTAATCGATTAAACTATTTTCTATATTAAATATTATAACATAGATAGTAGATAAAAATTATATATATTTTTCTATTTTACTAAAATCTTCAATACTTAATATTTTTTTAATAGTATCGTAATTAGACTTTAAATTTAATTTCGATTCATAATCATTAAGCTTATTTTTAACTTCTTTAAGTGTTTTTGAAATAGCATTTTTAGATATTTCATTATTATCTGCAATTTCTTCCATTGTTAAATTTTCATAGTAATAATCTTCAAAGTAACTTTTTTCTTTTTCAGTTAGTAGTTCTTTATAGTACTCATAAAGATTAGTTATATATAAAGTTTCTTCCATATTACATCATATCCTTAAATAATCCATAAATATAATCTTCAATATCAAATGTTCTTAAGTCTTCCATTTGTTCACCCAAACCTATGAACTTAACTGGAATACCCACATTTTCTTTAATAGCTAGTACAATACCACCCTTAGCAGTACCATCTAGTTTAGTTAATACAATACCTGTTACGTTAGTAATTTCTTTGAAGCTTTCTGCTTGACTAATGCCATTTTGACCAGTAGTTGCATCAATTATTAATAATGTTTCATGTGGTGCATTTGGTACATGTCTTCCAATAACTTTATTAATTTTTTCTAACTCATTCATTAAATTAACTTTATTTTGAAGTCTACCAGCAGTATCTATTAAAACAATATCTACATTAAGTTCTTTTGCTTTAACTAAACCATCAAATATAACTCCAGCAGGATCAGAATTTTCTTTACCAAAGAATTCAGCACCGGTACGATTAGCCCATTCTTCAAGTTGAGGAACAGCACCTGCCCTAAAGGTATCTCCAGCAATTAACATTACTTTCTTACCTTCTTTAATATACTTATGAGCAAGTTTTCCAATAGTAGTAGTTTTACCTACTCCATTTACTCCAACCATAAGAATTACTGTTGGTCCACTTTCAGCCATGTTAATCTTATCAGTTAGAGATGAACCTTCAACATAAATCATTAAAAGTTCATCAACAATAACTTCAGTTAAGTAATTAGTATCAGTAATATTTTCATGTTTAACTCTATCTCTTAATCTATCCATAAATTTAAACACTGTATTAATACCAATATCTGCACTTATAAGAAGTTGTTCAAGTTCTTCATAGTATTCTTCGTTTACTCTTGTAAACTTTTTACCTAATAGCGATAACTCTGATACAAATTCTTTTCTTGATTTTTCTAAACCTTTATCATATACAAGTAAATCTTTATCTTTTTCAGTTAATTTAAATCCAAAGAATCCTTTTTTCTTCTTTTCTTTTTTAGATTCTTCCTTAACTGTTTCAGGTTCTTCCTCAACTTCTTCATGTTCCTCTTCAGTTATTTCTTTTTCATTATCCTCTTCTTCATTAGAAGCATCTTCATTAGTTTCTTCTACTGATTCTTCTTCAGGAGTTTCTTCGATCTCTTCTAATTCTTCTTCAGGAGTTTCTTCTACTTTATCTATTTCTTCTTCGATATCTTCATTCGATTCTTCTTGTTCTAATATTTCTTCTAATTCTTCTTCTCTTTGTTTCTTAGAAGAAAACATATCTTTAAACTTTTGGAATAAACCCATTTTTATCACCAAAACCTTTCATAATTCTCTAACAATAGTAGTATATCATAAAAAACAAAAGATATAGAAAAAATCTATATCATTCGCTAACAACACATGTTTTTGCTTTAGTTTTTTCTCCTGGTTTTACTTCTAGTTTTTCTAGAATATAATATCCTTTTGAATTAGTTGATATATCTATATAAGCATCTAAACCACAATTACCTACAATATATTTTGACATATCTACATAATCCTTTAAATTACTTGGATTAACAAATAATTTTACCTTATAAATTCCATTTGTAGTATCTTTTTCTATAAAACTACAAGTCTTAGCTGTATAATCTTCACATTTATCAACTAAATTACTTAGGAAATCATATCCTGAAAAGTTTCTATCTTCAAAACCGTAAACATTTTTATCATTTACAACATCAGTCATATAACTACTAGCTGCATCTACTAATGTTTTTAATTCTTGTTCTTTTATATTTTCTTTAGTACCTTTCATAACTCTTGTCATTACCATACCTGTTAAGCTAATTAATAGTCCAATAATAACAATAATTACTAAAAGTTCTGCTAATGTAAAAGCTTTATTTTTTTTCATTTAACTCACTCCAATCTTTTGCAAATAGGCATCCACAATAATCTTGTCTATATAATTCATATTCTTTAGAAAGTTCTATACTTCTTTTATATCCTTCTCTCTTTTTAAAGTCAGAATATAAAAAATTAATACCTATACTTTCACCGATTGCATGTCCTATTTTATTAATTATATCACTATTTTTATGAGGAGATACAGTTAGGGATGTACAAAAATAATCAAAATTATTTTCTTTAGCAATTTGAGCAGTCTTTTTAAGTCTTATCTTAAAACATACTGGACATCTTGCTCCTCCTTCACGTTCACTTTCTAATCCTTTTACTTGTGAGCGATAATAATCATTATCATAATCTGCATCTATATAGGGAATATCTAAATCTTCTAAAAGTTTTATTTGTGTTTCTTTTCTTTTTAGATATTCTTCATAAGGTTCAACATTAGGATTATAAAAGTAAACTGTTACATCTAGATACTCTCTTAATCTTTCAATACAAGCTGATGAACATGGTCCACAGCAAGTATGCAAAAGAACACTTTTTCTTTCACCATTAAGTGAGTTTATTTCATCCATCATTAATTTATCATAATTTATTTTTTCATTAATCATATTACTCTTCTTCTTTCTTTACTACTGATGAATATAATTTAAATGTATAATTATTTTCATCTCCATCAAGATATAGAGTACCAGCTTCATTGATTTCATTATTAGCAATAATTGTTAAATAGTAATTTAAAGTATTAGCTTTTCTTGCAGTTATATAAACTGTATTAGTATCATTCATATAAAGAAGAAATCTGTTTTCATCAATTATTTTATTAGTTGAATCATAACTTGGATCATATTTTATTTCACTAATTAAATAAAGTATTCCACTATCAACTTTTGATAAACGCTCTGCAAGTAAGTTTCTTACTTCAACTGGAGTGTCATTTAAAAGAGTTGGTATCCCTAAATAATTTTTATTATCAACTAATGTACCATCTTGAAGAACTGCTTGTCCAGAAGATTTTAATAAAAACATTGGTTTATTTTCTGTAATCTTAATATTTAAATAAAAGTGCCATCCATAATTTACTTCTACTTTACTAATAACAGGATCGCTTTCTAGTGTCTTTTTTATTTGATGACGATTAATAGAAAGAATTGGAGGATAATCTGTAAGGTTTATTGTTCTTAAAATTTCAGCATCACTATAAAGAGTATTACCTTCGATATTATAATGAACTACTTTTTGATTATATAAACCATAACATGTATAAAAAACAATATAGATAAAAAGAACGAAAACTATAGTTCTCGGAATATTAAGTTTTAATTTCTTCTTACTTTTTTTAGTTTTCATTCTTTACCTCCTTTTTATATTATCTTTTTTATTTCTTCATAAATTATATCAGCAGAATCTAAGTGTGCTAATTTTGCTAAATTATCTTTAAATAATTTAGTTGTTTCTTCATCTTCGATAATTGATTTAATTAAATCGTTTAAAATTGTTTCATTTAAGTCTTTTTCTTCAATCATAAGACCTGCTTTAGAATTAAGAATTGATAAAGCATTATAGTATTGATGATTGTTAGCTACATATGGACTTGGAATAAAGATTGGTGGTACTTGTAGTGCTTCAATCTCTGAAACTGTTGATGCACCACTTCTAGTTACAATAACATCAATGTCTTTCATAAGTCCTGATAAGTTATCAACAAATGGAACTAAATGAACATTTTCAGGGAATTTATTTTCTTTATATTCATCATAATAGTTCTTACCTGTTACATAAATAACTTCATATGATTCATTCTTAATTGATTTTAAGAATGGGACCATCTTAGTATTTATTGCTTTACTACCAAGTGATCCATTAACAACTAAGACAGTTTTAGAATTTCTTTTAGCACCATAATCAGTTTTACTTATCTTTTTAACCTTTAAAGCGTTAGTTGCACATGGATTACCTGTAACTATTGCTTTTGTTTTATTAAAATATTTTTTTGAATCAGGGAAACTTACACCTACTAAATCAACGATTCTTTGAAGTGCTAAATTAGATTTACCTGGAATACTATTTTGTTCATGAATAAATGTTTTTATTTTTAAAGAGTGAGCAGCTTTAATAACTGGGTAAGTTACATAGCCTCCTACTCCAATAACAATATCTGGTTTGAATTCTTTTAAAATCTTTTTTACTTTTATAATAGCAGCAGGAATAAGATAAATGTCTTCTAAATCTTCTTTTAATCTACTTAAGGATTTATTAAAACCATAAATCTTTATTGCTTCATATCTAATACCATGACTTGGTACAATATCTTTTTCCATTCTATTATGTGTACCAATATAAATAAATTCTGAATCAGGTTCTTTTTCTTTTATTTTATCTATGATTGCAAGTGCAGGATAAATGTGTCCTCCTGTACCTCCAGCAGTAATAACAACTTTCATGTGTTTCACCTCTATACATTATTATATAATAAAATGAAAAAAATACACGTATTTACGTGTATTCATATGTAAAGAAATTTATTTTCCATCACTTACTAAAATATAATAGTTAATAAAACCAGTAAGTGCTGGAAGTAAAATAATATATGAGAATATATAAGTAAATCCAAACTTATAAGCTGCAACCATGAATGCCATGATATTAAATGCAATAAAAGCTAAAAGAATATCTTTTTTCTTATTTAAATATAAATAGTAATTAATAAATTCAAATAAACAAATAGTTCCAAATATTAGAGATGACTCTAATAGAGATGCTTTTGTTACTCTTTCAATTACTTGATCAAAAGTTAGATTAGTTGCTTCCATACGTACACGTGCAACTGAATTAATAGCAACAACTGTATTAGCAACCGCATATCCTGCTAACCCAAATAAATTAATAAGTGCTCCAAATAATTTAATCCCCTTATGTTCTTCTTTTACTACTACTTTCTTTGTTGATTTCTTCATATTTTTTCTCCTTTCTAATTATCTAAATAAAAAGCATAATACTCATCATATGTAAGACCTGAGTTATATACTTTTTCAGCCAATTCTTCACCGACATATCTATAATGCCATGACTCAAAATTATAACCTGTAAGTTTACTCTTACCTTCTGGATATCTTAATATAAATCCATATTTATAACTATTATTTAATAACCATTTATATACTTCAGTATCTTTAAATAAATTAGCTTGACTACACGTCTTAGAATAAATATCTAAAGCAAGTCCAGTTGAGTGTTCAGAAAACCCTGGTCTTGCAGCAATTGAATCAGCATAACTTATACCATTCTTATTAGCATAATCATTATAGATTCTTTTTTGATGATCAATACTACGATATCCTGAATAAGCCATTAAATAAAATCCTGCTTCATTTGCACCTTGCCACATCTTTAAAAATTGATTATAGACTTCTTCTCTTACTTTAATTGTATCGTTCTTACCACCAAATCTATATTTCCAATCAATGTTAACTAAATCTTCTGGTGCATAGTTTTCTGGTAAATAATGATATTTATTAACTAGTATTCCATATCCTTTTGACATATCAGTTTCTTTAGTTTCAGTATAATATTCATTATTAACTTTAACATTTACTTTAGCTACAAGTTCATCATAATTATAGTAATCAGGTTTTTTATAATGCCAAAAGTCTTCGTCTTTCGTTACTGTTAAACTTAAATATGAATCAATATTTTTAGATAGAAAATAATCACATTTAATAAAATTCATTATGAATTCATTATTACCTATATCATTTGCAATATGCCATTTATCACTATCAGATAATTTTTCATTCATAAGTTTTAAATCTTCTTCTGAGTAACCTAATTGAAGAATAGCATAATCACTAGTTTTCTTATATAAATACTCTTCATATTTAGTTTTACCAATATTAAAAGCAATGCATAAAACTACTACTAGAATTAAAAATACTTTAACACTTGATTTTAATTTTCTTTTCTTTTTCTTCTTCATATTATCCTCAATATCATTATATCACAACAAAAAAAAAGAACTCATAAAAATGAGTTCTAATCTAAATTAATTTACAGAAGCTTTTAATTTAGCACCAGCTTTGAATGAAATAACATTCTTTGCAGGAATTTTCATTGGTTTCTTAGTTAATGGATTGATTCCTTCTCTAGCAGGTCTTTTCTTGCTTGTGAAAGTTCCGAATCCTACGAAAGCAACCTTTCCTTCTTTTTTAAGTCCTTCAGTAATTCCAGCTAAAACAGCGTCAACTACTCTAGAAGCTTCAGCTTTTGATACGTTAGCTTGTTCAGCAACGAATTCTACTAATTCAGTTTTTGACATAATTTTATACCTCCCTATAGTATTAGTAAGTAGAGCTGTACCCTACATATAAAATGTACCATTTAATTTACATTTTTTCAAGAAAAATGAGCAATAAATGCTCACTTTTCAACGTTTTTCCGTTTCTTTTTATTGTTAATCGATATTATCTAACGATTTTAATATACTTTTCCGAATTGTCTGGAAGTGTAAAGGTAATAACACTAACGTTTTCTTCAGCATTTAAAGTAGGATCATAAGTTAAAACAACTTTATAAATTAGTGACATATTATCTGCACTATAAATAGAATCAAACGTAGTTGTTGTTGATATTGAACCCTTTGATTCATCTTTTACAGTTATATCATTTTCAGTATAGTTACTATTACCTTCCATCTTAAGTGCAATATAAAGATTTTGAGTTGGATTATTACTCTTATAAGTATATTCTTCCATTTCTTCATAATGACCATCATCTTTTAGTTTTAATGTAAATGGAGTATTCATTACATATACTGTTGCAGTGTCTTCAATCGAATCACTTACTAATTTTACAGTAGTCTTTCCAGCTTGTATTCCCTTAATTGAATTATTATTACCAAATTTAGCAACAGATTCATCACTAGATGTAAACTTAATATATTTTAAATCTATCTTTTTAGGTAATGTAATAAGTTCTAACTCTGTAGCATCAGTTGTATTTATATAATAAACCTTTTTAGCAAACGATGCTTCTTTAAGAGAAGATGCAGTTATATTAACTTTTAATGTAGTTGAATACTTATCATATTCTGCCTTTATAGTAGTTTCTCCAACACTATTTGTAGTTGTTATATAATATTCATTATCAGTTTTCTTCTTTTCTAAGTATTCACTATCTAAAGTAAATTTTATATTTGCAATTGGAACATCTTTAATATCTAAGATATCTTTTATTTTGATATTTTCGCCAAATTCTAGGTTTATCTCTTTATTATAGAATTCTATATTACATTCTTTACATAAAAGTAGACCACCTACTTGAGTAGTAGTTGTAGTATTACCAGATTGTTTTGTTTCTACTGCTTTATCTTGTAAAAACATTGGCATACTAATTAAACCCAAAATAATACAAGTTATAACAAAACTAAATATACATGCTTTAGATGTGTTTATTGTTCCATCTTCTTTTTTAAAAAGTTTCATTATCTGATTCCTTTACTTTTAATATAATCTAAGAATGAAGCAGCAGTTTCCCCCAAATCATTATAATCAACTTCATCAATATTTAAGTGTTCAATACCAATACATCTTTCAGGTTCCATATTTCTTATTTCTTGATTTCCTGCATGACCAATATAAGCAAGTATTATCCAATCAATTACTTTCATAGCATTCTTATCATATTTAGAATCTATGATTGCACCCACGAATTCACCAATTTCGATATCATCAACACCAGCTTCTTCTTTAAGTTCTCTTTTCATTGATTCTCTAAAGTCAGGGTCATTATCATTAATTGAACCACCTAGAGCTTGAAGTTTTCCTACATCATCTCTAGCACCTGCTCCTCTTCTATTTAATATTACTTTACCATCTTTATCAAAGATAAAGCATATTACTCCAATCTTAACATCATTAAGTTGTGGAGGGTTATCTAATGAAGATATTCTATTAACTAATTCCTCAAGATTTTTTACTTCATCATGAAATATAATATTTTTCATTACTTCACCTTCTTAGCATCAAAATTATATACGTATGTAATATCTCTATCAGTAATAAAGAATATTGATAATTTATTTGGTATTATTTCTACATAATTAATATTTCTATATGTAGAAACCTTGCATAGTTCTTCAAATGATTTAACTAATACAACATTTCTATTTGTTAAATCTGGAACTGATTTTAATCTTACTATTCTTCTTTTGTTACTTCTTAGTATTTTATCTAATTTCTTTTCATATTTACTATAAGAATCTCTCATTTGATTAATAAGTAAAATAAATATTATTACAAATAATACTAATGCACCAAATAACTCTAAACAAATTGCTAAATATAATGGTTTTTGTTCATCTGGCATTTTAGCATAATAGTTTTTATTTCTTTCATATGTCTTAGACATATCAATTTTAGTTTCATTTTCTAGTGGAATATTAATACTAAGAGTAACTGAATTATTAACAAAATCATTTATTAATTCATTATATACATCATAATCAAAAGTTACATCAAATTTAACTACTCCATTTAAATCTACTTTATTAATATCAACAAATGAATCATAGATCTTTTTTATCTCACTAAAGTTTAATCTATATTCATCATTATAGTTAATTATTTCTCCATTTATATCATAATCAACATCTTCATTTTTATAGAATTCATTATAAAGTACGATTGATGAATCAGTCTTTGAAGTACCTATTAAAGTACCTTTAGCATTTACTTTTATTTCACCTTTAATTTGATCACTAAATTTAGAATTGTACTTATAATAAATATTTAAGTAATCAATTAAATCACTAGCATAAGCATCTACTTTAGATGAATCTGTAATATAATCATTATCTTTTAGTTTAATAGTATAATTAATAGAATCCGAATCTATTACATTAATATATTCTTTAGTAATAGATACATTTCTATTACTAAAGAAATAAATAAGTAAATAACTTGTTAAACAAAATAGAACAAATAATATAAATATAATTATACTATAGGCTATTTTTTTATTCTTACTCATAGTATCACTCAACCCTTTTTATTACATTTGTTTATAATTCAATTGTAGATATAAACTAAAATTCAATTTATTATCATGATTTTTAAGATATTCTAACTTTTCATTATTTAGTTTAGTAATATCATATTTGACTTCGATTGCTATTTTATTCTTTGTATTAGCTTTTAAAATATCAAATGTAGATACTTTGCTTGAAGATTTTATTGAATTAATATTATTATCTTCTTCATAATTATATGAATAACTTAAGAAGTCATCTAACGTATAATCACTATCTTCTAGTTTATAATTTTTTAAATCAGCAGGTATTACTTTATAGATTTCTGCATTATAGTTTCCTTTGTTTACTACGTCTACATCTAATTTATAAGTTTCTCCTACTTTTAAAGTATTATAAAAATCTATTCTAGTATCATCTATAATAACTGATTCATTAGTACTTTCAAAGTGAACATCCCACTTTCCTTCTACACTACTAAAAGAAAAAGTATTATTAATAGTTAGAAGTGCTAATGTAAGTAAAAATATAGATATACATGAAGTTATACTTATCCATTTAATATTTTTCATATTATCACCATAATCCTATAAATATTATATAAAAAATATATAAAAAAAGGAAGAATATCTTCCTTTATTTAATTGGTATATCTTTTTGTCCTTCAACTAATTCACTTGAAACACTACCATTAGGTAATACTTTATATAATTTTGGATAATATCCATTAGAATATTGCCAATTATTTCCTAATTTTAATGTATCTCTAAACCACATACCATTTACTTGTGAAAAATCATATTCTTGAGCAATAGATAGTGTTTTCTTATTAGGAGAATCATTTAAACTATAATAATATTTACTAAAATTATTTGAAAAACTATCTTCTCTTTTATCATCTATATCAGTAGCATCTGTATATATATTAGTATAAGAGTTTTGAATTGTACCATTGTTTTGATTTCTTCCGGCAAAGATATTAATACTATCATATCCTAAAATATTACCTTTAGCATAGAAATTACTATATGTACCTGTATCATAATAACCATAATAATAATCACCAAATAAAGCACCTACATAATACTTATTTTTATTATTAGCTTTAATACTTCCTAAAGAATATATATTTCCAGTATTAGAACTTTGATATACATGACCAATTCCTAATCCTACAAAATCATAATTAGAATCACTAGGATGAGATGAAACAGTAATATCACAATTTGAATATGAATTATATGCATTACCTTCACCAGAAAGACATCCCACAATTACAGAATTAGTTGTATTATTAGTAACATTAATATTTCCATAATTATAAACATTTTTTACAATACCGTATCCATATGATGAGACACCACCAATATAACCGTTCCCATTACATGTAATATTTCCATGATTTCCACCATTGTATAAACCTGAACTATAGTTAACTTGAGATACAAGACCACCGACATAAGATCTATATCTATCTGATTCAGGTGCTTCTATTGAGCCATAATTATATACATTATATGCATTAACATATACTAAATATCCAATTGCTCCAGCAAC
This sequence comes from Bacilli bacterium, assembly GCA_017450205.1. Lineage (GTDB taxonomy): Bacteria > Bacillota_I > Bacilli_A > RF39 > UBA660 > UBA6985. Next base: position 125,608 of record JAFSVF010000001.1, on the reverse strand, counting down.
ATATTCTGTAACACTTTTTACTTTACCGTAATTATAAATATTATAGCCAGCAGTATTACTATAAGAATTTTTCATTAATTCACCAATTGCTCCAGCTATAAATCCATTACCTGTACCAATAACTTCACCATAATTATAAACATCACTAATCTCTACATCGCAAACAAAACCAAATACTCCACCGGATATAACGTGATCATTATTTACAGTTAATTTTCCATAATTTTTAAAATTACTAACTGAAGTTTGTGCATATGCAACAGCACCAGATACTCCACCGCTATAACCACCATTAGAAGCAACATTACCATAATTTGTTAAATTATTACATTTTGTATAATCAATTTCACCAGATACTCCACCAACATTACGATTCCCAATTATAGATGCTCTATTTACAAGATTTTCTACATATGGAGAATAACTATTATTAGCAACAATCTCTCCTACAATTCCACCGACATAATATGATCCATTTACTGTACCAGAGCTAATTAAATCACTTATAAATCCATTACTACCAAAATGTACATAACCAATAACTATACCAGTTTTAGATCCCCCAGTAACATCAGCATCTAGAACACTTAAACTCTTAACATTATAACTGTCTATCTCTGTCTTTCCGTGTCCAAATAAACCAACATTATCAGTTGAAGGTCTATTGATATATAATCCATAAATCTTTTTATTATTTCCATCAAATAATGAACTAAAAGCAGTAGAATAATCTTTACCAATAGGAACAAAACCACTACCAGTAGTTAATTCAGTCTTTAATCCACTAACGGTACCATCTTCATTTATATCACCAAAATTAGTTCCATTTGGATCAACATATGATTTATCACAATCAAAGCTTAAATCAAGCATCAATTTATAATACTTATTACTTCCTAATGAACCATCATTAGTTCCAACAGACAAAGCCACTAAATCTTCAATTGATTCAATTTTAAATGGATCATTTTCATTTCCACTTCCATCAAATGTACCAGGTGTTGAATCAGTTACTTGAGTTAAATAACTACATACTTGTTCACCTGTTAAAGTATCTTCAACTGAACACGTACTACATCCAACTTTAGAACATACAGTTGAAGAATCTATTTCTTCTCCATCAATAAATGATTCTAAATTATCTATATCAAGTGAACCATCATATAAATAAGAATCAATCTTATATTCATCATCATGTAGTGTTATGTAATATTGAATATCACTAAAACCATCATTTTTTACTAATACAAATCCATCATAGGATCCAGTATTGTTTAATCCTAAATCTTTTTTAATATAAAATGTTTTACAACCTGTAATTGGTTTTCCTAATGTTTCTTCTTCTAATACTTGTTTTTGAGTTGTTAAATAGATTTTATCAACATATTCAATAAAACCTTTTCTACGAGCTGTAGCTAGTGTTGATAATACAGCAGGTATTGCAATTAACATAATAATTGCTAAAATTACTATTACTGCAAGTAATTCTACTAGTGTAAAACCTTTATGTTTTTTCATTCTACTCACCTATGATAAATATAAATCATTTTATAATTTATCACAATAAATAAAGAGAATAAATTATTTATTTTCTATTATATTTATTGCTTCATTAAAAGTATTATTGAAGTCTTTAAAATCTACATTTATCCAATTAACATCCATTTGATTTTTAAACCAAGTATATTGTCTTTTAGCATACTTTCTACTTCTTTGTTTTATTAAGTCTAACGCTTCCTCTAAAGTACACTTTTTATCAAAATAATCATATAATTCTTTATAACCAATTCCTGTCATTATAGCTTTACTTCTTAAGCCTTGATCATAAAAGTGTTTAACCTCTTCTAGAAGTCCTTCTTTAACCATTTTATCTACTCTTAAATTTATTCTTTCATATAGAGTTTCTCTATCAGTAGTTAAACCTATAAAGATAGCTGGATATAAAAGTTCATCTTTATGAGATTTAATAGAATCTCTATTAAGTGCTCTTATAAGTCTTTTTCTATTATTAACATGAATATCAAGTTCAGGGAATTTTTTCTTTACTTCTTCGAATAGTTCTTCATTAGTTTTATCATCAAAAGTATTAAGCTTTGTTTCTTCATCAAATTCATAATTATAAAGTGCACTCTTTAAATATAATCCAGTACCACCTACGATAACTATATTCTTATCTTTAAATTCTTCAAGTTTGGCTCTTAAATCTCTTTGGTAATCATAAACTGTATACATATCTTTTGGGTCTACTATATCAAAAAGATAATGTGGAACATTTTCTTTTTCTTCTTCAGTTGGTTTAGCAGTACCAATGTTTAAATATTTATATACTTGCATAGAATCAGCATTAAGAATAACTGCATCATATTTCTTAGCAAGCATTACACTTAATTTAGTCTTTCCAACTCCGGTTGGACCAACAACACATATTATTTTCATACTATCCCTCATTCATAAACGTATTATAACCCAAAAACTTTATTTTTTTAATGTTTTTTGCTATAATAACTTGCGTTAAAGGGGTGAAACTCATGAAAATACCTAAAATAGTTATTTTAGATGAAAAAGATAAAAGATTACATCAAATAAGTAAACCTGTTACATTTCCATTAGATGATGAAACAAAGAAACTTATAGATGATGCTTTAACATATCTAGAATATAGTCAAGATGAAGAAATTGCTGAAAAATATGACTTAAGACCAGGAATGGGATTATCATTCTGTCAAATTGGAATTATGAAAAGAATTTTCGTGGTTTCAGAAGACTATGGCGATGGTACTTTTGGTAGATATGTTGTTATAAATCCTGAAATGATTAGTCATTCTGAAGAAAAAATTTATGTTGGCGAAGGTGAAGGATGTCTAAGTATTAATAGACCTACTACTGGAATAGTACCTAGATATGCTAGAGCTACATTTAAAGCATTTGATGAAAATGGCGATGAATATACTATTCGTGTTAGAGAAGATATAGCAATTGCTTTCCAACACGAATTAGATCACTTAAATGGTATTTTATTTACTGATAGAATCGATCCAAAGAATCCTTTCAAAGGAAAAGATTCAATGAGAGAAATTTAAAAGAGAAGTTTTAACTTCTCTTTTATTGTACATTAATATCTATTGATAAACTTTTACCTTGATCTGAGTTTTCTAATAAATCATAAGAAACCCAAAACTTTAATGTTAAATTTATTTCTTCATTACTATTTAGTTTACCAGTATATATTGAAGTATTATTCTTATTTTTTAAGTTTGATTCTACTCCATCATTAATCTTATATACTATTTTATCTAAACTAATTGTTGAATCACTATCTAATGAACTAACATATATATTAAATTCATTTGCTGTATTTTTAGTATTTTTAACATTAATACTTTTTTCAACATATAGATAATTAGAATTAGTTTCTTTATATTCAACTATTAAACCATTATCTAGTTTTGTATTATTTTTATTAACAAAAGCATATGAAGAAGATACACTTAAAACTATTACTATTAAAAGTGTAATTGCAAAATATAATGTTTTTGTTTTTAATAAATCATTAATTTTCATTATCTAGATTTACCACTATTGACTGCATTAGTTACAGCTTCTAAATCTGATTCTGCTTTTGAAACGTAATCACTATTACCATATTTTCTAACACTATCAATTTGTTGAACCATAGTTTGCGCTAAATATGTACGTGTTTTTCCATTAGTAGTACTATTAAATACTGCAAGTTCATTAACAATAGTATCAACTAGTGATCCTTTAGCGTAGTCATTACCATATTCTTCTAATAATTCATTAACTGCACCATTTAATTCTCTACTGATCTCACTATCTTTATCATATGACTCATTATAACCAGTATTTAAATCATCTGCATATTTATAAGGCACACCAACTAAAGTAATAACTTGTCCAGCTTGAAGAATTTCACCAAGATCATTGTAGAATTTAACATAATTCTTGTAAAAATCTTTTTCTGTTGCATTACTAGTATATTTATAAATGATTCCATCAAGAGTATCTCCACTTTTAACTAGGTAGTCTACTGTTGTTCTATCATTTGGAGTAGGAATTTCTGAAATAGAAACATCTTCTGGATTTTGAGTTGGTGTTATTGCTTCACTAATTATTTCTTCATCGCTCATAGAAGTATTATTACCTTTAAGTATATCTTCACCAATAACAGTTGTTGTTTCTTTAGGAGCACCCTTCATTGTATTAAAAGCATGAATTCCACCTACTGTTGCAACTGTAAATAAAGAACCTGTTATAATCATTGTTGTAACCATTTTCTTATAGTTCCATCTTACTGTTCCTTTTTTAACACCATGGTTTTTAATATTAGTTGTTTTAAATTCATCATTAGTATAACCTACTTTACCATGCATAAGTGGCATATATTGTAATTCGTCATTATTTTTCATACTCTTCACCCAATATAATTATAAAACAAATAAGACAAGATTTGTTTATCTTGTCTATTTATTTACACTTATAAGTTCACCATATACATTAATTCCGTCAACTTTAATGATTTTTACATCACACATGTCTCCTTCATTAACATCACTATTAATATGAACTTTAATATAATTACTAGTAAATCCAGTATTATTTTTTTCTACTAATACTGTAACTACTTTTCCTAAATATTCATTATAGTACTTATTTTCTAACATATCAGATAGTCTTAACATTTTATCTACTCTATCTGTTTTATCACTATCTTTTACTTGTTTCATGATAGATGCTTTAGTACCTTTTCTAATTGAATATGGGAAAGTATGTATTTTAGAAAATCCTATATTAACACATTCATCTAACATTGAATCAAAGATTTCATCTGTTTCACCTGGGAAACCTACTATTAAATCTGTAGTTATATTAATATCTTCACGTGCATCTCTTAATTCTTTTATTTTTTTCTTATATTCATCTAAAGTATATTTTCTATTCATACCCTTTAATATTTCATCATTAGGACATTGAACAGGTACATGAATATGAGAACAAATCTTTTTATTAGTTTTAAATTCTTCCATGAATTTTTCATCTAATTGAGTTATTTCAATACTAGATATTCTTATTCTAAGTAGATTATCATTTTTAGAGATTTCTCTAATTAAATCAGTTAAATCATAATCTTTATCTTCACCATAAGCACCAGTATGAATACCTGTTAATACTACTTCTTTATATCCATTATTTGCAAGATCATTTATTTCTTTAACAGCTAGATTTAAATCTTTACTTCTAACTCTTCCTCTTACAAAAGGAATAATACAATAACTACAGAAGTTATTACATCCATCTTGAATTTTTACGAATGCTCTTGTTTTACCATCCATATCTTTAATAGAGGATTCTTCAAACTCTTCATATCTAACGTCATTAAATAAACTTATTTTTTCATGAGTTTCTAAGAAATTTTCAACTAATGAATAAATTCTCGTTTTACCAGTTGTACCTAAAAGAACATCTACTCCTAGATCAAATAGTGAATCTTTATGTTGTTGTGATGAGCAACCACATACTACTAAACATGCTTTATCATTCTTTCTTGCTTGTCTAATAAGTTTTCTTGATTTAGCATCTGCTTGATTAGTAACAGTACATGTATTTATAACAATAACATCAGCTGATTCAAAATCATTAACTACTTCATATCCATGATTTTTAAAATCTTCTTCAATACATTCTGATTCATAAGCGTTTACTTTACATCCTAAAGTTTTAATACAAAGTTTCATAAGAAATCTCCTTTCAAACATGAGTATTTTAACATAAAAAAAACGTAAATACAAAGTTTACGTTTAATTTAATTCTTTTTGAAGTTGTTTTAATGCAGCAAGGAAAGCTTCTTCTTTATCATAACTCATCATTTTAACTTGAATATGTTCTTTTGGTCCTTCGATTTGATTAGTTATTTTATCTAAATCTAATTTCTTAACTTTTACATCTTCATCAGATTTATAATTTTCATCATAAGAATATCCAGAATCTTTATTATTAAGTAGTTCTTCATAACTAATAATAGCATTATCTTCTTGTTCTTGTTCATAACTAGTTAATTCAATTGGTTCTGGTTTATACTCAGATTCTATATTTTTACTAATCTTTTCTAAATCTAACATATCTCTATTAGCCTTACTCACTGTCTCCATATATTTCTCCTTAATATTTAACTTACTAAGCAAATATATAGCAAAGATTATAGATAGAATAATGAAAAATATATAAAATATATCACTATAATTCATATCATCACACTTCTTTGCGATATATTATAATACACATTTATATAAAAAACAAAAATATTGTTGCAATCGTGTTTACAAGCATATGTGTTCCGATGGTATAGAATATATTCTTTTTCTTTAAATATATGATTGCAAAATATACTCCAATGCTTATATAAGTTATTGAATATATTAGTTCACTAACACTTATTAGAGAACTAATATTATGATGTACTAAATAATATCCACCTAAAATTAAACATACATAGGTAACTATGCTAGTCGCAGATATTAGATATTTATTCTTTTTCTTTTTCTCCATAATATAATCTAGTAGGAATCCTAGTAATGGAAGTGTCAAAACAATAAATAAATTATCTACGACATGCATAATACCAAAGATAAACCCACTAACAATGGCGAATACCCCTTTATTCTTTATCCCTTTTCTTAAACCAAGTCTCATTATTCCTTCTTCATAGACTGGTCCTAAAAATACTATTCCCATAGCCATGAAAATAGGTGCACTTTTAAGCAAGTTTCTAGCTAAGTTATTGTTATCTGATCCAAGTAATTCTACTCCGGCAATTCCTGCAAGACTAACCATTACAATACCTGCGCTTATAGCAACAACTAACTCACCAACATAAATTTTTAATACTTCTTTAATATAGCCTTTTGTTTTTTTAATTTCTTTAAAGTCTTTTACAAAATATTTTCTATAAATAATAAATAAAATTGTAAATATTATTAATTCAGAAACAAAATTTAAAATTGCTAAATTAAAGTTAGAGTTAACATCAATATTTAATGATTTAAAAATTAAACCTAATGGAATACCTATTAGCATCCATATGTAATATATACTTAAAAATTTTAATCTATCTTTCATTAGAATATGTAACTAAGTAATAGCCCTCCACATAGATTGTAAAGAATAAATGTTATAAAGCATGTATATATGTTACCTGTTGATTTATATAGATAACTTAATGCTATTATATTTACCATTGGAATAATTATTGATAGGAATGAATTTAAATGAAGATTATTCATCATAAATAGAATAAATACTCCATAAACTATTCCAGAAACAAGCATTCCTAAGTATTCTTTACTAATAATATTAGATATTCCTAGTACAAATATTGATGTATACAAGCAAGGATTTAAAATACAATTAATGATCATTTCAAGTGCACTTTCAAATGTCATTTTTGAAGCAAAGTAGTTAATAAAGTTTTGACTAGCTTTTATACCAAATCCATGTAAGACTTTTTCTAGTATTAGGGTAAATACTACCATTACTATAAAAGTAACCAAAGCTATTATTGAACTAGATAATAAAGACTTATTAAATCTACTCTTACCTGCAAATATTTCACCATGATATATGATTACTACTGTGACAAATTCTAATATTACTTTAATAAAATTTGCTACTTGATAACTACTACCAGTTGGATGAATATTTACTTTTCCTAATAGCATGAAGTAAAACTTTTCAAGAAAGATTACAACTGCAATTGCAAGAATAAATTGTATAATGCCTCTTAATGCTCCGTTTTTCATATCCTCACCTATTATAAGTATATTCTTGATGTAAATTAATGACAACAAGATAATGTAAATCGACATTTGAATTTACAAAGAATGTACACAAACAAAAAAGACTATTTATCATAGTCTCTTAGATTCTTCTATTCTTTTGAAGTGTTTTAGTTATAAACTCTCTTGGTGTTTCTTCAGTTAATCTCATATTCATTTTATAAAGATATAAATCGATATTTTTATCATAAAATTGTTTAGAAATTAGTCTTATATCATCCATTGAATTAAGACCGTACTCTTCACACCATAGGTCACTTATATAATGATTTATTTCTTTTAAATTTTCTTCTTCACATTTATCATTTATTTCAAAATAATCTGGATCAATTACTACAAGATTATCCTCAGTCACTAAACAATTAGCTGCACTTGAGTCACCGATTAAAACATTATTGTTATTTAAAAATTCAACAAGTTTTTTAAGTTCACACATACTACTTAATGTATATTCCATAGGTAGATCTATCATCTTTTTATTTATTGTTTCAATGTAATCATATGAATAAGCAGTAATCATTTCCTTAAAGTCATCATCAACAAAAAGTTGAACATCCTCTGTATATACATCTCTAAGTTTCATGAATGCTGGTAGATTAGATTTTTTGAGAATATCAAATACTTCTTTTTGAAATCTTACATAATCGTCTTCTCCATCTTTATATCTTTTTATTATTTTATCTCCAACTTTATATATTTGAGATGGTTTTCTAAAAGAATGCGAAGTTTTAATTTGAACGGCATTATCAAATGTAATAATTGAATTTTTATTTTGAATATATATTGTTTCTGGTCCATCACTATCATTTTGTTTTGATAAAATATAATCTCTTTCTCTCACTTTTTTTTGCAATTCCCTTCTATTCTTTTTTATGATTTTCCCCTTTTTTATGTGGTTTATTATACTAAACAAAAAGAAAAAGAGCAAATTCTTGCTCTTAAAGGTCTAATGCTTTTGAATCATTCTTTTCTTTAACATAAGATAAGAATTCTTCTAGATACATATTCTTTTGTTCATTACCATGTAATCTTAATGTTACAGTTCTTTCATCTCTTTCATTGTTACCAAGTACTAACATAATTGGTACTTTCTTGATTTGTTCTTCTCTCATTCTGTAAGATAATTTTTCATTTGAATCATTTAATCTACATCTAATTCCAAGTTTTTTAAGTTCATTAAATACTTCATTAGCATATTCTAAATGATATTCATTATTTACTGGAAGTACAGTTACTTGGTTTGGTGCTAACCATAATGGTAAGTTACCTTTAGTTTCTTCTAGATAGAAAGCAATTGCTCTATCAAGTGAACCAAGAATTGCTCTATGAAGAACAACTGGAGTCTTTTTAGATCCATCCGAATCAACATAGTTTAGATCAAATTTCATTGGTAAGCAGAAATCGATTTGGCAAGTAGATAAAGTAATTTCATTACCTACAGCTGGTTGAACTTGAACATCACACTTAGGTCCGTAGAATGCAGCTTCACCAATTTTTTCAACATATGGGATTTTTAAATCATCCATAATTTTTCTTAAAGCATCTTCAGCTTTATTCCACATTTCATCATCTTGATGATATTTAACTTTATCTTCAGGATCTCTAAGTGAAAGCTCAAATCTATAATTCTTAATTCCTAATTCTTTATATACTTCAAGAATTAAATCAATAACTCCTTTAAATTCATCTTCGATTTGTTCAGGAGTACAGAAGATATGACAGTCATTTTGACAGAATGTTCTAACTCTTTCAATTCCTTTTAGTGAACCACTTGATTCATATCTACAGTCTCTTGCGATTTCAGCAATTCTTATAGGTAAATCTCTGTATGAATGAATGTCATTACCATACATAACCATATGATGAGGACAGTTCATTGGTCTTAAAACATATTCTTCATCTTCTACTTGCATGATAGGAAACATTGAATCTTTATAATGTTCTAAGTGACCTGAAGTCTTATAAAGGTTTACATTTCCTAGTGGAGGAGTTTGTACATGTACGTATCCTCTTTCAATTTCTTTATTTCTAATATAATTCTCAAGTAAATTCCATAAAGTAAATCCATTTGGTAAGTACATTGGAAGACCTTTTCCAACAAGATCAGATAACATATAGATACCTAAGTCTTTACCTATTTTTCTATGGTCTCTTTCTTTAGCTTCTTCAAGTTCTTGTAAGTATGCATTTAATTCTTCTTCAGTTGGAAGACATACTCCATATATTCTTTGTAACACTTTATTATTAGTATCACCTTTCCAATAAGCTCCACTAAATTTAAGTAGTTTAAAGTTTTTACATTCTTTTAATGTATCAACATGTCCACCTCTACATAAGTCAGTAAAGTCTCCTTGTGAATAACATGAAATAACTGTTTCTTCTTCATCCATTCTTTCAATTAAATCAATTTTATATGGATCATCTTTAAACATTTCTAAGGCTTCTGCTTTAGAAATTTCATGTCTAACTATTCTTTTACCATCTTTAGCTAGTTTTTTCATTTCTTTTTCAATTACTGGAATATCTTCTTCAGTAATAACTTTATCTCCAAGATCAACATCATAATAGAATCCAGTTTCAATAACAGGTCCTACCCAAAATTTAGCATTAGGCCAAATATGTTTGATTGCTTGAGCCATCATGTGAGCACATGAATGGTTTAAATTATATAATTTTTCATTTTCTTTAAAATTTATCATTTTCTCTTCTCCTTCTTTAATTTCTTTATTTTAGCTTTGTCATAAATAACTTCATTGGTTGATTCATCTAGTTGTTGTACTTTAAGTATGACAGTTGTATCTTTCTTAAGCTCATCTATTTCATTTTTATTAGCAATAAAATAACCATATAAGCCAAGATCATTTCTAACATATACTTTATTTTCAACAATAAAGTCTACTTTAGATTCAATCTCGTTATCTATATTATCAATATATTCTTTTAATAGCATAGTATCAACACTATTTTCAAAATCTTTTGTATCTCTTTCACTTATACTACAATTTTCAGAGTATTCAGCATATGCATTAAATAAATTATTCATGCTTTCAATATCACCTTTAATATATGCTTCGATTGTTAAATGATTTAATAAATCTGGAAATCTTCTAATTGGCGATGTAAAAGTAGCATATTGATTTAACGCTAGTGCAAAATGACCTTGATTCTTAACATCATATCTAGCTGAGGTCATTGCTCTTAAAAATAATCGAGAAATATATATTACTTCTTCAGAACTTAATCCTTTAATAATTGAATTATATATCTTTTGGAATGTCCTAGGATTATCTGCTCTTTCTAGGCTATGCATAAACTTATGTGCTTGCTTTAATTCAAGTTTTAAATTTTCTAGTTTTGATATTTCGGGTTTTAAATGTACTCTATAAACAAATGGTAAATCAAAGTTAAGTGCTGTTAATGCAACGTATTCATTTGCAAGTAACATACAATTTTCTATGATTGTTCCTGATACTCCATGATCATCACGACTAACGTTTTTAACTGAATCATCATTATTAAATTCAAATTTATTTTCAATTGATGATAATCTTATGTTTCCTCTTTTAACTCTATCAATATCTAATTTATCAGATAATTCTTTTAAGATTTTTAAAGATTCAATATATGGTTTATAATCTGGATGACTATTAATATCTTCTAGTGCTTCATTTACTTTTTGATAAGTCATTTTCTTATTACTATTAATTATAGAATTAACTAAATCATAACTGATAACCATACCATTATTATCTATATCCATCACTACTGTTTTAGTAAGTCTATCAACACCTTGATTTAATGAACATATATCATTAGATAATTTTGTCGGTAGCATAGGAATACAATAATTAGCTGGATAACGTGAGGTAGTTCTAATTGAAGCCTCTTTAAATGTTTTAGTTCCGGGTTTAACGTAATGAGAAACATCTGCGATATGTACATATAAACGGTATCCATTTTCTAACTTTTCAATAGATATTGCATCATCCATATCTTTACAGGTTTCAGGATCAATTGTAAAAGTAATAAGATTTCTAAAATCATTATCTTTTCTTTCTTCATAATCCTTATCGGTTATGCACTTAATATTATTTACTTCTTCTAAAACTAAATTATCAAAATCTACTGAGAAGCCATAATCCATTGCCATTAATTTGGTCTTTCCATATAATGAATTATCATTTTCTATTGTTTTAATTAAACTACAATTATTAAATTCATCAACATTAAGTAAAAGAATATCACCAGCGTTAAAATTTGTGAAATCGAATAAATAATTAAACTTAGTATTGTTTGTATTAAGAGGTACTAAATATTTTTCTTCCATCTTTTGTACTACTTTAAATACATGTTCATTATTCTTTCTAGTTATTATTTGTTTAACAGAACAAGTATTTGACTTAAGTGATTTAACACACTCAACTGTAACTTCATCACCAATATATGCTCCACTTAGTTTATCACTTGGTAAATCATATCTTACATCGTTAACAATTACAAAATAAGTATCATTACCCTTATTCTTTTGAATAACGCCTTTTGCTAAGAAATTATTACAATATGCATTATTTTTTTCTATTTTGCTAACAAATTCACCGGAAAATTTATGTTTATAACGAGGGTCTTGAATCATACTAAAACGAATAATATCTCCTTCTTGGAGTTTATTTTTGTTTATTTCTTTTGCATTGAATAATACTTTTTCTCCTTTTGAAAGAGAAATATAATAATTACCCTTTGTAGATTTTTCAATGGTACCAGTTTTATAAATAAAATCTTTAGGGCATCTAAAATAAGTATCATCTATTTTATAGAGATAACCATTTACTTCTAACAAATAAATTGCAGTAGCTAAATCATCCATATCTTCATATGGAACATTTAATCTTTTACCTACTTCTTTAAGTGTTAGTCCGATATTCTTTCCTTTAAAGTAATTCTTTACTAGTTCCTCATAATTAACCATAAAACCTCCAGAAATAAAAAAAGGATGATACCATAGGAGTGCATAAGCACGGTACCATCCCTTATTTCACTTAATTTGTTATAACGGGTTTCTCCCGGAATTTATTAATTCTCTCAGAAAGTAGTAATCTAATAAGTCCTTATTCACTCACACCAACCGTGAACTCTCTTGAAATTATCCTATCAAATCATGTCTTTCTTCATCGATTTCGCAATTATATTAACACTAAATATTTTGATTGTCAATTTTCTTCTTTATATTCTACTTGATCATTATAGTGAACTGATGTATCTTCTACTATATGATCTTTAAAAGCTTCGATATCTTCAACTTTAATTTTTTTATTTGTAGTTTGATCTACAACCTCAGTAATAGTAAGCTTTGAACTAATACCAGCAAATCTACTATTATGTACTGTTGCATGTCCCATTACATCTGCAAATGTAGCATATGCATTATTATCTACAATAAAAACATACTTTTTATTGTATAAACCTAAACCAATTGTATGAGGTTCAAGTTTATAATAAAATGTATATTTTCTTGGTGTATTACGAGTCATGTCATCTTCAACTATCTTAACTAAATCACCAGGATATACTTGAGCTTGAGATGGAAGTCTTATTCTATTAGCATAAGCTTTCTTTTCTTCTTCAATTACTTCATGATTCTTTTTCCCTGATTTAACTACAGCATTAAAACCTACAACTAAGATAATTAATAAAACAACAATTCCTATGAATATACGCATTATTATCTACCCCTTTTAATATCATAAAGTTCCTTTATTTTTGCGCTTGTTTCAGTATATTCAATACAGTCTCTTTCAATTCTTTCTTGCCAATATTCTTGGTTAATACAATGAATTATGATGTCTTTAATAAGTCTATCTGTTTCAAGAGACATGTATTCTCTCATTGGATTACCAACACTTCCATATGGAGCATTATGATATAAATTATTTCCATAATTAATTGTATCATAGAATATTCTGTTATAAATATAAAAGATAGAATTTAACAATTCATTTGACTCTTCGTCTAACTCATTTTTTTCTTTAAATTCTTTTACTTTTATTATATGTTTTCTAGAATTTTTCTTTAACTCACCAAGGAAATTCTTATATGGGAAAAGTATTCCATTTTCTTCGCAGAATTTTGCTGTTTGTAAATTAGGTAGGATGTTAAATTCATCCATAATTAGTTTACCAGGAGTTTTTCCTCCATATGTTTCTTTTCTGTTATGACATAGTTTTCTTGCTAAGTCATTCATTTTATTAAGTACTTTAAGTCTTTCATCATTAGTACCATATTTAATGTATGTATCTGCATCATCTTTAACCAAATTATAATTTACTTTTACAATACTTTCATAAAAGTCTATTCCTTTAATATTACCTTCACTATCAACATTAATATCAAAAGTTAAAGCATTTCTGTCTTTCCCTTTTTCTAGAGAAACCGATTTAGCAAACTTATAATCAAGTAAAGCTTTTTTATAACCTTTTTGATATACAGATTGACCTAGAGATCTCATAAAATTATCAATTTCAGAATCTCTATCAATAATTAAATCTACATCTGGTACACTTACCAAAATATGTAAATCATTACCACTACCAGTAATTGAAAAACAATCATCAAAAAGCATATTATCTAATCTTTTATTTCTTAATCCATCAATTGTTATAGTAAATACATCTCTTAAATCTATTCTTGAACCACTTTCTTTAGTAACTATATCAATTGGTGTTTTCATTTTGGTATAAGATAAACAATTATATTTATCTGTACCTGCTAAATTAGGAAAATGTCTTTTTAAAGATTTATTTAGAAAATCAATACTATTATTAGGTTTTATTTTATTTAATGTATTACATCTATCAATAATACTTTTTAATTCATCATTTTTAATTGTTAATAAATCACTTTCTAAGAATAAAGTAATTACTCTTTTAAAGTATTTAATATCTTCATTAGACATTGTATAAATATTATCTAGATAATAATCACAAACAGATTTAAATAAAGATACTCCATCACTATTAATCATATTAACAATATTAGGATTTAATTGAACTAATCTAAATAAATAATCAGGATATTTAATATCAAAAATAAGTCCTTTAATTACTTTTAGATTCATATTTTTTTCTTCTTCATCATTAAGTATAAAATCTATTTGTTCTAAATCAAAAGTTAATATATCTTTTAAATTATTACATTTAGAAAATAAGGCATCTTTTTTCTTTTCTTTTTTATTGTATGGCTTTAAATAATTCTTACAAGTTTTAATAATATTATTAATTAAAGATCTTAAAGCATACATATCTTCCTTATTATTTGTTTTATTTAATATATCTAAAATTAAATAGTTTATATTCTTAAAATATTCTTCATTTGAAATTATATATTCAAAGTCATCATTTATATATTTTGATAAGAATTCAAAAAATTCATTTAAAGAGCTAACACTAAATTTAGCATATACATATGGAAGAGTTACTTTGCTTTTTACAAATACTTCGTTAAAATTATTTCTTACTGTTTCAAACACCCTGATCACCTTATCTTCTTATTGCTTTAATTATAGCATATAGAATAAAAATTATTTCTAAAATCTTTAAATAAATTTTTAATCATGATAATATTAAATATATAATAGGAGTATATGATGAACTACAACATAAAATTTAAAATTATAAGTAAAATTTTATATGTTTCAAAAGTACAAAAAACTGTAGATGAAAAGAAGTTAAATAACACTAATGTTATTACTGCAGATGATCTTGTATTTTCTTTTTCATATATAAGAAAAAACTATGATATTGTACTTAACTTTTTAAATTTAATTGTACTTAAGTATCAAGTTAAATCATGTGTTATTAAAGATACTGATATGGATTTAATATATCTAGATTTAGTTAAAAACTTTAATACAATCGAAAAGATTAACTTTATTGATGATTGTCTAATAACTCCAGAAATACTAGAAAAACTATTATCATTTAAGAATCTTAAAAAAATTGATTGCTTTGAATGTCCAAGATATATAATTGAACTTCTGGATAAAAAGAATATTAAAATTCTTACAAGACATACAATTAAGAAAAGTAATGTATTCTTAACTGATAATCATTTAAATTCATATACAGACTTCTATTATAAAAAAGAACTTATTATTAGTGTTGAGATGGATAATCAAGTTATTAATGATATAGACTTTTTCTTATCAATTAATAATAAGTTAAAACAAATAAGAATTATTAAGTATTCTAATGAAACACTACTTACTATCTTAGAATACTTAAAGAAAAATGATGAAAAAAATATAAGAATATATATTAATGAAAAAGATAATGATACTAACGAAATATTCCAAGTAATTAGTTATATTAAGAAACAATATAAAAAATATATTGAAAAGAATAATATTACTTTTAGATTAGAATATTCTAAAGAATATAAAGTATTAAATTTCTTAAAGGAAATAAATATAAAACTTGTTTGTACTATATTATTTATTGTTCTTTCATTAATTGGAATATATGCTGGAATAACAACTTATAATCAATATATTGATGAACAAAATATAAATGATCAATTAGATAATATTAATAATTTAATTAATATAAATAATGAACCAACTATCGATGATAATGAACATGATATTAATTTCTTAGATAAAGATGATTTTAGTTCAAGTGCTATTAGAAAAGAAAAGTACTGGGCTACTTACTACGCTGATTATTCTAGAGTAATTAAAGATTTATTAAAGATTAATAATGAAACAGTTGGTTGGGTTAAAGTTAACAATACAAAGATTGATTATCCAGTTGTACAAAGTAAAGATAATAATTATTATCTAGAACACGATTATAAAAAATGGCATAATACTATGGGTTGGATATTTATGGATTATAGAAATAATCCAACAAGTTTAGATAAAAATACCATTATTTATGGACATAATGTTAGATCAGGAATTATGTTTGGTACTTTAAAGAATACTCTATCTCCTTCTTGGTATAAGAATGAAAATAATTATATAATTAGTTTTAATACTAAAGATGAATCTACAACATGGAAAGTATTCTCAATTTATAGAACTACTCCAACTAATGACTACTTAACAACTAATTTTGATTCTGATCAAGAATTTACTGATTTTGTAAATATGGTTAAATCAAGAAGTATATATAACTTTAATACTAATGTAAATGCTAGTGATAGAATAATTACTTTGTCTTCTTGTGTTGGTACATCTGATAGAGTTGTTCTACACGCTGTTCAAATTAAAGAATAAAAAGGATTTAGTTTTAAACTAAATCCTTATTTTTTTGTTAAATTATTTCTTTATTATTTTCCTAGAATTGTTGAAATTAACACAGCCGCACATGCAATAATACCAAGAATAATTATTCCAATTAAAATATATTTTGTAGTATTATTTGGTTTAACATTTACTTCTGAATTTAATGTAGCTTGTGTTGCAGTTGGATCAGCAGGAGTTATTTCTTGTGTTACTGGTGCTGGAGTCTCTGCAATTGGAGCTGGCGTATTATTATCAACTAAATTTTGTCCATCTGTTATAGGAGCTGGTGCTTCTATTGGTTGTGGTGCTGGTACTTCCATTGGTTGTGATGCTGGTGCATCAACAATTGGAGTACTTTCAACTGGAGCTATAGGTGCTGCTAGAGCAGTAGCTTGAGTTTCAACTGGTTGAGCTGCTTCTACAGTAGGTTCATTTTCTTCCATAACTACAGGTGAAATATCTACTATTGGAGTTGGTTCTACAACTGGTGTTGTTTCCTCTACTGCACTTGGAGCTTCTACTACTGGTGCTCCTTCTTCAATTGGTGTAGGAACTTCTTCAGCTACAGGAACATCTTCTACAACTGGAGCTGTAGGTGATGCAACTGGTTCTTCAATTGCTACTGGAGTTTCTTCAGATATTGGAGTAACAGGTTCAACTGGTGTTTCATCAACTGGTTGTTCTACAACTGGAGCTGCTTCTACAACAGGTTCAACTGGTGTTTCATCTTTAACTTCTTCATTTTTTACTAGTTCCTCTTTTGGTGCTTCAACTGGACTATCAAATGAAATTGATGGTTGTTCTTGAATAGCAGTTTCAACTGGAGTTGAAATTGCATCTGGTGTTACTGGTTCTGTTGGAGTTCCAGGAACTATATTAGTTGTGTCATTATTCATATTACACATCTCCTATTCTAGTATAAGTATATCAATAAACAATAAAAAATTAAATACTTTACATAAAAAAATGGATTTTTTTAAATCCATTTTAGTTTGTTTTTAATTTAGGCATATCTAAATCTTCTTCAACTTCGTTATTTACTTCATCAATTGTTAATGAATTAACAGTTGAATATTTGTAATCGATATCATATACTTCACTAACTGCTTTATTAATTAAGTATGTATCAATTCTATAAAGAACTAATCCTACTAACCATGAGATAAACAATCCCATTGCAAGTTCATGAAAACTCATTAAAGTTGAATCAGTAAATACACTAAATTCGTTAAAGTCTATACCAAGAGAATTTACATTCTCAATGATACAGAAGAATAAGAATGAAATAATAGATGGTACTAATACATTAATTATTTTTAAACCTGTTTTTTTAGATTTTAATAATGTATATAAGCTTATGATAATTGAAAGAATCATCACAACTATGAACTCTAAAGTTGTAGGAAAATAAATTAACTCTATAACTTTAGCAGATACATTATTAACAAAAACTAAGATTGTATTAATATAATTAACTAAATAGAAACCAAGTAATAATAAACTAGATGCTAAGCATACTCTATTATTTAACTTCTTATCTATTAATTTACTAAATCCTAAATGAATTAGTAATATAAGTATTTCTAATCCAATTAGAACTAGTACTTTTGAATCTTTAGCTGCATTAAATGCAGTACTAATAATTTCTAATATTGATAATTCTTTCATAATAAACCCCCATTTATTATATTCCCTTTTTATCCTTCATTTATTAACTCAAATACAAATACTGTTTGTTCAGTGTTACTTTGGAATGTACATGTAATTAAAGTTAATGTTTTTACTCTAGGATCTCTAGTAATTTCTACAGTTCCATCTTTCACAACATTATATATATCAACTAATTTATATGTATAAGTTTTATTATTATACACAACTTGTGCAGTTGCACCTAAATTTAATGTGTGTAACTTATTAAAGTAACCAACTGAAGATGTTCCGTTATGCCCTGCTAGTATTAAATTACCATTTTTTACGTTAGGCATATCAGAACCTTTAATCAATTGAACATTGTAATTAACATAGTTATATGGATTATCAAGTGATGTAAATCCTTTATCTAAGTTAATTTCACTAATTTTTAAGTATCCAATGTAATCATATCTTCCATTACCAGCAGTAACAGGAGCTTCTTCTTCATCTTCACTTAAAGATAATTCTTGACCAGCATCTTCATCAAATTCTACTACTTGCTCAACTAGACTTCTGTTTTTATTATCAAAAACTTTAACCTTCATTGAATCAAAGTAAGTAAAACATATTAAGCACAACCCCATAAAAGCAAAAAGAACGCTAATTGTTATCTTAGCATTCTTTGATAGATTTCTTAACATAGATTGCTCCACCAATTAATAATGCAAGACCACTAATTAATAATAATGTTGCGTTTTTGCCTGTTGAAGGAACTTCTACTTCTTCTGTAGGTTTCTTTGTATTGTAGAAAGAAACATATACTACATCTTCATATTTACCATTTCCGTTAAGAACTTGAACTGTTCCATCGTCTAATAATTTGAATGTAACAACGTCCTTACTTAATTGGTAACCTTGTGGAGCTTCTACTTCGTATAAAGTATATACACCACTCTTTAATGTAATTGAATACATTTTATCAGTAGATGTGAATTCAGATACTACATATCCGTTAGAATCTTTAATAACTAGTTTAGCACCAGCTATTTGTTTTCCAGTTTCACTATCTAATTTTGCAATTGAAACTTGATCTTCTAATTCGTTAATCATAACTACTTTATCAACTTTAGTATAAACACCATTTGAATCTTTAACATAAATTTTACCAGTAACATCAATCATGAAGTTAATAGTAGTTTTACTTAATTTGTATCCAGCTGGTGCAATAGTTTCAGTTAATGAATATTTACCAGGTTGTAAAGTGATTTTATGAGTTTCATTAGTAGATATCCATTTTTCAATTAATGTTCCCTTTTCATCTTTAACTTCTAATGTAGCTCCAGCAACTTCTTTAGCTTGAGTTACATCAGTTTTACTAATATTAACTGTATAGTTAACATTTGCTATTACCATTTCTAATTCATCATTATGATTTATAGTTGAAGTTTCAGTTTCGCTATAAAGTAATTTTTGATATTTAGCAGAATGGAAATAATAGTATGCTGTTTCTTTAGTAGAATCAGCTTTAACATTTAATTTAAATGTTAATTTTTGTCCAGCTGCAATAGCAGATACTGGAACTTTTACTTTAACACCATTTGTACTTTTAACAACTTGGCTTCCTTTTGGAGTATTTGTTAAAGAATATTTAATATTTTTAACATTGTTAGCTTTAACAACTATTTCTGAAGATACATAGTATCCATCAACAATTGAGAAAGTAACATGGTCAGCAACTAAATCAATTGAGCCAGTTGCTTGTTTGTAACTAATTGCTCCATTTAATAGATCAATTACTTTTTTACATACATCATAGTTTTCTCTTTTACTGTCTTTTGAATGATAAATGATATAATTTTTTAAACTTGGTTCTAAGTTTGCATTATTACCATTTACATAGTCCATATAATACCAAACTGCTAATTGTTTGATATAGAAATCTTTATTAGCATCTCCGGTATTAAGATTTGCATTGATAATTGAAATAAATCCATCATCAACTTTTCCTGTCTTTTTAAAATCTAAGTTGTAACTAAATGTGGAATCTAATTCCATACAATATACATATTTTCCTTCAGTTGTTTTCTTAACAATGATAGGATATGTATATTTCTTTCCATCAGCTGCAGTAGCATTGATGTAGTTAACTGTCTTATACTTACCGTTACCAGTTAAGTCAGCAGTTTTAATTGAACTTGGTAAATTAGTTGCTGCTAGTACAGATCCTAATCCAGCAAATCCAATTACGATTGCAATTAACATTGCGAATATAATTGATTTTACTCTTCTCATAACCTTTTCCCCCTTGAGATGTGACCTATTATAGCACTTTTTTAAAAAAATGCAAATTTTTTGGCAATCCTTATATATAAAGGAAAATTGATTATTTCAATTAACTTTTTATTGCACCCCAAAAATAAATATGATATATTTAAGTAGTCATGGATCTTTAGCTCAGTTGGTTAGAGCATCCGGCTCATAACCGGGCGGTCCTGGGTTCGAGTCCCCGAAGATCCACCATGACTGCGGGTATGGCGAAATTGGCAGACGCGCTAGACTTAGGATCTAGTGGATTACTCCGTGCAGGTTCAACTCCTGTTACCCGCACCAGGGTTAAATACATTCGGAACTTTTCTGAATGTTAACTATATAGAACTTATGAGAAATCATAAGTTTTTTTGTGATATAGCACCATCTTCTAGAAAGGATGGTGTTTTTATGTTAAACATTATAACTACAGAAGTTCCTATTGAAGATGAATTAAAAGAAAGAATTGAATTTGCTTGTAAGTATCTCAATATTAAATGTATTATCAAAAATGGATTTATTCATTCTATTGATAAGACTAACTTATGCTATATTGAGCCAAACATGATAATTATTAAAAATACTATATTCTTTGCTTTTAATCATTCAAGAGATATATTTGTTAGAAATCTAGAAAAGAAGCTTAAGTTTAGTGAATTTCAAGAATATATTAAAAGCCTATAAACTATTGACTTTAAAAATAACTGTGATATTATAAATAACCAATGAAAGAAGTACTTTCTAGAAAAAGGAGGTGCATCATGGATTTGAACAAAAAATTCAAATTTAAAATTTATAATATTGATTTATATAGAGGAGTCAGTAGTACATAGACTTATATGCACTACTGTCTCCTCTTTTTTTGTAAAAGGAGTTGAGATAAATGAATCTAATTGATGATGGAATTAAAAAAGTTGCAGGCCTCTATATGAGAGTATCAACTGAAGATCAAGCTCGTGAGGGATTTAGTTTACCAGAACAAAAAGAACGATTAGAAGCCTTCTGTAAACTCAATAACTATGAGATTGGAGATTATTATACTGATGAAGGTATTAGTGCTAAAAAAGGAAACTATAGACCTGAATTTGAGAGATTAAAAGAAGATATTAAAAAGAAGAAAATAAATATGCTACTTGCTTTAAAACAAGATAGAATTACAAGAAGTATTTATGACTGGGAAGACATATTACAATTTCTAGAGGAAAATAATGCTTATCTAAATGTTGTATATGATGATATAAATACAACTACTGCAAATGGAAAAATGGTAGCAAGAATAATGATGAGTGTTTCGCAAGGAGAAATTGAAAGAACTAGCGAAAGAACAAAAATAGGTCTTGCAGGTGCAATTAAGTGTGGACATATTCCAAGTGTTGCTCCACTTGGTTATACTCGTGATAATAAAAAACTTGTACCAGATCCAGCAACTAGAGATGTTGTTGTAAGAATATATGACTTATATCAAAATGGACTATCGTATGCTAGGATTGCTTCTCTATTTAATAAAGAAAAAGTATTAGGAAAAGATAATTGGAAAGATTCAACAATTTATCATATTATTCAAAATGAAGTTTATATGGGAGATTTTGTACATGGAAAGAAAACACAACATCCTACTTACTATAAAAATGTTGTTGAACCTATTATATCTAGAGAAGTATGGGAAGAATGCCAAGTACAAAAAAATAATAATGCTAGAGCATTTAAAAAAACATTAACTTATATATTTTTACAAAAATTAAAATGTCCTAAATGTGGAAGAATATTAGGTGGTAAAGCAACAAAGAAAAAAGGACATGAATATTTCTATTATTATTGTTATGATTGCCAATTAACAATTAAAGAAAAAAATATAGATGAAGAATTTGAATCATTTGCTGATCAATTAAATGAATATGACTCTATAGTCAATCAATTCTTTACTCCAATGCTTAACAGAAACTTTGATGAACCAATGGAAGCTATAGAAAATGAAATTGAAAAACAAAACAATAAATTAGATAGATTAAAAAATGCATATCTTGAAGGTGTATTTAAACTTGATGAATATAAAGAAAAGTCAAAACTAATAGAAGATACTATTGAAGGACTAAAAGATAAAATTAAAAAAGCAGAAAGATCTTCAGCATATAGTTATAATCCAAAAGATATATTAGTATCTCGTGATGTTGCTTATCTTAATAAGCTAGTCTATAAAGAAAAGTTTGATGAAGAATATAAACCATGGAAAAGAAAAACTCGTGAAGAAAAATTTAAATTAATAATGAGATATGTTGATTATATAGAACTTGAACAAGTTAAAAGTGAATACTTTATTAAACATATACAATTTAGAAATTCATTTGCTAAACCATGTAATGAATTATATTCAAATGGTTATATAGACACAAGTAAAGATTATTTCTTCTCTGGCTATTATATGGGACTAATAAGATATAGCGAATATATTAATTGGGAAGAAGCAGCTAAAATGATTTTAAGATTAAGACATTTCTATAATGTTTCATAAGAGAATCAACATTCTATATAAGAGATAAAGTATTACATATTGATAACATAACAAAAAATCTAATGGTAGTTAGAGTTTTCCCGCTAGAGGATTATGGAGATAAAGAAATAGTTGAAGAAGCTAAAATGGGTATTATTTATATTGAACCAGATAAGATTGAAATCTACAAAGATAAAAAAAATATTGATAAGTTATTTAAATATATCCCAGCTGATGTAGATGAATTTAATCCATATTTAAGTTTAGATGAAGTTCCAGTTAAGCCAATTAAGTTAGAGTTGTTAAAAGATGATGCTAAGAAAAAGGTTTCTAAGGAGAATCCTTAGCCCGTGAAGAATGTATGCTTGCGTACAATCTTCTTAGAGGGTTAAATAGTTTGACAGCTTCGAAGTGGAAGCTTTCAATCCATATTTAAGGAGGAATATTTTTTGGAATTAGCTTATTCGTTTCATCTTGGTAATGATGGAAACAAGTCTAAAAAAGCAAAAGCAAAAAGTAAAAATAATTTAAGTGGAACAACCTCATATGCAAATAATGCAATTCAAAATGCAAGACAATTATCAAAGGTTAATAATCATGATTTTAGAAAGTATAATGGAGATACAGAATATATTTATGGACTTCGTGGATCTGGAGATGTTGTTGAAGATGTAAAAGAACTCTATTTAGATATGTTTGAAAAATCTAGATTAGAATACAACTCTAAACAATCAAGACCTAGTAGAATGATAGATGATTATTTTAAGCATGTATCAGATAATGAACAAAAAGATTTGGCTTGTGAAATTATTATTGAACTTGGAAATCTAGAATTTTGGAACCAACAAACATTAGAACATAAACAAAAGATGGTTAAAGTATTTAATCTGCAATTAAAAGATTTAGAAACTAAAGTTCCGGACTTTAAAATATGCTCTGCTGTAGTTCATTTAGATGAAGGATCACCTCATATGCATATTGTTGGTGTACCAATTAAATATAATTGTTCTAGAGGTTTATCAGTTCAAGTTAGTAAGTCTTCAGTCTTTACTAAAGATAAATTAGAAAAGATACAAGACTACATGAGAGAAAAATGTATAAATGAATATAATGAAATATATGAACTTGATGAAGATAATAAAATGGAACTTAAAGATAAGCAAAAAGGTAGAACATTTAATATCCATTTAAAAGATATGGAAAACTATGTAGAATTAGTTAAACAAACTGAAGCAAAAAAAGAAAGTATGGAAAGAATATCTAATATTTCAAAAAATATTGGTAAATATGATGATGAATATGTAGATATACTTTTAAATGTAGAAAAAGATAAATTTGGTAATTATACATTTACTGAAAAACAATTTAATAAATTTCTTGAGTTAACAAACGAAGCAAAAGAAATGGCAAAAGAATTTGAAGAATTAAGATATATCTATCCTGATTTATTAAGAATAAAAGATAAAGCAAAATATTTAATAAAAAGAAATTATGATCTTCAAAAAGAAAATGATAAATTGATAAAATCAAACCAAAAGTTTGAGAAACAACATAAAAGTGATTTAAATGCTCAAGATTTTTTAAAAAGTGTTATTGATAAGCAACATATGGATTTAGTTGAACAATTAGTTAAAGGTGCTAATCATAAAGATTATTATACAGCTAATACATATAAACAAGTAAGTAAGAAGTTTAAAGAAAACGGACTTATTTCTGAAGCTGAACACAGAGTAATATTAAAACCTATATTTGGTATATCAAAATCACAAATTAATCAAGCACTTCATAAGATTAATCAAGAGATGGAAGATGAAGCAGAATACTATAAACAAGAAAGAGTTAAAGAAATGTCTAGAGCAAAAGAAAACGACTATATCTCTTAGTCGTTATCAACTTTCAATTTATTATTCAAAAATTTTTTGTATAAAAATAAATCAAAAATTAATATGATTATAAACCCGATAAGTTTTAAAATCATATTATTAAAAAAAATTAAAATAACAATAATAAACGGAATAATATAATATATAATACTTTTATAATTAATAATAAATAGAGAATATAATACTAACATAATTAAACTGGTATTTAAAATTAAAATTAAAACTCTAATAATTATAATTACATAAAATCCATATAAATAACACAAAAACATAAAACAAAAAGTATAATTTAATAAAATAACTAATTCAAAAACTATTATTGAATATATAAAATACATACATGAATCAAATCGTAAAATAATATTTTCAAAACATTTTTCTTTTATATAATCAAAAAGAAAAATAAAAAAAATTATATTAATTAAAAAAAACAATAAACAAAGAAAAGAAGATTGAATATTGCTATAATCAATTGTAAATAAACTCATTAATTTCATAAAATTATATTCATTACTAATATAAATAGATTTGAATCTAAAAAAATCCAAAACAAGAATAAAGTAAAAAAAGATCCAAAGGAAAAAATTTTTTTTATAACTTTGAATAATAGTCAAAAACCACAAAAACATATTTACCTTCTTTCACTTTTTTATAATCTCAAGAACAATTTTTAAATTTAAAATCATCAAAAACATACAAATCAAAGAATAAACTAATTCTAACATAAAACTTGAAAACTGCCTTTCAATTAATAATGAAACAAAATTAATTTCATTCCAAAAATAATATGTAATAAAAAATTCAATTAATAAAACAATTATAAAATAAAACACCCTATTTTCAACAAAAAAGAAAATAATAGTAAATAATAGCGAAAATAATATAGAATATATATAATATCTAATAGTTTCAAAAAAAATATATATAATTCCATTCAAATTAAATGGTAAAGAATTAAAATCAAAATTATTAAAAGAAAACAATAATGAAAAACTGATATTAAGAATAAAGTAAGAAACAAATATAACAGTGCACAAAAAAAACGAAGAAAATAAAATTATATAAATAATTTCTTTCATTGTTCCAACCCTATTATATATTTCATTAATAGAAAGTATTTTTAAAAAACGTAATATAGATATAATAACTATAAAAAAATAAATAATAGTTAAAAAGCCACACGAAAGTGAAAAATGAATGTTATACCAAAAATTGAACAATGGTCTATACAAAAAACATTTCATTAGTTCCAAAAAAAACAATAATAAAAATATAACTACACATTTATCTCTTGAAAAAAATTTTTTTATAAGAAGTAAACTATAATTAATTAAGGGATATTTAAACAATTTTAACTTCATTAATTTTCCCAGAATCAAATTCATAAATAGAATCTGCTAAATCTATAATGTCTTCTTTAATATGTGTACTAATAATTATTAGTTTATCTTCTTTTTTTAACTTTAATAAGTAATTTTTTATTTTATTTACACTATCTCTTTCAATTCCGTTAAAAGGTTCGTCAAGTACAATAATATCAGGATTTTCCATAATTGCTTGAGCAATTCCTAATTTTTGTTTCATACCTAAGGAATATTTATAAACTTTCTTGTTTTTTTCTTCTTTTAAATTAACAATATCTAAAGCATAATTAATTTGGTCCTCCCCAATTTTTTTTTGAATTTCAGCTAAAATTTTTAAATTAGTAAAACCACTAAGTTCAGGGAAAAACTGTGGTTTTTCAACCAATGCTCTTAACATAGTTGGGTACTTATTATTATCTATATAATCATAATTATCAAATAAAACATTTCCACTATTTGGTTTATAAAATCCACATAAAATTTTCAAAAAGACCGACTTACCCGACCCATTTCTACCAACCAATCCATATATTTTACCAGATTCAAATGACACATTAACATTATCCAAAACGACGTTATCTCCAAATTTTTTATAAATATTATTAACATTAATTTTCATAAAATCACCATCAATCATTTAAATCAATAAACATTTTTTCTTTTGAACTATACTCTTTTATCATTATAATAAATGATATAACAAAAAAAATAATAGGAATAAAAATATTTCTAACAAATGGAATACTTTCATTTATATAATCTCTTGCTAATATGTTTCCAAACATATACGAACTGTCAAATTTAAAAGCAATATTTAAAAAAGTATCAAAAATCACCTCAAAAAATAAATCACTTAGCATAATAATAACAAAAGAAATTATACAAGTTAAGAAATAATTCATTTTCTTTCTCATTACAATTAAACATATATTAGCATAACCCATAAAATTTAATAGAGTTACAATAATACTAGTTATAACAAATAATAAGATTGAATAATTACCAATTAATTTACTTAAATCACTAAACGAGCCAAATCTAACAAAATACAAAATATAAAAAAAAGTTAAAACAAAGACATATATAAAACAAGGTAAATAACTTCTAAAAATTAATTTTTTCAAAAATTTATAATATGATATTCTACTCAAAAAAAATGAATAAACACCATTTTTAATAATTGAATTATTATAATAACAAATACACAAAATAATAATCATTATTATAATCAAAAAATGTAATTGAAATCCGTTGAACGACAAATTTAAAAATACATCTAAAAAACTAATATTATAATCGTCGGATAAATAAAATTCACACATATTCTCTTCATCTTCATTGTTATATTCACCATTCAAACGAAGACAATATTCATTTTTTTTATTATTATTTAATAGTATTAATTTATAATCACGATTTGCTATAATAAAATTATTTAAAAAAATAGCTAAAATACAAATCAAGAATAAAACATTAAGTATATTTTTTTTAAAAAACATACACGCCTCTTACTTATATACAGCATTTGGATTCGTCTTATCAATATACCAATCACCAACATGCCAAGTAGTTAATAAAGTATTATCAATTCTATTAATTTTTATTTTATAATTACCTAATTGAGCAGATTGATTTAATAGTTTATTATCTAAATAAATATTATCACCAATATAACCATCAGTATATCCATACAACACATTGCCCATATAAAGATTAACTTTAAAATGACAATTATTACATGGATCAGTCAAAGTTGTCCATGCTTTTTGGAAATTATATGATTGAACACTACCTTGTTTCTTAGTCCACTCTTCACCAGTATCAACTGTTTTTCTAGCTTTTATTTCATAAAAAATTCCTACAATACCAGTTGAACTATATCTTGCAGCTATTGCTGATTCTATTGTTAAAATCAAACACAAGATAAAAAATAAAAAACAATATTTAAAAATTTTCATATTTACACACACCTTTTCTTAAAAAGAATTATATCATAAAAATAATTCATAAAAAATATTAATTATTTATATTTTGTAAAAAACGTGAATTATATTTTGAAATTCCAGTTTTATTGTAAAAACTACAATAAGTGTGACTATAATATATTTTAATGTTTCTTTGTTTTATCAAAGGAGGAAATGAAAATGAAAAATTACCAGAAGTTGCTTTATCTAAAGCACTAATTATATTTAATAAAGTAATTTTAACCGAACCATTGATTCACCTAATTAAAACCAATCCATGTGACGGTAAACACAAATTAACATTTTTAATATTTCTAAATTATTATTTTTTTCTCCACATTTCTTAAAATAATCATAAATAACCTCATTTATTCTTGAACTTTCTTATCATAATAACAAATGTTGTTAATAAAAAACTTAAAATGGTTGGAATATTACTTTTAGAAAAACCCCCATAACCATTTGGATTCTTTAATACAGTAACAAAAGAGTTTATATTGAAAATATAACCAATAGCATTAACTAATAAAAAGAATAAACCAAAGAATATAATAAATTTTGTAATTGTTTCTTTCATCCTGATCACCTATTTTAAATTATAAAATAATTTAAAATAAGAATTATTATATAAATCATTAAATTAATTTTACAATATGAAAAATAAAATATATTTTATTATTTTTATATGATATAATATATTTAGATGGTTCTATATTATACGAATTAATGTTGGTTGTGTACATAATCAATCAAGGCACCATTAAGTAAATTAATCAATTCTAAATAGAATTGATTTTTTTTTTTAATTTATGTTATAATAATTTCTAATTATAGGAGGTTATTATGAGTAGATTGTATGGTACAAAAATCAATAATGATAGATGGGATATTATTGAAATAGATAATAAGAATTACCATTCATATAAACTTATAGATAAGAAATATAATAATACTTATTTTTTAAATCATATTATTGGAATTGAACAAGTAACTAATGATGAATTTTTAGTTTTTAAAAGAGTTAATTTTGATGATTTTGAAATTATAAGATACAAAATGGTAAATTCACAACCTATTAATATATTTTCTAAGTCATTTAATTGTTTCTCTTTTATTACAGATGATAGAATTCTATTCTCTTATTGGGGTAACTCTGGTCCTTACCGTTCATCTGGTATTTATTCAATTAAAGATAATACAATGTTAAATAATGCAAACTGGTTAGATGGAACATTTATAAAAATATATAATTCTAATGAAAATCTTAATGATACTAAATTATATGTAGAAAAAGAAATAAACTCTTTTAAAATTGGTAATCAAAAATTATTATTCGTAGTAGACCCTAATACACTAGAACCAATTTCTGATTGTTATAGTCAACTTAGAGATTCTTTTATTAAAGTAGATAGTAAAGAAGATATCGAAAAAACTATTACTGAAGATAAAAGATACATTAATATTATAGAAAAACAAATAGATGCTATTGAAAAAGAACATATACAAAAATCAAAAGAAAAATTATTATATAAGAAAAATAAAAAGTAGTTTACGATTAATAAACTACTTTTTTTCTCTTACTTTTCTTTTCATTTTATAGAGATTAGAAACAATATATACTCCAATGTCGTCTTCATTTGGATTTGGAATATAATTACCAGTTGTATAATCTTTAATTGGTCCCTTTGGTCCAATTATAGCGACTACTCCTCTATCTGCTAATTCACATAGTGCATAATTAGCTTCATTTAACGATGAAAAATTTTGATAAAACTTGTTTCCGTTTTCATCATAAACATCAGCTGAGACTATTTCAATAATATTTTCTACCTTCTCGTCTACACAGCCTAATTCATTGTTGTATACAACGTTTATTCCATCGATAGTATCTTGTTGTTTCTTTTCTTTGTTGAAAAATATCATAAATTTCGCCTCCAGTTCATTATTATATCAATTTAATAAGTATAACTTAAGGCAAGTCTATTAAATTTTACACATATATACAAAAAAAGTAGAACTATGTTCTACTTTTTATTATTATCTAATGCACTGAATAGATTTATCATGAATTTATCTTTTTCAGCATTTTGTTTAGAAATCATTACACCCTTGTATGTAGAAAGCTCTGCAACATGACCTTCAAGTAAGATATCTGTTGGCATGATTGTTTCTAACATAACAACGTTTTGATCTTTATAAACAATATATTTTAACTTAACTTCACCATGAACTTGAGTGAACAACAAATCACTTGGTAATTTTAGTTCATAAGTTTCTGTTTTATTTACAGAATCAGAACTAACTAATTCGCCAAGGAATTTACCACTACGTAAAGATGGATAGTAATCGAAATTTAGCTTTTTGTATGCAAGCATATTATATTTCTTTAATGCTCTTTCCAACTTACGGAACTCATTTTCATTGATGTAATCTAGAATAAATCCTTTCATAAAACGTCCCCCTTATTCCCTAATTACATTTAAATTATAACATTTAATATAAGTACCGTCAAATGACCCAACCCTATATAAACAATCTTTGTTCATATATTTTACATTTAAAATTTAAATATTTCAAGAAAAAGTTTTATTATCATAATAAATCATATCTTCTAATAATTATAACTATAGGATATTCGGGCAAAATCTGGATTATCAATACTATATTCTTTAGGATCAATTGACAACCAAGTGTTAGACTTTGGAGTATTAGTAGTATTACCTTCAATAAATAATTTATCATTATTTGCAGAACCAGTTACATATTTAAATGGATAAAATGATTCATGACTACCTGTATAATTAAAATTATTATTTTTTAAATATATTTTTCTTCCTGTTGTTTTTCCACTACTTTGATAATAAGAGACTCTAGCAAACACATTAGTGTTACCTGATGATTCAAAATAATTACCAGATATAGTTGTAGTATTATTTAAACATGTATCATAAACATCATTAGAATTTGTTATAGTAATCGCTTTATCATTTCCTTCATTACTACTAAGATAGATTTTATTACTATCAATAGTAACATCATCATATGGATTTATAATAGAAATATAAGTTTTAAAACTTGTAGTTGGTCTAATAGTATTATTATTTAATATTATAGGTGTTTGTACATTAACAAGTGATACCATTTTATTATCATCACTATAATCACTTACATCAGTCCCATTAACATTTATTCCTACCTCAGTTCCTGAAGTAATAGTATTTCCACTAACGTTTAGTGGAGTATTTCCTACTCCAACTGTACCACTTGTAGTTGCAAGAATAGCTACTGGAGTATTTTCTATATTAATAGTATTTCCAGTTATATCTCCAGGACCATATGTTCTAATTCCAGTTCCTGCTCTACCACTAATATTATTATTAATTACATTGAATACTGCTTCACCATCATGAGCTTTAGCACATATATAACCTTCGCCAAATCCAGCGTTAATTAATGTATTATTAGATATAGTTAAGTTTTGAATCTTCGTATATACACCTTCACGGTCATTTCCATAACCTACTAAGTTAGTAAATGTATTATTATCAATTAATGCATTATATCCTCTGATTGCAATAAAATTAGAATTTGTCCAATGTTCTTGTTCATTTGATGGTAAAAAATTATCTTTTGTAACTAAATTATCAAATGTATTTCCTTTGATAAGTATATTATCAGCTTGGAAATATGTATTATTTGTTACATCACCAAGGAATATTCCACTTATAATACCTCTTAACATATCTGAGCCACCAAGATTAGTAAAACTATTATTTAGATAAGTACCATTACTTAAAGGTACAGTATGATATATACCAACTCTTCTAAGATTAGTAAAAGTACAATCCTTTGCTGTATCATTTCTTAATCTTGTTTTATCAGTTTCAATATCACTTCCATGTCTCGCATAAGAAGCTACTGTTACATTTTTGAATGTACAATTTTTGTAACTAACATCTCTAATACCAGTTGGAGTTACATCAAAAATTACCGACCCGTTTTTTTCATGACCAACACCTGTGAATTCTACGTTTTGAGTATATCCACCATCAAAAGTAATATCTTCAGCACTTACTCCATATGGTGCTTTAATTGTTCCATTCTTAACTGTTGTCTTAGTTTCACCATTACCAACAAATCTCATAAATTTAGTTAAAGTAAATAATGTATTATTCATATTATAAGTACCATCAGGAATCTTTATAGTTACAGCGCCTGAATTTATTGCATTATTAAATGCTATTGAATCATTTGTTGTTCCATCACCTTTAGCACCAAATTGTTTAACATTAACAGTTTGTCTTCCAATAATTAATTGAGCAACATTTCCATTATCAAGTAAAATATATAAACCATTATCAATTACTTGATTGCTTTTCTTTACAATTTGATACTTAGCTTCACCACCATCATTTGCTGATGAATATCCTTTTGTTTTAACTACTTTACCTACACTTGCATTATATGCTCTTAAATCACTAATAGTATTAACAGTTTTATTTACTGTATTAGTAATACCATCAGGATAATCTTTACTAAAATAACTAAACGGACTTTTACCTTTATAGAAATTATATAATTTAGAAACATCTCCAAATGAAATACTAGTATTACCAGTAACTTTACCTGCTGTTAAAAAAGATCCGTTTAAAGATGTCTTTTTCTTGTAGTGATTATATACTCTAGAAACATCTCCTAAATTAATAACTCCTTCTCCAGTTACATCTCCTAAAACAACTACTTTATAAGTTTTATTTGATACTTTTACTTTAAAATCAGTACCAACCTTTTTATCTTCATCAACAGTTTTATTATTACTATCATAAATATCTATTACTTCAGAAAAAGTTAGATTTTCAAGTAATTCACCAACTGATAAGTCGTTAGATGTTGGTTTTGCATAAATAGTTGAATCTTTAATCTCATATGTAGTAGATGTAATTGTATCATTTGAAGCATATGATTTTTTTAAAAACATTCCTATTGATACTATTACAAATAAAAAAAATATTAAAATAATTTCTATCTTTTTCATATGCACTCCCTATTTTAATTATATCATAATGTATAAATTAAAAAAGAAAAAACCAGATTTCTCTGGTTTTTTATCAAATTATTTAATTAATATTTTACGTTTGGAAAAACTACTATTGCAATTACTATATCATGACTAAGCATTGAGAACAAAGATAGTCCATAGAATTCTAAGCCTTTTGGTCTATTATAATATCCTATTCTTCTTCATCTGGTTTTAGTTTTATTAAAACTTCACGAGGTTTAGAACCATTTGGTGGTCCAATTATACCTCTTTCTTCTAGAATATCAACTATTCTTGCTGCTCGGTTATAACCAAGTCTAAACTTTCTTTGAAGTAGTGATGCACTTACTTTACCTGTTTGGATACAATAATCTACGATTTCATTATATAGTGGATCATCATCTTCAGCTCCACCTGAAGCAGAACCACCACTGCTAACTCCAAATCCTCCAGCAGATGATGCTGTTGTAAAGTTTTCATTATATTGTACTTTTTGTTGTTTAGTTACATAAGAGATAACTCTTTCGATTTCTTCATCACTAATGAAGTTACCTTGAATACGAGTTGGATTATTTTGACCCATTGGTTTAAATAACATATCACCTTTACCAAGAAGTTTTTCAGCTCCACCACAATCAAGGATTGTTCTTGAGTCTATTTGAGATGCTACTGCAAATGAGATACGTGATGGAATATTTGCTTTAACTACACCAGTAATTACATCTGTAGATGGTCTTTGTGTTGCAACAATTAAGTGAATACCTGCAGCACGGGCCATTTGTGTAATTCTCATGATTGAATCTTCTACTTCTTTTGAAGCAACAAGCATTAAATCTGCTAACTCATCAATAATTACTAGCCAATAAGGCATTTTATGATAATTTTCTTCTGGATTAGATTTCATTAATTTTTCAATTTTTTCATTATAACCAGTTATATTCTTAACTTTTTCTTCTTCAAAAGTTAAATATCTATTTTCCATTTCTTTAACTACATTTTGTAAAGCAACTGATGCTTTCTTAGGATCAGTTACAACTGGACAATAAAGATGAGGTACTCCATTATAGTTTGATAACTCTACCTTTTTAGGGTCTACTAATATAAGTTTTACTTCATCTGGTCTCTTATTAATAAGTAAACTTGCTATAAATGAGTTGATACAAACTGATTTTCCTGAACCAGTAGAACCAGCAACAAGCAAGTGTGGTGTTTTTGAAAGGTCAAATATCATTGGAACACCATTTATATCTTTTCCTAAAGAAACTGGAAGTTTCATATTAGGATCAATCATTTCTTTTCTACGTCTTTCAATTACTTCTCTGATTGGAACTCCAACTGGATTTTTATTAGGTATTTCTATACCTACTGATGTTTTACCAGGAATTGGTGCTTCAATTCTTACATCTTTAGCTCCAAGTGCTAAAGCTATTTCTTTTGAAAGTCCTGTTATTTTAGAAATCTTTGTACCATTTTTAACATGTAACTCAAATTGAGTAACAGTAGGTCCAATATTCATATTTACAACTTGTGCTTCAACTTGGAAGTCTGCTAATACATTAACTAAATTCTTAGAAGTTTGTTTTAATACTTCTGGGTTTTCTCCATTCTTCTTAGTACTTACTTTACTTAATACTTCATCAAGTTCAGGAAGTTTATAATTAGAATTTATATTAATTAATGGAACTTCTTCAACTGGTGTTTGAGGAACATTTGCTTGTTGATCATTGTGGAATTTCTTTAAGTCTTCAGCACTATTTATTACTATTCCATTATCTTCTTCATCATCTTCTTCAGGAATCATCTTAGATAGACGTTTTTCTTCTTTTTCTTTCATCTTTTCTAAACGTCTTTCTTCTTTTTCTTCTTTGGCTTTACGTTTCTTATCTAAACGTTCTGCTCTTTCTTCTTCTGATTCAGATAAACTATTTTTAATTACGTCTACTAAGTCTGCAATTGAAAAATCAAATATAAACATAATTGCAAATAACATAAATACCACTAGTAATGCATAAGTACCTGCAACACTTAATGCTTTAACTAAGCCAAATGATACAAGTAGACCAAATGCTCCACTTCCAGTTTCACTAATACCAGTAAAAGTATTACTTGTAACTGAATTAAATGTAGTTATAAAGTTTTCAAATTGATGTGAAAAATCCAATTGCATATTTAAATATTTAATATTCATAAATACCAAAAATGATGTAACTATTAAATATAAACCTACTAATCTAGTACTTAAGAAGTTAGGTGTAGTACCTTGTACTATCATATAAATACCTAATGCAATAAGTTCAATTATTAAAATATTAAAGTAGTTTCCAAAGAAAAATACTGCTCCTGCTTTTATTGCTGTACCTACTGGACCAAAGACACCAAGTCCGATTACACCAATAAGTACAAATATTACTCCAAGAATACCAGCATTAACACTATTCTTTTTCTTTCTTCTTCCTCTTTTGGCCATATTATCACCCTAATACAATTATACTATCAAACAAGTAAACTTAATAGTTTAATTGATTTATTTAACGTAAAAAGGAAAGATAAATCTTTCCTAATATGAATAAGCAACTGATTGAA
This sequence comes from Bacilli bacterium, assembly GCA_017450205.1. Taxonomy (GTDB): domain Bacteria; phylum Bacillota_I; class Bacilli_A; order RF39; family UBA660; genus UBA6985. Next base: position 89,219 of record JAFSVF010000001.1, on the reverse strand, counting down.
AAGCAGTATCAGAAGAATATAAATTATCACTTCCATCAACAAATGTACTAAAACGTAACTTTTTAAAACTTCTTTTATCATCTGTGTTCCATACAAAAGACACTTTCGCATATCTACATCCAGTTTTATCAAAGAAATGAGCTTCCGAACTTGCTTGATCTAGATTATATTTATCATTTGTAAATCTATAAATGCCTTTTTCATCTTTTCTTAAAACAAGATTGCCAAATTTAAAATCACCATCACTAACAAGATGACTAATATTTATTCTTTCTTTTCCTTCAATTTTAATCAAATCAATTTTTGGATTATTTTCATTAGGATAATAAGAATTTTCATTTTCATTCTTTAATAAATTAGTATCTACATTATTACCTTCAACATCAGATGAAAAATAATATTTTTTACCATTAAGTTCAAATTCAACCTTAAATTGATTATTATCAATAATGTCATTCTCATAATCTATAAAATTATTAAGAACTGTATGTTGAGCAACTGGATAACTAGCATTAGCATGATATATATAATCAAGATCTAATATTTTAATTACTTGTTCATCTTCGAAATCTGTTGAAAACGAAGTACACTTTGTATTTTCAACAACAGTAGTTGTTGAAGTTACAGTTGTTTCATTAGAATTTAATTTTTTACCTTTATTTAATCCAAATACTAAAAATAAAATAATAATTAATATTAATAAAATACATATAATAACTATTACTTTACTATTATTATTTTTCTTATTATCTATATTCGTATTAGTATTATTAACTACATTATCAGTTGACATACTATTAGAGACAACATTATTTGTTTCATCATTAACAAGTGTATTATTATTATTATTATTATTCGCTACTGTTAAATTATTTCCACAACCCGCGCAAAAACCTGCTCCTTCAACATTTTCTTTTCCACAATTTGGGCATATCATATTATCATTCTCCAATCTACTATTAATTATATATTAACTAAGAATAAAAGAAAATAGAAATTCTATTTTCTTAATTAACTAATAATGTCTGTAACTATTCCTTTTCCAATTATTCTACCACCTTCGCGAACATCGAATCTAGTTCCTTTTTCAAGTGCTACAGAAGTAGTTAATTCAACGTCGAATTCAACGTTATCACCCGGATTAACCATTTCTACACCTTCTGGTAATTCAATAACACCAGTAACGTCACTAGTTCTAAAATAGAATTGTGGTCTTAAATTTGTGAAGAATGGAGTATGTCTTCCACCTTCTTCTGTTTTTAATACATATACAGAACATTTAAATTTTGTGTGTTGAGTAATTGAACCTGGTTTAGCTAAAATTTGTCCTCTTTCAACGTCATCTGTTGATATATCTTTTAGAATTAAAGTAACTGTTTCACCAGCTTCTGCTACATCTTTATTAATTTGATTTTTTTTCAAGAATACCAACTACAGTAGTTGTTATTGTCTCATGATTTAAGCCAATTATTTGAATATCATCCTTAATATCATTAATTTTCTTTTCGATTTTACCTAAAGCCGCAGTTCCTTTACCACTAATTGTAAATACATCTTCTACTCCTAATAGGAAATCACCAGTTTTATCATATTCTTCATTTATGATTGTTGTAATTGTTTCATTTTTTGTAGTTGTTGTTGTAGTAACTTTTGAAGTACTACTATTAGAGCTACCACCCATTATATTGTAAATAAGCAACTATAAATGCTAATATTAAAACTATTATTAGAACTATGCCTCTAATTTTATTGAAAGTCATATGTTTCTTTTCTTTTTTAGGAGTAACTGGTTGACTTTGATTTTCAAGTTGTTTCTTTTTATATGCGTCTTGAGCATTATTATATACTTCATCAACTTTATCTTTTGGAACAAACATTCCAATTATATCTTTACCAAGATTAGTATTTTCATCTAATTTAGTAGTTCCTTCAATAAGTCCTTCCATTTTATCTTTATCAAAAGATACATTAACTTTATTATCATCTGTAGTCACGTTCATAACTTCAGACATTTTAACAGAATTTGAATCATTAGATTCAGTAGTACTTGTGGCAGTATTTAAATTACCACCACAAGCTGAACAAGTATTAACTCCTTCAGTATTTTCATATCCACAATTTGGACATTTTATATAATCATCTCCTTAATTTTTAAAATAAGCTAAATCATCATCTAATGATTTACTTATATTTATAGCTTTATTTGAATTACTATAATAAGCACCTTCTTTAGTTACACAAACTAGCTTATTACAAACTATATCAACATATCTTTTTTCTCCAGGATAATTATTATCATAAACACCAATTGAATAATGATTAGGATTATCAATATGTTGAGCTAAACTTATTGCATTAACTGCATGATCTCCGCCATCAAAATCACCACCAATAACTGGTGCATCTCCACTCTCAATTCTAGATTTTAAAAGTTCTATAAATGCAGCAGAATGTATTCTATCAAAGTTTTGATCTGTAAGTTTATCAAAAACCCAATTTTCAAAACTAAATGATGAAGAATAGAAATCTGTAGCAAGTTGTTTAATTAAGAATGAACTAAGAGCATTTAATAGTTGTTTATCATTATTATCAAGAACTGAACTACTTTGCATTTTGTCTTCATTTAACAATAAATCTTCATAATTTTCATAATATGCCCCATGTTTTTCAATACGTCTTTCTTTACTTAAATGAGATTCAGCAGTAACTAAATCATATAAGCCAGAATTAAGAGCCTCATTTTTAATATCTTCATCGTATACTAAAAGTTTATCTTTAATGGAATATAAATTTTTTGGAGTCTCTTCACCAAAGTGCTCATAACCAAATAAATGCTTTAAAGAATTAGTTTTTAATTTATAATCATATAAATTACTATAACTATAAAAATATGTACTATATAAATCATATGCATAAGAATTCATTTCTAAATATAAATCTAAATTCTCATTCTCTCTAGTAGTTTTTCTTGCTCCAAAATTCATAGGAAGTTTCTTTGTATAATAAAGCTCAGCAAACAATGCCATACCATAACAATGACCACCTGATAAACTTGAAGCATAATTATTAAATGAGAAACCATCTCTAGTAACGATAAATCCACTATCAGCTATTACAGTACTATCAACAACTCCATCTTTATTAGTATCAACTAAATTATAATTAATATCTGCAGCAATAAGAGCATAAATTTCCTCTAAAGCATTTGCATCATTAGCATTATAATAATCACATCCAGTGCCTTCAGCAATTTCATCTAAATCTTCACTATCAATTTTACTACCTAAACCAATAACACATACTTTAATGTCTTTTTCTTTTGCACTTGAAATAATTGATTTTTTACTATCTTCAAGTGTAGTATAATTGTTTGTATCTTTACCATCTGTTAGAAGTATTAAATAATGATTATCTTCATCTTTACTGAATTCGGAAATACCTTTATTAAGAGCATTTACAATGTTAGTTCCATCACCGACATTATCAATATCATATTTAATAGAATCAACTGAATTCTTTGATGTTTCTTTATTATCTGTAAACTTGTTTAAATTAACATAATAACCTGCAAATTCAGCAATACCAAAATGATAATTACCAGTAAACATATCAATTAACTTATTAGTTAATGTTAATCTTTTAAATGTACTATCATTTCCTTCAGCTCCACTAACAGAGTAACCTTTATCTTCTAATTGTTTATAAGTATACATTGATATTGAATTATCAATAACTATCATTATTTGAGTTTTATTATTTTGTATTACTACATTCTTATCTCCTAAAACATATTTAGAAAAATGTTTAAGAGTAACAGTAATCTTTTTAGCCTCTTTATCTACAACTGTAGGCATAGCTTCTAATTCTTTAGTATCATCATTAAAGTAATATAAAACTAAATTGTCTTCATCTAAACCTTTTTTAGTTATTTCTTCTAATGTATAAGGAATAACAACTTCTGCTTTTTCAACAGTACCATCTGTATAAAAATTATAAACAGTATCCATAAGTCCATCTATATCTTTAAATGTATTATTCTTAAATGAACTAATTGAAGTACTAGCAATATTACCTTTACCAGTTAAATTAATAGTTATACCTAAATCTTCATTAGAAATTGAATAAGTTAAAGTTCTTTCTCCATCTTTAACTCCATCACCTTTTGAATCACTCTTTAATGGATCTGATCCTAATTCAATTTCATCATAATCAGATAAACCATCATCATCTGAATCTTTCTTTAATGGATCTGTTTTACTAGTATTAACTTCGTAACCATCATCTAAACCATCCATATCTGTATCAGCAAGAATTGGATCAGTCTTTAATTCTTTTTCTTGTTTATTAGTTAATTTATCATAGTCTAAATCTTCATCAGAGTCATAATCGATTTGAGTAGGATCTAAATATAAATCATGTTCTTTAACAAAATCATCAATAACTATATATTTCTTTTTTAATTTTCTTAACTTATAAGTAACTTCTACTTCACATTCGCCTAATGAATCCGTTAAATCCCATTCAATTTCTTTTCCACTAACATCATGTTTACCACATGTAGTTTTATACTTAATTTTATCCAATTTATTTTCATCAGAAAAATTTATAGCTAATCGAACTTTATTTTGAGTAACGTAATTTAAATTTAAATCTTTATATTCTTTATTCCAATTAAACCTATCGAATCCAAATAAAGAATTATAAACAATAGCTATAAGTAATATTACAACAAAACAACTTAATCCAATTATTAATTGTTTTTTATTCTTCTTTATAAATTCTTTTATTTTTTCTATCTTAGGTTCAAAAAATTCTTTACTCTTTTTTGATAACATTTCAGTAGTTGTAGCTTGATTAGAATTGGTATTATTCTCATTAACAACTGGAGTTGCTACTTCACTACTTGGAGTTTCTTCTTCATTAGTTGGTAAAAAAAACTCTTTTAAATTAGCACCACAATGAGAACAAAAATCAGAATTTTCTGGTAAATTTGTACCACATTTAGGACAAAACATAAAATACCCCTTTCTTGAGAAAAGACAACTATAAATAGTTGTCTAAATTACCCTTCTGTATAAATCTTTTTAAAACTTAAATTGTAATAATTCTTTTTACCATTTTCAGTAACAGTAAAATAATTAGTTTCTACATCTACATCAAGACTTGAATCAAATGATTCAGATTTTAAAGTAAGTAAATTTAAAATAATAGTCTTATTAGTTTCTTTATCTTTATAACTAATTAAAACAGAACTACTATAAGAACTAACATATTTAGTGTTTAATTCTATTACAACTTTTTTCTTATTTATATCATAAATATAAGTTTTATCATCTTTATAACCAATAAAATAATTTTTATCTTTAGAAACTAAATATTTATAAAGATAAACATCAAAGAAATCAATACTATTCCACCCACAAGGAACTACAATTTCCTCTCCATTCTTAATTCCATAACCTTCATCACAACTAAATTTTTTCAATTTAGAGAATTCTTCAAATTCAGAAATATATGAAGAATAACTAGAAGAACTACCAGATGGCTCATCAGTACTTGTCTTGCCAGTTGCTAAATCATAATATGAATATTTTTCTCCATAATCTTTAGATTCGTCATAAATAGTAATATAACCATTAGAATTATATCTAAACTCTATGTCATCACCATTCATTTCTAAAGCAATTTTATCATTTTGAATATAAATAACCTTTTCAGTATCAAAAGTATCTTTATCATTAATTTCAAAAATATTATCATCTTCATCAGTAATATACTTATCAGTAAAATCAACAACAACTTTACCTGAATCACAATTTACAACCGCATTTTTTTCATTTTCAACATTAATAATACAATAACGAGATTTTAAAGATAAATCGTTATCTGATACTTTAATACTAAGGTAAGTTTCATCATTATTAAATTTATAAGTATATGTAACTTCACCAAAAGTAGTCATAATACCTGCAGATTTAGCTTTATCATTTATCCATGAAAGATAACCATAATCTTCATATTCTACTTTTACATCTTCATTGGTAATTAAAGATAAATTACTATTGTATAAATGAGAATCTATAACCCATACACTATATTCTGGAATATATTCAATACGAGAAACAGATGATGAAGTCATTTTTACATTACCTTTTTTATCTATAATTTTAAAAGCATCATCTTTCTTGTAAGCATCTTCACTATTACCTACAATGGCATAATTTCCATAAAAATCTGACGCATATGAAAATTCTGGTTGAATTATAATTTTACCATCAGTATCTATAAAACCATATTTACCATCTTGTTTAATTTGAATTGGAGCATCTTCATTAAATAAAGCTTCTAACATTTTATCTTCATTACTTTTACCGAAAAAATTCTTACCAACCAAAACTAGAATTAATACTAATACAATAGCACCAACAATAATAAATGGTATTTTATTCTTTCTAATTATATCTACTAAACTCTTTTTTTGAGTTTGATCATTAACAACAGGTTGTTGAACAACTGGTGCTTCTTCTTGAACAGGTGCCACTTGAACTAGTTCTTGAACAGAATTTGTTTGAACTGGTTCAACTACAGGTGAAAGATTCTCAGCTGGGACAACATCTGGAGTTCCTGGTGCTGGCATTTCTATCGGAGCACCTTCAACTGGAGTTCCTTCATCATTATTTTTAATATTAAAATTATTAACTACAGTTGGATTTTGAAAAGCACTTAAGTCATTATTAACTACATTATTTTGATCATTTGTAGTATTATCAACTGTATTTAAATTATTATCTTTATTAACATTATTATTTAAATTATTCTCTTCCATAATACTATCTATCCTAAATAACTACTAAATAAACTACCGAAACTGCTAGTTAATGAACTAGTTAAATAACTTTCAATAAATTTCATAACTGCAAAATAAGCACCACAACATAAAATTGCAAAACAAGCAGTAAAGAAATAAACTTTCATATCTTCAGTTAATTTTAATTCTTCATTAATTAAAGTAGTAAAAATAGTTAATGAATAAACTATTCCTGTGATACTAAAGAATACACTTAAATAACTCCAAATTAATCCTCCAATTGGAGCTAAAATAAATGAACAAATTACAGCAGGTATTACAGAAGTAGTTGTAATAGATAAAGTTTTAATAAAGTTAACTTGTTTCTTAGCAACTAAACCTCCAAGATAGAATACTACAGTAATAGCAAAAATAACTCCAACATAAATTAAGAAATTCTTTCCAATAACTTCTAACCATTTAATATTTTTTAAATTATCCCAAACCCAAGATGTTTCTCCTAAGAATGATTTAACATGAACTGCATTAAATACTGTTGTAATAAGATTTATAACAGTCATTGCTCCAGTAATAATTAAAGTAAATATTAAAGAAGTTTTTGGATTAGTTAATTTAGATTCTTCATCTTTAAAACTTTTAAATGGTTTTAAGATAATAGCAATAATAAACATTAAATAATTTAATGGACTAGTATTAACACTAGTTTGTGTTTGTTGTGTATTAACAACTGGTTGTTGAGCAACTGGTGCTGCTGCTTGAACAGGTGCAGCTTCTTGTACAGGTGCTACTTGAACTGGTATTACAGCTTCTTGTACACTTTCATTTTGATTATTTTCAATTGATGCTTGTGCTTCTTGAGTTACATTTTCTGTATCTTTTAGATTAGCTCCACATTTAATACAAAATAAGGAACCTTCTGCATTTTCTGTTCCACATTTTAAACATTTCATTTTTTATCTCTCCCATTCTATTTATAATTATATTGTATCTATAAAAAAAAGAAAATAGAAAATCTATTTTCTTACTGGAATTAATTCAGTTTTACCACCCATGTATGGTTGTAATACTTTTGGAATTAATACTCTTCCATCTTCTTGGTAGTTATTTTCAAGAAGGGCAATTAATCCTCTTGGAGTTGCTACAACTGTATTATTTAAAGTATGTGGATAATAGTTTCCTTTTTCTCCTTTAACTCTAATACCAAGACGTCTTGCTTGTGCATCTCCTAAAGTAGAACATGAACCAACTTCGAAGTATTTTTGTTGTCTTGGACTCCAAGCTTCAATATCACATGATTTAACTTTAAGGTCTGCTAAATCTCCTGAACAACATTCAAGTTGTCTTACTGGAACATCCCAACTTCTAAATAAATCTACAGTTAGTTTCCACATCTTGTTATAAAGATTCATTGAATCCTCTGGTTCGCATAAACAAATCATTTCTTGTTTTTCAAATTGATGAACTCTATAAAGTCCTCTTTCTTCTAGGCCGTGAGCTCCACCTTCTTTTCTAAAGCATGGTGAGTATGAAGTCATTTGAATTGGAAGTTCTTCTTTCTTTAACATTTGTCCTTTGAATTTACCAATCATTGAATGTTCAGATGTACCAATTAAGTAAAGATCTTCACCTTCAATTTTATACATCATTGCTTCCATTTCAGCAAAAGACATAACACCAGTAACTACATCACTTCTAATCATGAATGGAGGAATTGCATAAGTAAATCCTGCATCAATCATAAAGTCTCTAGCACATGCTATCATTGCTTCATGAAGTCTTGCGATGTCTCCAATTAAGTAATAGAAACCTTCACCACTTGTTCTACCAGCTGATTCTTTATCTAAACCATTAAAGTTAGCAATAATATCAGCATGATATGGAATTTCATAGTTAGGTACTACTGGTTCTCCGAATTTTTCTACTTCAACATTTTCTGAATCATCTTTTCCAATTGGAACAGATTCATCAATAATGTTTGGAATAACCATCATTCTCTTTTTAATTTCTTCATCTAATTCAGCTTTTACATTTTCATTCTTAGTGATTTCTTCAGCCATTTCTTGAATCTTAGCTTTTATTTCATTTGCTTCATCAATCTTTTTATCTTTCATTAGTTTTCCAATTTCACCACTAAGTTTATTCTTTTCAGCTTTTAAGTTATCAGCAGCAAGTTGTGCTTCTCTAACTTTAATATCCATTTCATAAACTTCGTCTACTAATGGTAATTTTTCGTCTTGAAATTTCTTTTTAATATTTTCTTTTACTAAATCTCTATTTTCTCTTATTAATTTAATATCTATCATTATTTATCACCTTTCTTTTTATAAATTTCAAATCTCATTTTTTGTTTAATTTTAGGATACTTTTCGTGGTCGACTTCTGAATTAAACATGTCTAAAGGTCTTGCAGTATAATCAACACCCTCTACACATTCAGTTTCATATAATGGTTTATAAATCATCATTTCTTCACCATTTTCTGTATGTCTTGCAGTACCTATTATTTCATATAAATATTTATTTGGATTAGTTTTTAATTCTTCTTCCGAGACAGTTTCTCTTTTAAAATGTTGAACTATGTCTCCTCTTTCGAAAATTTGTTTCATAAATAAATACTCCTTATATTTAATTAAACTATTTTCGGATGGTGGATATAAATTACTTGGTAAATCGTTTATATCAAACCATTTCCATTCATCTTCTTTTTCAGGTTCCATTACTTTTATATCACCAGAATAAACATTAGCAATTGTAGTAATAGTAACAAAGTGTCTATCCACATCAATATCATCACAAGCTGTAAGTATTTGAACATCTTTAACATCTAAATTACATTCTTCTTTTGTTTCTCTGATTGCACAATCATAAATAGTTTCATCAAATTCTTGTTTACCACCAGGTAATGTCCAAGTATTTCTACCAATAATTCCACCAGTGTCTTTTTTATCTTTACATCTATGACCTAAAAGAATCTTATTACCATCTCTAATAATTACTGCAACTCCAACTCTAACTTGATTCATAAACACCTCCAAAAAAAAAATAAAAAAGAGATAACACATAAGAAAGTGCATAGTGCACGGTGCCATCTCTTTATTTAACTTAATTAACTTTAACGGGTTTATCCGGATACTTTTATATCACTAATAGGTAGATTCATAAATTTCCATCTTAGCTTTTTCACCAACCAAGCTTTCTCTAAACGACTTTCATTTATTACTAGTCCTATATAATCGCTTTATACGTAAAATTATATATAATTAATTATTCTTAGTCAAGTATTCTTTTAGTGCTCTCTTAATTCCTTTATATGGAAGAATTACACAAGTTCTTCTATTAATTTGTTTATAAGTTTCATCGAATACTTTTGCTTCTCCTACTATATCTGAATTATATTCTTTTTCTTCTAACATATTATCAAATTCAGTCATATAGTTAAGTGCTTCTTCAATTGATTTACCAATTAAATTTTTAATCATAATTGAAGTAGATGCAGTGCTTATTGCACATGCTTCCCCACTAAACTTAATATCTTTAATAATATTATCTTTAATATCAATATATAAATCTATATTGTCTATACATGATTCGTTTCTTGAGTTTTCTTTAATATATCCAGGAACTTCTTCAGCTACTTTATTAAAAGGATTTGAATAATTATCTAAGATTATTTCTCTTTTAGTTAAACTATTCATTAAATCATCTCCCTAATTATTTTATCTTTATCTCTTAATAAATCAACAAATTTATCTATTTCTTCTTTTGTATTATACATATATAGAGATGCTCTTACTGTATTATTTACTTTAGTTTCATTCTTTAATATTTTTGCACAGTGGTTACCTGCTCTTACACAAATATTATATTTATCTAAGTAAACTGCTACATCTTGAGGAAATATTCCTTCTACATTAAATGTAACTATTCCTGAATCACTATTACTAATAATATTTACATGAGATATTTCTTTTAATTTTTCAATCATATAATCCTTAAGTTCTACTTCATGTTTATAAATATTATCTATTCCAATTGAATTAATATAATCTAATACTGCTCCAAAGCCAATTACACCAGCAATATTAGGAGTTCCTGCTTCAAATCTAGTTGGAACATCTTTTAATTCTACACATTCAGGTGAATCAAATCTTTCATTCATTCCACCACCATACATTAAAGGAACCATTCCTTTTAGTAAATTATATTTACCATAAAGAACACCTACTCCTGTTGGTCCCATCATTTTATGAGCACTAAATGCAAGAAAGTCTATATCTAAATCTTTAACATCAGTTTTTATATGAGGAACACTTTGAGCTCCATCTACTACTACTAAAATATTTTTAGAATGAGCATATTCAACTATTTCTTTAATTGGTCTAATATCACCAATAACATTTGTAATATGAGCAAGACTAATTACTTTAGTATTTTCAGTTATAGATTTTTTTACATTTTCTAATGTAATATGTTCTGAATTATCTAACGGAATAAAGTTTACTTTACATCCGATTTCAGATTGAATTCTAAACCAAGGAAGAACATTACTTGCATGTTCAGCATAACTAATAAGTATTTCATCATTAGAGTTTAATCTATTTTTAAAGTATCCGAATGCAATTAAATTTAAACTTTCTGTTGATCCTGATGTAAAAATTATTTCATTCTTTTCTGCATTAATAAATTTAGCAGTAGACTCTCTTACACCTTCAAATGCCATATCTACTTTTAAGCTAATACCATAGTCTCCTCTATGGGCATTTGCAGAATATAATTCATAATATTCTTTTGTTCTATCAATCATACATTTTGGTTTTAAAGTAGTTGCTCCATTATCGAAATAAATTAAATTAGGATTACTCTTTAATATTGGAAAGTCTTCTCTATTCATGCTAATTCCTCCTTTTTCAGTATGTATTATAAACTAAATATAAATAATTTTAAAGTTTTTAAGAAAAATAATCTTAAAAGTTAAAAAAAAGATTGGTAAAACCAATCTTAAAATCCTGTGAATGTTTGCATGATTGCAAGTACAAGAATAACCATTACTCCTCCACCTGTACAAACAAGCATCTTCATTGTTTGAGATTCCATTTTATCAAGTCTTGCTTTATAACGAGCTTCTCTTGCTTTTTGTTGTAATGCTGAAACATCTCTTGAGAATGTAAGTAATTGTTCTTGTTTTCTTTCTTGTTTACCTAAACCTAAACGATAAAGAAGTCTCATCATTCTCATTGAATCTCTTACTGGATACTCTTTAGCAAAATCCATATATGGTTGGATACTTGAATCACCAGCATTAATCTTTTCAACTAAGTCATGTAATCCATCTTGGAAAATTTCTGGAGCATCTCCAAGTGATTTACCAAGTGCAACCGGAACTGTATAATGTTGAATTAAGATTTCTAGATTTTTTAAATAATATGGTAATTGAGTATCAATTAAATGTAAGTGGCTTTTATAATAAGATCTTAATTGCCAATAAGGCATTTTATATCCGAAAATAAAGGCACCAAGCATAACAAGTAATGCCATATAATTGAAATTATTTAAAGTAAATAGCATAACTGCAAATGCATATATTAAAGCATTTTTTAAACGTGAATTAAAGTATACATCAATATCTACAGCATCACCATGTCTAGCTTTTAAATAGAATTCAAAATCTTTTTCTTTTAACTTTCTAAAATAACTAGCATTATCATCTACGAATTTATTAATACTAAATCCACCAATATATTGAAGTACATATATGATTATAAATGCTATTATTACAATTTCATAATAAATATTAGTAGCTATAGACATATTATTCAACCCCCGTATCTTCATTATAGAATTTTTCACCACTTATAATGAAATAAGTATTAATAAAAATTACAGCATGAAGTAAGAATTGAGTAATAAAATCGTTAAGCATTTGTTTATATGTATCTAGGTTTATTAACATTTGTACTAATATAATTAAGAAGTATAATGCTAATCCAAATCCAATAAACTTCTTATGAGATACATCTCTATCCATTTTATCTCTATATACACCTTCAACTAGAAGGTCGATATCTAGCATCATGTTTTCTAGTGATTGACCAGAATCTTTAGCACCTTCTTTTGTTATTTGATTAAATAATTGGTGCATATTTTTAACGATATAATATGGATATTTTTGAGTGAACCACTCTAATGCTTCATCAATAGTACCATTAGCATAAGATTGATCTATCATCTTACATACATCTGTATATACTGGTTCTTCTAAGATACCAGAATCTCTAACACCTTCAAGTGCTTTAACAAATGATTGTGTTGTGGTAAATTCATTAATTACGTTTGTACAATAAACTTGAATACATTCAAATAAGTATTCCGAATACAATTTATTTGTTTTTAAATATTTTAAATATGGAACACCCATAGTTGCTATAAAACCATAGATAAGAGCAATTGGAATGTTATAAAAGTACATATAAGTAATTCCAACTGCACCTCCTCCAAATAAAAGTACTTGTTCAGCGTATTCACGAGTAGTATATTCATAACCTAATTCTTTAGCTTTTGTTTGTACTTCTTGATAACTATAAGGAGCATATTTATTATATATATTTTGAAAACCGTTAAATAAGAACTTTGATACACTTTCACCAGTACCGGAATTTTTACTTGCTCTGTAACCCCATACAAATATTATGATTAAAGCTATCAGAGTTAATTCAACTGAATAATCCATAAATATCTCCTTTCTTTTAAACTACAGCATCACTAGGAGGTGATTGCATAAATCCATTAACAACAGGTTTTGGTAAATTCTCAAGTACAGGTTCTTGTACTTGTGGTTGAACTTGTTGTGGTGGTTCTACAACTTCATGACTTACATCAGGTTTAACAGGCATAGATGCAATAGTTTGAATTATATTATTTTGTAAGTCTGTAACAACATTTTGTGGAGCAACTTGTGGTTGTTGTGTCACTTGTTCAGTAGTTGCAACAGGCTCTGCTTGTACTACAGGAGCAGCAGGTGCTTCTAACGTTTTGTTATCTAAAATTGATGTGTCAACTTGTGGTGCAGGTGTTGATAACTCATCTAATGTTTCAATTGCTTTGTTAACATCATTAGAGTTTTCAACATTATTTTCATTATTTTCAACATTTTGTGATGTTTCTACTGGAGTTGCATTCATGTTGAATGGATCTTCTTTATTTACTTCATGTTTTTCTTCGACTTGAGCTTGTGCTTGAGTATTTTCAGGTACTACTCTAGTATCATCAACTTTTTCATCAGCATCTCCTAAACCAAATGTATCATCTGGAACTTCAACGTTACCGATTGACATATAGTCTTTTAAATGTTGAGTTGGATTATGAAGCGTAACTTTTCCATCCATTGTTTTTTTGTATAAAATATTTGATTTTGGTTCTTGTGTATCATCATCTACATAGAATTCACACACTTCCAAAATCTCTCTTTGGAATCTATTAAGTCTTTTACTGAAGTAACCTTTAACATATATACCAATTTGTACATATCTGTGAATAGATGCTAAGAATTGTTCAGTATCTTGACTACTTTCAAGTAGTGAGTACATACGCATTGGAATACTTGAAGCTTTATCAGCATGGATTGTTGATAGGATATGGTGACCAGAAGAAATAGAGTTTCTTACAGCCATAACTGCTTCAGCAGAACGAACTTCGGCTAAAAGAATCCAAATTGGGTTTTGTCTCATGCAGGCTACTAATGCTTCGGTATATGAAGCAATATTATTAGTTTTCATAGCAACTATATCTCTATTAGGATAAATTCTATCTAAGTGTAATTCTAGTGTATCCTCAATACTTATTATTTTTTCATCTTCTTTTGTTTTAGAAGCTAAATACTTAACTAACTCAGTTTTACCTGAACCAGTTTCTCCTGCTACGATGATATTACATCTAGCATGTACACAATCAATTAAGAAATCATGTATTTGTTCTGTTACATAATCTTCATTTATAAGTTTTTCTTTATTAAGTCTTATTTTTGCTGGAGTCTTACGCATTAGGACTGCTATTCCATTAGTTGCAATAGAGTCATGAACAAAGTTCATACGTAATTCAGCAGATTCAGCATCTAGAAAAGGATGCGCCATATTAAATGTTTTGCCCATTACATTTGAACATTGGAAAGCAAGTTTTTCCATAAACGCATTATTAATATTTGGTCTATCTACTTGGTAAATACCTTTACTTAAAGTTTTTAACCATACTTGACCACCATTTGAATAAGACACGTCGGTGATATCATCATCATCAAGAAATTCTTGTAAAGGACCAAAGTCCATTTGGTCAAAGATTGAATTTAACATAAATTACCCCTTTCTAAACGAATATATTATTGTTCGTCAAGTGCTTGCGAAAGAATTAAATCTACTAATTGTTGATTAGCAATTGAAGGTTGTTCTGGATTTTCTGAATAAGATGTTTCCCTTGGAACTGGATAGAATTTAATTTTATACTTATTTCCACGGTTTGCAATTTCAAGTAATCTATATTCTTCAATTGGAACAGCAAAATATAATGTTTCAGGTTTTAATTTATCGCCATCTTTTGTATGAGTAAATACATCATATCCTGATGAATCTACTACCATATATACTTGAATTGATTTTATAAAAATGTCATTAAATAATTTTCCGTTATAATCGAATGTAGCATATATATCAATATAATCTCCAGTCATGATAGAGCAACCATATGTACTACTAAAATCAACTGGTAATCTATAAATTGTCCAATTATCAGGCAAGTTTGTAAATGGTGTTTCATCAGCTGAATCAAGATCAGTTAATGCTGATTTATAAAAGAAACTATTTTGAGGAATTCTAAATCCATTTGCAACATATTTATTTACAATTTGTCCTCTTCCTCTTAAAAGAGTTCCATTTTGGCTATTTAAGAAACTACCAGATATTTCTACAGGACTAATTTTATCATTAGTAACTTGGTCACCTTCATAAAGATCAGTTGCTGCATAATATAAAGTTGTTGGTTGTATAGCATTATTAACCATATATGCATATACTCTATATAAAATTATGATAGATACGATTGCTAATATAAAAGTTAATGTATTTGGATTACTAAAAATTCTAATAAAATTCTTTTTTAACTTTGTAAAATCCATATTTTTTCCTCCTAAATATCATGCGTAATTTGACTTTCGATAATACTCATAAGGTATCCTTCGTCTACTTTAGTATTTCTAGTGTCTCCTTCTTTAGTATAGTTTTCATTATGTAAAACAGGTACTAATTCGATTCCTAAAAGTTCAGCATTTTTTAGAGTTAAGAAGTCTTCGCTATTCACACTAAATAATAATTGATTTGGAATACCATAATTTGCACCATTTTTCAAAATATTTTGTCCGAAATCACTTTTAACTCCTAGAACTTTAATACTTTCAATAAACTTACCAAAGACTATATTATCTTCAGTGAAAGGATCATTTGTACTCATATATAAATCAATATAATCTCCAGGTCTAATCGAGTTAGAATATGTCTTTGAACCATCTACACTTAAACTATAAATAGTATTGCCTTCTCCAATATTTTTAAAAGCTGCATTTGGTAGTGATTCAGGATCCATTATAGATGTACTATAAAATAAACTTCCTGCTGGGATATCACTATAATAAGCTACAGCTTTGCCCATTACTTCTTCTGCACTTGTAACAATATTTCCTGCACTTTGAATGTAATTTTGAGATACTCTAACGTTTCCTACATCTCCATCTACAATTATTTTTCTAGCTTCTAGACTTCTTTTTGCAAAAGGTATACTTGTAGTTGATACAGAATTATTTACTCTTATAAAATATCCAACAACTAGTATTCCTATACTAGCTGCAATTCCTAAAATAGTTACAACGTTTTTATTACCTATAAATCTTTTTATAGCTGATTGTCCTTTATTTGCAGCCATAATATCCCCTCCTATTATTCTTACACTAATATTCTATGATAATTATACACACAAAATATTTCTTTTACAATAGAATAAGTGATAAAATAATTATGGTGATTTTATGATTTTTGAAACTATAAAAAGTATTATAAAATTCATGTGTTTATTCGTTATTTATGCGATTGTAAGTAGTATTACAGTGGCAAGAATTAATAATATTTATCTATCTACTTTAATACCTGCTTTAGTAGTTATTATCATTTCTTTTTTTATTAATAAAGATGAATTAAAAACTTCAATAAAAAATATAAAAAAAGATTTTAATAAAAAAATATTTATATTTGGAATTATTACATGTATTTTAAGTATTATTATTAATTTAATACTTACTAAAGTTATTGGTCATACTTCTAATAATCAAACTTTATTAATTGAAAATATTCATAAATATAAATTACTATATGTTCTTATTATTACATTTATAGTTCCTTTATGTGAAGAATTCTTATTTAGATTACCTTATTCAAAAAGTAAAAATATATTTACATTTATATTATCTATAATTATATTTACACTTTTACATATTAATTCAACTAGTGATTTTATATTTATAGGTGCTTATATTATACCTACGATTGGATTAACACTTAATTATTTTAAGACTAATAATATATACATATCTTATATGTTACATGCTCTTAATAATCTAATAAATGTGTTATTATTAATATGGTGATGATATGAAGAAAAAAAAGAAAGAATATATATCTGAAACTAAAGAATTTAAAAAGATAGATTTAGAAGAAAAAGATAATATTGAAACTATAGATGAACTTGTTTTAAGAGAAAGATTAAAACAAAGAAGAAAGAGAATTAAAATGATAGAGATTATTATATTAATTATTTTAGTAATAGCAGGGTTTATAAGTTATGCAAGATTTGTTTCTACAAAGGGTTTAATAATAAAAGAATATGCTATTAAAAGTAATGAATTAAATAAAGATTATGATGGATTAAAATTAGTACAATTTAGTGATTTACATTATGGAAGTACAGTATTTGAAAAAGAATTGGAAAATGTAGTTGAAACAATTAATGCACAAGAACCCGATATAGTAATATTCACTGGAGATTTAATAGAAGAAAAAGTAGAACTAACTAATAGTGAAATCGAGAATTTAATTAATCAATTAAATAAAATAGAAGCTACTGCAGGTTTATATGCCATTAAAGGAAATCATGATTATTCAAGTGATTACTTCGATAATATATTTGAAAAAACTAATTTTAAAGTTTTAATGAATGAATCAGATTTAATTTATTTAAACTCTCCTACTCCAATTAGAATTGTTGGTATAGATGATGATTTAAGAGGAAATCCAGATTTTAGTAAAGCTTTTGAAAGAGGCGAAGATGAAGAAGTACCTTATACTATTCTTCTTATTCATGAACCTGATCAAATAGATAAAATCAAAAATGATTATCCCGAATATAATATTACATTTGCAGGACACTCTCATTTAGGTCAAGTTAGACTTCCAATCCTTGGTGCTTTATATACACCAGTTGGATGTAAAAAATATTATGATGAACATTATATAATTAATGGTAAAGATTT
The DNA here is from genome assembly GCA_017450205.1 of Bacilli bacterium. Classification (GTDB taxonomy): domain Bacteria; phylum Bacillota_I; class Bacilli_A; order RF39; family UBA660; genus UBA6985. The sequence continues at coordinate 70,852 of JAFSVF010000001.1, read as the reverse complement.
ATATATTAATGGTGGTATTGGAACTTCTCTTTTAAGACTTAGATTCTTTAATAAACCAAGTATTACATTGTATAGATTCTATAACGAATAAAGAGCACTTATTTAAGTGCTCTTTTTCTTTGTTTTACTTTGTTTATATCAATTACTTTTAACTTAGGAAAATTCTTTGCTTCTTCAGTTTTTTCTTCTTCCCTTGTTTTCATAGATAAAACTATATTTCTTTCTTCATCTATAGTAACAACATAAACTTCATTTATATAATCTTTATAATTTTTTCCCACGATAATGTATAAATCTTGAATATCTGCGCTTTTATACCCCCACATATTAGCTTGTAGTGGTCTATAAGCAGCTTTATATGGATAACCAACATTTAATTTTTCCCAAATTTTACCATAAATGGCAATTACATTTTGAAGATTTATTTGTGTAGTTAATACATCATCATTTGCTTTTATAACATAATACTTTAACATATAAACTCCCCTTTCAAAACAACAATTAAAGATTGTACCATAATATATCTTTTTAATCAAATCATTATTCATTTATATTATTATAAATTCACACATACTAAAAGAACACATCATTATTGTGATGTGTTCTTTTTTTACATATTAATTAACTTAGAATTATATCTACTATTTCAAGTAAGTCATAAATATCATCTTCAGTACTATCATCTATGTCACCTGCTTTGAAATATGGTCCATTTAATGGAGTTACTTCAAGAATGTGATCTACGATAACTAATAAGTCATAGATATCAACTTCAGAATCTCCATTTGCATCTCCAGGAACAACCAATGTTCTTTCGTCATAAACTGTTCCATTAACTATAAGTCTTAGAATCATTCCAGTAGCTACTCTTTCAGAATCAGGAACTATAGAAGTACCATCTGATCTATATAATACTAAATATTTTTCATCATTATCAGTTTCTTCACCTTTTAAATCAGCACCAGTTGTACCTATTCTTGCATCTGCAATTATATCTAATGATTCAAATGTTTCTAATTTCAAACCGAATGCATCAGACGTAATTTTATCTACAAAGAATTCAGCAGTAATTTTATAAGTTTTTGAATTACATTGATTTCCATTTCCTTCAACTGTAGAATATGCTGCTTTACAGCTTTCTGAATAAACTGTAATAGAATACTCTGTATTAGTACCATTATTGAAATCCCATGTAAATGTGTTAGATGTATTTTCTTCACTATTGATATATCCATGAGTATGATTTTCAGGAAGTGTTGCTGATACTGTTGCATTTGGATAACTATTATTTATAAATATAGTATACTCAAGTGTATTTGCATTAAATGTTTCATTTAATGCTCCAGTACTAACTTCAAGATTTCCTAAATCAGAATTATTACATAATCTATAAACATTTAATGTATATGTAGTAGTATCTGATGAATCAGTTGCTGATGTAACAGCGATTGTAATATTATTATCACCTTCAACAAGTAATACATTATTACTTTCTGATAATACAGGTGTAACTGCTGTATCAGTTGCTACTGCACTAACATCTACATTTGTTGTTGTATATGGAACATAGACTGTATATTCATTTGGTGTACTTGAATCTGGCGTAAATGTTGGATTATATACTGTATAAGTTTCATCTACTCCAGTTTTCTTAACTGTAATACTATTTAATGTTGAAGAACTTGGTGTTACTGGATCTCCAATCTTAACTGTTACTGTATAAGTTCTTGGAGTTCCCTTTTCACTTGTTACAATTAATTCATAAGTATCTCCATCTGAATATGATGACCAATTTGCCTCATATGGACTAGTAGTTATTTCATTACCACCCATACTAATTTTAGCTCCACTTGGAATTATTGCAGTTAATTTAGTACTTGTAGTTCCATAAGGAACATCTAATCTATAATTTGTAGAATCTACTGCTGTAATAGTACCATTATCTGCTGTTAATCCCTCAAGTGAATTATCATCACTTAATTCAGGTCCTTGAACCTCACAAACTACTGTATAAGTTTGTGGATCTCCTTCTTCAGGAGTAACAATGATTTCATATTCTCCACCATTTGAGAATGTCCAATCATCAGTGTATGGTGCTGTATCCTTATCAGTACCATTCATTTTAATTTTAGCTCCGTTTGGTATAGTTGCTGTAAATGTTGTTGAAGTTGCACTAGAACCATTTGGAATAGTTAACTTCCATCCACCAGGTTGTTCAGTTAATGTTCCAACAGATGTAGCTAGTCCTAATGTCTTTGCATTATTCTTAACATGAAGTGTAACTTCATATGAACCAGTTCCTACTCCATTTTGAGCAAGTAAGTTAATTGTTACTTTATTATCTCCAGTAACTAATCCAGATACGTTTATCTTATTTTCATTATTTGCATCCTTTGCTACTGTTCCACCAGAAGTAATTGATTGACCACTTATTGTGATACCAGAAGTACCGGGGTCAATAATTATTGCCGCTGTTGTAGTACCATTTGGTAGATCTACTTTATATTGTGTTTCAGTATTACTAAATGTAGGATCTAATGAATAATTTGTTGATTCATCTAGACTTGTTACTCTTAATCCATCTAAAACTGTATCTCCTGATAATACTTTCTTTGTAATTGTATAAGTATGTGATGTACAAGTAGCACCTGCAACTGTTGCAGTATATTCACATGCTTCAGATTCAACTAGAATAGTATAATTATCATTTGATAAATTCCATGGTTGATTACTAAATTGATGAGTTGCTTTATTAGCAGTATCTCCATTAATTGTAAGTTTTGCATTGTTATTGTTTGCTGTAGCACTAATATATGTTAAAACTGCAGTATCATCATTAAACTCTAAATCATAAGCATATGTTCCTGATGCAAATGTAGGTTTTAATGTTCCTAAACTAGAAGTCAAACTTGTTAATTCAGCAGAATCACTTAATCTATGAACTACAACTGTATAAGCAACAGCTGATGCGCCACTTTCTGCCGGAGGAGTAACTGTAATTGTTACTGTTGGGTTATCTCCATCAACTACTGAAGTTACAGGTTGGTTTGGTGAAATATTAATTGCTGCAGATGTATTTTCTGCTGTAGCACTTACTGTATATTGCGTAACACTTGATGGTACATATACAGTATGACTATTAGCTGCAGGAGAACCTGTGAAGTATTCAGTACCATTTTGGTCTATAACACTTAATGTTGCAAGTGTTGCTGCTGAATCTATTGCTTCATAATTTATTGTAAATAATTGAGTAGTACATTCAGCTTTTATATCATCTGAATAAGTTGATTTACAACTCTCAGATTTAACTGTAAATGTATATGGACTAACAGGATCAGAAAGTGACCATGTACTTGTAACAGTACCATTTTCATTTGTATTACTTTCATCAATAAATCCATTATATTTAGCAGTGTATGTAAGGTCTGTTGTTGTCTTAGTATCTGAGAACTTACCAGTGTATGTATAAGTTCCATCTGCTATTGTTTCTTTTAAAGCACCTTCAGTAAATGTTAATGCACTAATTTCAGTTTTATTTGAAACTCTATAAACTTCAATAGTTACATCTTTTTGAGTTCCATCTTCTGCTGTTACTCTTACAGTACCATTATTAGTACCATCATTTAGTGAAGTTAAATCATCACCTTCACATGTTGCATTATCTGATGCAGTACATGTAAATGTAGCAGTTGTATCACTAGGTTTTAAGTAAACTTTATATTTATCAGTACCATCAGGAGTTGCTTCTTTTCCGTTTACTTCTATTTTTGTGATATTCTTTTCATTATTTAATTGTTGTAATGAAACTGTATAAATGTTGGCATCACTATCTGTACAAGGAGTTCCTCCATTGTATTCTGCTTTACATTTTTCTGGGAATACTTTTAATGTATAAGTATTATTACCTGCGAATGTCCATGTATTATTTGTTAATACATTTCCATTTGATTCAGTATTGATATATGAATTAGTTGAAGCAGTAGCATTTGCATTAACACTTGTTTCTGTTTCACTAATCTTTAATGTATATGTTTTAGTATCTTTATCAAATATAGGATCTAATTCACCTTTATTAAATGTTAATGCTGTTAAATCCATATCTGATGAAGGTCTATAAATATTAATTGTATATGTTTCAGGTGTTCCACCAGCTTCACTTGTTATTGAAATTGGTTTATTATTTGTACCAACATTAATATTGAATTCACCTTCACCATTAACTGTTTGTCCTTCATCACCTTTTTCAACAACTAATTTAACATCTGTTACATCAGCTGGGATTGAAATCTTATAAGGTGCTGTTGGAGCAGGACTTCCAGTAAAATCTATTTCTCCATAAACCTCATCAGGATTACTTGGATTAACTACCTTAATCTTGCCAGGTTTAGTGCTTGTTGAAATTGTACTCCTAGTAATTGTGTATACTTTTGCATCAGCATCTGTACAAGCAGTACCTCCATTGTAGTCAGCTTTACATCTTTCAGGGAATACTTTTAATGTATAAGTATCTGGATCATTATTAGTAAATGTCCAAGTATCAGTTCTTGTATTACCTGTTGCTTCCGTATCAATGAATGCAGTTGTATGAGCTGTAGCTGTAATACTTGTATTAACTTCAGTATCATTAATCTTTAATGTATATTTTGAATCATCTTCTGAATCAACTGTTAATGTTGGTTTAGAAGAAGTAATTGTTACATCAGTATTGTCAGTTAATACATAAACATCTAATGAATAAGCTGTTTCATGTTCTGAACCATAATCTGAAGTTGATGTAATAGTTTTAACATTTGATCCTGTAGATAAACCACTTATAGCTCCATCTCCAGAAATTGTTTCATTAGATTCACCTTTTTCAACTTCAATTTGAGCATCAGTTACTCCTGCTGGAATAGCTATTTTATAGTTATTTGTTTCATCTACTGGAGTTACACTTCCATAAGTAGTATTTCCATCACTACTCTTAACTGTAATTTTATTTAACTTAGAAATTGGAGATTTTTTAGTAACTTCTAGTGTATAAGCTCTTTGTACACAAGTATCTCCAGTAACCATACAACTTTCGGCATAAACTGTTACTGTATAAGTCTTTGGATTAGTATCTAAATTAAATGAATCATCTGTAATTTTATATGTATTAGTTGAAGCAGTACCATTAAGTTTTGCAAGTGATGATGTAGCTTCTGCTGACATGCTTACACTTGTATATGTATCTTCAACTGTAGCAGAATATGCATTATCAGTTGAAGTAAATGTTTTATTCCATTTACCTACTGGATTAGTTCCATCTGTCATTGTGAAACTCTTAAGCGATGCATCTGTTCCTGCTTTATGAATTGTTATTTTATAAGTTTTAGTAACTGTTGTATCTTCAGCTGTTACTGTAACTGTATGCAATTTATTGCTTCCTGCTGATCCTAATCCTGAAACAGTTCCATTACCACTAACATTTTGAATTGCAGGGTTTGTTGGAGTAACTGTTACAAATACTGATGAAGCAGTTGATGGAACTGTAACTGTATAGTCATCATCAGTTCCGCTTGTTAATGTAACTGGATAAGTTGTTGATCCTGTTTCTGAATCTCTAACTTCTACACTAGCAATTGAAGTATCTGAACTTAATTGAGTTGCATTAACTGTAATATTTGTTTGTTTACATACAATGTTTGGTATTGATGCATAAGTAGGATTACAACTTTCTGATTTAACACTAACCGTATATGGATTAGTTGTAGATATTGTCCATGATTTTGAACCACCATGATCAGTAGGATCATTGTCTAAATATGCTTTTGAATCAGTTGGTGTGATTGTAAAGTTAGTAGTTGTAGTTGATGAAGCAATATGTAAATCATATTCTCTTGTTGTTACATCACCTGAAACTGAATCAGTTCCATTTTGTGATAATGTACCTTGAGATGATGTGAAGTTTGCTACTGGAATTGATGCGTCATCACTTAATCTATAAACTGTTATTGTATATGTTTCAGTATATGTATCTGATTCATCGCCAGTATTTGTTTCACCTACTAATGTAATTGTATTATTACCATAATTTAATGCTTTTGAATTTTCAGATAAACTAATATCAATACCACCAGTTGATGTTGAATCAGTTGGTGTTGCACCATATTTAACGCTTGTAACACTTGCTGGAACATAAACTGTATATGATTTTGTTGATGGATTAAATGAGCTAATACCATAAGTGGTATTATCTTCTACTCCAACAATTGAGATGGCTGAGAATGTTCTATCTATAACTTTATAAGTAATTGTATATGTTGTTCCTTCACAAGAACCCATTGCAGTAGCATAATCACCAAAGCAATCAGCTCCATAAGAAATAACTTGGTATGTATCTCCACTTTGAACATTTGTTAATGTTTCATTAACTGTTCTTGTTTGAGTTTTTGCTGTTTTAGTTGCACCTTTAAATTTAGTTTCAAGTCCTCCATTTGTATCTGCAACTGTTGCAGAAACACTAACACTAGCTGCTTGATCAGGAGTTAGATAAATTGAATAACTTGTAGTTGTTGGTGAAAACGATTTTGGAGTAACCCAAGTACCATCTGATTGTAATCCAGTTGGTACATAGTTTACAATGTCACCAGTAAGTTTATTATTAGGTACATGATAAGTTATCGTATAAACTGAAGGTTCTCCATCAATCGTTCCTGTTATTACAAACGACGCAGTTCCAGCTGATAACACTTTAGTTCCTATATCACCAGAAACACTAGCTCCGTCTGAATATTCACTATGAATATAAATACTTGATGTTCCTGCTGGTAAATATAAATCATAAGAATGAGTATCAGCATTATAAGTTGTTGGATATGAAGATCCAGGAGTTCCAAATGGATATAATTTTGATTTACTACTATTATCATATACTTCAAGTTTAGTAATTGCTGCAGGTACTTCTACTGAACTACCGATTGTGAACGTACTTTCAACATCAGCATTAATATCACTTTCACCAATTGTTCCTGAATTATAAGTTGCTAATTGATCCCATTGTTTTTTAGGATATTCATCATAAAACGTAATTGAAGAATCACCTTTAGCACCATCTTTAACTTCAAATGCTAAATAAATACTATAAGGACCAGGTGCATCATCAGTAGGAAGTAAGAATTGGCCTGCTGTTGTAGTACCAGCTGTAACTTTAATAATTCCAGGTTGAACTTCTGATTCTTCTGGAGCTTCTTGACCAGAACCATATACTTCAGCTCCGCCTAAGTTACCATATACTACTGCTACATTCCAGTTATAAGCTGTAATAACACCTCTTTTATTTTTAGTAACTGGAAATTGTGTTAAATCTCTGTCGGCATAAATTAATTGTAATTTCGATATATCATATTGATATGAAACATTATAATTTGAAACATTAGAAACATCATTAGTATCTAATTGTGCTTCTACTATTATTATTGTTTTCTTACCATTCTCTTGATCATAGAATTCAGGTACTGTATCTGAAGATGTGATTTCAGTTAATGAATCATAATCACCATCTTGTAAACTGATTGCACAATTATCTGCTGAATCAGTATTTAGATCTTCTGTATTCGGACAAATATATGATCTTATTGACGTAATACCATCTGCATATACTGGTACTACAAATACCATAAATAATAGGACAAAAATGAATGTCCCTATACATCCTTTTATATATTTTTTCATCATAATATCAATCCTCACACTCTACTATAATTGTATTATTATTTTTATTCTTCTTCAATATCATTCTTACTCTTTTCCTTGTTTTTCTTATCTTTTTTAGAAGATTTTGAAGAATCTTTTTTATCTTTAATTTTTTTAATAATAAGTATAATTACTCCGATTAGAACTATAGATATTAAAGCTATAATTATCCATACCCACGATCCTAACTCTTTAGGTATTGCTATATATATACTCATATTACCTGAAGGTGCAGTAACTAAAACTGCATATACTCCGGCTCCTGCTGATAGATATGTAACTATAGATTCAGGATCTTGAGCAACTCCTTCAAGTGTTATGTCTTTTTTCGCATTTTTGTTGTAGTAGTATAAATGAACTCCACTATCAAACTTTTGAGTCATTTCACCATTATGCATTGTTAATGATGCAAGTAGTGCATTTGTACTAGACTCTCCATTTAATATTTTTGCTCTTACTACTGTGATTGTATATACTCTTTCAGACTCGTTTTCTGCTTTTACTGAGATTGTATATACGTTATTACCAACTCCAAGGCTTTCTGGGCCATTGAAATTAACTACACCATATTTAGTATCACTAACTTCATAATTGAAATTAATCTTTTGTACTTCATATGGTAAATAAACTACATAATTAGTAGTTTCTTTATCAAATGCTGGACTTAAAAGACCAGTATCGATTGTTAAACTATTTAAATAATTATCTGTATTTAATACTTTGTTAGGGTCTTTCCCCCTAGATGCTTTGATTGTATAAGTCTTAGTAGAACCATTTTCTGCTGTTACTGTAATAGTAACATTAGTTGTAGTTTCTGCTTCTAGATTATTGTTATGAACGCTAACCTTTGACTTACCATCTGAGGCTTTATATTTTAAATTTAAACTTGTTACAGAAAATGGTACTGAAATAGAATACTCAGTAGTATTACTGCTAAATCCTGGACTTAATGATCCATCACTTACAGATAAACTTTCTAGATTATTATTACTACTTCTATCATCTTTTCTAGTAACATTAATTGAATATGTTTTAGTGTTTCCTGCAGGTGCAGTTACCGTAACATTAATTTTGTTAACACCATAACTAAGTGATTTATTACCTGTTCCACTTACTCTAGCTCCACCATCTTGTGCACTAGCTGAAACTGAAACACTTCCTACATTTGCATCAACACTACATGAATAACTTGTTCCACCATTGAAACCAATATTACACCCACTTACAGAAAGACTAGATAAATTAGCATTTTCTGATGGTGGTTCATTAATTCTAATTGCAAGTCCGTTTGCACCAAAGTTACATTGACCTGTTTGTGTTTCACCTTTGGCACCAGTAAATGAAATAGTAGTAGAACCAGTTCTTAATGCTTTAAAAGTAACTGTTCCAATAGTTCCACTTCCTTGAATTGGACCACTCATTGAATAACAAACTACTCTAGTTGTTGCTGTACAAGTTAAACTAGATTTGTTTGAGAATCCCATGAATTGTAGATAAGAACCATCAAAGGAGATATCAAATTGATATCCCTTTGATAGTGAATCTGCATTTAATCTAATATTATAGGTATATTGTCTACCTTGTATTATTGTCGTTTCCCCTGAATAAGAAAGAGAAGCACTTGCTGCAAGCGCTCCTTTAGGAGCGACAATTAAAAGTCCTAAAGAAAGTAATGTAAATATACTTATTCTTTTAATTGTCTTTAACATTCTATCGTCCTCCGTTTTCTTTTCTTCTTATTTCTTCTTTTTTTCTATTTAATTCTTCTTGTTCAAGAAGCATTTTTAATTTTTCAGGATTTTTAGTTTCTAATCCTTCTTCAATTGCATCAATTAATTCATCTTTTGTTACAACTTCATCATATGGATCATAAGGTATTTCTTTTGGTGCCTCATGAGTTGGTATTGCAATTGGTTCAGAATCTACTGTTGGATTTAATGCTTTAAGTACTTTTTCATTAGCATTTTCAAATTCAACATCTTTTTGTACTTTAGAATCTTGATTTAAGATACCATTTGGATAAACAGTATCATCATCAGTTCCATTTCTTGAACCAAAGTTAAATTCTGGTTTAAAGTCAATTACTGGAGCTTGTTCTACGACTGCTTCTTCTTTCTTTCTTCTTCCTAGTAATAATAAGATTAAGAAGAATGTTAATAATAATCCTCCAATAATACCTGCTACAATAGCAAATTGTCTATAAGTTAATCCTAAAATCTTTTTTGGTTCTTTATATACTGAAAGTGTATAAGTTCTTGTATAACCATTTTTATCAGTTACTGATACTAAAACTGTATTCCATCCTTCTTTTAGATTTTCATTACCATAAGTTTTAACTGTTGAGCCTTCAGGTGCAGTTGGATTTAATGGTAATTTATCAACATTACCAGGAACATTGATTGTATATCCTAAGATATCTGGATCAAATCCAGGTTGTGGAGTATAACCTCCTCCAATACCGATATCTACAAGTTTTGTTCCATCCTCATCAGTTGTTCTTGTTACGTTGAAGATGATTGTTCTTGTAGTTCCATCTTCTGCTGTAACTTTAACTGTTACAACATTTATTTTTCCAACACGGAAATTTTCATTTCCAGTCACTGTATATTTAGCATTAGAATCATTTAAATATAATGATAAATCTAATTGTTCTACATCATATGGTACAGTAACATTATATACATCTATATCATTTGAGAATGCTGGTGTAATTGTATGTGGAGATCCAATATTGATTGTTTTAACTCCAGTATCACTACTTGGTTTTCTTGTAGTAGTTGATTTATCACCTTTCTTAGTAGTACCAGTTGTACCAGTAGTTGCTGGATCTTGTTCTTTTTTAACATTGATTGTATAAACTCTTTTTGATCCATCTTCAGCAGTTACGGTAACTGTTACTGTATTATTTCCAGGTTGTAGATTTGTTCCACCACTTACTGATACAGATGCTTTTCCTGAGTTAGCAATACCTGTAACATTAATTGATGTTACGTCTTTACCAACTTCTAATGTATAATTTGTTTTATCTTTATCAAAACCTTCAATAGTAGTTCCACCTACTGTTAAGTCTTTTAATGTGTTATCTCCATCTAATACTGGAGCAGCACCTTGTTTATTAATTGTAATTGTATATTCTTTCTTAGTAACACCATCAGCTGCTGTAATTGTTACTTTAGCAGTTGAACTATTACCTGTTAATGTGAAATTTCCATCACCTGTAACAGTTTGTGAAGCTTCACCTTTGTTAACAACAATAGTTACAAATGTAGCACTTTCAGGAACTGTAACAGTATATCCTAAAGTATCTGCATTAAATGTAGGACTCATTGTATATCCACTTACACTAATACTTGCTGGTTTAGCATTTGTACTAGGAGCTGGAGTACTAGAACTAGATGATGTTGATGAACTAGATGATGTTGATGAACTAGTTGCTTTACTAGATGAACTAGTTGGAGTAGATCCACCAATTGTAATAGTTAAACTAGCTTGAGTAATAACATCACACGCATCATTTGTTGTTGTATTAGTACAGTTTTGTTTAGTATCTGATGTTGTTAATGTTGTAGTACCTTCTTTTAAAGCTTTAAATTTAAAAGATGCAACTAAAGTCTTACTATTTGGTGTTACACCAGTAGATTTAGTCATATCAAGGTATACAAACTTCATTGTTGCTGGTGCAAATGAAACACCATCACCTTTTTCAAAACTCTTATATTCTAAGTAAGATGAATCATAATTCACTTTACCTGAATATGAGAATGAAGTAGCAGAAGTAGTAATATATAATTTATATTCTTCTTCATCTCCTACAGCTATATTTGTTTTTCCTTCAAAGGAATACTTTGCTGTTGAACCCGCAAGAGTTGCAGCATTAATTGCACTCATTCCAAATATGGTCGCAACGAATGCAAAGATTAATAATAAAAATTTCTTTCTCACTTTCAACACTCTCCTATTTTCTATTTTTATATTAACATAAAGAGTCAACTATAGTAAATAGTCAACTCTTTATTTAATATTTTAACTATTAATAATAACGTCAACTACTGATAATAAATCGTAAATATCTACTTCTTCTGTTCTATCATAATCACCAGCTTCGTAGTATGGACCTTCAAGAAGTGTACTTTCAAGAATGTGGTCTACTATAGCAAGTAAGTCATAAATATCTACTTCAGTATCCCCATTTGAATCTCCAGGGACTACTAATAATTTTCTATCAGCTTCATTTTTATTAATTATTAATTTTGCAATCATTCCTGTTCCAAGTGGATCACCATCTGGAATTTCGTCATTATCTAATTTATCAAATATCTTTATTAAAGAGTCATCATTATCTAATTGAGTTTTTAATACTCCACCAGTAGTTCCACGAGCTACATCTAGGACTAATCCTACAGCGCCATCTTCAGGTGTTGTAATTTGATGTCCATATGCTTCAGATGTAATTACTTGATCAGAAGCTTCTCTTTCAAGGATGATTCTATAATATCCTGGTGTACCATCTTCTGCAGTACACTCAATCATTATTTCATTTTCTCCAATATTTAAATATGGAACTGTATAAGTTTGTAATAAATTTAATGGCGCATTATATTTCATTTCTCCTATTTTAACTGATGAACCATCAACTTGAGGTTTAAATGAAATAACTGCTGATGTTACATCAAAATCATATGTAAATTTATAATCTTGAATATTAGGATTAAACGCAAATGATTGATTTGATACATAAAGATCAGATAACTTCCAATTGTTAGAAGCTTCTTTCTTATAATTAATTGTATATGTTTGAGTTGTTTCACCATCTTCTGCAATAACAATTATTTGAATGTATCCATTACCAGTAGTAATAGGAACTGTAACATTATTTGTTGGTTGAACAATACCATTAACTAAATAATGAATATTAGCATTACTATCTGTCGGGGTAACATTTACTGTTGCTGTTGAATCTAAGTATGGGATTGTTCCAATATCATAAGTATCATTATCTAGAGTAAATGCAGGATCTATTGTATATGCATTACCTTTTGGATCTAATACTTCTAAGCTTGATAATGTAGTTACTTTAGAAGCTTCTCTCTTAGCTCTATTAATGATTACTGTATATGTTTTACTTTGTGCATTTGGATCTTGAGGTATTACTTTTACATATACTATATTTTGTCCTACAACAAGATTTTCAAATGTAAATTCATATTGATAATAATTTATTGGTTCTTGAGATGCTCCATTAGAATTAGATGTACCAATTTCTAAAGTTGCATATTCAGAAGTAGCAATTGCTTCAAATGTAACTTCCTTAGTTGTATAAGGAACTGTAATTACATATCCTGAATAAATAGCTCTTGAGAATCCAAATGGTAATGATTTACCTTCAGAATCAGTTGCTGTTAAATCTAATAGATATGCATTTGCAGATGGAATTACATTAAAGTCAATTGTATAAGTTTTAGTTGTAACTGCATCCTCTGCTGTTACTTTAACTGTAATTCTATGTGTTCCTACAGTTTGTGGAACTTCCATTGCTTCACAGTTATCAACAGTACCATCCATATCACAAACAACTGTTGCTGCACTATTAGATTTGGTGTAGGCAACTGATAAATGAGTAGTACCAAAACTTATATCTTCCATATTGTAGTTAAATAATGTCTTTTTAAATGTTTGTTCAAATGAATAACTAACTACTGAAAGCGAGTTAAGATATGCATCTGTAGATTCAGCCATTATAACTGCGAATTTATAAGTTTGTGTTGTTTCATTATCTTCTGCAGTAGTCTTAAGTTGAATTACTAAGTTATCTTCATAGTTATATATTGTATTACCAACTACTTTAGTAGTTTCTTCTTCTGGAATACCTTCAACTTCAAATGTTGATGTTCCATATGGAAGTGTAATTGTATATGATGCAACTGAAGGATTAAACTTAGGACTTACAGTACCTTTGCTTAAATTAACTGCCTTAAGATTTGCATTAGAAGAATAATCTTTATGGATATTAAATGTATATTCTTTTTCTGTTGATTTATCTTCTGCAATAACTTTAAATGTATAAGTTGTTGCATAATATGTATAATGTGCTGGATTATTAGCAGAAGTTACAATTTCTACTTTTCCAGGTTTTTCTACTGTTGCACCAATAGATGCAGTAGTTACTGTAACGTCTTCATCATTTATTTCTTTTAAAGTTGGATTAGTTACTACATAGTAATAATCATATACATCTTCTTGAATTGTATATAATTGATCATAGAACATTACATATGTTGCTGATGCATCGTTTGACGGTTCTCTTGTTACTTCTACAATATATTTTTGAATAGAAGTTCCATCTTCTGCTGTAACAGTAATTGTAATTTCATTTCTTCCAACTGGGATATTAATATCTCCAAGTTGAACTGTAGATTCACTACCATTTTCTATTTTTAATTTAGTATTAAATGTAGCATTAACATCATTCTTAATTGCTGATACATCAATGCTTGATTTAAAGTTAGGAATTACTATTCCATCTACTCTATAATCACCGTTTTCATCTAAGTACATTGAATTTTCATAACCGACATCATTCTCATTGATATATTCAATTCCTTTAACTTTTAACGATGATAACTTGTTATCATTATTAGCAGCTCTATTAATAGTTAATCTATAAACTGTAGATGAATATGTATCTTCAGATAATACTGTAATTAGTACTAAGTTAGCTGTATTACTTACTAATCCAACATAACCTTCATAACTATTTATCTTTGTATCATCAGTAATAGTTGATCCATTAACTTTGATTGATGAAATAGTAGCTCTTGATTGATTTGTAACTGAAGTACTAATGTATACAGTTTCAACATCTCCTGCTACATCCATTTCATAATCAACTTTAGTAACATTATCAGCTACAAATACAGGGTTTAAAGTATATTCATTAATTTTTTCATCATCATCATATACTTTTAAGTTTCCTAATGTAGCAATAGTATTTAATCCTCTAACTATTGTTAATGTATATTCAGTTTCTGTTAAACCACTTTGAGAAGTGATATGAATTGGAATTACTATCTTTTCATGATCATCAGGATCATCATTAGTAAATGAATATGTTCCATCTCCTGTAACTACAGCATTATCATTTGTCTTTTCAACAACAATTGTAAATTCATCTGCTGTTGAATCAATACCTACAGTATATTCAAGAACATCTTTCTTGAAAGCAGGTGTAAATGAACCATTCTTATCTACATCAGTTGAAACTATAATATTATCAGCTGTTGAGATATCACTTGGTGCACGAGTTACTTTAATAATATAATCTTTAACTGTTCCATCTTCAGCAGTTACTGACATCATTACATTAGTTATAATACCTTCATTCAATACAGTAGTTTGAACTGAATATTTAGGTTCAACATCGTAGTCTGCTGCAGTTGGATTAAAGTCTACTCTAACATTATCATTATTTACTTCATAAGTTTCGTTAGGAACTACAACTGTACAAATTCTTGTAGTTAAGTTACATGAAGCTTTCTTGTCCGAAATATAAATACTATTAAATGAAGTATCATTATTTTTTCTACGAGTTACGTAGAAGTAATAATAACCTACTGTTCCATCTTGAGCAGTTACAGTTGTAACTATAGCATTACTTCCAGTCTTTAAATTAACTTTATAACCATTTTCAATATTCTCAATTGATTCTCCACCTGAAATGCTATACTCTGCATATGAATCAGTTGTTTCATTTATTATTTCAATATATGTTTTATTATATTCAACATTATTATATCTATATTCATATAAACGAGTTGCTGTATTTTCAAAATTACTTATTTGTTCTTCATTATCTACTTTATATGATTTTAATGTTGTATCATTATTGTAATTTCTATAAAGAAGAATTGGATGATCTTCTTTACTTCCATCTTCAGCTAGTACCGTAATAATAACAATATTTAATCCTTCAGGATATGCGTCATATGATAAATCATTAAGAATAGCTCCATAAGTTAAATGGTCAAGTGATTCATTAAATGTAACACCTTGACTATTCATTAAGATTTTTTCAATTGTTGCATATGGTGAATTAGGAACAATTTCTAGTGTTACATCATTAACATTAGCAGGTGCATGAACATTAACAACACCATCAATTATTTCTTGTGGTATTTCCTCTTGTTCTCCAGCATAATTTCTAATTATTAATGTTTTTAATGTTGTATCACTAGATTTTTGTCTAGCTAGTGTTATTACATAAGTTCTTGTAAATGTTTCATCTTCAGAAGTAACATTTATTTTTACTACTGCAAGTCCAGAGATTGCATCAATTCCCATTTG
Organism: Bacilli bacterium; assembly: GCA_017450205.1. Taxonomy (GTDB): domain Bacteria; phylum Bacillota_I; class Bacilli_A; order RF39; family UBA660; genus UBA6985. The sequence goes on along the minus strand of JAFSVF010000001.1, from coordinate 54,796 downwards.
TTCACTACACTCTACGACTTCATCATTCAATTCACATGTAACTACTGCTTTTTCATCAGTAATATGTTCTTTATCTGTTAATGAATATCCTATTGTGAAATAATCATTATTCTTTGGAACTGTTACTTCATATTCAATTGTATCTTTAGATTCGTCATCCGATACAAATAATGGACTGAATGTTCCAAGTTCTCCACCTGAACTTAAAGTTAATTCATGAAGACTTGCTTTATTTGATTTTTCTCTTGTTACGTTAACAGTAATTATTTCATCTGTAACTCCATCTGGTGCTGTTACAACAACTGTAACTGCATTAGATACAACTGTAGTTAAAAGATTTTTACTAGTTACTTCATATGTTGGATCAGGGTCAGATTCCATAACTCCAGGTGCAAATTCAAATAATACATTATCTTGATTTGCAACATCTACATCATTTGGAACTGTTACAGAATAAATATTATTTTCTTCTTTAGTTGCTTCTACTCCAGCAACTTTTACTTTTGTAATATTAATATTGCTATTTAGTTTACGTTTAATATAAACTCTATAGTTTTTCTTAATTGTTGGGTCATGTGCTTGAACAGCAATTACTATTTCGTTATCACCAGTATTAAGTGTGATGTTACCCCAACTATCTGCTGAATATAAAACTTCTTTAGTTGTGGGATCTACACTAGTAATTGTGAATGAACCATGTTCAGTATCGCTTAATAAAGGTGTTACTTTAATACTTGTCTTTTCATAATCAACATCACTTGCTGCATATGATGAATTACTTGGAGTAAATGAAGCAACTCCAACATCATCAAGCAAAATATTTGTTAAGTCAGCATCTTTATTAAATTCTCTTATAATATGTAAGTAGTATGATCTTGTTACATCTGGATTTTCAGCTTGAACATCAATTATAATTTCATTTTCTTGTCCACATTGTAAATCAAATGGATTAGATAATATACCATCAACCGTATGACCATTATATTTAGCTCTATAGATTGTAGCTTTTCCTGTATCTTCAACTGTAGCAGATACTAGAGCTTGAGCTATAGCATGTGGATAAGTTATATAGTAATGTTTTTCTTCTGGATCAAAGTTTTCAACTGTAACACCATTAACTTTAATATCACTTAATCTTGGGTTAGAAGATAAACCTCTTTCAACAACAATTGAATAATTAGCAACTGTTGTATCTTCAGCAGTAACTGCTAATGGTTTAGTCATTGTTGAATCACTTGGTGGCATTTCATATACTGTATCGTCACTAGGTGAAATTGTAGCTTCTTCACTTATAACTGTTTTAAATTTAAAATGAGTTGTATTTGAAGAAACTGTTACTTTACATGTTCCATTAACTGGTACACATGAATCTTGATATAGATAATTTTCTCCATCAGGTGATGAATAAATTTCAACTCCTGTTAAAGCATTTTCTCTACTCTTAGTTCTTGTAATTACTAAAGTATATTCTCTAGAAGATTCTCCATCTTCTGCAGTAACTGTAAATTTATACTCATTATCTTGTTTAGTTGATAATTCAATCTTAGGTGATTTAGTAACTGTTGCGTTTTGATCACTCTTAACAACTGTTACATCTGTTGGTAATAATTCTTTTTTACTATTAGGAACTATTACATACCATTTACCATCACCAGGATTTAATGTTGGTGTATTAGATGAACCATTAACTAAAATCGAAGTGATTGATGTATTAGTATTTTTTGTTCTATTTAATTTAATAGTATATGTCTTAGTATATTCTTCAGATGTATTATGAGCATATACTTTAACTTTAATTGTATTTTCACCAGTATGTAATGGAATATTACCACTGAATTTCTTTGATTCAACCGAATCTATTGTTGGAGTAATTTCTTGATCATTATCATCATAGAATTTAACAGTTGAATATTCATTTGTAATCATTCCGTTTACTTCAACTGAAGTTGTAGCATAAGGAACGTTTTGACTTGTTGTGTAATTTAAATCATCAGGATTAAATTGTTCATTAAATGCATATCCTGGGACACTTAAACTTTCTAATGTTGCAATCTTGTAAAGATCTCTTGTTAATTCAATTGTATAAGTTCTTTCATCTTGCGATTCAGATTGAACTGTTACTTGAATTAAGTTTGTTGGTCTTGCTTGACTTGGAAATTGAAGACCAGTTAACTCTACCTCAATTGCTTTAGTTTGAGGATTAGCAGTAAATGGAACTTCAACATTATTCAATCTAACACTAATAATATTTGAATATACAACACTAGGTCTTGCTTGAAGTGTAACAGTATCATATTCACCATCAATTGATGAAGTATAATCTGTTTTCTTTGTAGTAAATAATTCATTTAATGCTGTTTCTTGTAATTTCAATTGTGCTAAGTAACTGTTTGAAGATTTAGTTCTAGTCAAGTAAAGAATATATGTATTAACTGTTCCATCTTCAGCAGTAACAACGATATTAACATCACTACTTGAAACATTAAATGTTTGAGTTTGTGTTTTAGGTGTTGCTTCATTAGGAGTAATTGTCGATCCTGAAGTAACATCATTAATAGCAACTTTACCATATGTTTGATCACTTGTAACAGCTGTAATTGTTACATTTGATACAGTTGCATCATAAGTATATGTATAGTAATTTGTATAGTTTGAATCGAATCCTGGTGCAAATGTACCAACAGGGTTACTTGTTACATTTAAAGCACTTAATCTAGCATTATTATTAAGTCTATGTACATATACATAATATGTTGTAGTTGAATTATCTTCGGCTTTAATTACTACTGGTAAGTAGTTATCACCAACATTGATTGATACTTCACCAGTTCCTGAGATAACATTAGCAAATTCATCATTTGCTAATACATTAATAGTAACTTTATCTATTGCATTAGCAATATTATCAGTTACTTCATATAAATCATATGTTTGACCACCAACTGTATATGTTGATTTATTTAAAGTTTTTAATTGTTCATTAGCTACAACTGAAATAGTTTTTAATGAAGAATCAGTTGATGCTGGTTCTCTAGTTAAAGCTATTGAATAAGTATTAGTTTGACACTTATCACTTGTATTACCATTTAAATTAATATAGTCATACTTACAGTTTTCAGAATATACTCTTACTACTCTTGTAGTAGTTGAACCAAGTACATCAGGATCAATTTCCCAATCTTGAGAAATTATTGTAGATTCTTCATCAACTCCAATATATGCACCATCATAATTTGTTTCTGCATTAATTGTAGTATGACCGATTCTATAAGGAACTGTAGCTGTATACGCTTTTGTATTAATTAAATCAACTGTTTCATTAAATGAAATATCAGTATCAGTTAAAGTAAATGTCTTTAATGTAGCATCATTAGATAATCTATAAATAACTAGTGTATACGTCAACGTATCTCCATTAGCAGCAGAAACTACAATAGTTTTTTCATTAACACCTACTTGTAAGTCTGAATATGTAACATTAAATGTTGTTCCAAGTTCTCCATTAATAGATTTAGCATGAATAGAGTTTGCTGTACCTGCAACATAAACGCTAGTTATATCATATGGAATAACTACTCTATAATCAACATTTGTAGATTGTCCCGCTTCAAACTCAGGAGTTAAGGTATAAGGTGTTTCACTTGTACTATTTTCTGAAACTGTTAATGTTCCTAAAGTAGCATCGTTTTCCTCAGTTCCATATATTTTTAATCTATAATTATTAACATCATAATCTACAGCTTCAAGATTAGCATCTGTTGCTTCAGCAAATTGCTTATCTGAGCTATTCATTATAATATTTGTATAAGTACCAACTTCAGCTTCCGGATTAACTAAGAATAATTCTTTAAAATATTCTACAACTCCACCTTCAGTATTAGATGTTTTAATATCATAAGCATTATCATTCGATGCATTAGCTGCTAAAAGAACTCCAACACCTTCTGCTGAATATCTCATAAAGTTAACTGTTGTTGTCCATTTAGGTTCTTTGTTTCCTCTTCTATCTATATAACAAGGAAGATTAAATGGACTTGCATCATATACGTGACCATCCGAATAACCATCACTATAAACTAATGATAAGACATTAGGATCCCAATTCCATGTTGTATTAAAACTACGAATTTCATTATTCTTAACATTTAATTTACCAATTACTAAAATTAAGTTTTTATATTGTCCTTCGGCATCGCCATGTAAAGATAAATTACCATTATTAGCTATATGATAAGAGTCTAATTCACCGTTTTCATAAGCAAGAAGACAATCTTCAGCTTCAGCTTCATAATCATCAGAACTTACAGGGCATTTGTACACATCAAAGTAATGCGCAACATTTTCCGCACTTACCTCTTTCAATCCTAAACTAAAACATGTTGCTAATATCAATAATAAAGTATAAATGTTAACCCTTTTCTTCATATAAACTCTATCCTCACTATATTTTTACCCTATTTTATATTATAATCTTATCACAAAAAAAACTTGAATTCTATATATTCAAGTCATTTTTATATATTTATTTCATTTCCGTCAAAAGTATATAATTTATTATTAACATTTATATAATTTTTTTCTAATTTTATATCTTTTATTGATGAATAAACAGTTTTATATTCGTTATTTAAAATTATATTATTTTTCCCCTTTTTAACATAAAAATAATCATTTATATTAGTCTTTATTATTTTAATTTCATCATAATTCTTTAGAATCTTCTCATTTTTTCTAAATAAATCACATTTTTCATTACATGCAATAAAATATTCACCATAATTATCAATATTTTTATAGTCTTTGATTGTTTTTAAATAATCTGGTTCATAAATAACTTCTTCACTACAAAGAATTCTAGATTCACCATCAATTTTAGGTTTATCTCCGTCGATTGCACATTTAATATCGTCTATTACTCTTTGCTTTTCATAATATACTCTATTAGTTTCTCCAGTAACTAGTAAAATATCATAAAATTCTTCAATATCAGATACTATCTTTGTATCTCTTTCTTCATATTCAGTACTATTTATATTAAATAAGTATTCTTTTCCATCATAATAGATCAATCCATAATTTGTAGATTCTTTTAAAATTAATTGTTTTTTCTTTTTATATTTTCTAGAAAAAATCACATCTCCATTTGAATTATAAACATTGTAATTACCATCATATAAAAGTACTGCATAATTATGAACTATGTTAGAAACTAATTCTTTTTTATCTTCGACTTTTCTAATAAGTTTATTATTACCAGTAATCAATATAATATCTTCACCCTTATAGGCTAGATATAATCTTCCATATTCTTCAATTTTATCGTATTCACCATAATTTATTATAAAGTTTCCATTTTTATCTATGATGGCACATTCATTTTTTTCATTAACAATTAATGTATAATCATCATTAAATCTTTCCGCATATATTAAATTATCATCTAATAACTTTTTACCATTACTATCATATAAATTGTAATTATTATCATTTTTCATAAAGAAGGTATAATGAATATACTCGCTCTTTTTATTAAATAAAGAGGACACCAAAACACAAACAACTATTAACACTATAGATAAGATTAATTCTTTTCTATTTTTCATACTATCACCATAAAAATTATAACATGAAAAAAGAAGATTTTATAAAAATCTTCTTTTAAATTGTTTTAATTATACTCTTATTATAAGAATCAATTACCGAAATATCTGATGCAGAAATTACTCCATCATTATTAACATCAATAATTGCTTTATAAATATTAGTTGCTGATAAGATACCAGATGAAACACTATTAGCAGTAGATACGTCTGATGCCGAATTAATACCATCACCAGGAGAATCTAATGTACCAATATCACTCTTAACAATGATTGTTATTTCATCATATAATTTACCTGCTATTTCAAGTTTAAGTACTAAGCAACTTCCAACAAATTGAGTATAATCTGTTAGCTCTACTCCATTACTATAAACATGTAAGTATGTAGCTGGATTAGTAAAGTTATCTAGAAAATCATCAATTTTTGTTTTTGGTTGAGCACCAAATACATAATCTAAATTGTATAGGTTATATTGATTATCTGTTTCATCTTTATGTACTACATGATATGTATCACTCATTATTTTTTTATTTAGTACAAATACTGAAACTATACCTTTGATTTCAGGATCTTTGACACTTCTTATTTCTACCTTAGTTACTCCCTCTTTTAATCCTGTAACTTTACCATCTTGATCTACTGAAGCGATAGTATTATCAAGACTTACAAATGTAACATCAGTTGATGTTGCATCAGGAGGTTCAATTGTATAAGTAAGTGTATATTCTTCAGATACTACAATTACGATTTCTTCATCTGAAGGAACTATCTTTTCAATATCTTTTCCTCTAGTAACAGTTAGAGTATAAGTTTGAGTTTCACTACCATCACTACTTGTTACAGTAAACGTAATTACTGTTTCACCATACTTAAGTGCATAGAATGGTTGTAACTTAACTGTTGCTCCTTCATCCTTAGTCTTAACATCAAGTACAATTGTAGAATCATCATCTTTAACTGTTAATTCATATTTATTATCTCCTAGATATGAAGGTTTCCCTTTATCAGTATCTAAGTCAATATCTGTTTCTCCTGAAACAGCACCGTGAATTGTAATAGTATAAGTATTAATTTCTCCAGATGCACTTGTTACATTGATTTTATATAGTAGATTTGATGCTGGAGGAACAGTTACAGTATTAAACACTTTATCTAAGTTATCTACTGTTGCTCCTTCACTCCAGTTACCTTTTAATTTAATTTCAGTAACACCATTTGGAAGTGTTAATTCATAATCAAACTTAGTTTTTAATGAAGTTTCAGTTGGAGTAAATGTCCATTCTCCAGCATTAGAAGTTAACTCTGTTAAGAAGTTAGCTGTATCTTTTCGAGTAATCTCAATTGTATATGTTCTCTTTGCTCCATTAGAAGCTACTACTTTAACATGTACATAGTTCTTACCAAAGTCTAAGTTAACTAGTTTTTCTCCACCAGTTCCACCCATTGTTACTCCATCAATTGAAATTGTAGCATCTTCAGTACTTCTAAATGCTCCAACTGTAACAAAATCTACAGTTGATTCAACTTCTCTTTGATAGAAAAGTGTTAATGGTGAATATGAAGGAGACATTGGATAATCTTTAATATAAAGATTAGAAAGTTTTTCATCTCCAGCGATACTTCTATAAACTTCAACTTTATAAGTTGTAGTTGAAGGAACAGCATTTTGATTAGTAACTGTTATAGTTACAGTTGAAATACCATTTTCAGTAAATCCTGAATTTCCTGTAATTGAAACTGTTGAATCCTCATCCTCAGGAATTGCATATCCTTTTCCTATTGGATTTGACATTTCATTATAAAAACTTAATGATGTAATTTCATTTGGTACTTCGACATAGTATGTATATGTATCAGGATCAAATACAGGATCAATCTCACCTTCAGTAATTAATAAATCTTTTAATTTAGAAGAAGGTTTCTTAGTCATAGTTACATAAACCATATATGTTGTTTTAGTAACTCCATCTTCAGCTGTTACTGTGATAGGAATTTCGTTTATTCCTTCTTTTAATTTAGTAGTAGAACTATAAGTCATCTTAGAAGAACTATCGGTTCTAAATGGAACTACCGTATATGTACCATTTTCACGATATGGAACTTCTTCATAATATTGAAGAGTTTTTTCATTAAATTCTGGAGAATATCCATCACCTGTAATTTGTGCTCCACCGTCTTCTGCACTTTCATTAAAACTTGTATATAAAGCTTTTAATGTTGAAATAGTCTTATATTCTTTGAAAATATTAACAGTATAAGTTCTTATGTCACCCGAATCTGCTGTTACTGCAACTTGAACATAATTATTACCTGCCGATAATGAAATTGTTCCACTAACAATATCTATTCCACTATATGTGTTAGATATTGAATTGATGGTTACAGCTGCCGTTGGGCTTGATGCGTCTGCATATAATAATACTTTAGATACATTGTTCTCTACTTTAACTTCGTAAGAACCTGTATCTGTCATTTTAAATGCTGGTTTTAACTCATATCCTGAGACTTGTAAATCAGTTAAGTAATTATCTTTATCGGCTTCAAGAGTAACATGTATTTTATACGTTCTCTTTGTTTTTCCATCTGGTGCTGTTACTTCAACATTAATAATGTTATCTTTATCCATTTCAAAGTCTTTATAACCTGTAACTACTACTGTAGATTTTGGATCTGAAGGTAAGTAGTTAACTTTTAATTCCTTAATTGATGATGGAATTGTTAAGTAATATGCAGTTATAAGTTTATTAAATATTGGAGTATATGTATGTACACTTCCATCTGTTGATGTAACAATTAGACTTGCAAGTGTAGGATCAGGCGCTGAGGTTCTATAAATAATTAATGTATAAATCTTATAACCTGTTGCTCCACTATCAACTTTAATCTTAAATACGTTTCTACCAAATGATAGATTTACTTCTTTTTCTTGTGTTTCATCACCATCTATAAATACTTTATCACTTTCAAGCATTGGTATTGCATGAATTGTTGTCTTATCAGTACCATAAGGTAATGTTACCGTATATGAAATAATATCTACATCATATTTTGGTGAAAGGTTTCCATCATCTACCCATAAAGCTGATAAGTAATGTTTAAAGAATGCTGGATCTCTAAATTCAATATTTAATGTATATGTTCTCTTAGAACCATTTTGTGATGTTACTGTAATAGTAATCTTGTTATTATCTGATTCAGGATTAATCTTATCATAACCTTTAACTTCATAAGTTGAAGTTTCATCTTCAGGAACTATAATCCAATCTTCTAAATCTAAAGATTTTAAGTTATTTGGAAGAGCTAATGTATATGTTTGATCTGTCTTATAGAAATCCTCTAATAACATACCTTGACCAGGAACTAAGTTTGCAAGGAAGTTATTAGCGCTACCTATTCTTTTTATGTTAACCGTATATACATTAGTATTTCCTTTTGGATCAGAGATAATAAATGTTACAACATTTTCTCCTATTTCAAGGAAGTTAACTGACGAATACGATAATGTTACTGCAGAACCTGCTTGGGCAACTGCATTAAATTGAATAACTTTTACATCATATGGAACTTCTATTTCATAATCATTTACTAATGGATCAAAGTCAGGGACTAATGGATAAGATAAGTCATGATTTAATTCCTTTAATAATAAATTATATTTTCTAAAAACATTAACTGTATAAATTGAAGTAGCTGTTCCATCTTCTGCTGTTATTTTTAGATCAATATAGTTATCACCATATTGTAAACCATTTACTCCACCACCTTCAACATAAGAATTTGCTACTGATGGTGTACCAACAACATAGACACTATCTACATCTGCTGGAACTTCAATCATATAATCATGGACTTTAGAATCAAATTTATCAACACCATATCTTATTTCTTTATTTACATTATTATATACATCCAACATTGAAAGTGTTGCATCGTTACTTGGTTTTACAAATACTGATAATTGATATGTTTTTGTTAATGTTCCACCCTCACTTATTACGGCAAGTGAAACTATATTATATCCAGTTTTTAAATTACTATTACCAGAAACTATAACACTTGCATTTTCAACTTCAGGATAATAATGAAGTGTTAATTTATTAGTGCCAGCTGGTACTGTGACACTATAGTTTGTAGTACCCATATCAAATTCTGGTGATAAAGATCCTTCTTCTACCGAAAGATAAGCTAAACGTACATTGTTTGGATATCTTCTATAAATATTTATTATATATGGAGTTTCATTTAGAACAGTATCAGGATCACTTGAACTATAATATTTACCCGTAATTACTATTCTATTATTACCAGTCGCTAATTCGTATGTATTATTACCAACTACTGCTACTTCAGATGATTCAGGAGTTCCTTCAACTATTACTTTAGAAGTTTCTGAAGGAACTACTACTGTATATTCTGTTTTCATCTTATAGAAGTCAGGTAATAAATCATGGAATTTTAAACCAGTTGAAACTGTTAATGACGCAAGCCAGCTTCTATAAGAACCACCTACATCAATATAAACATCATAAGTAAGTTGTGTATATTCATCTTCTGCAAGTACTGTTACAGTAGCTTGATTAATACCAGTAGTTAATCCTGTATTACCTTGAATAATTACTGACGCATTAGGACTTGCTTTTTCATAACGAATATCTACTTCAGTTGTTCCTTCTGGAACTTCAATACCATATATAAACTTATTAGGATCAAATAGATTATCTAATGGATATTCTTTTGGAGATTCATCAACTTCCCAAACACTTAAATCTGTAAGAGATGCATCATGAGATCTTCCTTTATATACCATAACAGTATATGAAGTTGTAGGATATCCTAATCCATCATGAATTATAATTTGAACTTGGCTTAAACCAGTTGGGAATACATAACCTTCTTGGATTAAATCATTTGCTCCTTCAGAAGTATTATACATTCTATTCTTAATTGGAGTTTGTGTTCCGGAGTCAGGATCAATTAAGAAGAATTCTGCTGTTTGTTGATCATTTTTAAATCCTACTTGGAAGAACATGTTTTCATATTCAGCAGGAATATCAGAAGTATATACTCTCTTAGTCGGATCAAAAATTGGTCTTATATTACATGAGAATTCACATACATTCCACTCATCAAGCAATTCTAAATCCTCTATTTGATAATCTATTTCTATATCTCTAATAACATGAATTGTATATGGAGCTGTAAATGCACCATCTTCACTTGTTACATTAAAGATAATATCTTGAACATCGGATGTAATAGGAATTGGACTTGCTAAGCTTGGATTAACATTTACCAATGGATTATTTGGAACGAAATCAATTTTTAATTCATTAGTACTCTTATAAATATGAGTAGTATATTGGAATACAAAATCTTCTAATTCAGGATCATATTTATATGTTCCATCAAAGTAATTTGAAGGATATGTACCAGGTACTAAAGTATCTGAATAATTTGGATCCTTAATTTCTAAACTATTAGCAGTTACATCAACTTTAGTTTTCTTCTTCATCATAAATTTATAAGTTAATGAATAGTTTCCATCTTCAGAAGTTGTATTTACTGTAATAATTTTATTATCTGCATCATATGTTTGAACTGATGTTGCTCTTGGATGGAACATTGTATATTCAAGGTTTGCATCTGTCATTGCATCATAATATGCATCATCAATAATCCAGAAATATTCTGTATTTGCTGTTTCTTCAGGATCATAACCTTTCTTAAATGTTCCAGCATTTAGCAAGAATCCTCTAGATAGAGTCACGGTTTTAATTCTAGGATCACTAGATAATACTAATTTAACATGAACATTATAGATATGCTCACTCATTCCATCTTCACTAACTACTCTAATTGGATATGTAACATAAGTATCTCTAACTAAAGCTAGTGGTGATGATAAGTGTGTAGTTGTAGCACTATAATCTATAGTTTCAAATAATACGTTTGAAGTATTTAAGTAATCTCCGAATGTACTATTTACAACTACATAATAGTCATGTCTCATTGGATTAAATGATACTCCCTCTAACAAGTCTCCTTCAGGAGGTGTAGCATACATTTCTTCACATTTATTCTCAGTTGCATTATATACACAAAGAGATGCACCATGAGCATCAGTACCCATTAGTTTTTTAATAAATGTGTGATAAGTAATTTTTGTTACTCCATCTTCAGCAGTAACTTCAATATCATAAGGAACATATACTCCAGTTGTTAATACTTGAAATGGAACATTAACTGTTGCATTAGGATCAGTTGCTGTTGCAAATGCATATTTATTACTCATTGGATTTGCAAAAGACGAAACTGTTACATAGTATGGACCAGTATCACTAGGATTAAATGGTCTTGGAGTTACTCCATCACTTTCAAATAAATCAAATTCTTCTGTAGAAATAAAATCCCATGGACTATTATATTTAAAGTAAAGATCTGATAAAGTTGCATCATGACCGTGTTCTCTATTTATATTTAGAGTATAAGTCATAACTTCACCGGATTCTGCTGATGTTACTGTTATCGTTTTCTCATTGTCACCAGTTTTTAAACTTACCCATCCATCACCAATTACGGATGCGGCATCATCTTCTTTAGTAGCTTTTATATTAACTCTTTCTATTTCATATGGAACATTTAGAGTTGGTACATTAGTACCTACTACTGTGTATGGGCCTGATGATTCTTTGTCGAATGCTGGATTTAATTGATATATATTTGTATCAGTATCATCAAAAACTTCAATGTTTGTTAAATACTTACTTCCTACCCACTCTGGAAACATAATATTAAATGTATAAGTATTAGTTGTTGAACCATCTTGTGAAGTTACATATACATGTGATACATAAGTATTTCCTTTTGTGAATCCTGTCCATGTTCCATCAGTAGTTACAGATGTAACTCTTCTATAATGATTTACATAATATACATGCAATTGTTTAGCATTTCTGACATAAATATTATATTCACCAGATTCACAAGTTTCTGGATAATATCTAGACCATTTTGTATCTCTTCCACCTGATATTGGATAATATAATTCTAAGTAACTTAGACACGCAAGACTACCTAGATTTCTTGTTATTTTTAACTCATATGTTTCAGTATAACTCAAATTAGTTTCACTATCAAAGTTAGTTACTTTAACTTCATATGTATTTAAACCATAATTCAGAGTTTTAGATCCAGTTCCTTTTACAGATGCAGTTTTTGAACTAGGAACTGCATGTATTTTTACTAAATTACTTCCATTTGAAATATTACCTGTATAATTTAATACCATTGGATTAAAATCTGGAGTTAATGGGTGTTGTGTACCCCATTCATCTTCTATCCATAAATCAGCAAGTCCTACATCTGGATTAAATATTCTTGTAACCGTTACTTTATAATCTAGGCTTGAAGTTTCTCCTTCATTTTTAACTGTAAAGTTAAATTCATTTGGACCATAATTTAATTCTTTAGTAAGGGTTCCTATAACATTTGAAAATTCATTAGTTGGTTCAACTTGCAATGTACCTTGATTATAATAATATTCAACAGTAACAGTGTATTCATTTAAAGTATCGCTTACTGGTTCATTCATGGATTTTACACTATTCATAGAATAGAATGAAGAATAAGCATCCAATTTCAAATTTTTTAATGATAAATCCTCATTAATTGTTCTAAATATTTTTAATTCGTAATTAGATATAACTGTTCCACTTTCACTAACTACTTCAAAAGTGAATTTATTCATACCTTCATTTAATCTAACTGATGCATTTTGATTATAATTAGTATTAACTTTTGCAAACTTATTTGTTTTAACTGGAGTAATATCAACCATAAATGTTTCATTTGGAACAGTTAAACTATAAGAGAATACTCCAGGGTCAAATGGTGTTGGAGTTAATGTTAATACCTCTCCAAAGTTAGAACCTGAAGCACTAGTAACTATGATATTATCTAAAGTTGCAATATCATATGGTTCTCTATGTATTCTAAATTTATAAGTTTTATAAGTTGTACCATCTTCAGATGTAATTTTAATTGTTTTTTCATTAACTCCTGCTGTAAGATATCTACCTTCGGCAACTTCAACTACTGCACCTTCATCATTTGTTGTTACATCAAAATCAATATATTCAGTACCTTTATCAACAAAGATATCGTAAGTAGTTGTATCTGGATCAAAGTCAGGCATTAATGACCAATATATTGAATCAGTATGAGCTTTAATATCATTTACACTAGAGTCATTAGATAAAAGTCTATTAACTACTAATGTATATGTACTCATTGCTTCTCCATCTTCAGCAGTAAGTTCTATTTCAATATAATTCTCACCACGTCTTAGATTTAATTCAGAGAAATATATAAATAATGTAGATACAGATTTACTTAATTCTGTATTAGTTGTTCTATTATAAATTCTTACTGATGTAGAATTTTCTTGTGGTTTAAATTTAAGATATCCAATATCATTATTAGTTGGAACTGTAACAGCATAGTCAAATTTAGTTTGACTAAATGCTGGTGATATTGGAATTTCAACAACATCTTTATTTAAATAATGTAATTCTTGTAATAATGAGTTATTACTATACTCCCTATATACGTGTAGATAATAAGTCTGCGTTGTACCTGACCACTCAGTTTCCTCAGTAGTTGTATTATATTCTTGGTTAGAATCTGGTGCATGAACCACAATTTCAACAATGTTAGTTTTACCAATTTCGAAGTTTTCATTACCATGAATTTCAACAACTGCATCATTAAAGTTTTCAAGGATTTCTAATCCTGCATAGTTTTCATGTAAGATATCAGCTTTATAATTTAAATATTTAACACTATCCCATGTATATGGAACTGAGAAATAATAATTTAATACTCCAGGATCAGTAAAGTTAAGGTCGAAATATCTACCTGATTCTGCGATTCCTTGTTCTACTTGAGATGTATCAATATATAACTCAGAAAGGTCAGCATCATGATAGTAATCTCTATATACTCTATAGGTATATCCTAGAGTACATTCTTCTTTTCTATCTTCAGGGATATCTAATTCTGGGAACTCTAGATAGCAAGCCTCACTAACTACATCTATTGTTAAATAGTTATCTCCAGGAACTAAAGTTCTATTTGCTCCACCACCGATTACACTTTGATTTTCATTATCTGAAACAACTTCAAATCTTAACTCTTTGATACGTGCTGGAACATATAAATCATAATCATTTTGATTTCTATCCCAAGTTACTTTTTCAGGATTTGTGGATGGATCTTCATCATTTTGATCCATAATTGAATTAGGTGCATATAATTGACAAAAATCAATTAAATCATCGTCATTATATGAGAAATCGAAATTTGAATCAAAATCTAATTTACAATAATTTTCAATTAAACCATGAATGTTAATAGCATCAACACTTTTTTCTGTTGATGGTGGTCTATGTGTAGTTATTGTATAAGTAGTTGTAGTACCAAGCTCACTTGTACAAATAATCTTGAATTCATGTGTTCCACCTGGAACTCTTACTTCGCCAATATCACCTGAGATTGTCATTTTTGAATCAATAGATCTAGGAACTATTTCAATTTTAGTTTGATTTGCAGGTAAAGTAACTTCATAATCTAAATTATCATAAGCAAACTCTTCGTCTCC
This sequence comes from Bacilli bacterium, assembly GCA_017450205.1. Lineage (GTDB taxonomy): Bacteria > Bacillota_I > Bacilli_A > RF39 > UBA660 > UBA6985. The sequence continues at coordinate 39,535 of JAFSVF010000001.1, read as the reverse complement.
ATCAAACGGAATTACAGTTTGTTGAAGAGGTTGTATTACTCTTAAGTCAGTTAAATATTTATTTTCACTTAAATCTAAGAAAGTTATTTGAGCATATCCATTACCACGTTTAGCATAATCAGGAAGTGCATCTCTGCTTACTGCAGTAGTTGAATAAGTTTTTATTTCACTAAATGTGTTTTCACTATTTCCAATAGCTTCATCACACATATAGCAAGTCATATGTTTTGTATATTTATAAATTGATATTAAGTTAGCGTTTCCAATATAACCAGAACCGCCACCACCACCGTAGTCACCGAAACCAGCTCCACCTCCGTAAAGACCAGCTCCACCTCCGGCACCATCACCGTTTGTTCTATTACCACCTTGACCAAAAGCTCCAGGTGAAAGACCATTTCCGTAATTAGCTTGAGAACCAGGAGTACCACCTTGATCAGTTTCTCCTTTTGTTCCTTTAAATCCTCCACCAGATCCACCAGCTGAGTACCATCCTGATCCTCCACCACCACCGGCAACCATAATAAGTTCTGATGATCTTGATGTTTCTATATCAACATCATAAGGATTCATTTTATCTTTAAAACTCTTTAAGTCTCCTGTTGTGTAAGCAATATGTGTAGCTCCACCACCGCCACCTGAGCAGCCGTAGTTACCAGCTCCACCACCACCGTTATATCCACCACCTGATCCACTCCAGCAGTCGGCTCCAGCTCCACCAACAGTTACATATAATTTATTACCAACATCAAGGTTAATAATTCCCATAGAGTATCCACCGTATCCTCCACGGTTTCCATCACTACCACCTTGAGCTCCCCATGCTTCTAATTTGTAATAACCTGCATAAGGTGCACTGAAAGTATAAGTTCCACCATTATAATTATAATTGTTCGCTTCAGTAGCATTCTTTTTAACTAATGTAATTTTATAATCTTTCTTTTCACTTGTAACATTATTAGTTACATGAATATAGCAATCTTTTGTTTCAGGAACATATTCAAATCCTTCATATGTAATTGTTGTGTTATCTGCATCATAAGGAACTGTAGTAATATCTATAAAATACCATCCACTTGGAATAGTATATGTAAATGACGTTTTTGTTGGATCAAGTAGATATTCAGGAGTTTTAGCTATAGTAAATGAATACAATAAGGCTGTATGTGTACCTGATGGTATATCTTTTCTATTAATTTGAACAGTATAAACTACTGATGACCCAGTTTTAGGTATAACAGTAATAGGTATATTATTAATACCTTTTTTTAATTGATGTTTACCTCCGCCAATTGCCTTAGCATACGGATCGTTTGCTGCTACAGATAATGTAATTTCAAAGACATCCCAATCCACGTCAAAAGAAAAAGTAGTATCACTTCCAAAGTCTGTATCTGAAAGTTCATGTAATAAAGTCGTTGGACTTGGATTACTACCTTTATAAATATAAAGTGCAGCTAACGATGCATCCGTTGCATCAAATAAAGAATCATTATAACTGATGATTTTGCTTGTTTTATCTATCTTGAAATTACTATATATAATGCTTCCAAATAAGATAAACATTAAAATTAATATAAATGTTGATATATACTTAAACTTATTCTTCATATTACACACTATCCTATTTTCTTAATTATAACATAGCATTTTCTTTATATCATTATAATTTATTTAAAATTTTTTAAAAAAAATAGAACTATCTCATAGTTCTATTCTGCAATACCATCTAAACTAAAACTTTTGGCATCAGTAATTTTTACTTTTATTATTTCACCAATTGTTCTTTTACCGCTAGATACATTAACTAATTTAAAAGTATCAGTATATCCGCATAACTTATTTGGATCTTTTTCAGATACACCTGTAATTAATACATCAACGGTTTTATCTAACAATTTCTTATTATTCATATTAGAATATTCATTAACTAACTTATTTAATCTTTGAAGTCTTTCTTCTTTTACTTCTTTTATAATATTATCTTGCATTTTAGCTGCTGGAGTTCCTTCTCTTGGAGAATATATGAATGTAAATGCTCCATCATATTTACATTCATTTACTACTTTTAATGTTTCTTCAAAGTCTTCTTCCGTTTCATTAGGAAAACCTACAATTATATCTGTCGTTATCGCTGCATTTTTTACTTTAGATTTTATTTTTTTGAATAATTCTAAGTATTCTTCTTGAGTATAACGTCTTCCCATTAATTTTAAAATTCTATCAGACCCTGATTGAAGTGGCAAATGAATATAAGGCATAATATTATCATATTTAGCTATAGTATCTATCATTTCATCGGTAAAATTCCAAGGGTGACTAGTTACAAAACGTACTCTTTCAATTCCTATTTTAGCCACTTCTTCTAGTAATTCAGCAAATGAGATTTCATCTTCTCTATCTCTTCCATAAGCATTAACATTTTGTCCTAAAAGTGTAACTTCTTTATATCCTAATTCTTTTAATTTTCTTACTTCTTTTAAAATATCACTAGATTTTCTACTTCTTTCTTTTCCTCTTGTATAAGGAACTATACAATAAGTGCAGAATTTATCACATCCATACATAATATTTACCCAAGCTGAAATCTTTGAATCTCTTTTAAAATTCTCACCAACTTCATATACATTATCTTCGTTAGATTTAACTTCAATATTTAGACCTGGTTCAAGATTCATTAAGATATTTGGAAGTTCATGTATATTATGAGTTCCGAATACTAAATCTATATATTTATGCTTAGACATTATTTCATCGACTACTGATTTTTCTTGAGCCATACATCCGCATAAACAAATTAAAAGATCTTTATTTTTAGTTTCTTTAATATGCTTACATCTACCTAAAAAACCAAATACTTTATCATGAGCATTTTCTCTTACTGCACAAGTATTTAAAATAATAATATCAGCATTTTCTTCACTATCAGTTTCAATAAATCCTAGATTTTCTAAGATTCCTGCGATTTCCTCTGAATCGTGAACATTCATTTGGCAGCCATATGTTCTAATAAAATATTTTTTACCTAAATATTCTTGATTGATAGTAGGATTAACTGTAATAAATTCAGTTTCTCTATTTCTTTTTCTTTCTTCATTATAATCTGGTAATTTCATAGATTTTCACCTCGTCGCGTTAGATTATAACATAAAATCAAAAAAAAATCTTTAAACTGCCATAGAATAAAGATTTTTTCAAATTTTAATTAAAGTTTTTTTCATAAGTACATCTTTTTAGTACTTCATAATGATTATATTCCTTGAACATTTAAACTCATCATGGTTAATATAAGTACTAAAGATAAGATTAAAAAAATCACTCCTCTCATATCAGTCCAAAATTTTGTAACTGTCATTTTAAACACTCCCTTTCACATCTTAAATATAGCACAAACACTTGTTCGATAAAATATAAATATTGTTATTTACAAAAACTAAACATATGTTTGACATTTAAACATATGTTTGTTATATTTTATATATACATAAGGAGTAAGTATTATGGAAATTAAAGAAAATAGTTTAACTAAAAAACAAAATGAAACTTTAACTTTTATTAAGAAATATATGGTATCTCATGGTTATCCACCTTCAGTAAGAGAAATATGTGCAGGTATGGGTTTATCAAGTCCAGCTACTGCTCATACTCATTTAAAAGAACTTGAAAATAAAGGATATATTAGAAAAGAAAATTCTAAATTTAGAACAATTGAATTACTAGTAGATAATGAATTTGAAAAAAAGAATGAAAATAATAATAGTGATGCAGTTATAGATGTTCCACTACTTGGAAGAGTATCTTGTGGCAATCCAATAGAAGCTATTGAAAATCCTACAGAATTCTTTTCTTTACCAGCATCCTTAGTACCATTAAATGAAGAAATCTTCACTCTTGAGTGTAAAGGGGACTCAATGATTAATGCTGGTATATTTGATAAAGATATTGTTATAGTTAAAAAACAAAGAGTTTGTAAAGATGGAGAAATAGTTGTTGCAATGACTGATGAAAATGAAGTTACATTAAAAAGATTTTATAAAGAATCAGATCATATTAGATTACAACCTGAAAATGATGAAATGGCACCAATTATTGTAAATAATTGTACTATTCTTGGTAAAGCAATTGGATTATATAGAAAAATAAAGTAGAAATCAAAAAGAGCTAATTAATTAGCTCTTTTATAGTGCTCCTAAATATGAAATTCTAGCATGTCCATTACCTTCTTTAGCTACATTTTCTAATGGAGTTGAAGAATGACTATTCGCATTTATAGTATATGTATTTTCACTTTCGCTTGTAGTAACATCATATCCTGCCATATGTTTTGTTATTTCTCCATAACTTGCAAGATAATAATTTGAAATGTTAGATGAACCTCCACCTAATCCACCGGAGTTATTATCAGCATAGTCTGCAAAACCTCCATACCAACCACCGCCACCACCGGCATGGTTTGTATTAGCAATAGTTTCACCAGTTTGATCTCCACCTGCTCCAAAAGCATAACCACTTGTTTGTGTTCCTGCTTGCGATATGTTAAGGTTATAACCACCAGTTATTCCACCACCTGATGCACCACTCCACCAGTTATTAGAGTTTACATCATAACCATAGGCACCTGATCCTCCTGCTGCAGTTATAAGAATATAATTATTATCTTTTTGATTTTCTAGTGTTTTTAATTCACCGGTAACAAGTGCAATATGTGAAGCTCCTCCTCCACTTCCTGAGAATACATCTGTATTAATAACATTTCCGTTTCCACCACCATTGTATCCTCCAAGCGTTGTACCTAGTTGTCCAATTGTATTTCCAGTACCTGCACCGCCAACAACAACATACACTGTTACCCCAGCATTTACCCTAATAATTCCTGTTGCATATGCACCATATCCTCCAACATATGTTGAATTATATGAACCACCTTGTGCTCCCCAAACTTCTAGTCTATAAGCACCTGAATCTTCTAAAACATAACTTTGAACTGTTCCAGTATAATCAAAATCTATTACATTTAATTCCCAAACTGCATAAAGAATAATATCTGCAGTGACATTTATAGTTTCTTCGTTTTCATACAAAACATTTCCATCGTATCTAGTAGACCATCCAATAAAATGATATCCAGACTTTGTAAATTCATTTGGATTTAACTTAACATCTTCTCCACCATTAACTAATTGATAAGTCATTGAACCACTAGTTGCTCCATTACCATCATAAGAAACTGCATATTGTTCAATACCATTATTTTTAATTGTAAATGGATTTTGGACAGTACCATCCCCTTCTCCTAAATAAGATGTTCCGTTTAACGCAATTACTGGTCTTACGTATTTATTGTTTGTATCATTATCAGCACTTCCAATTGAACCATCTTCATTTACACGCCAAACTTTTACTTTGGTTCCATTCCATTGTCTTGGTGTAGCTGTCCAATATTGATAATCCGTTTTTAAATAATATGTCGAATTAGCTGAATCTTCTCCATTTTTAGAACCTGCTAAAATCATTTCATCTGCAGTTATCACACCAACAGGCATCGAAAGTTTACCATTACCATGTGATGGATCAACTGTAAAGTTATCATTTTCATTTGGACATGTTAAAGTTGGTGTACCTAAAGAATATCTATTAAAGTTAAATGAAGAACCAGTTGATGAATATGTATTACCTGATTGTACATTACGATCATTACAGAAAGAAATATCTTCTAAGTATGAAGTGTATCCTCTTAAGTTGTAATAAAGGAATGTATCATTTGCTACTTTTACAGCACTATCATTAGTTAAACCATGTTGAACTCCATTTTCATACATATAACCTGCTGCTTCAGCAGTATTTATTGTACTAAAACCAGTTTTAGTTAGATTTGTTGTATTACCTGGACATGTTCCATCCACAACTGAACCATTATAAATTAGTTTTGCTCCTCCAGTTGATGTTGATCTTATAATTTTCCAGCATTGATTTGCAAAAATAACATTATTATTTACAGCTCCACGATAATAATAAATAGTTTTATTACCACCATCTGAATCTTGTCCTGTATACTCATAAATTCCTTGCCCATTTGTGGAAGATGATACTTCTCCAAAATTAATATTATTAGCTTGTGCAGTTCCTAAAGAATTATTTTGCATATATTCATAAATTGAAGTTTCTTTTTGCCAAATGGCATATAATGTAATATTACCTGTTGCTGTGATATATGCCATATCATCAAACATTGGAGTTGTTGCATCAGAATATTCTGACCAACCTATGAAGGAATAACCTTCTCTTTTAAATTGGTTTGGAGTTAGGGCTTTTGTTGCTCCATTTTTAATCAATTGAACAGGCATAGTTCCACTACCACCATTTGCATTAAATGTAATTGTAAAAATATCTGTTGAATTAGTTTGATCAATTATATATGGATCATCTCTTAATCCTGAGCCACTATAGTATAAAGTTCCCGGATCTAGATAAATTGAAGGCCTAATATAATATCTTTTATATGCATATTCATCATTTATTAGTCCATCTTTTGTAATAGAAAAGACATATGAGTGACTACTATTATTAATAGATGGTTGGATAGTCCATTCAATACCATTACTATGAGTTAACCATGACGTTCCACATGCACCACCGATTTTCCATTCTGTATTACTAAGTGGTGTATTTAGGCAATCATCCCTACTTTTTGAAGTTGATCCATTTGTAGTAAATCCATAATCTGATGGAGACATTAATCCTACATAGTTTACACTTTTAGTAGTAAATGAACTACTTCCCGTTGTACAAGATAAACCCAAACAAGATGAATCTGATGGTTTTTTATTACTTCTTAAATCTTGATACATTCCAAGTGGTGAAAGTGCTGATTCTTGAGATGCTCCATGATACCAAAGAGTTGAAGATACTAATGGATTTCTATTTAATCCAACTGCACTAAAATCACATGTGCTGGTTGTGCTAGATTTATCAGTTATATAACATGTACCACTTCCAGATGTATAATACAAATCATTTAGAGTTGCTCTTAACTTAGATGTAGTCCACTCGGCAATTCCTCTTCCACTATTTGAAAAAGTATCTGTTATATCCCAAAGATGTTTATTAGATTGAATACTTGATTCTTTTACTAGTTTTATTTTTGTTTCTGTCGCTCCACCATCTATAGATTGAACATTATAATCTAGAGATAATATTCTCCAATAGTCTCCATTAAAAAATACATAATTTCTTGGATTAGATCCAACATAATGATAAGCATTTGTAGTAGCAGTATCATCTTTTAAGTCATCAATATATCCTTCATCTATTCCATTTGTTAAGGCTTCAATATGATGTATTAAAGTATAATCACTTATCGGTGTATAAGTGTATGTTGCAGTTATTGCATCACTAATTGTAGAAGAACCAGTATTAGTTATAGTTATATTACATGTATATGTATTATGAGAATCTATTTGATCAGCTAAGAAACAACCTTGCTTTGTAAATAATACATCCAAGTTATCATTATTAAATTGTAAATCACTAATTTCATAATTAATCGTATCATAATTATGAACAGTCATATCAAATACAATTGATGCACCAGCACCTAAAGTTACAGGCATAGTTACACTATTAACTGTTCTTCTGAGACTAGAAAAAGATGCATTTCCATTTATTGAATTAACATCTATTCCAGTAATCATTACAGTTGCTTTTTCTACGCTTGCAACTCCATTAACTGTAAAGTCATTACTGAATGCTGCATATACATATGAAAAAGTTAATGTAAAAAGTAGCAACAAAAAAGAAGGAAGTATTATTCTAAGTTTACTCATTTTCTTACTCCCACTTTTTGTAATTCTAATTCTTTTCTAGATATTCTATATTTATATAAACTACCATCATCAATTATTACAAAATGACATTCATGATTTGGTTTTACATCATAGAATAGAATTGGTTCAGATAGATTAATTGACGCATCTACCAATTCTTCAAATTTATTCGGATAGATTACATTTGCATAATTAGCTTCATCTATATCATATTTACCACTTACTATTAATCTATCATAGTTCTTTAATATTCTATTAAGTTCATTTCTATATGGATCTTTATTAATAATTTTATATAATTCTACTACTATTAGAATTACACATATAAATATTACTCCTAATGAACACATTGCAGTAATAAATAATGATGTATTACTTATTCTTATTTTTCTTATATTACACATAGAACCATTATCATTTAAATCATCAGATTTAGTAATTTTAATAGTTGATCCACTTAACGGAATTTTAAGCGTAAAGACTCTCTTTAAATTATCTTTATCAGTGTAATCTTTATTTGATACATCTAAATTAATATTAAATTTAAGTTCTAATATTGCTGATGAAGATACACCAGTAGTTTGATTATATCTTTTAGCTTTTTGGAAGTAATCTTTATAATCTAAATCATAATCTTCAGTTAATACTAAGTATGATCCTGAATAATATTTTTTATCATTAAATAATAAAGTTTCTTCAGTTTCATTTAATATTTCGTTTTCATCAATATAATCGTAATATGTTATTTTACCAGTTACTGAATATGAATATATGTAATCAAGTTCTGATGTAGCATGTATTTCATATTTATAACTAGTTTTTATATTATCTATCATATTAGTAATGTATTTCCAACCTTCGATTGGCTTATATTCTTCTTTGTTATATGTAACCATATAGTTAGTTGAACCAATTTCATTATATGAAATACATCCTATTTTTTCATTTATTTTAATACTCTTTTGAAGTATAAATGCAGTGAATAAAGCATATACTAAAAGTGGTAAAAGAAGACATAAAAACCAACCAGTAATTGTAAATACTGGATCAGTATTCTTAATGACAATTTTCTTCTTTTTACTTTTAGTCATTTATAATCACCTTTCTATTGCATTCTTTAACCATACAGACGGAAGACCAATATATTTAATTCTAAAATCAACTTTACCTACTAATTCACTCTTAGAAATGGTCCACTTATCAACTGATTGACCTTCTCTATCACCTTTAGTAACTAAAAGAACTTGGTCATTATTAACCTTCTTTTGAATTACTCTATGGCAGTAAATTTTACCATTGATTTTAAATACAATTATATCTTGTTCTTCTATTTTATCTATATTTTTTTTATAACTTTTATCTATGTATATTACGTCTCCAATTTTAATTGTTGGTTCCATTGAACCAGATGCAACTACACATATCCAATATCTAAATATTCCACTATTTAGTGAAACCATTATAATTATAATCATAACAATAATGAATCTTATTAGTTTAGCACCTGTATTTTTAACTCTTATATCTACTTTTTCTTTAAAAAAATCAGTTAGGATATAATTTGAGAATAAATATAATATTATAGGAAATGCAATCATTACAGCTGCATCTAAATATTCTCCTAAGTTTGGAAATATCGGCACAATATAGAGATATAAATTCATTATAAGTGTATAAGATAATGAACCACTATAACCATACTTTTTAGATATGATAGTAAGTACTATATTTTCAAATAAAGTTACTACTATATCTGTTGTAAGTAATATAACTATTGTTTTTAAACTAGTTAAACTAGTAAGACTTGTTGTTATATTTAAATATGCTAATGTAAATATTATTATTGTTAATATAAAATTTAATTTATTTCCTTTGGTAACAAATGTGTATCTTAATATTTCACATATTACCAATAAGTATGCTATTGATAAAGTATTATCTAATATTCCAAGTAATGTTCTATTATATGGAGAATATTGGTAACCTGTTATAAGTCCTAATCCATATTTAATAACTAATAAACTTATAGTAAGTATAATAATTATTCTTATATTTCTTTTCTTTTGATTAAATCTTTCTTTTTCAAATCCTACTAAAAAGTAACTAATTACAAATACTATTGAAAGAAATATTGCTAAATATAGATTAGTAAATATATTATTTATAAAAGCATTATATATAAGTATGATTAAAGTGATTAATTGTAAAACTAATAGTTTAGTACTACCTTTTTTCACTTTAATCACCTCTTAATTCAATTACGCTTGATCAAATTTAGCTTCAAAAGTTTCAAATTTAACTGATACATCTTCAGTTGGTAATGCTTCAGCTGGTAATTCTTGATTTTTATCAAAGTATACAATTAATTCTAAATCTATAGATCCACCAGTTGCTAATCCTGTACTTGTTGCTTTATCTAAAACTAAATTATTAGTTAATGTTGAGAATGTAGTTCCGGCAGCAATTCCTGATGAGTTAGTTGTACTTGTAAATGCATTTTTTACTTTTAATTCATAAGTAATAAATTTACATACTTTTTGTGCACTTGTTAATCCTGAATAATTAGCAGGTGTTAAAGCTGCAGCAGCATTAAATGCTGTAGTCGCATCTGCTTGAGTTACATATGCTGCATCACTTGCACTCTTACATGAGATAGTTGGTGCAGTAAAATTAGTTAATTTTGCATTAAATGTACCACCATTAGATGCTGTTACATTATAAACAGCTTTTTGTCCAGGTGTATTATAATCTGCTTTTAATTGAGTTAATGAAATAATATTAGTTGCAGTTCCAATTGAATCAATTGTAGTATTCAATGAAGTAGTTGCTCCACTTGAAGAATCTACTGATGCTGCTGACCAATATACGTTCCATGTTTGTGCTTTAATTGTAGCAGTTCCTGATATTTTTAAAGTTGTACTAAAAGCAGCCCATGCAATTGTAACAAATGTAAAAATTGCACATATAATTACTGTTCCTAGTAATATAATTTGATATTTGTTTTCTTTTGTTTCCATATACTTTCCTATACACTCCTATTCTATATAAATAATATAATAAATAATATCAAATATCAAGAAATTATATGTTATAATTTGTTTAGGGTGATGGTATGAAAAATATATTAGAGAGATCAAAAAAAATAAATATTTTATTTTTAATTATGATAGGTTTTTTAATTTATTCCCTATTTGGTTTTTTTACAAATTATGATAATGATTTATGGTTTATACTTGCAACAGGAAGAAGTATTCTTAATAATGGTATAAGTCATTTCGATACATTAAGTATGCATAGTGATTATTTTGTAGTTACACAACAATGGTTAACTTCAATAATTTACTATTTCACTTTAAATTCTTTTGGACCTGCTGTGTTTTCTACAATGATATCTATAATATCAATTTTAGGTATAGCTGTATTATATAGATATAGTAAATTCTTAACTAATAATACAAGTATAACTTGTTTACTTGTTACTTTTTATATTTATTTTTTTGTACAAGGTTTTACTACTACAAGACCACAAATAATTACATATTTAATACTTACTTTAGAATTATTTTTAACAGATAAATTTATTAAATCTAAAAATAAAAAATATTTATATTTCTTACCAATTCTTTCTATGTTAGAAATAAACTTACATTCTTCAATGTGGTTCTTACAATTTTGTTTTTTAGGTGTATATTTAATTGATTGCATTAAAGATAAAAACTTAAGAAGACCATTATTTATTACACTTATTATTATGTTACTTGCTGGTCTTATAAATCCTTTTGGAATAGATGCAATTACCTATGTATTTAAGTCTTATGGAATATCTATTATTAATGATAACATTATTGAAATGTCTCCAATTACTGTTCAATCTTTAAAAGGAAAAATTGTTTTAATAAGTTTATTCCTTGTTATTTTGACTTCTTCTTTATATAAAAGAATTAATTTAAGATATCTTTTATTACTTGGAGGAACTGCTTATTTAGGATTAAGTCATCTTAAGAGTATTCCCTATTTTGGAATTGCATTTACAATTACAATGTCTTCTTTATTAACTGATGTTAATTTAAAAGAAGTATATTTAAATTATATAAATAAAATTAAATTTAATAAAATTAAAAATATTTTTATTAAAGTTTCTGATTTAAGTTTTAAATATTTAAAACTAGCATTTGCAGTTACAACATTAATGCTTATTATCGATTCTTATGCAACTGTCATAAGCGAAGCTCAATTAGATCACCCATATGATCCAATGATAAGATGGTTAGATAATAATGAACCAAATAAAGATGTAAAAATATATACAAATTATGGTGATGGTGGATATCTTGAATGGAGAGGATATAAACCATATATAGATCCTCGTGGAGATGTATTCTTAAAATCTACTAATAAGAAATTTGATTTAATGGAAGAATATGTTAATGCCGAAAAAGGAATTAAAACGGAAGAATTTATTAATAAATATAACTTTGATTATTTAATACTAATCGAAAGTGATAAAGATGAAATATATAATTACATTCATAATAATAGAAAAAGTGATTACAAAGTAGTATATAGACTTTTTGGTCCAACACATGCTGTCTTGTATAAAAAGGTAAAATAATGAAGAAAAAAATCGTAATAGCAGGTGCTGGTCCCGCTGGACTTACCTTTGCCTATGAATTATTAAAAAAATCTAAAAAATATGAAGTAATTATATTGGAAGAATCAAATGATATTGGTGGTATTTCAAAGACAGTAAAATATAAAGGTAATAGAATTGATATTGGTGGTCATAGATTTTTTACTAAAAGTGATGAAGTAAATAAAATATGGAGAGAAATATTACCTATTCAAGGAAAGCCATCAAAAGATGATTTAAAATTAAAAAGAAAAATTAATATAGATAAAAATGGACCTGATCCAGAAAAAACTAATAATGTTTTATTAAAAAGAAATAGAATTTCAAGAATTCTTTTTGATCATAAGTTTTATGATTACCCTATTAGTTTAAAATTAGATACTATTAAAAATATGGGATTCATTAGAACTATTGCTTGTGGTTTTAGTTATATAAAATCTAGTATATTTAAAAGAAAAGAAACTAATTTAGAAAACTTTTATATTAACAGATTTGGCAAAAAGTTATATTCCCTATTTTTTGAAGATTATACTACTAAAGTTTGGGGAAGAAGTCCTAAAGAAATAGATGCATCTTGGGGTGCTCAAAGAGTTAAAGGGATTTCTATTAGAAAAGTTTTAGGAAATGCTTTAAGTAAAATATTTAACTTAAGGAAAAGAGATGTAGAAACATCTTTAATCGAAGAATTTACTTATCCTAAATTAGGACCCGGTTATTTATATGAAGAAATGGCTAATAAAATTACTAGTATGGGCGGTAAAGTAATAAAAAATCAAAAAGTTATAAAAGTAATTAATAAAAATAACTCAGTAAGTAGTGTTATTACATTAGATAAAGACAATAATGAAATTAAATATAATTGTAATTACTTTATTTCATCTATGCCATTAAAAGATTTAATTGAAGCCATGGATGCTCCTAAGAAAATAACTTCTATTGCAAGTAATTTACCATATAGAGATTTTATTACTTTTGGAATACTTGTAAAAAAATTAAAAATAAAAAATAAAACAAATATTAAAACTATAAATAATATAATCCCAGATACATGGATTTATGTTCAAGATAGATCAGTTAAAATGGGAAGAATTCAAGTGTTTAATAACTGGTCTCCTTATATGGTTAAAGACTATAAAAAAAGTGTTTGGGTTGGACTTGAATATTTTTGTAATGAAGATTCTGAGTTTTGGAATATGAGTAAGAAAAAAAGTATTGAGTTTGCGATTAATGAACTTGAACAAATTGGATTTATAGATAAAAAAGATGTTATAGACGCTACTAGAATTAAAGTTAAAAAAGCATATCCTGCTTACTTTGATTCTTATAGTGAAATAGATAAAATTATTAATTATATTAATAAATTTGATAATCTTTATTGTATTGGTAGAAATGGTCAACATAGATATAATAATATGGATCATTCAATGCTTACTGCAATTAAAGCTGTAGATTCCATACTTAATAATAGCGATAAAAAAGAAATATGGAATGTAAATATTGAACAAGATTATCATGAAGAAAATAATAAAAGCGAAGATTAACTTCGCTTTTTAAATTTTATCAAATACTTTTGCATTTTTATTAATGCATCTTACTAAATCATCTTGGTCATATTTGTCTAATAAATCTTTAAATTCATTAGGATCTAACATTAATTTAGATGGATATTTAGTTAAGCATTCTCTAATATTACCAATTCCTAATTTGTCTAAAACTGAATAGTTTTCAACAACATTTTTAGACAATATATTTAATTTCTTTAATGTTTCTTCAGATACATTAGATTTTAATGTATTATATTCTTCATCTGACATATTTAATTCATTTTTAATTACATCATCAATAGAATTAATTGCAGGAATTAAAATATTCATAGTTTCTTCATTTTTATTAACTTCTAATGAATCTACTAATTTATCAAAATCAATTTTATCTAATACTGAAATAACATCTTTAATATCTAATTTATTATCATCTACTAAAGTTAATATTTGATCTATTTTATCTGATTTCATATCAGTTAAAATATTAATATTGGAATATACTTTGTCTAAACTAATATTATGTTTGTTTAATACACCAATATTTTTCTTTAACTCTATTTGACTAGATGATTTTAATTTTTCTAAATCACTATCTGATAATTTAAATGTATCTATTCCAAGTAACGATAAATCTTCATTATCTAGAGTTGAATTGTTTTCTAATTCATTATTTGAATCATCTTCGATTTCAATTTCAATTGGTTCTTCTTTATTTTCATTAAAGTCTTCTTCACCTGGTAATTTAATATCAGTTGATGAAGGTTCTTCGCTTAAATCATCTTCAAGTAGATTTAAATCAATTGAATCAGTATCAAATGAAGGATAACTCATATTATTTATTGTTTTTTCAATTAATGCATTTAATGATTCTTCTTCATTTTCTTCAGTTTCACTCTCTGGAAGTGGTTCTTCATTAAACGGATTATCCATATCTATTTGAATATTTTCTTCTTCAGTTGGAGTTTCTTCGATTGTTGGTGAAACTTCTTCAACTGGAGGTGCTATATCTACTATTTCCTTTTTAGTTAAATTTTCAGTAACAATTGCTTGGAATGTTTTATCTTCGATTCCATCTTTAACTGGTTCAGCAACAACTAATGGTTCTTCTTCAATTGGAGTTTCTTCCTCAACTGGAATTATTGTTGGTTCTTCAACAGGAGTAACTTCAACTTGAGGTTCAACTACTTCTTCAGGTTGAGTTTCTACTTCACTATTTGATTCTTGAACTTCTTCTTTAAAATCTTTTTCTAAAGCATTTTTAATATCATTTATTTGAACTGAATCACTATCATAAGTTTTGGATACAACATTTTTTAGTGCTTGTTCAACTAGTGTTTCATCCGGTTCATTAGTTGTAATTTCATCTATTTCCTCAAATACATGATCATTTAATACTTTAGAAACTTCAACAAGTTCTTTTTGATAATCGTTATTAGTCATAAGTTCAGCTTGTGGAGTATTATCTACATATAATTCAAGATCATTACCTGCTTCTGTATAATCAATTATTTCATTTACTTTAGCAGCATAGAATTTTTCTATGATTGTTGTATTCTTTATATCTTTTTCAATTAATCTTTTACTTTCTTTTAAATTAATTAGTTCTTCTTTTAGACTTTGTGCTTTACTAGTTAAATCTAAGATTTTTTGACTTTCTTTTTGTACGATTGCTCTTTTTTCAATAATCTTAGAATTGATCTCTTTATTACCTGCAGAAAGAATTTCTTTAAAGTCAGTACCACCAAATTTAGTATTTAAATCATCTAAGTCACGCTCTAAAGAAGATATTTCATCTTCGATAGAATTAATCTTTTCCTTGGATTCAACTACAATTTCTTTATATTTTTGAGCAAGCATCACCTTTTCATTCATTTCATGCTCGATGTTATTATAATGAGATTTTGAACTATTTAAGTGTTCACGAATGCCATTAATAACTTGTCTTAGGTTCTCATTAACTATACTTATAGTTTTATCCATAGTGATACCTCCTTATTCTTCTCTTCGATTATAACAAAAAAGAATATTCAAGTAAATAAATCATGATATAATAATTTTAGTAAAGGTGGGATTTTATGGAAAATAAGAATATATATAATTCAATGTTAATAAATGAAAAATATATGAGTGAGTTTGCAACTAGAGATAAAGATGCAATTAGATTAAAAGAAGAAGATATGTCTAATGATATAAGACCTAATTACTATCATGATATTGATAGAATTATTTATTCACTTGCTTATACAAGATATATGGATAAAACACAAGTATTCAGTAATATTGATAATGATCATATTACTAAAAGAATGATTCATGTTCAATTTGTAAGTAAGATTGCAAGAACTATTTCAAGGGCATTAGGTTTAAACGAAGATTTAACAGAAGCTATTGCATTAGGTCATGATATCGGTCATGTTCCATTTGGACATTTAGGAGAAAGATATTTAAATGAAATATCATTAAGATTTAATGAAGGATATTTTATGCATAACGTTGAATCAGTAAGAGAATTAATGACTCTTGAAAACGATGGTAACGGTAAAAATTTATGTATTCAAACTTTAGATGGTATGTTATGTCATAATGGTGAATTTTTACAATCTAACTATATGCCTAAGAAAAAAACTAAGGAAGATTTCTTAAAAGACTATGAAGAATGTTATAAGACCAAAGATTATTATAAAGAACTTATTCCAATGACAATGGAAGGTTGTGTAGTAAGAATTAGCGATATTATTGGATACCTAGGAAGAGATATCGAAGACGCAATTAGATTAGGTGTTTTAGATAAAGAATCTATTCCTGATAGTATTAAAGCTATCCTAGGAGATTCTAATAAAAACATAGTAAATACGATAGTTGAAGATATAATTAAAAATTCTTATGGTAAAAATTATATTGCTATGTCTCCATTTGTATATAATGCTGTTAAAGATTTAAAAGATTTCAACTATTTTAATATTTATGATAAAGCTAACTCACCTGAAGAAAAAAAACATATTAAAGAGATGTTTAATTTAGTTGCAGATACAGTATTAGAACAATTAAATAATAATGATACTAATGCTAATATTTATAGAACATTCCTAGATAATATGAATGATGATTATTTAAATAATACGACTAACGAAAGAAAAGTAATTGATTATATCGCAGGAATGACTGATTACTACTTCACTAGAGAATATGAAAATATTAAAAAACTTACAAAATAAAAACGAAGTTTAAAACTTCGTTTTATTTTGCTTCTTCTGTAGCTCTTGTTTCTCTGATTACAGTAATCTTAATTGTTCCAGGATATTGCATTTCATTTTCAATTTGATTTTTAATATCTCTAGCAATTTTCATACTCTTAAGATCATCAATTTGATCTGGTTTAACAATAACTCTGATTTCTCTACCAGCTTGCATTGCATAAGATTTTTCTACTCCTTCATAAGAGTTTCCAATCTTTTCAAGTTGTTCAAGTCTTTCAATGTATTTTTCCATTGAATCATTTCTAGCACCTGGACGTGATGCACTCATAGTATCAGCAATTTGAACTAAAACTGCGATAACACTATCTTGTTCACAATCACCATGGTGAGATGCGATTGAGTTTATAACTACTTTATCTTCATGATATTTCTTAGCTAAGTCTACACCAATATCTACGTGTGAACCTTCAGTTTCAAAGTCAATTGCTTTACCGATATCATGTAATAAACCAGCACGTTTTGCTAGGTTAACATTTTCTCCAAGTTCACCTGCCATGATTCCGCATAGGTTAGCAACTTCGATAGAATGTTGTAAAGCATTTTGACCATAACTAGTACGGAAATTTAATTTACCAATTATGTGTACTAATTCAGGATCAATTTTTGAAATACCAAGTTCATAAATTGCTTCTTTACCAATTTCAGTAACTTTAGTATTCATTTCTTTGCAAACTTTATCATAGATTTCTTCAATTCTTGTTGGATGAATTCTTCCATCTTTAATTAAAGTTTCAATTGTTTGTTTAGCAATTTCTCTTCTGAATGGATCAAAAGATGAAATTGTAATAGCTTCTGGAGTATCATCAATAATTAAATCTACACCAGTTACTGCTTCGATTGTATGAATGTTTCTTCCTTCTCTACCAATTAATCTTCCTTTCATATCATCACTAGGAAGTGCAATTGTAGATGTAGTAGAAAGATTTGTTACATCATTTGCATATTTTTCCATTGAGCTAACAAGCATATCTTTTGCTTTAGCATCAATTTCAAGTTTAGCTTCAGCTTCCATGTCTTTGATATATTCAGCTATTTCAACTTCCATTTCAGCTTCTACTCTTTGCATGATTAAGTCATGCGCTTTTTCTTTGGAAAATTTAGCAATACGTTCTAATTTTTCCATTTCTTCTTTCATTAGTTCGTCCATTTTGTTTTCTTTTTCTTGGACCTTTTTTTGTAAAGCATTTAAATTATCATTTTTTTGTTCAAGTTGAGAATCACGATTTTGAAGCATTTCTTCTCTTTTATCAAGAGATTTTTCCCTTTGTAATAATCTATCTTCAGATTCTTTAATTTCTTCTTTTCTTTCTTTTACTTCTTTATCAGTTTCTTGTTTTAACTTATAACTTTCTTGCTTTAATTCAGCAAGTGAATCCCTTTTATATTTTTCAGCTTCTTTTTTAGCACTATTTAATAATTTTTCAGCTTTTTTACCAGCTCCAAAGCCAGTTACAACAACTAGTACTAGTGTTAAAACAACACCAGCTAGTAATCCAACAATTCCGAAAACTAATGATGAACTACTTACGTTCATTATCATAGTTTCTCTCCTTTATACATCTAATAGAATTTTAATCTTTATTAACCTTCTATATTTAAATTATAGTTTATTAAGAATAGTTTTACAACAAAAAAATGAAATCTAAGATTTCACTTTGCTTTAATTCGAATTATATTATTAAAAATTAAGAATATTACTGAATTTATAAAATTTCCTGGTGTAAGATACAAAAATGATACTAAGAAAAACATAACTAAGATGAAAATTATATATAGTTTATTATTTAATGAATATACTTTTTTATTTGTAGTAAATGTAGTTAAAACAGTTAGTAAACATAATAATAAAAAGATAATTATTTCAAGTATTCTAACTAATGTAAAATTAATATTTACAGCAATTAGAGTTTCTCTAGTAGACATTTCATGCACGTGTATTAGTGCAAATATTTCAACAATTGTCATAAGTATAAGAGCTATACACATTAGTATTTTTTTCTTCATAATTATCACCATAAATTATTATAACATAAAAGGTGAAAAATTACTTTTCACCTTCATTTAAAATATTATAATGTTCTCTTACTCTATAATCAATTTCTGCTGCGATATCAGGATTATTTCTTAAGAATATCTTTGTATTTTCTTTTCCTTGTCCAATTTTCTCCCCATTGTACGAATACCATGCTCCTGATTTATTAATTACATCTATTTCTGATGCTAAATCAATAAGTTCTCCTTCATAAGAAATACCTTCACCATACATCATATCAACTGTAGCTGTTTTAAATGGAGGAGCCATTTTGTTTTTAACTACTTTTACAGTTGTACGGTTTCCAATTACAGAATCTCCTACTTTAATTTGTTCTCCTCTTCTTACATCAAGACGAATTGATGCATAGAATTTTAATGCTCTTCCTCCAGTAGTTGTTTCTGGATTACCAAACATAATTCCGACTTTTTCTCTTAATTGATTAATAAAAATTGCAATTGTATTTGTTTTATTAATAATACCAGCAAGTTTACGAAGAGCTTGACTCATTAGACGTGCTTGAAGACCTACGTGATTATCTCCCATTTCCCCTTCAATTTCAGCTTGTGGTACTAGAGCAGCAACTGAATCTATTACAACAATTTGAACAGCATTTGATCTAACTAGGGCTTCACAAATTTCTAATGCTTGTTCTCCTGTATCTGGTTGTGATAGTAATAATTCATTTATATCTACACCTAATGCTTTAGCATAAACTGGATCTAGTGCATGTTCTGCATCAATAAATGCTGCTCTTCCACCTTGTTTTTGTACTTCTGCAACTGCTTGTAGTGCAATAGTTGTCTTACCACTTGATTCTGGACCATATACCTCAACAATTCTTCCTTTAGGGAATCCTCCAACACCAAGTGCAATATCTAAACTTAAAGAACCAGTTGGTACTGTTTCTATTTCCATATGAGACTCGCTTCCAAGTTTCATAATAGCACCTTTACCAAATTGTTTTTCAATCTCGGCCATTACTTCTTCAAGTGCTTTATCTTCTTTTATTTCTGTTTTTTTCATGTATTATCTCCTTTGATTTGATCTTCCTTACAAAATAATTGTAGCAAATCAAAATACTCAAAGTCAAGAAAAAATCGAACAAGTGTTCAAATTATTAATTTTTACATAAAAAAAGTAGAATTATTTAAATTCTACTTCTCTTTAAATGCATCTTTATTAACTGAATAATATTGAATACCACTTATAATTGATAATACTGTAGCTGCATATACTAATCCATCAGCAACATTTATACCAATAAATTCAAATGGCATATTTGCAAAAAATACTAGTGTTAAACCACTCATCATACAAATAGTTTTTAATTTACCTAGTATTGATGCTCCAACTGCATGTCCACTTTGTCCTGCAACCATTTTGATTGAATCAACTGCAATATCTCTAGTAATAATTATTACTGGAACTGCTACATTAATCATATCGTTACAAGCAAGTACGATTAAAATACCATTAACTAGCATTTTGTCTGCAATTGCATCCATTACTTTACCAAAGTCAGTAACTAAATTTCTACTTCTAGCTAAGTATCCATCTAATGAATCTGTTAGTGATGCAATTAAGAATACAACACCACCAATTATATATTTTAATTCGATACTAACTACGCCAATTTGATATTTTGGTAGAATTACACCACATGAATCAAATGGGAAAATTAAAAATATAATTAGCATTATAGATAATACTATACGAGCCATAGTAATCTTGTTTGGTAAATTCATATCTAACCCTCCTAATCTGTATAATAACTCAATACATCTGTACTGTTATTACCCACTGTTATTTGTGATACACTCCAAAATATAGCTAGTATTACTAATACTAGTACTACTAAAGTAACTATAATATATGGAAGTGTTTTTTCTTTAGGATAAGCTCTTGTATATGGGGATGCTATCCTATCTGGATCATCTACTGTAGATTTTGAATTTTCCTTAATTGCTGCAACTATTTCTTGAGATGGGATTCTACTAGTATGATCAAACATATATTCATTGAATTCTTTTATAACTTTATCTGTATCATATCCTAAGTACTTAGCATAATCTACTAAATATCTTTTAAGTTCATAAATGTCCTCAAATGATCCTAAAGTACCAGCTTCAATTTGCTCAAGGGCAATTACTGGAATATCTATATCATTAGATACTTCTTCTAGTGAAATACCTGCAGATTGTCTTAACCCCATTAATATTTCTCCTGTCTTATGCAAAAGAAACCACTCCTTAATATTTATATTAAAAAAAATAATCTTATAAGCCATGTTCTGTACCTCTTAGTGAGGCGGTAAACATTTATCTAGCATTTCTGCTTCTTATCTCCCTTGTCATTCGTTTGATAAGACTCTCCTACCAAAATTTGGATTTCTCACTTGCGGGGCTTACCACGTTCCACCCTAACCGTTTCCAGTTAGGCTCGTCTCTTTGGCGCTTTATGGCTACTATAACCATGGTTAGGTTATCTCGCCGCCGTCAGGTATTACCTGCCTAGGTTTTATCCTAGCACAAACACTACTATCATCACAGATAGTGTGAGCATGGACTTTCCTCAACACATTTTTCAGTGCAGCGTTTACCCAGATTATTCATCTTTTCCGTATACTGCTTTTTCTAAATTTGAAATTCTCTTAAGAAGGTCTACATTATTGTAATTAGCAGATACTCCTGATTGAGAAGTTCCACTGTTTGCTGATTCAATAATATTTTTCATCTTCATGTTTTCAACTATTAATTTTTCTTTATCAGATTTTAATTGAGAATTTTCAAGTTGAATTCTTTTTATAATATTAATGAATTCAGTATAATCTCTTATTACCATATCAAGATATTTATCTACTTCTTGAGGTCTATACCCCATAGTATCTTTTTTAAATTCTTTATTTAAAATATCTTGAGGTGTTAAATAGATTTTTTCATTATACATAAATTAATCTTCCCTTCTTACATGGATTATTTTAATCTTTTTATTATTCTTTGTCAATCAAAGTGCCTATTTAGCATAGTATTCAATGATTGAGTTTGCAATAGTATTTGCTATTAATTCTCTATTATTTACAATCCATTCTGCATCGTTTTTATTATCATGATATCCAAGAGATATCATAATAGATTTAATATTATCTAATTCTCTTGTATATGAACCTGTTATATTGTTTGTATATAATAATTTTGATTCTTTTATATTATTTAAATCATTATTAATTTTATTAGCTAAACTAAAACTATTAGCTGATTCATTAGTAACTAATGTTTGTAGTCCAGTTTTATTATGATTAATACTTGATGTTGATTCTAGAGATAATATTAAATCAATATCTTTATTTTTACATTCATTTAAATATGATGAATAAGATGTTAAATAGTCATTTCTAAATACTTCAAAATCATTTTCATTTAACTTCTTTTCAATTAAATCACTTATTAAATTCATTTCTTTTCTTTCATTAGTAAATGGTTCTTCACCAATATTATTTACTTGATTAGAAGATGCTAAATATACTCTTTTATTACTCTTATTTAATTTAATATTATAAGTACTTACATTTGAAGTTGATCCATTGTATGCGATCGCTGTTTTTAATGTTAAATCAGAATCAATTACAATTGGATTACTATATGCTCTTCCGCCTTGTAATGGGTCACTTCCATCAACAGTGAAATATATTACACCATTTTGATTATTAGAAACAAGTTCTAAAGTATCACCTTTTTTTAGTGAAGCATGATCTTTATTTAAGTATACTGGTTCTAACTTTTTTTCTAATTTAAACATTGATGTACTTTTAGTAGAATAATCGCCTAAATAAGCATTTACTGTGATTGTATATACGCCTTCACTAAATAAGTTCTTTTCAAGTATTACTTCATTATAATTTGTAGAAGTAGATGCAATAACATTTCCATCACTTTTAGTTATTTGAATATCATATTTATCTGCCCATGTTAAGTTTTTAAACTTTAAATATACATTATCAAGTGATATTGTTGAACCATTCTCTGGATATTCAATATCAGGTGTTTCAATTGGATTCATATTATTATAAAGTTTAATAGTATCTATTACATTATTGTTTTTTAGAAGCTCAACAGCCAATTCAACTGATTCATCTTTAAATAAAGAATCACTTATTTCATATATATCATTAGTAACAATATCTTCTTTTAATAATTTAGAGTCTTCTAGATTAGATTCATTATATTTATTCTTTGTTACTTTAATTGAATAGTTTTTAGTTGTTGTATTTCTTGTTAGATAGATATATGCTGTTTCATTACCTAAAAGACTAGAATTATCACTTGTAAATCTAACTTCTTTATTATATGTAAATTCATATGTATTATTAGATTTTCTTACTTCTTCTTTTTTATTATATGCATATACATCTAACTTATATTTTTCGTTTTCTTGAATAAAAGCAAAGTCTTCAGTTAATTCATTTTTTTCAGTACGTTTTTTATATAAAAGTTCATCTTTTGAATCATGTATTTCAACTACATAATATGCAGATGATCTTACTTTATCAAATGTAATATTAAAAGTGGTATCTTGAGTATTATTAACTTCAGTAATATTAAAACCAGTTAATATTGGAAAAATACCACTATAAAGAATTAGGAATGTAATTCCAAATAGAAGTGCTAATGCAATTACTAAAATTAAAGATATTTTTAATACTCTCTTCACCTTTATCAACCCTTTATTATTTTAATAATAGCATTATTTAACTAATTTTTCTACTGCCTTTCTTATAGAAATCTTTCCATAATTATATGTTAAACTTCCTTGTTGATAAGCAATGAATGGTGGTCTGATTGGGCCATCACATGAAAGTTCAATTGATGAACCTTGAGTGAAACATCCTGCTGCCATAATTACTTGATCATCATATCCAGGCATATCCCATGGAATTGGTGTTACATGTGCATCTACTGGTGATGATGCTTGAATACCTTCAACATATTTTATTAAATCTTCTTTATTACCAAATTCAATATTTTGAACTATATCTGCTCTTTGTTCATTGTATTTTGGACTAACTTTATAATTTAATCTTTCAAGTACATAAGCTGTAAGAATTGCAGTTTTAAGAGATGATGCTACAACTGATGGAGCAAAGTATAATCCTTGATAAAGACTCTTATTAATTCCTAAGGTAGGTCCTACTTCTTTTCCTTCTCCAGGTAAACTTAATCTTTCACCTACTAGTTCAATTAAATCTTTTCTACCTGCAACATAAGCACCATTTGGAGCTATTCCACCACCAAGATTCTTAATTAAAGAACCAACAATAATATCACAACCTACTTCGATTGGATTTTTTGTTTCAACAAATTCGCAATAACAGTTATCTACCATAATAATTGTTTCTGGTGAGACTTCTTTAATTATTTTTGCAACCTTTTCTACTTTATCAATTGTAATAGATTTTCTTGTTGAATATCCTTTACTTCTTTGAATTTCAATTACTTTAACTTTATTGTTTGTTAAATAATTCTTTATTTCTTCATAATTAAAGTCATCATTAACTAAATCTATTTGTGAATATTTAATTCCAAATGATTTTAAAGAAGATTTGTTTTCTTTGATTCCAATTACTTCATGTAATGTATCATATGGAAGTCCACTTATTGATAATAATTCATCTCCAGGTCTTAAAAGTGCAAAGAATGTAACATTTAGCGCATGAGATCCACTTATAAATTGACTTCTTACAATAGAAGCTTCAGCATTAAATATTTCTGCATAAATACTTTCTAAAGTATCTCTACCTAAATCACTATAACCATATCCAGTAGTAGAATTAAAGCATGCCTCTTGAACATTATTGTTGTAAAAAGCATTCATAACTTTTTCGCTATAAAAGTTTTCTATTTTATCTATTTTTTTAAATTCTTCTTGTAATGAAGCTTCAGCTTCAATAAATAAATTATTAATATCCATAATAATCCCTCTTTTCAACGTGTATTATACAAGAAAGAGCGAAAAAAAAATAGACTTAGAGTCTATTTAATTATAAAGAAATATACTAATACTAAGATACCTAAAGCAATTCTATACCAACCAAATGGTTTAAAGTTATGTTTTCTAATATAATCTAAGAAGAATTTAATTACTACCATACTTACTAAGAATGCAATTACTGATGCTACTACTAAGATTTCTATTTCCATTGTATTAAATACTAATCCTGATTTTAAGTATTTAATTAGTTTTAATAGTGATGCTCCTGCCATCACAGGAATTGCTAGAATAAATGTAAAATCAGCTGCTGTTTTTCTATCCATTCCAAATAGAAGACCACCAATAATTGTAGAGCCACTTCTTGATGTACCTGGAATAAGAGCTAGTATTTGAAATAAACCTACTCCAAATGCTTCTTTATATGTTACTGTATTTATACTTCTTGTTTCTCTTGAAGAGAATTTTTTTACATTTTCAATTACTATAAAAATAACACCATATACAATTAACGCTATTGCTACTGTTTCCGGATTAAAGAAATGACTTTCAAACCAATCATCAAATAAGAATCCAATTACCGCAGCTGGTAAACATGCAACTATAATTTTTAACCATAAAGATAAAGTGTTTTTAGTGTCTTCTTTATCTTTACCAAATCCCCAAGGGAAAAGTGTTTTAAAATAAATACAAACTACTGCTAAAATTGCTCCTAGTTGAATTACTACTTCAAATAATTCTTTAAATTCAGGTGTTACATTAAGTTTTACAAATTCATCTAATAAAATTAAATGACCAGTCGAACTTATTGGTAACCATTCTGTAATACCTTCTACTATACCAAATAGTATCGCTTTTAAAATTTCCATATTATCACCTATTAAAATGATATCATGATTATAAATATATTTATTATTTTTATTTTATATATGACACTTTAGTTTACTTTTTTATAATATATTCTCGAGCAATTATATATTCATTTGATGTGTATTTAACAATAAATTCATTATTAATTTTACATACTATTATTCCAATAGTTTTATTTTGATTTTTATTTTTTAAATTTTCATCTATATAATTCATATATGTTATTATTTGACCAATATGTTCTTTTTTTTAATTCAGTTACTTTTAGTTCAATAACTACAAAACAGTTATATTTATAATTATAAAGAAGTAAATCTATATAATTATATCTATTACCTATTTTTATTTTATATTCACTACCTATAAAAGAATAATATTCACCTAAGTTAGCCATAAAACCTTCAATATCACTTAAAATTAATTTATGTAATGTAATTTCATTAATTATTTCTATGTCATTATGATTGTATATAATAATTGGATTTTTTATACTATCTTTTATTTTAAATTTTTTACCAGTTAATATTTTTTCTATAGTAGACTTTGGTAGTCTTTCATACTCATTTGATTTTATTCTTTCTCTTAATTGCCGAACTGAAAGATTTTTATTATTTACAATATTTATATAATAATTTATTTTATTGATATCATCAAAAGATACTAATTCACAATAATGTGACCATGTCATTTGTGCAGACAGTGTCTGCACTTTTTCTTTTAAATAATAAAACTTAATCATCATCCAGAGATTTCTTGTACTATATCCTTTACCTAAATCATGAGTTAACTTAGAAGAATATTTTTTTATAATTCTATCACCATAATGTTTACCAGCTTCAACAAGCATCTTCCCTACTTCATAATAAGTATCTAAATCACTTTTATTAATTAGATAGTTCTTTACTTTTTTATTAACTTCATTATCTAATAGTTTTAATTTTATTTCTTTATAATAATCCATTATTATTCCTTTCTAAAAGAAGTAGAAGATTAAACTTCTACTTCATCATTTTTTTCTTTCTTACTTGCTAAAAAAGAGATTTTATCAACAATAACTTCTGTTATATATTTCTTTTCTTTAGTAGCTTCATCTTCGTAACTTCTATTTTGAAGTCTACCTTTAATACCTACTAAGTCTCCTTTTTTGCAATATTCACATGTATTAGTTGCAATTCCATCCCACATGACACAACGAAGATAATCTGTTTCATATACACCATCTTCATTTTTATATGCTCTTTGAACTGCTAAATTAATTGGTAAGTAATTTGATTCTTCATCTTTAATAGTTGGATCTTCAGTTAGTCTACCAATTAAATAAACCATGTTATGCATTTATAATCCCCCTTTCTAAATACAAGTTATCAAATTGATAGTTTTAAATCAAAGTTCAAAAATTAAGAATTAAAGTTTAAGTTTTTTATTATTATTTAATTTAATAAACAATTATTAAAGTTTATATTAAATCTTATATATAAATAAAAAGTATTTGTAGAATGAATATTTTTTACACAAAGATTTTAATAGATGTTATAATTAATTATGTATTTAGGAGGGAAATTATGAAAAAGAAAATAATTATAGGAAGTATTATTGCTGTTGAAAGTATTGCTGTAATAGTTTTAGTTATTCTATGTGCAGTTGGACATTTTACAAGAATGCCAAAATTATCTAATGGACAAGATAAAGTTGTTTCACTTGGAACTGGTACTGAATACTCAGTTGAACAAATTTATGATATGGTTAAAGATTCTTATGCTTTACAAAAAATATTAGATAAAGTTGATAGTGAATTATTAGCTAATAAATATCCTAATAATGAAGAAGTTAATAGTTATGTAGAAACTAAAGTTGCTACTGCTCAAGCTAACTATCCAGCTGAAGAAAAATTAAATCAATATTTAAGTTATTTCAATTGTAATTCTTTAGACGAATATAGAGATTATTTAAGACTTGAAAAAGAAAAAGAATTACTTACTACAGAATATGCTAAAACATTAGTTACTGATAAAGAAATTAAAAAGTATTATAAAGAAGATTATGTTGGTGATATCGCAGCTAAACACATTTTAGTTAAACCTATAGATAATAATACTAGTGAATCTAGAACTAAAGCTCAAGAAATGCTTGATAAGATTGATACATTAGTTGCTGGTGGTACTTCAGTAAATGACGCTTTTGAACAAGTTGGTAATGAAAATAAAGATGATAATATAATTCTTTATCAAGACTTAGAATATTTCAATAAAGGTGCAATGGTTGAAAGTTTTGAAACTGAAGCATTCAAACTTAAAAAAGGAGAATATTCTAAAACACCTGTTTATACTCAATATGGATATCATTTAATTTATGTTTATGATCAAAAAGAAAAAGGTAAATTAGAAGAAGTTAAAGAAACTATTATCGAACAAATTGCTAAACAAAAAGTTGATGATGATAAAACAGTTCTACAAACTAAAGCATTAGATCAATTAAGAAAAGATAATGATTTCAAATTATATGATCCATCACTTGAAAAGCAATATGGTAGATATATCAACTATATGGTAAATAATAAATAGAAAGTCGACATAAATCGACTTTTTATTTTGTTTATAAATATACTAAGTTATAGTATAATTACTAATGAAAGAGGGATAATATGAATAATAAAACTTACTCTTATAAAATAAGTGATAATTTAAAAGATGAAATATATGATCACTATAAAGAAACATTTAAATTAAAAACACCACCTTATGCTGTATTTCAAAGCGATGATGGTGCTGGTACTATTGTTACTTTATATGAATCTGGTAAGATTGTTTTTCAAGGTATAAGTGCTGACATAGATTATGATTTTTGGAAACAAAGAGAACTTATGAAAAATGATAGAGATATTGATGCTGATAAACCAGAGAATTCAATATTTAATCATACTTCTACAATTGGTAGTGATGAAGTTGGTACTGGAGATTATTTTGGTCCAGTTGTAGTTACTGCAAGTTATGTTCCTAAAGATAAAATTAAAGATGTTTTAAAATTAGGAGTTAGAGACTCTAAAAAGATTAATGATACTATGATTAGAAGAATTGCTCCTTCTCTAATTAAGAATGTTGAACATGTTACATATATTATGAGTAATGAAGAATATAATAGTTTACCCAATAGTAACTTAAACAAGATTAAAGCAGTATTACATAATAAAGCTTTATTTAAACTTAATAATGATCCAAAGAATGTTCATTCTTATATAGTAGTTGATCAATTCTGTGAAAGAAATTTATACTACAATTATATTAAAGATGAAAAAGATATTTGTAGAAAGATATGGTTTACAACTAAAGCTGAAGATAAATGTTTATCGGTTGCAGTTTCTTCAATAATATCAAGATATGTTTTTCTTCAAGAAATGGAAAAGTTATCAGCTAAATATGGAGAACTACCTATGGGTGCTTCTGATAAAGTAGATGCTAAAGGTGCTGAAATAGTTAAAAAGTTTGGTTTTGATGAACTTAAACACGTAGCTAAACTAAATTATAAAAATACAGATAAAATTAAAAAGTTGGTTTAATACCAACTTTTATTTTGTAATATAATCTAATGCTTTTTCTAGTTGTAAATCATTAGAATCTTTAGTAAGAATAAAGTCTAGTGATTGTTTTACTGTTATTCCTGGTTTAATTCCAATTTCATCAATATTATTATTGTTTGGCGAGTACCATTTAGCTGTTGTATATTTAATCATTGTATCATCACTTAATGTTGAAGTTACTTGTACTTTACCTTTACCAAACGTTTTAGTTCCAATTACAGTTGCACCATATGATTCTTTTAATGCGAGTGTTAAGACTTCACTAGCTGATGCAGTATATTCATTTACTAAAACAACAATTGGATAAGTTTTATAGTCATCTGTTTTGGTTTTAATAACTTTAGTTGAATCTTTATATTCAAGTGAATATAATACTTTATCTTTTTTAATAAATAAATCTGATATTTCTTGAACTCCTGATAAATATCCACCAGTGTTATCTCTTAAATCAATTATTAAAGAATCAATATTATCATGTTCTAGTTCTTCTAGGGCATCTTTAAATTGATTATAGATGTTTTTAGTAAATGATGATAAATATATATACCCTATCTTTTTATTGTTCTTAGAAAGCGTTTTAGAGCTTACTACCGGAATAGATACATTTTTAACTTCTATATCAAATGATAATTCTTTTTCTTCTCTAATAACTACGATATTTACTTTTGATGATTTATTAATCATTCCAGTTAATTCAGAAGTTTCCATATCTTTAGTAATAGTTACTCCATTTATTGATTTAATTATATCATTTTTCTTAATTCCAGCACGATCACTTTCAGAATTCTTAACAACACTATAAACAACATAGTTTTCTCCATTGTTATAGACTACTATTCCAATTCCTTTATAAGAATCACTAAGAGAATCATTTAAACTTTCTGTTTCTTTTGTATCTAAATATTTAGAATAATTTTCATCAAGATATTCAAGCATTCCATCAATTGCTGAGTCAGCTAAATCTTTTGTATCTACATCTTTATAATATGTATTAGTTATTTCATTATATGATTTAACTATATCATTTAAATTCTTATCAAATGCGTAACTTTTAGTTATGTTGAATACTATTAAAGTAGTTAATCCACATACTACGAAACCAAAGATTGCGGTAATAAATAAAAGTTCTTTAAAGGAAAATGTATTCTTATGTTCCTTATTATTTAGTTTATATCTATCCTTAAATTCTTTCATCATTACCACCCTATAATAAGTATATCATAAGATAAAAAAATTGGTTCAAAATTATGAACCAACTTTCGTTAAAGTATAATATGTTTTATTTAAATCACCTGTATATGAATTAGATACCAAGAATGTAATATCATATTTTGTATTAGGTGCATCAGAACTATATAAATCACCATAACTGTCTTGAACTGGAAGTTTTTCAAAATTAGACAAATCAAGATATTCTAGTGATTTACAATTATAAATCATTGTTCCAACTGTATTTTTTGCTACTCCATTAGTTGTATATACTATTTTATTGTTATTTTTATTTTTTCCAAATTTGATTTTCTTAACACTAGATAGTCCTTGAAATATTTGATTCATTTCTTTTACTTTAGAAATATCCCAATTTGATAAATCTAGTTCTTTAAGCAATTGGCAATTTGCAAATGCAAAATTAAGATATTCAATATTTCTTGTATCCCAATTTGATACGTCCATTTCTAGAAGTTTACCATCACCACATACTAGCCAATTCATACTAACGGCCTTTGATGTATCCCATCTAGAAACATTTAAATAGGTTAACGAATAATCATTTTGAAAAGCTGAGTCAAACTTTTCTATATTACCTGTATCCCAATTCGATACATCTAATGATACTAGTTTTTCACATCCAGTAAAAGCTTTCGCTAACGTTTTTAATCTTGAAGTATCCCATCTAGAAACATCAATTTGTTCTATTGATTTGCAATCATTAAACATACGTTCTATATCAATTAAATGCCCACTTTGCCAATCATTAAAGTTAAATGTTTTAAGTTTTTTACAATGTTCAAAGGTGCCATAAGCCGAAGATAAAAATGTAAAATCAATTCCTTCGGTATTTATTGTTTCTAATTTTTCACAAAATCTAAACATTTTTGCTATTGATGTCATATAGCAAAAATTAAATTGACTTAGATCTAATGTTGTTAATTCTGACATATAACTAAATAGATTAGAAGCATCAAGGTATAAGTCTACTTCACCTGTTTCTGATCCAAAATATAATGTATTATTTTTAAACCATAAATATACTGGGGTATCAGAAATCATTTCACCATCCAATACTGGTGATATATTTATAGACCCTTCTGGTTGGCTTGTTACAGTTTGAACAACTACATTATGAATATTACTTAATTTATCACTACTATCTTCTCTTTGCCAATCAGTATATTCTACTGAACCAGGATTAGTTATTTGTCTTATTATGTTATGAATTAATGTTCCATTTACAATTGCTGCTCCAGGTAATCGCTTATAATAATAATCTATACCACCATTTGAATTTTCAAATAAACATATGTTTAATTTTTCTTGTGACTTACAAATAGATGAATAGTTAAAGTCTTTATCCACTATGTCTTTATCAAGTTTTTTAACTACGTCATTAGCATTTCTTGAATCACTACTTGATAGTCCATATACCATATTTTTATCATCATAAACATAAACTATTATTTCATCTGTTAAATAATTATATAATAGATATCCAGAATACTTACTTTTATTTCCTAGATAACTTGTATCTATTGGTGTTATTATCCCTACTTCTTCAACCATACTATATTTTTCAACTTCATTAATGAGTTTATTTGATTGAGTTGATGAATTTTGTATAATTTTATTAGCATATTGATATATACTTACTTTTTCAGCATGTTTAATTACTCTATTTACTGCAGGTACAGCTATAGTTATAAGAATACCTAAAACAACTACTACTGCTAGTAATTCTACAAGTGTAAATCCTTTTCTTTTCATATAAACTCTCCCTATTTTTCAACTATTATAATAATTATATAATAAAATAATAAAATAAAATAGTATGTTAACTTATTATAAAAATAAAAAGTTGGTTATTTATTAACCAACTTTTGTTATAGTATAAGTCCCTCTATCAGTATTACCAGTATATGAACTTGATACTAGAAATGTTTTTAAATTATAATTTGAATAACCATAAGAAGAAGCGTCCGGAAATTTTTCAAATTTGGACATATCTATATATTCTAATGCTTCACAACCACCGATTAAGCTTCCTACTCCTAATCCAAGATCTCTTTCATAGAACTTTATTAATGTGTTATTGTTTGTTGTTCTTCCAAAAATAATTGTTTTTACTCTTTTACAATCGCCAAACATTTGAGTTATTACTCTTAAATTTGATATATCCCAATTTGATAAATCTATAGTTTGTATTTTATAACAACAATTAAACATTAGATTAGCATCTTCTAAGTTTCTAGTATCCCAATTTGAGACATCTAAGTCATCTAACACTCCATCTCCACAAAACATTCTTTGCATTCTGATTACTCTTCCAGTTTTCCATCTAGCAATATTCAAGTATGTTAGTCTATACATATTTTGAAACATTGAATCGAAGTTTGTTGCTTTGCTAGTATCCCAATTTGAGACATCTAAAGACACCATATTGGCACTTCCAGTAAATAGATAACTAAAGTCTTGTACTTTTGATACATCCCATCTTGATACATCAATTGTTGTTAATGATTGACAACCTTTAAACATATCTAATAATTGAGTTAAATAACCAGTATGCCAATCATAAAAATTAATTTCTTTTAAAGAATGACATTGGCAAAATGCTCTTTTAGCATCTGAAACATAAAATAAATCCCAGTGTTCATTTTCATCTCCAGCTATAATATGTTCTAGTTTTTCACAATATGAGAACATGTTTTTAATAGATGTAACATAATAAAAATTAAACATTGTTAGATCAATAGTTTTTATATTTGATAAATGTTGAAATAAATCTTCACATGAAAAATATATATCTATTCTATCTTCTGAAGAACCAAAATAAAGTGTTCCAGTTGAAGAATCAAACCATAAATATACTGGAATATCTGCCAAATCAGCCCCATCTAAATCTTTAGATAAATTTACAGCACCGGCAGGTGGGCTATTTATTATTTGATACTTAATTGATGTGACAGTATCAATTGGATCAGATGTAATTTCTTCATCATCATTATCAACCGCTTTATGATCTTCACTTCCTGGTTTTGCTAATTCACGAATGACCTCATGAACAGATTTTACTCTATCACCTTTACCAATTATTGCAGCCCCTTTAAGTTTATTATATATAAAATCAATTGTTCCGTCTGGTTTATCATATGCACATAATAATAAACTATCCTTATTTTCACCACACATTGATTTTTTTGTAAATTTTTCTTCTACTTCGGTTGTTTTTTTATACTTTTCTACTACTTCTTCCATTCTTCTAGAATCATTATTTTTTAATCCTACAATCATGTTTTTATCATCATGGATATATACTGTTATTTCATCCGTTATACTATTATATATAATTGACCCTTCATACTTACCATGGTTATCAAACTCTAGTTTATCTAAGTCTAGAATAACCCCTAATTCTTCAATATTTCCATGTGATAAATAATCATCTAACTTAAGTGCTAATTGTACGGATGATTGTTGAATAACTTTATTAGCGTAATGATATAATCCCATCTTTTCAGCATATTTAATTACTCTATTTACTGCTGGAACTGCTATAGTTATAAGTATAGCTAATACTACTATTACTGCTAATAATTCTACAAGTGTAAATCCTTTTCTTTTCATCATGTTCTCCTATTTTTGTTGTATACAAATTAATTATATAATAAAACAAAAAAATAACATAGTTTTCTATGTTATTTTTCTTCTGGAGTTAGTTCTTTTCCAATTTCATTTTTATCTGTAATAAATGAAACAACTTTATTCTTTTTAAATTTAATAAGTGTTGTTCTAGTTAATAATAAATCATCTTTAGAAGTAGGTTTAATATTTTCAGTACCATTCTTATCATAGTATTTCTTGTTAATTAGGTCTCCTAAATTAACTTTATAGATTGGAGTTTCTTCTCCCTTAAATTTACTAATAAATTCTTCTGCAAATTCTTTTTCATCTTTGATAGTTTCATCTACGAATAAAACATAATAGTTTTTATCTTTAACATTAAATACACTATCAGCTGTTAATAAAGATGAATCATATTCTACTTCAGTAGTAGTTGTAGTTGTTTCATCTTCTTTTAAATCTTTAGTAACTAAGTTACCATTTACTAAGAAAAGAATTCCAACAAATATTCCAATTATTATTACTAAGAATACAAATCCTTTTACTTTATCATATTCTTCATTAGAAATTTTTGATTGTTTTAATTCTTTTGTTATAAATACTACTTCTTTTTTTTCAGATTTTACTTCTTGTTTCTTGTCTTTCTTCTTCATCATAAATCACCATATTCATTATATCATAAAAACGTTATTTTTAATTTTTTTTATTATCTTTGGTATCCGTTAATAGTTCATTTAACTCTTCAGTTAAACTCTTTATTTTTTCTTCATTGTTAATATATTCTTCTTTTATTCTTTCATTTCTTATTTGTAATCTAGAAAGATCACTTGCTAACTCTTTTATCTTGTCTTCCATAATATGTTCACCTATGCGTTTTATTATAATTAATCTTTATATGTAATGCAATAAAAAAATAAACTATCAAAATAGTTTATTTTATTTTATTTCAGCTATATATAACTTATTATCTTCTTTAATAATAGTAATATCTAAGCTTGTTGGATAATCTAGTTTCTTTTCATATTCTATATTAATTTTAACTGAATATCCTTCATAATCCTTCTTTATATTTTTATCAAAGTCAGGTTTATAAGTATATTTTGTTGTTTTAGTTGTAGCAGTTACTTTAGATACAGTTGGTAATTCTTGCTTTCTAGTTCCTTTAGAATTATCTTCAACATATTTATAGATTGTATCTTCTGCCTTAAGTATAAAATTATCTTTATTAGCTGGGAATAAGAATTCAGAACCTCCAACATCATATTTATTTAATTTATTAGATAAAGTAAATAAATCAATTGTAAATAGTTTTGCAATTGAAGACGCATATTCTTCATAGTTTATTGTTTCAGATTCTAGATTAGCTTTTAAAGTATTAAATTCAGTTTTATATATTTCTGTATCTAAGTCATCTAATGTATAACCATATTCATCAAGTGTACTTAATGTAGTTTTAACTATTTCTTCAGGTTTTTTATCATCACCTTTAAATAAGAAATATAAAGAGAACCCAATTAATGCCATTACAAGTATAATAATTATAGTAAATATAATAGACTTTTTAACTAATGGATTTGATTCTTTTTTTTTCTTTGGTGTTTTATTTGCTTTCAGAGGAATCACTTCTTTCTTTTTGTTCTTTTAGTAAATCATATACTATTATATCATTACTTATTTGTAAAATGTCTTCAGTATATTGAATTTTGTTAGTTATATAATCTATATCAAACGTTGTTGATGTCTTTTTATCTTCTTTTAATAACTTATATGTTCCTTTAGAACTATAGTAATATACTTTATCAGTAATAAAGTTACCATTAGGGAATACTATTGTATTATTATTCTTTATATTAAAAATATCATTACCTAATGCATATGTAGGTTTAAGTCCTAACATATTTGATACAGTTGGAAGTACATCTATCATACCCATTGGATAAGATATTTTACCAGTTTCTAGTCTTCCATTTGGAGTCCATAGTATAAATGGTACTTTCTTATATATTTCAAATTCAGTTTGATCAAAATCAATATAATTTGGATCATCTTGAGTATAATCTAATCCAGTCTCAGGATTAAAGTTTACAAAGTGACTGAATTGTTTTCTACCTATTTGTGCTGCATGATCTCCATATAACATAAATAATGTATTATTATACTTACCTGATGTTTTAACATAATTAATAAATGTACCTAATTGTTCATCTGCATAATGTGCAGCTCTAATATATCTTCCAAGTGTTTCCATTCCACTTCCTTCAAGATAATCATAAACTATTTCAGTTTTAGTAAGTGGATCTATTTTACCTGTATGATAATTTATATCAAAAGCATCTTCTCCTTCAAGATATATTGGATCTTGCCATGGAGTATGATTTGATAACATAATTAGAGTTCCCATATAGTTATTAAAGTTATCTGATTCGTCAACCATCTTTTGAATTTCTTCTAATTTAGTTTCATTTTGTTTAAAGAATGATTTATCAGATAAACCTAGTCCTACGATTTCATCAATATTATAATCTTCTTCAGCATAGAATCTTTGATATCCTAAATATGGATACATCTTATCTCTATTCCACATAGATGCCTTATTACCGTGCATTGAGAATGTATAGTAGTTTTTCTCATTTAATAAACTTTCAAGTGATTGGTATGTTCTATTGTAGTAAGAAACAAATACTGTACCGCTTTGTACCGGCATTAGTGATGTATTTAAAGTAAACTCTGCATCACTTGAAGTTCCTACGGATACTTGCGAATAAAAATTATTAAAATACATTGATTCATTAACAAGTTTATTTAAATTTGGAGTTACTTCTTCTCCATTTATTTTTAAACCTATAAGAAAGTTCATTATACTTTCTAAATGAATAGATATTACATTATAACCACTTAAAAGATTAGTATATTTATTACTAGATTCTTGATAAGGATTTTCCTTATAGTATTCATTAAATCTATCATATGCTTCTTCTTTACCAAAAATTGTAGATAAATGAGTTACAGTAGTTTGAATAATATCATTTACTTGATAAATTACTATCCCAAATCTTTGTACTATGTACTCTCTATTCCATTGTTTAGTAAGTCTTGATACATCTTTTGCTTCAAGCGTAGAAATATTAACAAATAGACATATTACACCAATAATAAGTACATTGCCTAGTAACTTTTTACTGTTTTCTACTTTTTCTACATAGTTAAAATAATCTTTTTTCTTTAAATATATATGTAATACTATAAAGATAATTGGTGCTAATAAATAAACAAAGTTTTTCCAGTCTAGTCTTGAGAATACTGCATCTGTTACTTCTCCAGTTTGTCCTAGAGACTCTAAAAGACCTACAGTAACAAAGTTAGTAAAGAATTTATAATAAATACCATTTATTAAGTTAATTAAAGTAATTACTATTAGTATAGTATTCCAATATCTATATTGATTTTTAACTTTAAATAAGTATCCTAAGCTACCTAAAATCATAATAATACTAAAGTCAAAGAATGTTGCATATAGATTAAAGTGATCATTAATTGTAAACTTTCTAATTAAAAAACAACTTATTAAAGCTAGTATTAAATATGCCATAAACATTCTATTGTAATTAACAAAGTTTATTAAATCTGTAATAGTTTTCTTCGAGAATTGTTTAAAATTGAAATTAATAATTTTCTTTTTTATATCCCTCATTTGTTTTCTCATATACTAACCTCTTATCTTCTTGATTATATCATGATATAAGAAAAAAAAGTATAGTCTATAAATATTTAAATTTATCCTTGATTTATATATAAATATTTGATATATTATTTTTGTCAATTAAGTTTTTGCAGGTGTGGTTCAATGGTAGAATGCGACCTTGCCAAGGTTGAGACGGGAGTCCGATTCTCCTCACTTGCTCCATATGTAAAAATCGTCGCACCAAGCGATGTTGAGATAAAGCTCAATTCGAAAGAATTGAGTTTTTTTGTTGTTAAGAAAGGTTGTGATGATATGTTAAATATTATTAAAGAAAAACTTGATTTAAGCCCTGAATTAAAGAAAAAGATCGATTGGGCTAAGAATTATACTTCTACTCCTATTAAGCTTGAGAAAGGTCATTTAATTAGGTTAGAACCTAGTAATCTAGCTTATGTAGATCCACACAAAGTAATAATTAATAATTATACATTCTTGTTCTTCAATGGTGTTAATACTTTTTATGTTAATAATCTAAACGAACAACATAATTTATCAGAACTTGAACATTTCTTTAAACTAGCTAAAAGTTGCTAACTATTGACTTATTTTAAAAAAGTGATATTATAAATAACCAATGAAAGAGGTATACTCTAGAAATGGAGGTACATCTATGAATAAAAGCAAAGAAACATATATTTATAATAATTATAAGAAGTCAGTAGTATGTAGGCTTTACTAGATACTATTGGCTTCTTTTTCGTTAATACGAAAGAAAAAAAGGAGGACTATATGGAAGAAGAAAGAAAAGTTGCTGGTATTTATATTCGTGTATCAACTGAAGATCAAGCTCGTGAAGGATTTAGTTTAGGAGAACAAGAAGAAAAACTAAAACAATTATGTGATTATAAAGGTTATGAAGTATATAAAGTATATTGTGATGCTGGTGTTAGTGCTAAAGATATGGAACATAGACCAAAGTTTCAAGAAATGCTTAAAGATATGAAAGAAAAGAAAATCAATTATATTGTTGCTTATAAACTTGATAGAGTCACTCGTTCAGTTAGAGATTTAGAAGAACTAATCTCACAACTAGAAAAGTATAATACTTACCTAGTATGTGATAGAGATGATGTTAATACCTCTACTGCTAATGGTAGATTCTTTGTAAGAATGTTAACTGTCTTATCACAACTTGAAATTGAAATAGTTTCAGAAAGAACAAAGTTCGGTTTAAATGGTGCTATTAAATCTGGTCATTTACCTGGACAAGTAGCTTTAGGTTTTAAGAAAGATAGACAT